>NZ_JAPNLK010000088.1 GCF_026627505.1 Streptomyces sp. H27-H5 | reverse complement strand
ATTTCACTTACGAGGTGCCCTCTTGCTCGGGTCTGATGGAAGCGTAGAAACTCCCATCATCCCAGGTCAGCGGGCACCTCTTCTGATTTCTCCATCCACAGCCCGACCACTACGCGGTGGATCCAGGATGAGGGGGCGGCCCCGCAGATTCGCTATCGAATCGCAGAAGTCTTGAAGATCGAAAGGATGAGGGATGTCCAGACCACCGACGATGGCGGAAAGAGATTTCCTGCCCCTCGCCCAGAACATTGCCCAGCCTCACCTTGATCGCATACGTGCAGCCGCGATGAGCGTGCTCCCCCGGTGGGGTTCACTGTATGCGCCCGGTGATTCAAAGTGACAATCGGGGTTCCGCTTCGACTGCTCGGGGCCTCACGATCTGGAGCCCTTCGAATTCACCTTCGGTAGCCCCTCGGCCGCGCGATACGTATCGACCATGCCCTTGATGCCGCGAAGCGCCGACGTGGACAGGCCGCCCAACCGGAAAAGGACGGCACGGACTTCCTTGTCCTCCAAGGCGTCGGCCAGGTCTTCGCCGGCCGCCGCGCGCTCGACGCCGCCCTTGATCTCGCGGATCCTGGCATCGATCGGGCCGCTTACGGCGTCGTCGAAGAAGTAGCCGACGGGCACGCCGAAGAAGGAGGCCAGCGCACGCAGGGAGTCCGCTCCGGGGTTGGTGATCTTGCCCGAACGAATGTTGCTGATCGTCGCGTGTGCCACCGTCGGCTCGCCTTCGGCCGCCCTCTGCTTGATGAGGGCTTCGATCTCGCGGGTGGCGTACGGGCCCCGCCCCTGTGGGTGGAGGGTTTGGATCAGGTAGTCGAGCTTCTCTGCGATGGTGCGGCCAGCACTATCTCCCGCACCCATAGATACCTGTCTCCCTCGCCCGTCGCCGGGCACTGTACGTGTCTCTCACTCAGTGTCTCATCTATTTTCCAAACCCTCGCCAGCGGGTGCCACGCCCACGCCTCACCTGTTTGACATGACGGGGAGTAGTTGACTTATGGTCACATCGTCAACGATCACCCGATTCGCCTCGGGCTGACACGTGTCCCACCTGGGGCATGGCACCCCATGCCCACACGAGGGCCCGACGACGGAGTCGACGAATGTCCGCCCCTTCCCGCGCACCGGCCTTACGCCGCTGAACGCGTAACGAGACAGACGACCGCGGCTGCCGAGGCCGCACCCATTGCGCCCTCAGCCCGGCCACCTCCCCCAAGACCTTGTTCCGCCACGAGCGGCGGTCCGGGGGCGGGTGCCCGCGACCTGGGCGCAGACCCTTCACCGGCGGCGCGAGCCACCTCAGCCGGTGAGCACACCATCAGCAGGGCACCGGGGGAATGGTGCGCAGGACGGGGCGGCAGGAGCCAGTAGCTCCCGCTTCCCGCAATTTTTTGGGGGGCTTGTGATTGACGTGCAGCGCGTCCTCGCGCTGTCGAGGCAGCCGCGACAGTCGAGCGGCGGCGGAACCTCACCGGATCGCGCCCAGCTGCTCCTGAACCTGGGCGGCCTCGACTGCGAGAGCAGTCCGCTCGCGCGGCCCATCGCGTGGAGCGAGGCGGCTTGCCGCAGCACGGAGAGACGGGCCGTGGCGGGTGAAGCGCCTCGCACGCTGTGCGTGTTGTGCCCGTTGGACGAGGACTGTCGCGTCGCGTTGATGGCCGGGGCGCCGGCCGAGGTTCGACGGTGGCGTGAGCGCGTGGACGGGGGTCGGGCGCTCGCCGCTTGAGGGGGACGCCGAAGGGGTGCCGGAGATGATCCGGCACCCCTTCGGCGTCTTCGCGCCAAGCAGACTTTCGGGCGTGGTCGAGGTCACATCGGGCGGGGCTCCGGGGAGTGGACACCCCCTCTCATCATAGTAGAATTCAGGTATAAGGCAAGGGCAGGAAGCCAACGCCAAACACCTCTTGGAGCACCCGAAATGACCTACCGCACCGTAAAGATGACCCAGGTCCGCCCCAACCCGAACCAGCCCCGCGAGTACTTCAACGAAGAGGCCATCCAGGAACTCGCCAAGGCCATCGACACCTACGGCCAGATGACCCCGATCGAGGTCGCCCCCGACGACGCGCAGGGCGGATACCAGATCATCTCGGGCGAGCGTCGCTACCGCGCCCTGACCGTCCTGGGCAAGAGCACCGTCAAGGTCAGCATCGTCTCCGAGAAGAACGAACTGCGCCGCTTCAAGCGGTCCATGTCGGAGAACGTGAACCGCGAGAACATGACCCCCTTCGAGGAGGCCAACGGCTACCAGCGGATCCTGGACGAGGAGGAAGGCGCCACGATCGCCACGGTCGCCGCCGACTTCGGCAAGACCACCGCCTACGTCAAGCTGCGCCTGGCCCTCCTCGACCTCCGCCTCGAATTCCAGAAGCTCGTACAGGATGGGCAGATCGGCACGCAGGCCGCCGTGCAGATCGCCGCACTCAGCTTCGCCAACCAGGGCGCCCTCCTCTCGAAGTTCGCCCGCGGGGAGTTCAAGGCGGACAACGAGATCGTGCACTTCGCCTTCGCCATGAAGCAGCAGCAGGACCAGCAGGTACTGATGATCACCGAGGACCTGACCGACGAGCAGCGCGAGGAGCGCGCCGCCGCCCAGAAGAAGACCAAGGGCACCCTCGACAAGATCGAGCAGGTCCGCGCGATGCTCGATGAGATCGCCAAGACCGACCCCATCAAGCTGGCGCAGGCCCTTGAGGGGCAGGTCGGCGCCCGACTCGACCAGCTCGACCGGGTGGCTGAGTCCCTGACCAAGGCGCGCTGGCAGCTCAAGCAGGCCAAGGCGCACGCCGAGGCGGCAGAGCTGATCGCCGTCAACCCCGAGGCCATGAACGCCGACGCGGTCAGCATCGCGGCCTGACGGGCAGACGGAGCGGGGGCGGAGCCGTGAGCCCCGCCCCCCGCCGCACGAAGCGAAGGAGACTCCCTTGACCGAGCACCCTCCCACCGGAATGGACTGGACCGCGATGACCGAAGGCGACTTCGACGCCGCGGCCCCCGCCACCCTTCCCGTACCCGCCGGCCCCGGACGGATCTACGCCACACCGGACAGTCACGGCACACCAGCCCTGTTCGGAGAGCAGCCCCCACAGAAGCCCGTCCGGCAGGCCCGGCCGGCAGTCGGAGACACCGGCCAGGAGGGTTTGTTCTGATGCCGGTCCATCTGCCCGAGCCCGAGCCCGTACGCCCCTCGGACGGGAAGGGCTACAACCGCCTCAGCCTGAACGGGCATATAGGAGCGGCCGGGCCGCAGTGCGCACTACTCCCCCGCTCCTACGCGACTCTCTTCGAGAGCCAGGACACCAGACGCGCCCGGTGGGGCGGCTTCGGCTCCTGCATACGGGACGGGGCCTGCACGCAATGCCCTGTGTTGACCGCCCCGAACCGCCGGGCTCTGGAGGTCGGCGGCGACCGGGTCCTCGTCCGTGTCGAGACCACCTACAGCGAGGGATTGTTCAACGCCACCGCCAGCTCACAGCTGTGGATGACGAGTGGGCCCGACGCTGTCGACCGCCTCGATGGCGGCCGGCCGTGGACGTGGGCCGAGGTGTCGCGCCTGGAAGGATGGGAGCTGGGTCGTCGGTATCGGGACGCCTCCATGGAAGGGTTCTGGCTGCATCGCGTCACCCCCGCGCCGCACGGCGAGGTGCGCAGCAGGGCGGTCGGCACCAGCATCCGGCATGCGTTCCTCACTGTCGGAACGCGGGCCTGCCTGATGATCTGCATGGGCGGATGCCGCCACGATGAGGAGCGGCTTGCCACGTTCTCTCGCCACATCCCACCCGTGGTGGACGATCTGCTCGCCCCACCGCTGCCCGCCCCCTCGGAGCAGGCTGACGGAGGGTGGAGGGTGCGGTACTCGGCCGCGACCCCGGGCGTGTTGCTGCTGGAGGAGGCCGGGCGGCCGATCGTCCGGGTGAGCATCTCGGGGTCACAGTGGACGGCGGCGCGGCTCCACAGCGTGGGGGCGGCCCTGCTCCGCCACGTTCGACGCCAGGCGGATTGATGGCCAAGGGCACTGGACACCCCCACCAGGCATAGTAGAATTCACATATAAGGAAGAGGCGCCGAGCCTCACCGGAGAAGGGAATCACCCGTGGTCACGTTCACCCCGGTCAGCTGCGCCGGCGTCTATGACACGGACGCCCCCGAGTGCGACAGCTGCGAGGGCAAGGGCACGGAGGTATACCTTCACGGCCCCCACGAGGTCGATCGAACCTGCACCGAATGCCACGGCATCGGCCGCCGCCTCGCATGCCCGGCATGCGACGACGGCGTGAAGCCTTCGACCGGCGACACCTGCGATCTCTGCGACGGCTTCGGCGCACTCTACTGACCATAAATAGGCCACTACCAAAAAGGACGACGTGCCATGAGTCTCGGAGACAGCCTCACCAAGCAAGCCCTCACCGAGGGCGGCCGCTACGGCGTCACCCCCACCGCAAGCGGCGGCCTGCGCCTGGCCGTCACACTCAACTGCGGCAGCATCCAGCACTTCGAGCGACCCGCGGACGGTGGCGCCGACGACTGGACGGCAACCGACCTGGAGAGCCAGGGAGGCGGGTGCGCCTTCCACGAGCCCATCACCCCCGAATGGGGGCGCGGCCTTGAACTCCTCGCAGCCAAGTAACCACCGAACAGGGCCCGCCCCGGAGTACCCGACAGGCGCCACCGTGACCCTCAAGACCCCACCGACGAACGGGCGCATACGCCTTTTCGGCACCGTCTGCGGGTATGGGAGCGACCCGTTCGCAGGCGGGCGACTGGTGGGGATCCTCTGGCCGGGGACATCCCGGCCGCAGTACCACGACGCGGAGGACGTGGTGGCCATCGACTAGAAATAGGCCGCTACACAAATTCATGTTACGGTCCTGCAAGTCAGGCCGAAGGCACGGCCCGACACCACCAACTTCCGAACGGGCAGAGACCCCCGCGCCCAGCTCGTCCGGAACGGCTCGTCAGATACGAGCCACCCCTCCGGCCGGGACCCGCCCCCACAGCGGGTCCCGGCCACACCCACGGAGAAGCAGATGCCTACAACCACCACCGCCGACCTCGAAGACGAACACGCCATCGAGCAGTACGGCCACCCGCTCGCCGAACTCATCAGCGAGCGATACACCGTTCAGGAAGTCCTCAAGGACCGGCACCGTCGCAAGGCGACCCCGCAGGCGGCGCCCGCCCCGACGCGCAAGCCCGACCCGCACGCAGCCGAGCACTACGCCGTGCTGGAAGCGGCCATCGCGACGTGGACCTACCGACCCGCTGGCACGCGGTGAACGAGGAACAGTTCCGTCGCCACGTCAGGCAACTCGCCCAGATGCGCGGCTGGACCCTCGCCTACCACACCCACAACTCGCTTCGCAGTGACGCCGGATGGCCCGACGAGGTATACGGCCACCCGACAGCAGGACGCACGATCTTCATCGAGCTGAAGACCGACACCGGCCGCATGCGGCCCGAACAGAAGCTGTGGCTGCGCCACCTCTCCGAGTGCGGATTCGAAGTGGCCCTGTGGCGGCCTCGCGATCTCGCCCTCATCGTCTCCACCCTCGCCCCCGGCGGTCCACGCGCCACCCTCCCCGGAACCCTCTGAACAGGAAGCCCGACATGTCCCCCACCCCCGGCGAACCGCCCGTCCCCGGAGCAATCTGGTGCACCTCCTGTGACTCGTGGTTCAACCCGATCACCAACACCTGCCGCTGCAACAACCGCTGACCGGGGCCCACATGTCGCCCAACGCCCAGCCGCCCGGGCAACAAGCCCCCTCACCGCACGTCCTCGCAGAGATCGCCTCGATCGCGAACGCCCTCTGCGAGGACCTCGCGGACCGGCAGTGGCTACTGGCCGCCCGAATCCGCAGCCTCGCCGAGACGCCCACCGTGAACGGAGCCACCTGATGCCCGTCCAGTTCGAGCCCCTCCCTTCCCGCAGCGCAGACGCCGACAACGCCGCACGCGCCCTTCGCGCCCGGCCCGGCGACTGGGCCCTCGTCGCCGAACGCCCCGCCATCGGCCCTGCCTCGAATTTCGCCTACCGCATCCGCACCGGCAAGCTGGCCGCGTTCCGGCCGGCGGGTGCCTTCGAGGCTCACGCACGCAGTACCGGGGACGAAGGGGCCGGAGTCTGGGCGCGCTATGTGGGCGGCACCGCCGATCCCGCCAAGGTCATGCACCAGGAATCTGCCTGATACGTATCAACAGCTCCGACCGGAATGCGCAGTTCTTCCATCAGAGCCTCTTTTGATCTCATACGATCTGCACCAGCAGCCCCGCCGTCACCCCCGTCGGCGGGGCTGCCGCATGTCCTCACGTCGTGCAGCCGTAACGGGAGCACAACCCCACCTCCCGCAAACCGTCGGCGGGCGGCACCATGGGCCCACAGCGGCGAAGGCGCCGCGCCATGCTCGATATCAGCCCCAGGGGGTCAGCCGTGCCGGACTCGGCGTTACGCAGCGCGCGACGGGCGCGCACCTGGACTCTCGAAGAGGCCACCGACCAACTCAACCTGATCACCGGCGGGGCGACGGATGCCAGCCTGCTGAGTGCCTGGGAATCGGGCCGGAAACGGACCGGAGCGAGGAACCGTCGGGCCCTGGTGACCCTGTATCGCGAACGCTCGGAGGTCCTGTTCGCGCACCAGGACAGGAGCGGGCCGGCCAGCACCTTGGAGGTGGCCGGGACCGGAGTCGTCATCCGCCTCCTGACCCGCTACTCGGATCTGCTGGAGGCCATGGTCGAGGTCGTCTCAGGTGCCCGGGAGCAACTCGTGATCACAGGGTCCCGGAGCCGGGAGAAGACCTACCTCGCGGCGATCGAGACGGCTGTCGCGCAGCAACCCGACCTGGTGCACTACCGCGTCCTGTACGGGCCGCCCCGCCACCACGACCTGAGCGACCACCTTCTGCGGCTCCTCGAACTCCGTGATCCGGCCGAACGTCGCAACGGGGTCAAGACCCTTCACATCGGGATCGTCGAATCCGCAGATGCGATGGAGCGGTTCATCGTGGCCTCGGAGTCGGCGGCCGTCCTGCCCCTGCCCTCATTCCACGGCGCGGACGGCTTCGACTGCGGGGTGCTGTTGAGCAAGGCCGCGGCGGTCGGTTTGGTGCAACACGGCCGGGAGGCATGCGCCTCCGCACGGCCGGTAGAGACAGCCGAGGCTGTCGCCGCCCTGCCAACTCGGCGGCGCGGCTTTCCATGGCAAGGAGCAGAGTGACGAACGACCCGGCCGCGACGGCCGCACAGCAGATGGACTCGGTGATCGAACTCGCCCAGGCGCTCATCCGTCACCCCAGCCGAGGGGGCATCGACGCGTACGGGCCTGTCCTCGGCGTGCTGGAAAGATGGCTTGCCACGCGGTCACTGCCGCACCGGCGGCTGACCGACGAGGGGGGCCAGCTCGTCGGCCTGCTGATCGAGATCCCGGGTGGCAGGCCAGGACCGTGGTGGACGCTGGATGCCTGCCTGGACACAGCGGCCTACGGGGATGAGGCTTCCTGGACCTTCCCGCCGGCCGTCGGGGATGTGGTCGAGGGGTGGTTGCGGGGGCGCGGCTCGGCGGACTCCAAGCTGGCCGCCGCTGCGTACTGCCACATCGCGGCCGAACTCCATCAGCGAGCAGACTCCTTCGCGGGCGGCCTCGCGGTCCTCCTCGACGTGGACGAGCACACCGGAGGGTTCGGCGGGGCCCGTGCCTACCTGGCCGACCCGGAAGCGGTGCGACCCGCCGGGGTGATGATCGGCTACCCGGGCATGGACGAGGTCGTGGTCGGCGGGCGCGGACTGTGGCGGGCAGCGATCTCCGTGTTCGCCCCATCCGGTCACTCGGGATCCAGCCGCACCCAGGTCAGTGCGATCACCCGCGCCACCCGGCTAGTGCAGCTGCTGGAGAACGGCGGGCTCCCCACCGAAGCCGAAGGCGGGTTCCCGCTCCCCCCGAAGCTGACCGTCACCTCCATCCACGCCGGTGAGGGCTTCTCGACGGTGCCGGACCTGTGTCGGCTAAACGTGGACGTGCGCACGGTTCCGGCGTTCGGCGGCGAGGCAGCCGAGGCCCACGTGCGGAAGGCAGTGGCGGAGCTGGACGCCGAGCTCCCGGGCCCGAAGCCCACCGTGATCACCGAGGTGGCGTGCTGGCCGCCATTCCAACTCCAGCCTCACGAGGAGCCGGCCGCGTCCCTCCTGGCCAGTGCCCGGACCCACGGCGTCGAGGTGCGATCCAAGGTGGCGGGGCCCTCCAACATCGGGAACCTGCTCGCCGGATACGGCATCCCGGCGACCGCCGGGTTCGGCGTCCCCTACGAGGGGCTGCATGGTATCGACGAGCGCGCCCATCTGGCCGAGCTCCCAACCGTGTACGCGGTCTACCGCCAAGCCGTCTTGGACCTCCTGCACGCGTCCTGACCTGGCGACGTCCCAGATCCATACCAACTCCGTCCCACCGGCCGTACTAGGAAGTCCCCAACTTCGTCTCTGTCGAACGGAGTTGCGGTCCGCTGTCATAGAGGAGTCCAAGGGGCCGGGCGGTGGACGCGCCGCCCGGCCCGCGGGGGACCAGCGCACCAACTTCTCAAGGGAGACAGCCATGAAGGACATCACCGTCACCGAGACCACCGAGTACGTCACCCCGGCTCTGGCCGACCTGGGCACCGTCACCGAGGTCACCCTCGGGTCGAACGGCGGGAACAACGCGGACGACACCCAGTACTGGCAGAAGGGCTGAACCTCCCGGCGGGGGCTTCGCCCCGCTGATCACGAGCGCCCGGGACGGCCGGCCAACACGGCCGCCCCGGGCGCTCGTACGTCTGCACGTCAACCAAGGCGAGGAGGATTTCCCATGAAGTTCGTTAGCGGCGTGTTCGACACAGGCCCCGCCGGCATGGCGGGTTGGCGATGGCGGCCCTGTGCCGGCCAGCCCGTACCGATGGAAGGCCCGGCCCAGGTGTGGGCGGCCGGATACGACACGGCGGCGCTGCGCTACGCCCCGGCCCTGGGCGGCAGCACCGAGGTCTTCACCGCGGGGGTCTGCCTGGCGACGAAGGCGGAACTGTGGGAGGCCCGGGACAGCGCCGAGCGCGGCCGGTGGGAGAAGACCCCCCAGCTGCCGGGGTCCTTCCTCTCTGTCGTCCGTACCGGCGAGACGGTGCGGGTGGCCGGGGACCGGGCGGGCACCATCTGCGTGTTCTGGCTCGTCGACGGCGACGAGGTGGTGTGGTCGACGTCCGCGATCGTCCTGGCCGCGTACGCGGGGGCGGCACCGAACCCGGTACGTCTGGTGGCCGCGTTCACCCTGGTCGGCGTCGACCCGCTCGGTACCCACTCCTACTTCGCCGGCATCCACAGAGTCCCGCCCGGTCACGCCCTCGTCCTGTCGCCCGGTCGACCGGTGCTCACCGAAGCCGTGCCCACGCCCCGGTCCGCGCTCGGCTTCGAGGAGGGCGCGCTCGCACTGCGGGAGACGATGACCACGGCCGTGGAGCGGCGCATCGGCCTGCTCGGCCCGGCCTCGGCCGATCTCTCCGGGGGCATCGACAGCAGCATCCTCACCGCGCTCGCGGCGTGCCGGGCACCGCTGACGGCAATCACATACACCGACGGCTACATGCGCGGCGAGGACGACCTTCTCTACGCCCGGCGCTTCGCCGCCGACTTCCCCGATGTCCGGCACGTGACCGTCGACGGCGAACAGCAGGGGGTGCTGCACTTCGACGGGCTGCAGCGGCCCGACGCCCTGGTGATGACCGACAGCCCGTCCCTGTCGATCGGCGTGCTGGGTATCAAAGCCGCCCACCTCGCGCCGGCCGTGGCATCGGACGCCCGATTCCACCTCACCGGCCGGGGCGGGGACGACGTCCTGGACTCCCCCGTGCCCGCGATGGCCGTCGACCTGTACCAGGCTGGGCAGCGCCGCGCGGCTGCGGCCCGTGTCACGGCCTACGCCCGGACGCTACGCAGTTCGCCCCCCAGATTCCTACGGCACGCACTACAGGCGGCCCGCACCACCTACCCGCAGGCCTTGTCCGCGATGGCCAGGACGCTCGCCGGGCCGTCGACGCTGCCGGGTGGCGGGCACTCTCCGGCGTGGGAGGCGATGGATTGGTGCAGCCTCTCCCCCGTCGCTTCGTGGCTGACCCCCGATGGCCGCACCGCTCTCGCCGGCCTGCTCGGCGAAGACGCGGGCCGCGTGCACCCGGAGCGTGGGCCGGGCGCCCTCCACGAGCGGCTCGCGCTGGAACGCATGGGCGAGGAGCACGCCACCTACGACCAGATCGCTGACCAGAGCTGGGGCATACCCATCCACGCCCCCTACCTGGACACGGCCGTCGTCAACGTCTGCCACGCTATACCGGGATGGCAACGCCGCCACGTCGGGGACTTCAAGCCGCTGGCCCGCGCCGCCCTGTCGGGGATCGCCCCCGAGTACCTGCTCCAGCGGCGGACAAAGACCGCCCACACAGGCAGCGTCTACGCCGGGATCCGCCGCAACGAACCCGCTTTGCGGACGATCCTCACCCACTCCCGGATCCTTGAGGAGGGGCTCCTCGCCCCGGCCCCCGTCATCGCTGCGTTGGAGGGAGCTGCCCGCGGCGAACCGGCGCCGCTCGCCGGACTGCACGCCCTGGTCGCCGCCGAATGCTGGCTCGCCTCCCTGACCGTACGCCGTGACCTGTTCTGGGAGCGGACCCCCGTTGCCGAGGAGGCGCGATGAAGAAGCACTCAGGCATCTACGCGGCCGTAGGCGCCCAGGGCGTCGCGTTGATGGACGTGCGCAGGGGCCGGGGCCGGTGGCGATTCCTCGATCCCATCGGCGCGCAGTTATGGGACCGGGTGACACGCGGCGCCGAACCCCGTGTCGCGGTCGAGGAACTCGCGACCCAGTGGGCCCTGCGCGGCGTCCCGGCCGAACGTGTCCGTGCAGACCTGACCCGAGTCGCCACCGACCTGCAAGCCGCCGGCCTGCTCACCGCCGTGCACCGCCCGCCCGCCGCCGCTGCCCCGCCGGAGGTCCTCTTCGTGTCCGCGCGGCCGGTGCCCGCACGCCGACGGCTCGCCGCGCACGCCGGGCTCGCCACCGCCTTGGTTCTGCTCCGTCTTCTTCCACTGCGCTGGACCATGGCTGTCGCCCGAGCCGCGACCCGTCTCCCGGGACGCGCTGCCACACGTGCGGAGGCCGTCGCCGTGCACTCCGCCGTCCGCCGCGCCGCCGCCGCATGGCCCGGATCCCGGATCGCCTGCCTGGAGGAGTCTCTCGCCTCCTTCATCACCGCCGCCCTCACCGGGCGACGGATGCGCTGGGTCCTCGGCGCCCGATTCAGCCCCTACGGCGCCCACGCCTGGACCGAGGCGGGCGGACAGATCATCGGCCAGGACCGAGACGAACGTATCTGGCCGTACATCCCCGCCCTACAGGTGGAACACCCGAACTAAAATTCGCCACCTCCCGCCACCGTTTCCACTCGTACGGGTGAACCGTTGCTCCGGTCGTGACTGACACTCTGCACTCTGACAGCCCGGCCGGAGCGATCATCCCGGCCCCCGCACGCACACGGTTCGCCAGGCTCCGGAAGCGGCCCGCCACCCAGGCCGCAGCCATGCCGCAGTTCACGACCAGCGCCGAACGCCACGACGATGCCCTCTCGGACTCCGCGCTGACCATGGCCCGCCGGCTTCCACACCTCGCCGCGATCGCCGTTCGCCTGGCGTGGGCCGTGGACCGGCAGGCGGTCCGCTGGATGGCCGCCTTGCAGGTCGCCCTGGGCGTCCTCACGGCGGCCGGCCTGTACGCGACCCGGGGCGCCTTCACCCAGCTCTTCGGCTCAGGCACACCCTCCGACCGGCTCACCCACGCTCTGCCGTTCCTCGCCGTCGTCACCACGGCCGCCATCGCCCGATCCCTGATCTCCGCGAAGACCTGCACGATCACCGCACGCATCGGCCCGAAGGTCGACGGCGTGGCCGAGCTCCGCTACCTGGACGCCGCGACCCGCGTCCCCCTCGCCGCCTACGACGATCCGGCCTGGAGCGACCACAGCGAAGCGGCCAACCGGGCCTCCAAAGAAGCCCATCTCATGATCGACGCGCTCGCCGCCGTGGCCACCGCGCTCCTCGGGATCCTGGCCGCCGCCAGCATCCTCCTGGCCCTCCACCCGCTCCTGGTGCCGCTGCTGATCCTCGCCGTCGTCCCTCGCGGCATCGCCGCGATCTCCTCCGCCCGAGCCGCCCACCGCGCCGAACGCCACACCCTCACCGACCGCCGACTGCGCCACAACCTCATGTACAACGCGTCCGGCCGCCCCTCCGCCCTGGACGTACGCGCCAACACCATGCGCGGCTGGCTGCTGGGCGAGTTCGAGGCAGTAACCCGCCGTCTCGAAGACCACGCCGCAGCAGTCGGCCGCAGCACCGCCCGCCGCCAGCTCCTCGGCGACACCCTTGCCGGAGCAGCATCCCTGCTCGTCTACGGCGTTCTGCTGTGGCTCGTCACCAGCGGCCACATCCCGTTGGCCGCCGCCGGTACCGCCGTCATCGCCGTCATGACCAGCCGCAACCTACTCGGCGGGCTCGTCACCGGCCTCCACACCACCTACAAGATCGGCCTCTACCTGGACGACTGGGTGACCTTCCTCCAGGACTCCCGAGCACGCACCTTCCAGCCCGACGCCGAAACGGCAACGCACGCCCCGACCCAGCCGAAGATCATCCGCGCGACGAACGTCACCTTCTCCTACCCGGGAAGCACCCAGCCCGTCCTGGAGAACGTGACCGTCACCCTCAGGCGCGGCGAGGTCCTCGCGATCGTCGGCAGCAACGGCGCCGGCAAGTCGACCCTCGCCAAGCTCCTCGCCGGCCTCTACAACCCCACCAGCGGTGGCATCACCTGGGACGACACCAACCTGTTCGACGTCGACCCCGAGGAGATCTGGAGCCGCCTCGCGATGCTGCCGCAGGACATCTGCCGCTGGCAGGCCGACGCCCGCGCGAACATCACCCTCGGCCAGCCCGGCGACGACACCGCCGTGTGGGCCGCCGCCACCGCAGCCGGCGCGGACAGTGTGATCAAGCAGCTCCCCGATGGCCTCGACACCAACCTGGCCCCCTCCTACTGGGGCGGCCGCGACCTCTCCGGCGGCCAGTGGCAGCGCCTCGCCGCCGCGCGGGCCTTCTTCCGCGCCGACGCACCGCTCCTGATCTGCGACGAACCGACCTCGGCCCTCGACCCGCACGCCGAAGAGGCCATGTACGAGCGCATCCGCCTCCTGAGCGAAGGCCGCTCCGTCATCCTCATCACCCACCGCCTCGGCTCCACCCGCAGCGCCGACCGCATCCTCGTCCTCGACCAAGGCCGTGTTGCCGAAGAAGGCACCCACGAAGCCCTGATCGCCCAAGACGCCCAGTACGCGGCGATGTGGCGCGCCCAAGCACAGAACTACAGCAACGTGCCCTGACCGCCTCGGTCGACCGGCACGTCTGATCACCTAGGGTCGATGGTGGGCGCGGGGCCCGGAGAGTCCTCGTGCCTACCAACGCTCCTCGCATCCCCGCCTCCCTCGCGGATCTCGCCGTCCCCCTCGCGGACCTGGCCCCGTACCACCGCAACCCGCGTACCGGCGATCTCGAAGCCATCGCGGAATCACTGGCCACGCACGGCCAGTACAAGCCGATCGTCGCCAACAAGGGCTCCCTGACGGGCCGTCCGAACGAGATCCTTGCCGGCAACCACACAGCGAAGGCCGCCCGCCAGCTCGGGTGGGAAGAGATAGCCGTGACGTGGCTCGATGTCGACGACGACACGGCCGCGAAGATCGTCATCGTTGACAACCGGACCTCCGACCTCGCCGGGTACGACACCGAGCTTCTCGCGGACATCCTCACCGACCTGCCCGACCTCGAAGGCACCGGCTACGACCGCGCACAGCTGGACGAACTCCTCGACGACACTTCGCTGCCCGCGCCCATCGAGCTCCCGAGCGACGGCGCGGGAACGGGGGCCGCCGCCACCGTCGACTACCTCCAGTGGGGGTATCTCCAATGGTCATCGACTCGCGTCCGGATCACACAGGACGAGGTGGAGTTCCTGAACTCCCTCTACAAGAAGTACGTCGCAGAGCAGGATTCCGATCTTGGGTTCGGCTGGCACGTCCTCAACGAGGAGCACCACGCCGCCGAGGAGGTCGTGGCGTGAACCCTCTCGACGTACGGTTCGACCCCGCCTATCCACTGGAGAAGCTGCGGCCGGCGGACTACAACCCGCGGCGCCTGTCCGAGAGTTCCTTCGTGCGGCTCCAGGGGTCTCTGCGCCGCCACGGTGTCGTCAAGCCCGTCATCCTGAACGCGGACGGGACGCTGGTCGCAGGTCACCAGCGAACCAAGGGGCTCAAGGCCATCGGGCAGGAGACCGTGCCTGCGATGATCCTGCCGCAGAAAGTCCGCCTTCAGGACGAGATCAAATTCAACCTTTTGCACAACCGGGTTGAGACCGAGAGCAGCGTCGTCTACGCGGAAGCCGGTCCGATCGGACAGTGGTGCTGGATTCCGTGGCAGACCATCGAAGTCGTCGCCTCGAAGAACCTTCCCTTCCAGCAGGCCATCGGCTTCATGACGGCCGCGCATGGGCCGTGGGGCTCGGTCGTCATCGATGATCAGGGCCGCATCGTGCTCAACGCCGAGTACGCGGCCGTCGCCAAGGCCCAGCGGTTCGACATCCTCGCCTGGACCGTGTCGTCCTTCGACGCCGGCCAGCTCGTGGAGGACCTGACCGGCGAGTACGGCGTCTACGACTGGACCGGCCTGGAGGAGCAGGCCCCGGTGTGGAACCAGCACATCGTCCAGCCGAACCGGTTGAGGGAACACTCCTCGAAGGCAAAGGCGGACAAGGTCCGCTACAAGTCCGAGGTGTGGGAGCGTCTCGTCCTGCCGTGGCTCACGACCTCTCACCGGGTGGTGGACTTCGGGGCCGGACACGGCGACTACGCGAAGCATTTGCGCACTCAGGGGTACCGGGTCCAGGACTACGAGCCCTACAGGACCCTGAAGGGCAAGTACAGCTTGGACATCCGCGGCATCGTCGCCATGATCCGCGGCATCGAACGGGAACTGCGGGAACGGGGTCTGTACGAGGTCGTCGTCCTGGACTCCGTCATCAACGCGACCACCTCACTGGAGTACCAGCACTGGGTGCTGCTTACTGTGAATGCGCTGTGCGCCGCCGACGGGCAGGTGTGCATCGGCACGCGAAATCTGGAGCGCGAGAAGGCGTACGAGAAATCGGAGCACTCCATCAGCCGGGACTCCACCCGGCTGGCGTTCCTGGACGAGCACAGCGTGGACATGCGGTTCGTGAAGGGGAAGTGGCAGCGGATCCGCTACCACACCCCCGAGTCGCTGCGGGGTCTGCTGTCCCGTTACTTCGAGGAAGTCGAGCTCAGCGACGTCACCCGGGCGACCGTAAAGGCGGTGTGCCGCAAGCCCCGACCGTTTCCCATCGAGGAATACGAGACGGCTTTCCGGAATGAATTCAATATGCCATACCCCAATGAGTACCGACATGACAAACATGCTGGAATTGTCGAAATCTTGATAGAATTGATCAAGGATAGGAATCGTCAAATGGAGGGGTAATTAAATGACATTGGGGGCGGGTCCCGAGAGGGTCCGCATAGAAATCGAGAGCAGCGACAAGTACGGCATCATGTGGCTTGCCGGGATCCGGCATCTCAACCTCGCCGAGCACTGCCTGAAGACCTTCGGGGAGAGCGACCGGCCCCGGCTTGACCGGACGCTAAAGAGGCAGACTGTGCTGCTGCCGGCGGAGTCACCGCCAGTCGCCTGGTACCTGTGCGCTCTACCGATCCCGTGGTCCTGGGAGCGCAACGCCCATCTGGCCTTCGAGTGCGCCCCGGGCCATGCATGGGAGGGCAACGCCCTCGTGCCTGGTCTCGGGGTGCGGCTCCACAACGCCCGCCCGATCACCGGGTGGGGCGAGCATTCCATCCCGGCCGATGCCGAAATGCGTCAGGCCAGGCTGTACCGAAGCTGCCGGAACTGGCAATTCGGTTGGTGGCTGCGACAGCACCGGAACATCCCAGACGCGCCGCCGAATCCGCACAAATCAAAACATTCCAAGACAACCAGCCCCGGACAGCTCACCTTCGAGTAACTGGAAACAACAAGATCAAGCCACCAGCTTGATTTAGCCCTTGCGTGCCAACCTGGCGGACCGTAAATTTCTACGGCCGCCAGGTTTTAACTTGGCCGTCAGGTTTTGCTCGGCAGCAAGAGAACCAAGGAGCAAGGAATGAGCCGGCACAAAATGTGCCGCTGACTCGCAGACGCGGGCCAGCGGGCATTCATCGCTTGGTCGCACCTCCAGAGGAGGGGCACCGCCCAGGGAGACCTATGCCCTCGGCCGGATACCAAGTGAGCCCGCTCGCGCTTCGAGGAGATCTCACCTTGTTCGACCGCCTTGCTGACGTACTCACCCAGGCCAAGACGCTCCGGCTCGTCATCGACTTCTTCACCGTCGTCGTCCGCATCATCCCCGCCCTGCTCGTGGTGATCGCGCTCGTCCCCTCCTTCGCCTCCTTCGGCTTCCTCTCCCCCGGCCCCCGGCGTTCCCTGCTGGAGATCGTGGACCGCCTCAGGAAGTGGACCCTGGCCCAGCACTAGCGGCCGCCCCCGGGCCGGGCACCCTCCCGGCCCGGGGCGCGCCTCTCCCCGGCCCAGCACGGGCATCGCCCCCACTACAGGATCATGGAGGGGTGGCGCGGGGCCCAGGGAGACGTTCATGGGCGGCCGACCCACCCGGGCGCAGCGTGCAGCGATCACGCAACGCCGAACCGACGCGATCGACTTGAAGCTCGCTGGCATCGACTGGCTGACGATCGGCCGGAAACTCGCCGCCGACCCGTCGCTCAACAGCGACGGTGTCGCCTACCCGCAGGGGTACGGCATCGAGGCGTACCGCAAGGGACTGGAGCCGCCCAGCGACGGCCGTCTGATCGAACTCGCCTGCAAGGACGTCTCGAAGGCCTTGGCCGAGCGCGGCACCGCGCTGGACGACAGCACCGATGAACTGCGCAAGCTGATGGCGGAGCGGCTGGAGCGCCTGTTCTTCGGCGTGTACCGGGCCGCGATCCGAACCGGCGATCTTCAGGCCGTCGACCGTGCCGTCCGCATCATCGAGCGCAGCAGCCATCTCCTCGGGCTGAACCGACCCGTTCGCACGGAGGTCTCCGGCCCGGACGGCGGCGCCGTCCAGGTGGAAACCGCGGGGCTCGAAGAACTCCAGCGGCTCATCGCCCTGGCGGGCGACGCGGGCGAGGGCGGTGAGGCCTGACGAGGCTGCGGTCCTCCAGCTGTATCGCACGCTCCCCGCGTCGCGCCGCCGCGAGATCGCCGCAGCTTCCACACCGCAACTCCGTGCCCGGCTCGCCCAGATCGAGCGCGGGCTGGCAATGGATCGCTCTCCCGGAGCGATGGCGGCCGTCCTCACCGAAGAACGGGAGATGCAGGCCCCCCACCTCGGGCTGATCGACGCCGCCTTCGAGCGGGTCGCGGCCGGGGTGCCGACGAAGCTGCTGCTGACGA
Organism: Streptomyces sp. H27-H5; assembly: GCF_026627505.1. Taxonomy (GTDB): domain Bacteria; phylum Actinomycetota; class Actinomycetes; order Streptomycetales; family Streptomycetaceae; genus Streptomyces. Next base: position 15,278 of record NZ_JAPNLK010000088.1, on the reverse strand, counting down.
TGCCACCCCGGCACGGCAAGAGCCGGCGGGCCGCCCGATGGGCACCCCTGTGGTACCTGCGGCGCCGCCCGGAGCACCGGGTGATGATCGCCTCGTACTCCTCCGACCTGGCAGACGACCACGGTCGCTGGATCCGCGACGCGATCCTCACCTACGGCCCCCAGATCGGCATCGCCCTGCGGCCCGGATCCTCGGCTGCGAACCGCTTCGACCTGCTGGGCACCGAGGGCGGCGCCGTCATAGCCGGTGTCGGCGGCGGCCTCACCGGTAAGGGCGCGCACCTGGCGGTCGTGGACGACCCGATCAAGGACGCCGCCGAAGCGTCCTCGCCCACCATGCGCAAACGCCTGTGGGAGTGGTGGCAGGCCGTCCTCCTGACCCGCATCGAGCCGGGTGGCTCCGTCATCCTCATCCAGACCCGATGGGACGAAGACGACCTCGCCGGCCGTGTCCTGGCCGACGAGGGCAGCCGATGGACGCACATCGACCTGCCCGCCCTCGCCCTGTCCGAGAACGATGCGCTCGGCAGGCCGGTAGGCGGCCCCCTCTGGCCGCAGCGGTACGACGAAGCCGCCCTCGCCGAGATCCGCCGATCCGTGGGCGAACGCGTCTGGTGGAGCCTCTACCAGCAGCAGCCCCGCCCACAGGACGGCGGAGTCTGGGACTGGGCATGGATTACCGACAACCGGATCAGCGCCGCGCAGCTTCGCGGCATCGATCTCAGCAGGATCGTGGTCGCGGTCGACCCGGCCGGCGGCGAGTCCGCAGTGGGCGACGAAACCGGCATCGTCGCCGCAGCCCGCGACGCAGAAGGGCACCTGTACGTCCTCGACGACCGTTCCGGCAACCGTGGCGCGGACGCCTGGGGACGGGAGGCATGCCTGCTCGCGATCGAGCTACGCGCCGACGCCATCGTGGTGGAGGCGAACTACGGCGGCGACATGAGCCGCCAGATCCTTCACCAGGCATGGCAGGAACTCCAGCGTGAGCAGCGCACCCAGAACATGCTCATGCCCGCGGTGCTCCCGGTCACGGCGAAGCACGGCAAGAGGTTGCGCGCGGAGCCGATCGCCCAGCTGTACGAACAGGGCCGGGTGCACCATGTCGGGCAATGGCCGACCCTGGAGCAGCAGATGGTGACCTGGGTTGCGGGCATGGACTCCCCCGACCGCATGGACGCCGCCGTGCACGGCCTGACCGAGCTCGCCGACCCGCAGCGCAGCGGCCCCGCGTCGTCCGACTACCGGGACAGGCGGCTCTCGGGGCGACGGTAACGCCCTCAGTGGTCAATCACCGGAACCAAGTTGAGCCCGGGGACCAACGGAACAGTCAGTATCAATGTGAATGATCTTGAACGGCGAGAGGACCCCTGCGGTGCCGCAGGGGTCCTCTGCCGCCGGGGTCGCCGCAGGTCAGTCCTGTCTTGCGAACCGTTCAAAAAGATGTCCCTGTTGCTGGTTGCCGGGGCCGTTTGCCCGGCGGTTCTCGGATGTCTCCGGCTCGGTGAGGCTCTTCCGGGCCCGGACCTTGCCGATGTTCAGCACGACGGCATGGCACGTGATCTGTAAGTCCCTTTTCGTGGCAATCTGCGGACCAGGACGATGACGTGAGGCCGGAGGTAGCCCGCCCATGGTGGCGAACAGCAATCCCACCGTCGGGAGACGGCGTCTGGGGGCGGAGCTGCGCCGACTCCGTCAGGCCAGTGGGCTCAAGAGCACCGAGGTGGCCGAGCGCCTCATGGTCTCCCAACCCAAGATCAGTCACCTGGAGAACGGCCGCCGCTCCGCCAACCCCCGCGATGTACGCGATCTGTGCGCGATGTACGGAGTGAGGGACCAGCAGGTCATCGACTCGCTGATGCAGATGGCCAGAGAATCCGGCAGGCCGGGCTGGTGGCACGCCTACGACGACCTCCCGAACAGCGCCTACATCGGCCTGGAGATGGACGCCTCCTCGATCCACACCTACGAGCCCCTGCTGATCCCCGGCCTCTTGCAGACCCCCGCCTACGCCCAGACCGTCATTGAGGAAACGATCCCCTTGCTCACGGTCGAACAGGCGGCCGCGCGTCTGAAGGCGCGACTGCGCCGGCAGCACCGAATCTACGACCCGGCGTGCCCGCTGCGCCTGTGGGTCGTCCTGGACGAGTCGGTTCTGCGTCGTGTCGTCGGCTCTCCCGACGTGATGCGCGAGCAGCTGGAGCACCTGAACGCGCTCGGCGCCGAGCCGCACGTCACAGTGCAGGTCCTCACCTGCGCGGTGGGGGCCCACCCGGGCCTGACGGGGCAGTTCTCCATCCTGAGGTCCGCCGACAGACCCGAGGCAGGGGTGGTGTATCTGGAGCGGTTCACCAGCGATCTCTACCTGGAGAAACCATCTGACGTGCAGGCCTACGGCGCGATGTATGACCACCTCCAAGGCCAGGCCCTCGACCCTGACCACACCCGCCGGTTCATCACCGACGCCATCAAGTCGCACATCGACGGGACACCCCTGAGTTCGGGATCGAGGAGCGTCCCCTCTCAGGCGGCGGGAGCCGGTGTGCGGTGACTCGGAACGTGTCCTTGGGGGTGGGCGGCGCGTTGGGCCCTGTGACATGTGCACTGGTTTGGACCCCCACGTCGGGCCGGTGCAGTCCGCGGCCCCCGATTCCGCGCTCTGGCGTCGGGGCCGCGTCAGCTTCCCCCTGCAAGCGAAGGTTCCGACCTGCCCCGAGAGGTCATCCCGGCACTCTGGAAGGCAGTGAAGCCGGCGTGCGCCGCTTCAACGGCAAAACCATCAGCGCCCTCCTCGCCCGAATCACATGCCTCGGCGGCAGGCTCGCCCCGCCTGTCCGTTCGGTGTTCACGACGGGACAGCCTCGGATCCTTGGAGGCGCACCTGCTGCGCCCAGAGCTGCCCGTGTTCGCCCGTAAGCTGTAATCGGCGCGGGGCCATCAGGGAGCTTCTCCATGGGCCTAAGCACATTCGTGTCCGACGCTTGGTCGTGGCTGAACTACAAACCGATGATGGCGGCGACTTCCGATGGGCGTCCGCATCGTGGACTCGCGCCGCAAGCTACCTGGCTGCCGAAGGACGCAGTCCGGCGGCTGGCCGCCTACAAAGTTCTGGCCGCCTACGACGCGAATCAGGCTGGCGAACTGGCCGCGCTCACAGGCAACGATTCTGGCGCCGAGCGGCGGGAGTTCGGCGACGCAGCCGCCTTCGTGGACACCACCCTCGCTCACCTCCTCGGCAAGTCACAGCAGATCGTCGTCGCCGGTGCAGAGCACGCGGGAGATGAGAACGCCAGTCCGGAGACGCTGGCGGCGTCCGACGTGCAGCAACGGCTGCGGTCCTGGGCGGAGGCCGAGCTGTTTCCGCTCCGGATGCAGGCAGCCGAGCGGAAGGCCGTCCTGCTCGGGGATGCCGTGTACCTCCTGGCGTGGGACCCGCAGAAGGGCCGGGTCAGGCTGCGCACCTACGATCCGGGCTTCTACTTCCCCGTTCTGGAGGAAGATGCAGACCCGGGCGACTACCCGCAGCGGGTGCACCTGGCGTGGGAGATCCCCGAAGACCCCCAGCAGGGTACGAAGGCCCGGGTCCGAAGGATCACCTACGAGCTGGGGCCGATCGTGGCCGCAGGACCCCACGCGCTGGAGGACGGATCAGCTGGCCGGGGCCTCGTAACTGACGGCACCGGCGGGCGTCCACTGGAGGCGGGCGATGTGTCCCGGGCGGACAACGGGGCCATCGAGCGCCGGTACCCGTGGGCCCCGGACCGGCCAACTGGCATCACCTGCTACCTCACGGACGCCGAATGGTCCCTCGATGACCTACGCCACGGCCAGAGCCTGGATGACCTGTCCATGGAACGGGCCCGGTTCCGCACTCGTTCCGACGGTGAGGTGCTGCACAGGCTCGATCTACGCATTGACTTCCTCCCCCTCGTCCACATCAGCAACACGGTGGCCGACGGTGAGCACTTCGGACAATCCACCCTGGCCACCGTGATGCAGGTCTTGGACGAGCTCGCGGAGACCGACACGGACTCGGCTCGGGCTTCAGCCACCACGGGCGCCCCGATCATCGGTCTTGCCGGGGCTCGCGCCGAGGTAGACAGGGTGACGGGGCGGCCGCGACCGCTGGCCGTGTCCCCCGGAACCATCTTCCAGCTCGCGGACGGCGGCCGGATGGATGTCCTGGACACCTCCGGGCAGCTCGCGGAACTGCGGTCTAGGGTGGAAGAGATCCGCGACCGTGCGGCGGTGAACGCGCGGCTGCCCGCGGTATCGCTCGGCACGGTCGACCCCTCCGACGTGCCGTCCGGCTACGCCCTCCAGCTGTCGCTGGGCCCGTTGGACTCCCTCGTCGACGCGATGCGCCTGGCCCGAGCCCACAAGTACGCGCTGCTGTTCAAGCTCGTGCAGCGCATCCACCAGGCCGGGCAGGCGGAGGGGTGGGCCACCGGTCCGACTCCGCCCGTCCGGCTCGCGTTCGGTCCGCACACCCCGACCGACCGCAGTGCGGTTCTGGACGAGGTGGTGCGCGGGGTGGGTGCCTGCGTGCTGAGTCTGGAGACGGGGGTGGGAATGTTGCAGGACGCCGGGTATCCGATCGAGGATGCCCGCGAGGAGGTTGAGCGGATCACCGCGCGACGCCCTGCCGCCTCCCCGGCCGAGGACGCCCGTTCGTCTCAACCGGGGAGGGACGAGGAGGTCAGTCCTCCAGAGAGGGCTTGAAGTCCGACTTTCGCTTCGTCTTGAACCGTTCCTTCTGGAGTTTGGCTGACTCACGCATGTCCTCTTCCGAGTACTTGCTTCGGGTGCCGCCTCCCCATTGCACGACGTAAGTGCCTTTTCCACCGGGGACGTTGTCTATGGGGGAGGTGAACAGGCAGTCGCCCGCGAACTCTCCGAACTCCGGCCCCAGCACTTCGCCTTCCCTGGGGTCTCGACCAGCCGCGAGCCGCTCGCCGTCCTCGTCGTAGATGACGCGCTCTTCCTCGGAGGCAGCCATCCGTACGCAGGTCCCCGGCGACGATCCGGGGACCGTGTACTGGGCTTCTTGCAGTCCCACCTGGTACGCCGTAAACGGGTCTCGGTCCAGCCAGGGCTGCCATGCCGCGATGCCGACGCCGACCGCCATGACGGCCGCACCGGCCACGATCGCGTTCCTGTACCCACCCAGTCGCCCCTGTGGCTCCTTGTCCGGCGAGACCTTGTTGTCTTCCATGTCGCCCCCTGATCGCTTTGCTGTTGATCTTGCCAGGAGGGGGAGTCAGGGCTCCAGGAGAAGCGTCGCGTTGGGGTCCGTAGACTCGATCTCGGCGCGGGGACGTCGAGGAGAGTCACGCCCTGATGTCCCGCATCCTTCCTTCTCCGACGGCTGTACTTGGCTTTCGCCGTGACGGCCGCCCGATCTTCCCCGTGCTGGGCGCGTCCTCCGAGGACCCGTCCAACTCCCCGGACACGCAGGTCACGTTCGGGCAGCAGCAGCTTCAGCATCTGATGGCCCGCGAGAAGGATCAGGGCGCTCGTGCGGGTGCCCGCGCACTGGTGGACCGCCTGGGCTTCGCGTCGGCGGCCGAGCTGGAGCAGTTCGTTACTGCCCAGAGGGAGGCCGAGAAGCAGCAGCTCACCGAGGTGCAGCGCCGTGAGCAGGAGCTGACCGCCCGGGAGGCTGCCGCCGGCCAGCGTGAGGCGCAGGCCATTGCCCGGGAGCGAGAAGCCGTCAAGCGCGCAGCCCTTGCCGGTCTCGGCGCGGCCGGCACCGGCCTGGACGATGCCGTGGTGCTGCTGCGCGCTCCCGAGGACGCCGATGACGCCGCGCTGGCGCAGGCCGCACAGGACCTTCGGCAGCGACGGCCGGAGCTGTTCGGCCCCGCATCGCCCGGACCTGCTCCGGTCCCGCCCGCGCCGGGGGGTGCTCCGGCGTCCGTGCCCCCGCCCCGCCCGGGCGGCCAGACCTCGAAGCCTGGCGCGGCCGGGCTCGCGATGGCCCGCCGCCGTGGGCTGGTCCCCTCGTCCAGCTAGACCTGCCCGAGCTTCGACGGCTCGTGCTCGGGGACCACGCCCCGTTTCTCCTCGTGGACCGCTCCACCACTTAGCTTAGGGTGAGTGCGTGTCGCCTCCATCGCAACAGGAGACAGCGGCTTGATCCAGCCGTACACGACCTCTGTGACCGTCACTGCCGACCGGGACTGGCTTGCCTCCCGGCACGGCACCGACTCCACCGAGACGATCACCCTCGACCTGACCAAGCTCACCAAGTCCATCCACTACGTCGAGCCCACCGCCACCGGCCCCCACGGCTTCGTGCGTTCCGGCGTGCCCGTGGGCCGTATCACCGCGTCCGGCCTGTACGGCGCGTACGACCCGGCGGCCACCGACGGCCGTCAGGTCCTCGCCGGCCTCGTCTACGCCGAGGCCGCCTTCACCCCCGGCACCACCAAGATCCCGGCGGCCCTGCTCTGGCACGGCACCGTGAAGACAGCGAAGATCCCCGGCGGTATCGACCCGTCGAAGATCACCGCGAACCCGGCCGGCGCGCAGCTGCGCTTCCTGGCGGTGAGCTGATGAGCATCTCCGACCTCCTGAAGAACGTCAGCGTTGCGGACCTGACCGTCTACGCCCGTTCCATCCCCAACCCTGGTGACTTCCTCCTGACGCAGACCGTGTTCGCGGAGACGCAGGTACAGGACGTGAAGTGGCGCATCCGCAACTCGAAGCGGCGCGTCAACACGGCGTCGTACCGCGCCTACGACACGAGCGTGCCCTTCGCGAAGCGTCAGGCCGAGGCCACGCAGACCGAGGGCACTCTGCCCGCGCTGGGCCAGAAGCTCCTGGTGGGCGAAATGGAGCAGCTCCTCCTGGACGCGGCGCGCGGCGCGGATGAGGATCGACTCATCGAGCTTCTCTACGACGACGTGGAACGCCACGTCGAAGCGATCCGCTCCCGCCTCGAACTCGCCGCCGGTGATGTTCTGGTCGACGGCAAGTTCAGCTTGGCCGGGGAGAACGGCCTCACGGTCGAAGTCGACTACGGCGTACCGGCCGCGAACATGCCGACCGCCCCGAAGCCGTGGAGTTCACCGGACGCGGACCCGCTCGCGGACGAGCTGCGGTGGATCGACCACCTCGACTCGATCGGCGCTCCGGCCCCCGAGCTGGTCCTCACCTCCCGCCGCGCCTGGTCTCACCTCGCGGGGAACGCCGCCTACCGGGCCGCGTACCACGGCGTCCCGCTCGGCGGCCAGCTCCCGACCTCGGTCCTCACCCCCGAGCAGGTCAACAGCGTGCGCGGCACGTACGGGCTGCCGCCGATCACCCTCTACAAGGCGCAGGTCTGGCAGGACGACGTGTCCAAGCGGGTGCTCCCCGAGGACAAGTGGATCCTCCTGCCGCCGGACCGGGCCAAGTGGGGCCAGACCCAGTACGGCACCACCGCGGAGTCCCTGGCTCTGTCCCGCGGCACCGACCCGCAGATCGAACGCGAGGAGGCACCGGGCATCGTCATCACCCGCGATGCCACCGATGACCCGGTCCAGGTGTGGACGAAGGGGGCCGCCGTCGCCATGCCGGTCCTCGCCGCGCCGGACTGCCACATCACCGCGACGGTCCTGTGAGCGCCGCCCTCCGGGCGCTCGGCGTCCTGGCCGCGACCGTCCACGTCCTCGACCCCGTCGACCGCACGCCGATCGTCCTCACCCCTGGAACGGAAGTCACGGACCCGGAGATCGCCGACCAGATCACCAACCCGAAGTGCTGGGAAAACGAACCAGCGCCGAAGGCCAAGCCCGCGCGCAAGACGCTGGCATAGTCCCCGGCGGGGAGGAGTCCACACTCCTCCCCGCCCCTTCACCTGCAAGAGGAGCACCATGGATAGCGGCACCCTGAGGTGGTTGATCTCGCAGCTAGGTCCCGATACCGACCCCGTCGACCTCGCCCAGAGATACGACCAGCTCGGCAGTGCGCGGGCCGTCGCGGGTGAAGTGCTGAGCGAGCGAATCGCTGCCCTGCTCTCCGAGCCGCTGCGCGTGACCGTCAACGGAGTCGCGACGATCGACCACTCGGCCAATGTGGCGGCCCTCGAACGCCGGCTGAACCAGCTCGACACCCAGACAGCGCCGGACGATCCTGTCCCGGGGATGCCGGAGACCCTCGTGTCGGTGCCGTTGACCAGCCGTCCCCGACGGTGAGCTGAGCCCTTCCGAGCATGAATCTCACCGGGCACCTCGACGCCACTTTCAGTTGGACAGCCTCACCGCATCGCGTGCCTGGCTTCCAGTCCTTGCTCGGACGGCCCGCGCCCAGACATCGCCACCGAGCCCGCAGGCTGTGGCCCGACCAAGACCAGCCCATGCAGTGCCGTTCGTCTGGCCTCGCGGACAGGTAAGGGCCACAGCCGCGACATGTCTTCTGCGAAGATGTGAAACGGACCGCGCGGAGGGGGCATCAGTGGAGCCAGTAGTTGTGGGCAGCGTGATCGGACGCGTTGCAGCGGCGTTCGTGTCGAGGTCGTCAACCCCAGTGACGGGAGATACTCCGCCTGCCATCTGGTCGGAGGAGTCCGACGAGCGTGGAGGTCTTCTCCTCAAAGATGGCGCGGGTGAGACGGTAGCTCTGCTGACCCAGGACCAGGTAGCCCAGGTATCGCAATTCCTCGAACAGCCGGAAATCGTCGCGCTGTCGCAGTTCCTCTTCATTGCAAGGCTCGGTATCAGGTCTCAGGACGCACTGGCGTCGCTTGAGACGGAGTACGAGGATACCTTCACGGCCCGGGCGGAAGACTTCTGCGACGAGCATGGCTACAACTGGTCTGGGCTCGCAGACGCGCTCTGGCGGCTCGCTGTGTCCTACATGGAGAGCGTGTTCCCGCGTGATGACAGCATCACCGCGACGCTCAGCGCCGCCGACCTGGAGAAGGTCACCGCCTACATCGGAGCCGCGCCTCAGGTGGCAGGTGGCGACGCTCCTCCCAACGTTGCCTTTCGAGACATTGTCGACATTCTCGGATCATCGACACGAGTAAAGCAGGCACGTGAGGTGCTGGCTGACATCAGAGCCGCATCGGAACGTCGGTACGCCGAACTCAACCTCGCCCACACCTTCAGTCCCGGCAGTGAGACGTCCCGCTTCGATCACGAGGCGCTATATGTGCAGCGGAACCTCCACAAGCGCGGTTCCGATGAATTCCATGACGACTCCTTCCTGGTTTCACCCCTGGGGCGCCCACGGTGTGTAGTCCTTGGCAATCCGGGTGTCGGCAAGAGCACTATGACGCAAAATCTCGTCCATCAGCTCTCCCGTTCCGGCTCGGGCACTGCCTACGCCCCTCTTGTGGTGGCCTGCAAGGATGTCCCCAACGGGGCCGCATACATCCTGTCGGCGATCACCCGCTCGCTGCGTGAGAATCTGCAACTGGAGGTTTCAGAGGAAGTTGTCGGAGACCTCGCTACCCTCGGCCGCTCCTTCGTGATCTTCGACGGTATCGATGAGATCGTCGACATCGGCCGCCGTATGAATTTCGTGCGGACCATCGAGGCGTTCGCGAACCGATTCCCACTCATACCGATTCTCGTTACGGCTCGGCGCGTCGGATACAACAAGGCCCCATTCGACACAAAGCACTTCGACATCTTTGAGCTGGACGACTTCTCTCTTGAGCAGGTCGGCCAGTACACGGAGAAGTGGTTCGCGGCTACGGAACGATCCGAGCAGGAACGTCTGGCGTTCATGCGGGAAACGGAGAACGTTCCCGACATTCGAACGAACCCCCTCATGCTCTCGCTGTTGTGCGCCCTGTACCGCGCCCGCGGGTACATCCCACGTAATCGCCGCCTCGTGTACGAGCAGTGTGCCGACCTGTTGTTCCAGCGATGGGACGCCATGCGCCACATCGAGCAGCCGATAGACCACCGGGACTACGGCAACCGCCTGATGCAGGAACTTGCGCTCTTCTTTTACAAGAGCCAGACGGCCCAAGCCGGCGTGCAAGAAGGGCAGCTGAGAAAGCTGATCGCCACCTTCTTCACGGACACGGCCTCGGTCAACGAGGTCGACGCCCGCTACCGGGCTCAGGACTTCCTGGATTTTTGCGCGGACCGAGCCTGGCTGCTTTCCTATCAGGGCACGGACTCCGTCGACCACCGACTGTTTGGCTTCACGCACCGCACCTTCATGGAGTACTTCGCAGCGGAAGCCCTCGTGCGGCGTGCGCGAACACTCGACGAGGTAGTCGAAGAGATGGTCCTCGCCTACGATCGGGACGCGAGCTCCGTGCTGGTGGACGTGATCTTCCAGTGCGCCGACGTGAAATATGACGGCGGCGCACGCGATGTCGTCCTCAGCCTGATGCAGAGGTCCAAAAACAGCAGCCGCGAGGCCTCCGCGAAGTACCTTTCACTGTGTCTGCGCGTGATGAACGCAGCTCCACTGCCCCCCCAATCGACGGATGCCATCTTCGATGCCCTCTTGGTCGCCTGGGCTGCGGGCACGCCGGAAGCAAGCCGCGACACCGCGATGGCCGTCTTTGAACTCTCCCGAGACCCGAGGGACAGGTTTATAGCCAAACTCCGCGCAGAACCGCGCCATGCCCTACAAGCCCTCGTCAGGTGGGCGCGCTTCTACTGGAGCGGAGAAACCCCGATGTTCGATCCGCAGTGGGAACAGCAGATGTACGAAGTGACCCAGGGAATCACGCGGCTTCCGGACCCTCCCCTCATGGCATACCTGCTGCGCAACGCGCTGGTGGAGCCAGACCAACTTCCCGACGCCTGGGAGTGGACTCTGGGATTCCAAGCATTCGGCGAAACAGTCCCCGGGCCGGTTGTTCTGGACATGGAAGAACTTCTCGCCGAAGGCGATGGGTTCCACGACGCGGGCAAGATCACAGCGGCTTTTGGCGCATCAATGCGAGCTGGCCTGCCTCAGGTTGACGGCACCTTCCTCAGCACCGTTTTTGCGCGCCTCGGGGAGGAGACCACCGTCTTGGCACCCGACAAGCTTGCCGAGGCTGCTCAGAATCCTGATATCCGCGACGCCTTCATCTGGGCATGCTGCGCACTTTTCGAAGTGACGGCGCCCGCCCACCACCCTCTTCACAAGCATGTCGCCTTCATCCATGGAGAACCATGGTTCGACCGGGCGATCAGTACACGGATCAACGGCCCAGGACGCACTGTCATCTCGGGAGCAGAGCCGTTCAGCATGAGAGAACTACACGCCCTGAAGGGGACTGGAGCCGTACCTAGCTGGTTCGCCGACTGGTGCGCAGGGCAGACATCGCTACTCACCACCGCTCAGATTCCGCCGCAATTCGGACGGCGGCCTGCGCGCCCGATTCGTCCGAAGCAGTGACGAAGAGCAATGGTCAACACGCCCTTGGCGGCAGGCGGGGCGGTCGGCGTAGCACCTGAAGGACGTAGGCCATGCCTACCTGGCAGGAGTCCAAGGGTTCTGGGGCTGCCCGGACCCCTTCGGCGGGACGCGGATCCGGGCATCACGTCCTCGTCGCGATCCTGGACTTGACGATCAAAGCCTCTGCAGGAGGGCCTACTCCTGGCGAAGCCGAGAAACGTGCGCTCAATCAACGGCCCTCGCGTTGCCAGCCGCGGTGGTGCGGTTCACGGGTGGCCACCAGCACCAGGGCCAGGCCGAGGGGCAGCAGGAACAGCAGGAGGAGAGTCATGCGGCTCTCGTGCCCCCGGGTGGACGGTTCGATCCCGGCGGCCGTTCTTTGACCGAAACGCTAGTTCCGCGTGGTCCCGCCGCGCCGCGCTGGCGGTCATGGAGGGCCGTAATGGGCAGAAGAGGAAACAGTCAGCACGAGGCGCTCCGTGGCAAGAAATGGCGGTGCCCCGCTCCTCGGGCGAGGGCGGGGCATCGGGTCCGATAAGCACAGCAGCCAGCTTTGATTAATGGACGTGGCTCACGCTACGGCAGCGAACGTGACGGTCCAGGGGCGGCGTGTACTGGTGGCTACGGCGCAGAGGCGGGAGTGCGCCTGAGACGGGTCCGCACGTAAGTGACCGTTGCGGTGCATCGCGCCCGTACCGAACGGGCTGCGCGGCGCCACTGCGAAGGAGGCGGTGTTGCCGCCGTCCGCACGGCGTTGCGGAAGGCGCGGAGTCGGTTGTCCAGGACGGGCTGGCTACGGTGGTGGAGCACTGCGTCGAGGACGGCGTCGGTCGTGGCGGCGACGTCCGGGTGCTCGTGTCGGGCGAGGGGCATGGAGCAGCGAATCGCGTGCTTGAGGGCGGTGGCGACTTCGGTGGCGGCCTGGTTGCGGTTCCCGTCGATGAAGGCGATCAGGGCGCTGGCCCGTGCGGAGCCTTCGGAGATCGCGGCGGCTCCGGTTCGGGTCGGCGTCAGCATTCCGGCGGCGAACTGCGTGCCGGCCATGAGGATCGTCTTAAGGACTGCGTTTCGACCGTTCCACAGGAAGTCGCTGGTGTGGCCGGTGATCCGAATTGCGAGGACGGCGTTTGCGAACTCGTCTGCCAGTCGTTCGAGTTCGTCACGGGCTATCTGCTCGTCCCTGTGCCTGACGGCCCGTGCGGTGAGTCGGGCGCCGAGGACAGTGCCGATGATCGTGCCGACAACCCCTGCGGGGATGGCCCAGAGCGCGATGAGGTGTTCCGTTTTCACGTCGCCAGGATGCCGGGGTGACCGCTGTCAGGTTGGTGGTTTGGCCAGGTTGGGCGTCTGTCTCGTACACCTAGGCTCCGAATCATGAGCGTTTTCGATGAGGCCCGACGTGTCCGTGTTGCTGCCCGCCCGGGCGGACCGGCCGTGATCGAGGTCGATGGGCAGGACGTGGCGGCGGCCGTGGATGCGTACCGGATCACGCAGACCGTCGATGAGGGCCCCGAGATCACCCTCTATCTGTCGCCTGGCTGGGAGGGCTTCGGCTTCGACGGCCTGGCAGAGGTCATGGCCGAGCCGGCGGATCTCCAGCATGTGGTGATCGAATTCCTCAACGCGGTCGACGCCCGGAAGCTGGATGAGGCTGTGTTCGCCCGCGATGACCTTGATGGTCAACCGGGTGAGCTGACCCGCGGGCTGCTCGCCCAGCTGAAGGAGTGGGCGGCCGGTGCTTGATCAGCTGAGTGTCAGCCGTGTTCTGGAGCGGCACATGATGCCGGACTGGGTCAAGGTGACTCGGGCCGCCGGGGAGGAGATCCTCGACCCGGAAACGGGGGCACTCGCTCCGGCGGCGCCCCTGGTCGTGTACGAGGGCCGGGCTGGCCTCTACCCGCAACAGGAGAAGATCCGTTCGCGCGGCCGGGACGGGGCATGGCTGGAAGAGGTCCGGGCCGGCTACAAGCTGATCCTGCCTCTTGCGGCCCCCGAGCTCGAAGACCACGACACGGTGCTGGTGGTCAAGTCTCTGGACGAGCAGGCACGCGGTCGCACGTACGAGGTGACGACCCTGGGTGAGGTCTCCAGCTTCCCGGTGATCCGTACGGTGTGGCTGGAGCAGCACAACCGGAGGACCGATGGGTAAGAAGGCGGACTCGTACAATCACCCCGCCGCGCTCGCTGCCGCTCTGGACCGTGGTGGGGTTGTCCTCCGGTCGGAGTCCGAGACAGCGATGCGGGTCAGTGCCGCGCTGCTCGTCGCCCAGATCCGGCAGCGGGCATCCGGCCGTCCGGGCCCGCGCGTGATCACCGGCCGCTACCGGGCATCGTGGCAGTCCGAAGTCCATGCGGCCGGGCCCGTGTTCGTCGCGCAGGTCGGATCGACCGCACCGCAGGCCCGGCGTCTTGAGTACGGGTTCGTCGGCACGGACAGCCTCGGCCGCCGGTACGCGCAGCCCCCGTTCCCGCACGTCGGACCCGCGATGCAGCAGGCCGGTCCTATCGTCGCCCGCTTGCTCGGTGCAGCGGTGGAGCGTGCCCTGTGAACGAGCTGGCCGCAGACATCGAGACCGTGCTGACCGAGGTCCTCGGCGGGCACGAGCGGGGCATCCTCTCCCGTGCCGTGGTCGTCGCGGAAGTCCTGGACGCGGACGGTGACCGCTCCTTGTCGGTCATCACCACCCCCGGGCTCAGCGAGTGGGATGCTCTCGGGCTGTGCCGGTACGGCGTCCTCAGCATCGAAGGCCCGGCCGCCGACCACTTCACGCGGGGCGCCGAGTGATCGACCGCGCCCCTGTGACCGTGGCCGTCCGCACGATGCTGGTGGCGGCCACCGGCCGGCCCTGCGGGGTCGGGGTGCTTCCGCTGGTGAACGGCAAACCGGCGCCGCCGCCGTACAGCGTCCTGTATCCGATGGGCGGCCCGGTGGACGGCGCGCCTTTCTCTGACGCTTCCGAGGACGCCCACCTCACCTATCAGGTGACGATCGTTGCCGCCCGCGTCGACCAAGCCGAGTGGCTGGCCGACCGGGTCCGCCGGGGGTTTCTCGGACGGACCTCGGCCGGCGGTTGGGAGCAGCCCCTGACTGTTGCCAGCGCCACCGTTTGGGCGCGCGAGCTGGTCGTGGATGAAGGCGCCGACCCTACGGTCACGGGGGACGTCGTAACGTACGTACAGCGGTACAGCCTCAGTACGACGACCTCGCATCCTGGAGTGGGCCCATGAGCGAACCCGACGTCACGCACATCGCAGACGGGGCAATCCGATCCGAACGGATCACGGAGGGCGCCGTCGAGCCCGCGGTTCCCCCTGTCGAGGTCACCACCGATCCCGTGATGCTGCGTCGTCTGATCGTTATCGCGCTTCGTGACCAGCTCCGTGTGAGCGAGGAGGCCGCCGTGCGCTACCTCGGTGCGCATGAACACCGCCTGCTGGGCGCAGCATTGGACTAGTCCGGGATTCCGCTGTTGTTCCGGAAGGGGCGCCCCGGCTGTGCGAATGGATCGTTCGTGGGCCCGATGGGGTGGCCCGTACCTCCCTTGACGTAAGTGTCCTCTCCGAGCACCCAGTAGTAGAGGTCGTTGAGGTTGGGCGGCCAGAACACCAGTCCAGCGCCGCCGACGTAGCCGTATGCGTTGCGACGTGCCAGCGGCTTGAGCACGTCGACAAGCTCCTGCCCTGCCTCCCGCCCTGAAACTGCGGCAGTCGTGGCAGCAGTCACAAGATCAGCAAGCTGGAGGTGTGGGACATGATCCGACGGGGCGGTGACGATCGGCATCACGACCCGTTCCGGCTTCGCGTAGCGGGTTCCTAGTGCTGCACCGCGAAAGTTCGTGGAGGGGTGTTGGTCAGGCTGCTTCCTTGAGTGGGGTGCCCTTGTAGGTCCAGCGGAAGGGCTTGGCGTTCTCGTTGCGGTTGATGATGTAGCTGTCGAGC
>NZ_JAPNLK010000087.1 GCF_026627505.1 Streptomyces sp. H27-H5 | reverse complement strand
CGACCAGAAAGAACCTCGGAGAACCCGCCACCGGGACGGCCACCCGGGATACCGGCCTGCCCGAATCCGGAAACCCACCACAAAAGCAATCACACCGCGTGATCAAAGATCACGCGGTGGATCGAGGTTGAGAGGTGCACGCCGGGTTCGGCGAGCGGCACGGAGAAACGGAACGATGGCAACACCGTCACCGCGCTCCGTGCCGACTCAACCCGGGCCACATCAGCCTTTGGGCGGGTCCTGTAGTCCTCAAGGCGGAGACGGGATCCGGCTCCTGGTCTGACGATCCGCGCGGCACGCACCACTAACGTCGAGCCTGTGACTGTCATCGCGACCGAAAGCCTGAGCAAGCGGTACCCCCGAGTGACCGCCCTCGACCGGCTCTCCCTGGACATCGGGCCCGGCGTTACCGGGCTCGTGGGCGCCAACGGAGCCGGCAAGTCCACGCTGATCAAGATTCTGCTGGGACTGTCCCCCGCCACCGAGGGCCGTGCCGCCGTGCTCGGACTCGACGTCTCCACGCATGGCAGCGCCATCCGTGAGCGTGTCGGCTACATGCCCGAGCACGACTGCCTGCCCCCCGACGTCTCGGCCACCGAGTTCGTCGTGCACATGGCGCGCATGTCCGGGCTGCCCCCGACCGCCGCCCGCGAACGGACCGCCGACACCCTGCGCCACGTGGGTCTGTACGAGGAGCGCTACCGCCCCATCGGCGGCTACTCCACGGGCATGAAGCAGCGGGTCAAGCTGGCCCAGGCGCTCGTCCACGACCCCCAGCTGGTGCTGCTCGACGAGCCCACCAACGGCCTGGACCCGGTCGGTCGCGACGAGATGCTCGGCCTGATCCGCCGTATCCACACCGACTTCGGGATCTCTGTCCTGGTCACCTCGCACCTTCTCGGAGAGCTGGAGCGGACCTGCGACCACGTCGTGGTCGTCGACGGCGGCAAGCTCCTGCGCTCCAGCTCCACCAGCGAGTTCATGCAGAGCACCACGACCCTGGCGGTCGAGGTCACCGATTCCGACACCCACCCGGACGGCACCGCCGCGCTGCGCAAGGCGCTCACCGAGGCGGGCATCACCCTGCACGTGGGCGAGGAGCAGGGCCTGCCGGGCGCAGGCCACGTCCTCCTCGTCGAGGCGACGGGCGAGGAGACGTACGACACGGTCCGCGACACCGTCGCCGACCTGGGGATCGGCCTGGTCCGCATGGAGCAGCGCCGCCACCACATCGCGGAGGTCTTCCGCGACAACGACCCGTCCGCGCCGCACGCCCCGCAGGCGCGGCCCACCCAGCAGAAGGGAGCCGGTTCCGATGGCGCCTGACACCTCGACCCAGATCCACAACATCGGCTACCGGTCCTACGACGGCCCCCGGCTCGGCCGTGCCTACGCGCGCAAGTCGCTGTTCTCGCAGTCGCTGCGCGGCGCGTACGGCCTCGGTCGCTCGGCCAAGTCCAAAGTGCTGCCGATGATCCTCTTCGCGGTGATGTGCGTTCCCGCGCTGATCATCGTCGCGGTGGCCATCGCGGTGCCCGGCTCCACCGACCTGCCGATCAAGTACACGACGTACGCCCTGACCACCCAGGTGATCATCGGCCTGTACCTCGCCTCCCAGGCCCCGCAGTCGGTCTCCCGGGACCTGCGCTTCAAGACGGTGCCGCTGTACTTCTCGCGGCCCATCGAGCGCGTGGACTACGTCGTGGCCAAGTTCGCGGCCATGGCCTCGGCCCTGTTCATCCTCACCGCGACCCCGCTGCTGATCATGTACATCGGCTCGCTGCTCGCGAAGTTCGACTTCGGGGACCAGACCGAGGGCTTCGGGCAGGGGCTGGCCTCCGTACTGCTCCTGTCGCTGCTTTTCGCCGGCCTCGGCCTGGTCATGGCCGCGCTGACGCCGCGTCGCGGGTTCGGCGTCGCCGCCATCATCGCCGTGCTCTTGATCCCGTACGGAGCCGTGACCGCCGTACAGGGCATCGCGTACAACACCGGCTCCACCGGCGCCATCGACTGGCTGGGCCTGTTCTCCCCGATCACCCTGATCGACGGCATCCAGACCGCCTTCCTCAACGGCACCTCCGCCTTCCCCGGCGGCGAGGGCCCCACGGCCGGCATTGGCTTCGTCTACCTGCTCGTCGCCCTCGGGCTCATCGCCGGCTCCTACGCCGCACTGATGGCCCGCTACCGGAAGGCCGGGCTGTGACCATCATCGACATCGACCACACCTCCCGCTGGTTCGGGAACGTCGTCGCCGTCAACGACGTGACCATGCGCATCGGTCCGGGTGTCACCGGCCTCCTCGGTCCCAACGGTGCGGGCAAGTCCACGCTCATCAACATGATGGGCGGCTTCCTGGCCCCCTCCACCGGCACGGTCACCCTGGACGGGACGCCGATCTGGCGCAACGAGCAGGTCTACAAGCAGATCGGCGTCGTGCCCGAGCGCGAGGCCATGTACGACTTCCTCACCGGCCGCGAGTTCGTCGTCGCCAACGCCGAACTCCACGGACTCGACGACGCGGCCGCCCAGCGGGCCCTGGCCACCGTCGAGATGGAGTACGCCCAGGACCGCAAGATCGCCACGTACTCCAAGGGCATGCGCCAGCGCGTGAAGATGGCCTCCGCCCTCGTCCACGACCCGTCGGTGCTGCTCCTCGACGAGCCGTTCAACGGCATGGACCCGCGTCAGCGCATGCAGCTCATGGACCTGCTGAGGCGCATGGGCGACGAGGGACGCACCGTGCTCTTCTCCTCCCACATCCTGGAGGAGGTCGAACAGCTCGCCTCCCACATCGAGGTGGTCGTGGCCGGCCGGCACGCGGCTTCCGGTGACTTCCGCAAGATCCGTCGCCTGATGACGGACCGTCCGCACCGCTACCTGATCCGTTCCTCCGACGACCGGGCCCTTGCCGCGGCCCTGATCGCCGACCCGTCCACCGCCGGTATCGAGGTCGACCTGAAGGAAGGCGTCCTGCGCGTCCAGGCCGTCGACTTCGGGCGCTTCACCGAGCTGCTGCCGCGGGTCGCCCGCGAGCACGGCATCCGGCTGCTGACGGTCTCGCCCTCCGACGAGTCCCTCGAGTCGGTCTTCTCCTACCTCGTCGCGGCCTGAAGGAGCTGGCACCCATGTACAACCCCACCGTCGCCCGGCTCACCTACCGGGCCCTGCTCGGCCGCCGCCGCGCGCTGATCCTCTTCGCGCTGCCCGCCCTGCTGATCGTCCTCAGCATCGCCGTCCGTGCCTTCACGGGCCTGGACGACAAGGTCGCCGCCGATCTGCTCGGCGGATTCGCCCTCGCCACGATGGTCCCGCTGATCGGCGTCATCGCCGGCACCGGCGCCATCGGTCCCGAGATCGACGACGGCTCGATCGTCTACCTGCTCTCCAAGCCGGTGAAGCGGCCGACGATCATCATGACCAAGCTGATCGTCGCGATCGCGGTCACGATGGTGTTCTCCGCGATCCCCACCCTGATCGCGGGCTTCATCCTCAACGGCAACGGCCAACAGATCGCCGTCGCCTACACCGTGGCCGCCCTCGTCGCCTCGATCGCCTACAGCGCGCTGTTCCTGCTGCTGGGCACCGTCAGCCGGCACGCCGTCGTCTTCGGTCTCGTCTACGCCCTGATCTGGGAGTCCCTCTTCGGCAGCCTGGTCTCCGGGGCGAAGACCCTGAGCGTCCAGCAGTGGTCCCTGGCCTTGGCCGAGAAGGTCGCCGGCGAGGGATACGTCGACGCCACCGTGGGCCTGCCCACCGCCTCGGTACTGCTCGTCGCGGTCACCGTCGGAGCCACCGTCTACGCGGGCCAGAAGCTGCGTCGCCTCACCCTCGCGGGCGAGGAGTAGGACCGGCCGGCAGCGCCGTCACACCCGTGCCCCGCCCGGCCCACCGGCCGGGCGGGGCACAGCTTCGCGGGTCATCATCGGTGCATGATGCCGCACGCCGAGCCCGAGCCTTCCAGGCCGCTGTGGTCCTGGATACGCTCCTCGCCCGGCACGCACATCTGGCTGTTGATCATCGCCGTCACCAGTGTGGTCGTGGTGATCGCTCCCGATCACCTGGACCACGTCCTGCTGCACCGCAACAGCAGCAACATCCACGAGCTCACCCGGCACCCCATTCGAGCCCTGCTCTCCAGCGCGTTCTGGATCGAGAACCCGGCCTCGCTCGCCCTGTACGCGGCGCTCTTCGAGCTCTTCCACGCTCCCGTCGAACGCTGGCTCGGCACCCTGCGGTGGCTCGCGATCATCGCGACCGCCCACATCACCGCCACCCTGGTCAGCCAGAAACTGGTGCTGATGGCCATCCAGGACCACCGGGCCCCGCGCAGCATGGTCCACGTCGTCGACATCGGCGTCAGCTACGGACTGGCCGCGGCCGCCGGAGTCCTGACCTACCGGCTGCCCGCCCCCTGGAGGTGGCTCTACCTCGCGGGAGTCGTCGCCTTCTTCGGCATCCCCCTCCTCGGCGGCGGAACCTTCACCGACCTCGGACACGCCATCGCGCTGGCCGTAGGCCTGCTGGCCTGGCCGCTGACCCGGCATCCACAACCCACCCATGTTTCACGTGAAACATGAGCCGATGAAGGAGCCGGGGTCCCGAGGCAACGCCTGGGTGAGCCACGTCGTACGCGAGCCCCTGCCGCGCTGCTCACGATCCGACGAGCGGCTCCCGACAGCGCCGTCGGACCCGCGACCGGCGCACGGAAAATGACTGGTAAGGGGCGTGTGGCCGGGGCAGAGTGAGTGGTGCGGGGAGCAACAAGAAGGTCCGGGACAGCCACTTCGAGCGCGCCTCGCGGCGCGGGCTGCTCCCGGACCTTTCTCCTCTTCGCGTGCTTCGGGCCCTGCGGTCAGGCCGCGCCCAACAGACGTTCCAGCACCACCGCGATGCCGTCCTCCTGGTTGGAGGTCGTCACCTCGTCGGCCACGGCCTTGAGCTCCGGGTGGGCATTGGCCATCGCCACACCGTGCGCCGACCACCCGAACATCGGGATGTCGTTGGGCATGTCGCCGAAGGCGATCGTCTCCGCCGCCTTCACCCCCAGCCGGCGCGCGGCCAGCGACAGGCCGGTCGCCTTGCTCAGACCCAGGGGCAGGATCTCCACCAC
This sequence comes from Streptomyces sp. H27-H5, assembly GCF_026627505.1. Lineage (GTDB taxonomy): Bacteria > Actinomycetota > Actinomycetes > Streptomycetales > Streptomycetaceae > Streptomyces. The sequence goes on along the minus strand of NZ_JAPNLK010000087.1, from coordinate 28,273 downwards.
GCCCGGACCCGCCATCACGATGTCCACCAGGCTGCCCACGGTCGCCCGGGCCGCCTTGACGAGCTCGTCGTCGCCGAGCCCCGGGTGCTGGATGTACAGCTTGTTCAGCGGCGCGGTCCAGATGGCCGCGGTGTCCTCCAGGTACAGGGCCGGCAGCCCTTCCTGGACCTGGTAGCCGGGCCCGAACAGGACCTCGCCGTCCACCCCGTCCCGGCTGGCGGCGACCGCCAGCGGCCCGAGCTCCGCCTCTATCTTCGACAGCGCCAGACCGGCCAGCTGGCGGTCCAGCGTCACCGAGGTCAGGAGTCGGTGCGCCCCCGCGTCGTACACCTGGGCGCCCTGTCCGCACACGGCGATCCCCTTGTAGCCGAGATCGTCGAGCACGTGCCGGGTCCAGGGCACGGCCCGGCCGGTGACGATGATGTGGGCCGCGCCCGCGGCGGTGGCCGCGAGGAGGGCTTCACGGGTGCGCTCCGAGACGGTGTCGTCGTCACGCAGCAGCGTGCCGTCGAGGTCCGTCGCGACGAGCTTGTAGGGGAAGGGGGCCGGGCTCACTTGGCGATCGGCTCCAGGACCTCGCGACCACCCAGGTACGGACGGAGCACCGGGGGGACCCGTACGGAACCGTCGGCCTGCTGGTGGTTCTCCAGGATGGCGACGATCGTGCGCGGGACGGCGCACAGGGTGCCGTTCAGCGTGGAGAGCGGCTGGGTCTTCTTGCCGTCGCGGTAGCGGATCGACAGGCGACGCGCCTGGAAGCCGTCGCAGTTCGAGGCGGAGGTCAGCTCGCGGTACTTGCCCTGGGTCGGGATCCACGCCTCGCAGTCGAACTTGCGCGAGGCGGAGGAGCCCAGGTCACCCGTGGCGACGTCGATCACCTGGAAGGGCAGCTCCAGGCTGGTCAGCCACTGCTTCTCCCATTCGAGGAGCCGCTGGTGCTCGGCCTCGGCCTCCTCCGGCGCGACGTACGAGAACATCTCGACCTTGTCGAACTGGTGGACGCGGAAGATGCCGCGGGTGTCCTTGCCATACGTGCCGGCCTCTCGGCGGAAGCACGGCGAGAAGCCGGCGTACCGCAGGGGCAGCTTGTCGGCCTCGATGATCTCGTCCATGTGGTACGCGGCGAGCGGTACCTCGGAGGTGCCGACGAGGTAGTAGTCGTCCTTCTCCAGGTGGTACACGTTCTCCGCGGCCTGGCCGAGGAAGCCGGTGCCCTCCATGGCGCGCGGACGCACCAGCGCGGGGGTCAGCATCGGGATGAAGCCGGCCTCGGTGGCCTGTGCGATCGACGCGTTGACCAGGGCCAGTTCCAGGAGCGCGCCGACGCCGGTGAGGTAGTAGAAGCGCGAGCCCGACACCTTGGCGCCGCGTTCGACGTCGATGGCACCCAGCGACTCGCCGAGTTCCAGGTGGTCCTTGGCCTCGAAGCCCTCGGCGGCGAAGTCGCGGATGACGCCGTGCGTCTCAAGGACGGTGAAGTCCTCCTCGCCGCCGACGGGGACGTCGCTGTGGACGATGTTCCCGAGCTGGAGGAGGAGCCGCTTGGCCGCCTCGTCCGCCTCGTTCTGCTCGGCTTCGGCCGCCTTGACGTCCTGCTTGAGCTGTTCGGCCTTGGTGAGGAGCTCCGCCCGTTCCTCCGGAGAGGCCTTGGGAATGAGCTTGCCGAGCGACTTCTGTTCGTTGCGCAATTCGTCGAAGCGCATGCCGGAGGACCTGCGGCGCTCGTCGGCGGAGAGCAGTGCGTCGACGAGGCCGACGTCCTCTCCACGAGCGCGCTGCGAGGCGCGGACACGGTCAGGGTCTTCACGGAGCAGCCGGAGGTCAATCACCCCTCCAGGCTACCGGGCTGGGGTTCCCGGCATCACACCGATATCACGCTGCGTGTCGCTATGTCTCAATTGCCGCGAATGTAAAACTGTTGTCCGCCGGCCGGATGCGATCGTTCCCGGAGGGCCGATAAAAGCGGCCCATTCCCTGAAATGGGGCAAACGCCGGGCCATGGGCGGCTCCCGGACCGGCCTGTCAGCCGTTCTTTGTCCACAGGAATTCCTGTGGAAGCGCTCTTATCCACAGGCTGTGCGCCGCATCTGTGGAAACGCGAAGAGTTCCTTCGCGACCGGCGGTCCAGCGGGGCTAGTCAGGGTTCAAACCGGGTCTTCGAATTTAAGCGGGGAGGGCCTCGCGCCGGGCCCGTCTCGTGGTTGCGGTGAGTGACCGCAACCTCTGATTCTCGCGGTTGTGGTAGCCGAAGGCGCATCGGGCGTCGAGCTTGATGAGGCGGTTGTTGCCTTCGCTGGCGGCGTTGGTGATTCCGATGGTGACGTAGGCCTCGATGCCGTCCCACCAGGCGTCGATGGTCTCGGCGAGCGTGGCGAGTTCGGGCAGGTGGGCGTGGTCGGCGACGTGGGCGTTGAAGCGGTGGCGGGCGGCGGAGATCGCCGAGCGGTCGGGGTGGGTGCGGGTGTGCTTGGCGGCCAGGCGGAGCAGGTCGCGCAGGAGTTCCTTGGCCTGCCAGCCGGCGAGGATCTGCCGCCCGTAGGTACCCATGTGATCCAACTCTGTTTCCAGAAGGGTGAGTTGTTCGGGGCGGAGGTCTTCCTTGTTGCGGCGCAGGAGCTTGCGGACGGTGTAGACGCCGTCGCCCTTGCGGGCCCGCCGGCCGTGCTGTTTCCAGGTCAAGCGCCGTCGCAGGTCGGCGAGGTGGCGCTGGGCGAGCTGGACGATATGGAAGCAGTCCACGACGACGACCGCGTCGGGCAGGGCCGTGCGGATGGCGGCCCTGAAGGTCGCGCACAGGTCGATCGCGACATGCTTGACGTGCCGTTTCCAGTCCTCGGGCCGGGCGGCGAGCCAGGCTGCGACGGAGGCGGCGTTGCGGCCCTCGACCTGGCCGAACAGGCCGCGCCCGCCGACGGCGTCGACGAAGCCGATGTGCCAGGCATCCGCGATCAGTTCCCACTTGCCGGTGTCCGGGTTCTGTCGCCAGACGGGCTTGCCCCGGCGGGTCTCGTCGATCCCGATCGCCGACGTGCGCGGTGGCGTCGGGGGCAGCACCCGCTGGGCGAAGGCGCGGACGGCCCGCATCACGATGGGCCAGCTGGGGCCCAGGTCACGGCCGGACTGTACGACCGTGCGCCCGCCATCGACCACGGCCTGCCCGCACGCGGTCCGCAACCGCTCCGTCAATCGCATCCGGGCCGGTATCTGCGCGATCTGCTCGGTGAACGTGCCCCGTTCACACCGCTTCTCACGGCACTGCCAGCGCCGCTTGTGCCAGCGGACGGCCACCGCGCTCCCGCCGTGGGCCAGATCACGGGGCCGCGTCACGGTGAGCCCCTTGACCCGGGTGGCGAACGTCCCGCAGGCCGGACAGGCCCGCGCCGCCGGGTCCGTGGTCACCAGATGGACCGTGCGCATCCCGTCCTCGGCCCGGTCCACCCTCACCACCGCGACCCCCTCCAGATCGAACAGCGCCGTCGCGCCGGTATCGTTTCCCACGCCGCCCGCGTCACTTGTAGATCCACTGCCTCAACAACAGTGATCATCCACAAGCGCCGCGGGCGGCTCACACACGGGACCCCCGACTCGACCTCATGCTCACTCTCCGCGACCAACAGTCCGGCCGACGAACGCCCCTCCCCGCTTAAATTCGAAGACCCTTCAAACCACCCTCACACACTCATTCGGGTGGGAATGGCTCGCCCCAACGAGTTGATCTGCGATGCGCGGGTGACGCCGTTCACCTCCCGCTCTCCAGCGCGAAACCCGGGCCACCCGACCGATATGTCGACCTTGTTATGCTGCTCTGTCGACTTGTCCCCAGGTCGCCATCTCGCCCTGTGGATAACTCTGTGGACAGTGGACGAAGACCTACGCGCGGCCGTCGAGGCAGCGCGTCAGCCAATCGGAGGCCGCCGTGAAGTCACCGTCGGAGGTACCGGGGCGCGAGGCCCGTACGTCACCCAGAGCGACACCCGCCCGCGGGTACGAGCCGAGGAAGCGCACCTGCGGACACGTCCGCTTCAGCCCCATCAGCGCCTCGCTGACCCGCCGGTCGGAGATGTGGCCCTCGGCGTCGACCGCGAAGCAGTAGTTGCCGATGCCCGCGCCCGTCGGCCGGGACTGGATCAGCATCAGGTTGACGCCGCGCACGGCGAACTCCTGAAGCAGTTCCAACAGCGCACCGGGGCGGTCGTCGCCGAGCCACAACACCACGGAGGTCTTGTCGGCGCCGGTCGGCGCGGCGGGCCGCGCGGGCCGGCCGACGAGCACGAACCGGGTCTCGGCGTTCTCCGCGTCGTGGATCTCGGTGACCAGAGCCTCCAGCCCGTACGTCGCGGCGGCGAACTCGCCCGCGAAGGCGGCGTCGAACCGGCCCTCCTGCACCAGCCGGGCACCGTCGGCGTTGGACGCGGCCGACTCCCACAGCGCGTCGGGCAGGTTCGCCCGCAGCCAGTTGCGGACCTGCGGCTGGGCCACCGGGTGCCCGGTGACCGTCTTGACGTCCGACAGTTTGGTGCCGGGCCGCACGAGGAGCGCGAACGCGATGGGCAGCAGCACCTCGCGGTAGATCATCAGCGGCTCGCCCGAGGCCAGCTCGTCGAGGGTGGCGGTGACCCCGCCCTCCACCGAGTTCTCGATCGGCACCAGCGCGGCGGCGGCTTCACCGACCCGCACGGCGTCGAGGGCGGCCGGCACGGACACCATCGGGACGAGCTCCCGGGTGGCGGCTTCCGGCAAGGTGCGAAGGGCGGCTTCGGTGAAAGTGCCCTCGGGACCGAGATAGGTGAAACGAGTGGCCGACATGTGATCAGCCTAATGCCGGAGGCCACGGCTCCGACGGGCTGTTCACCCTTCGAGCAGCCGCTGTCCGACGTACTCCCCGGCACGCGGCCCGGGCGGGACCGCGTACAGCCCACTGGACTCATGCCGGATGAACTCGGACAGGGCGTCACCGCGGTCGAGCTTGCGCTGGACGGGTACGAAACCGCGCAGCGGATCGGCCTGCCAGCAGATGAAGAGGAGTCCGGCGTCGGGGGTGCCGTCGGTGGAGATCCCGTCGTGGAAGGAGAACGGACGCCGCAGCATGGCCGCTCCTCCATTCTGCTCGGGAGCCGAGATCCGCGCATGGGCGTTGGACGGGATCACCGGCTTGCCGTCGCCGCCGAACTTGGTCAGATCCATCTCGGTGCTCTCGCCGCCCCCGGTGAGGGGCGCCCCGGTGGCCTTCGTGCGACCGATGACCTGCTCCTGCTTGGCCGTGGGCTGCTTGTCCCAGTCGTCGAGGAGCATGCGGATCCTGCGGACGACGGCGTACGAGCCCCCGGCCATCCAGGAGTGTTCCGCGGGCCCGGGTCCGCCGGCGGGAACGAAGATCCGCTTGTCGAAGTCGGGCTCCGAGGGCTTCGGGTTGCCGGTGCCGTCGATCTGGCCCATCAGGTTGCGGGCGGTCATCGGGGAGGCCGTCGCGCCGGGAGACCGGTTGAAGCCGTTCATCTGCCAACGCACCCGGGCGGCGTCCCCGGCGTCCTTGTGCAGGGCGCGCAGCGCGTGGAAGGCGACGAGCCCGTCGTTCGCGCCGATCTGGACCCACAGGTCGCCGTTGCTCCGCTGCGGGTCGAGCCGGTCCGAGGAGAAGTTCGGCAGCGGGTCCAGGGCCGCGGGGCGGCGGGCGGCCAGGCCGGTGCGTTCGAAGAAGGAGTGGCCGAAGCCGAAGGTGACCGTGAGGGACGATGGCCCCGCGTCGAGGGCGATCCCGCTGTCGGCGTTCGGCGCGGTCTCTCCCGCCATCAGCCGCCGCGCCGTTTCGGACCAGCGGCGCATCAGCGCGGCCGCCTCGGTGCGGCCGGCGCCAGGGGCCAGGTCGAAGGCCAGTACGTGGCCCTTGGCCTGGAGCGGCGTGACGATGCCGGCTTGGTGCTCCCCCTGGAAGGAGACCTCCGTGGCGCCGAGCGAGGTGAGGGCTCCCGCGGCGCCGCCCGCCGGGGAGTCGGACAGTGCCGCGTGCGTGAGGGCGCCACCGACGCCGCCGAGCGCGAGCCCGGTGGCGCCCGCGGCGCCGACCGTGCCCAGCAGTCGGCGCCGGGAGATCTCGATGTCGGGGTGGTTGTCGCTGCTCTCGGTCACGCTGGTCAGCCGATCTTCACGTTCTTCTGGACGGTCGTCTGGTCGATGTCGGAGGTACGGACGGTCACGTCGATGCGCCACTCGCCCGCGAGGGGCAGCTGAACCCCGGACGACGCCCAGTGTCCGGGAGCGGCTCGGTCCGGGGCGAGCGGCAGCGGGCCGATGTCCTTGGCCGGGAGGGTGAAGGCGACCTTGATCTCGGGAAGGTCGAGCGGCTGCCCGTCCGCGCCGTCGGCCCAGAGGTGGAGGGTGTTGGCGCCCACCCGGCCGGGGTCCAGCTCCAGCCGCACGGTGCCCTTGCCGTTCTGGCCGCCGGTGTCGAAGGGCAGGGTGATCTTCACGGCCCGGTTCGGGACGGCGGTCGACGCACCGTTGCGGCCGGTCTCCTGCTGCACGGCGCGACCCGGCTCGGTGTTCGTCAGGATGGTGGTGACGGCCAGCAGCGCCACGGCCACACAGGCCTCGGCGAGAACGGAGCGGCGCAGTCCCGCGCGGCCCGGATCGGAGTCCCGTATCTGCTTCTCGCGCGCGTTCTCCCGGGCGGCGCCCTGCCGGGCGAGCTGGGCGGCCCGCTTGGGGTCGGAGGGGACCGTCTCGCGCGTTGCCGCGGGAACGGTCTCGCGCGTTGTTTCACGTGAAACATCGGCCGTTGTTTCACGTGAAACAACGGCCTTCGTTGTGGCCGCCTTGTTCGGCACCCGGCCTTCGGCGAGCCGGGCGGTCCAGCCCCGCGAGACGTAGGCGATCCCGACGAGAACGGCGACGAGGCCGACCTTGATCAGCAGCAGTCGTCCGTAACTGGTGTCGGTCAGGGCGGACCAGCTTCCGAGCTGGCGCCAGGACTGGTAGACGCCGGTGATCGTGATCACCAGGACGCTGATGAAGGCGACCTTGGAGAAGCGCCGGACGGCCGCACGCTCGATGTCGGGGACCTTGTGGAGGGCGACCAGCAGGGCGGCGAGCCCGCCGAGCCAGGTGGCCACGCCCAGCAGGTGCAGGATGTCCGCGGGCATCGCGATGCCCGGCTGGATCCCCGTGGAGGCGTGCTCGGCCAGTGCCCAGGTCGCGGCGATGCCGGCGGCCAGGACGGAACCACCGATCCCGAGTCCGAAGGCGAGATCGGCGGTGTCCTTGCGGTCCTGTCCTCCCTCGTCCTCTCCCTTGGACGGGGCCGGAGTGCCCGCGGTCCCGGCCGCCTGCTGCCGGCGCGCGTACGCCCCGAACAGCACGGCGATGAAGAGCGCGGCCGCGCCGAGGAGCAGCAGCCTGGACACGAGGGAGGCGCCGGTCTTGGTCTCCAGCACGGCCTTGAGGCCGTCGAGGTCGAAGACGTCGGCGAACTTGCCCGAGCCGGTGTACGGGTTGCGCAGTGCGAGCATCGCCAGCGTGGCGGCGGTCAACGTGACCCAGCCGCGCAGCACGAGCTTCTGCAGGGGACGTTCGACCGATCCCCGCCGCCAGCACAGCAGGATGAACGCGGCGCCTCCGACGAGCACGATGAAGCCCGCGTAGGCGGCGTACCGGGCCAGCCCGTAGGCGACGCCCACGGGGCCGCCGCCGGCCTGCTGCGCGGGAAGGGCGACCTGGGTGGCCGACGGGGCGCCGATGGAGAAGGTGAAGGCACCCGAGATGGGATGGCTGTCCGCCGAGACGGCCTGCCAGGCCACGGTGTACGTACCGTCGGGCAGGCCGGAGTGCAGGGCGGTGCCGTAGCGGATGGTGGATCCGCTGCACATGTCGCGCAGTTCACCGGTGTCCACGCGCTTGCCCTGCGGGTCCATCACGCGGATGGAGTCCTCGCCCATGGCGACCTGCTCCGAGAAGGAGAGGGTGACCTGGGCGGGCGCCGTGGCGACCACCGCCCCGTCCTTGGGGTCGCTCGCGGTGAGTGCGGCGTGTGCCGTGGCCGGGGCGGCCGCGGCGAACAGGGTTGCCAGCAGGGCTGCGAGGACCAGCGCGCATCGCGGCAGGAAAGCCGGGAGGTGCGCGCGGGCCGGGGCGGGGGCGGTGGCCGTCATGGCGTGTCGGTTCCTCGGTCCGTCAGTGGGCGTTGGAGTTCTGCGCGTTGTACGTCCGTTCCTTGACGTCCAGCTCGACCTTGACGGGGTCGGCCTTCTCGAAGCGCAGCTCGACGGTGACCTTGTCGCCGACCTTCGGCTTGTTCTTGAGACCCATGAACATGACGTGGTTGCCGCCGCGCTCCAGGTTCAGTTCGCCGTTCGCGGGCACGTCCATGGACGCGACCTGCTGCATCTTCTGGTCCTTGGTCTCGTGGACCTGGAGATCGTCCGAGAGGGGGCTGGTGACGCCGGTGAGCTTGTCCGCGGTCTTCGAGTCGTTCTTGATGATCATGAACGCGCCGGCCATCTTGTCGTTGACCGGTTCGGGCATGTAGGCCCCGCTGACGGTCATCGTCGGCTTGGCATCGTCGGACTTGGCGCCGTCGGCCTTGGTGTCGGAGTCCGAGGAACAGCCCGATATGGCGAGCGCTGCCGTCAGGGAGAGCACGGCGGCGAGGGTGCGGGTGGGGCGGGCGTTCACGGGGTGTCTCCCTTGACGAGCTTCGGCAGGTCCTTGGCGTAGTCATCGACGGTGGTGCCCTCGCCGTAGAGGACGTAGCCCTCGTCGGTCTTGGGCGAGAACGCGATGACCTGGGCGCCGTGCATGGAGACGACGCTGCCGTCGGCCTCCTTCTTGGCGGCCTCGATGCCGATGCCGAGCGTCCGTGCGCCGGCCTGGATGGTGGCGAAGTCCCCGGTCAGTCCGATGAAGGACGGGTCCTGGGCCTTGAGCCACGCGCCGAGGGAGTCGGGGGTGTCCCGTTCGGGGTCGGTGGTGACGAAGACGACTTGGAGCTTGTCCTGGTCCGCCTTGGGAAGCGCCTTGCGGGCGACGGCGATGTTGCTCATCGTCAGCGGGCACACGTCGGGGCAGTTGGTGTAGCCGAAGTAGATGATCGTCGGCCGGCCCTTGGTCTGCTCGCGCAGGTTCCACGGCTTGCCGGTGGTGTCCGTGAGGACCAGGTCCGGCTTGTCGAAGGGACGGTCGAGGACCGTCGCGGCCCCGGTCTTGGTCTGACCGCTGATCAGCTTGACCGAGTCGCCGGTCTTGGCGGGGTCACCGCCGCAGGCGGTGAGGGTGAGGGCGGCCGCCGCGAGGAGCGCGGCGACCGTCACACGTGTGGTGCGCATGGAGAGGTGTCCCTGGGATCGGGGATGGTGCGGATGGTCTGAATGACAGGGCCTGCGGGCCCGTCGGGTCAGGAGGCGCGACGACGCGAGGCGATTCCGAAGGCGACGCCGCCCAGCCCGATCACGATGCCCGCGATGCCGAGGGCGCGCGCGGTCGTGTCCGAGCCGCTCTTCGCGGCCTCGTCGTGGGCCTTGTCGTCGCTCTTGGCCTCGCCGGCCTTGGCGTCCCCCGCGGCGTGGTGGTCGTCACCGGCCTTGGCGGCGACCAGCTTCAGGACGGGCGCCGGGTTCTGCGGTTCCGCCGCGCCTTCCTTGCCCTCCTCGATCCAGCGGACGACCTCGTTGTTGTCGTACGTCTGGATGGCCTTGAGGACCATCTGGTCGGCGTTTTCCGGCAGCTTGCCGACGGACACCGGGAACTGCTGGAACTTGCCGGCCTCGATCTTGCCGCCGCTCCAGGTCACCTTGGTGACGGCCTCGTTGATCTGCTTGCCGTGCACGGTGAGCGGCTTGTCGAGCTTGGACTTCTCGACCTTCACGGTCCAGCCGGGGACGTCCTGCGGCATGACGGAGGTCAGCGGCTGGTCGATCGGGAAGTTGACCTCCAGCTGGGTCGTCGACGCGTTGTCGCGCTCGTTCGGGACCTTGAAGTTGATGACCGCGTAGCCGCCCTTGGTGGCCTCGCCGGGCTGTACGCCGACGTGGGCGAAGGCGGTGCCGGACAGGACGAGGACGGTACCGGCGGCGAGGGCGGCGGCGAAGGAGACGCGAGAGGCCTTCATGGCAGAAACACTCCACGGAAACGGTGTGACGGTGGCCCCGCGCGCGGGCGCGCGCGGAGTTCGCGGCACCGGTGCTCCCGCCGGGTGTTCCGGGGAGGTGGGGATGCCGCGTCAGGCTGCGAGGGCGAGACCGCCGGGCGGGCCGCGCCTGATCACCGTGTGCTGGAGGGCCTCCCGCCCGGTCGCCGCGACCGGGGCGGCCGCGGTCCGACGGGTCCGGGGAGTACGGGAGGACGTCCCGAGCAGCCCGTGGCCGAGGAGGCGTACGAGGGCCAGCGCGGCGCGCAGCGGACGTACGGGGTCGGCTTCGGTGGAGAGCCGGGAGAGTTCGACGAGCCGGAACAGGGCGGCGTCGCCGCGCCCGAGGAGCCAGCCCGCGGCGAGCGCGGCCAACAGGTGACCGAGCAGCATGGCCGGGCTGAACAGTCCGGTCGCCGGGACGGCGGCGGCCTGGGCCGCGTGTGCGTGGGCCATGTGACCCTGGGCTGCGGCCTGCTCGGCCATCGCGGCCGGGTCCAGTCCGGCGCTCACCAGGATCCGCCGGGCGTCGGCCGGGTTGATCGGAACGGAGTTGCCGCCGCAGACCAGTCGGGCGGCGAGCGCCGCGAGCGAGGAGTCGGACAGGGTGGGGTCCGCGGCCGAGGCGGCGCCGTGCTGGCCCAGGCCGAAGACCGTGTGGAGTCCCAACTGGCCGACGGTGAGCCCGGCGGTGATGCCGGGCAGCGAGCGCAGGCGGCCGGCGAGCGGCGCCGCGACCGCGAGGACGGCGAGGAAGCCGATGCCGAGGGCCCACCAGGGAACGGTGGCGCAGGATGCCAGGGCGTGCCCGACGGCGGACAGCACGACGCAGACCGCGGCGAACACCGCGGCCCGGATCGTCCGGAGGCCTGCTCCGGCCTGCGTCGTGTGGGGGGCAGTCATGGCCGGGTCATCATCGCACTGCCCCCGGGCGGCCCATACGGCAGGTCCGGAAGGTCCCATGCGTCCCGCCTCGGGAGCCGTGTGCGGGTCGCAGAGGGCGCGGGGCGGTGGCGGGTGTCGCCGGGCGTACACCGCCGCCCGGGAGCGCCACATCGGCCGAATGAGCGCTCTGTCCGCTCTCGGGGGCTTACGGCCGACCTCGGGCGGCAATAGGTAACCGTATGAGCATCTGGTGGTCTCTCCACTTGAGGCGCGAAGCCGCGAGCGTGCCGCTCGCCAGGCGGTTGCTGCTGGGGACGATGGAGACCGCGGGGGTGGATCCTGACATTTCCTTCGACCTGTCGGTGGCGCTGAGCGAGGCGTGCGCGAACGCGGTCGAGCACGGTGGCCCGGCGTCCGCCGCCTGCTCAGGCGGCGGACCGGTCCCGGAGGAGTGGGCGGCGTACCGGGTGACGGCCTACCTGGACGGGGACCGTTGCCGCATCGAGGTGACGGACTCGGGCCCGGGTTTCCCGCCGACGACGGTCGAGGGGCACGGTTCCCCGCCGGTCGACGCCTCGGAGAAGGAGCACGGCCGCGGCCTGTGGCTGATCACGGAACTCGCCGACCACGTCCGCTTCGGCAACGGGCCGGGCCGGGGCGCGGTGGTCAGCTTCGACAAGATCCTCAAGTGGCGGGACGGCGCCCTGTTGCAGGCGTCGTAGGAGCGGGAGCCGGACAGTGCGGCCGGGTCCCGTCCCCGGACACACCGGTGGGCGGGACCCGTGCGGGTCCCGCCCACCGGCGTTGGGTGATGTCAGCCCTTGAGGCGTGCCATCCAGGCCTCGACCTCGACCGAGGTGCGGGGCAGTCCGGCGGAGAGGTTCCGGTTGCCGTCCTCGGTGACGATGATGTCGTCCTCGATCCGGACGCCGATGCCGCGGTACTCCTCGGGCACGGTCAGGTCGTCGGCCTGGAAGTACAGACCGGGCTCGACCGTGAGGCACATGCCGGGCTCCAGCGTGCCGTCCACGTACGCCTCGGTGCGCGCGGCCGCGCAGTCGTGCACGTCCATGCCGAGCATGTGGCCGGTGCCGTGCAGGGTCCAGCGGCGCTGGAGCCCCAGCTCCAGGACGCGCTCGACCGGGCCCTCCAGCAGACCCCACTCGACGAGCTTCTCGGCGAGCACGTGCTGCGAGGCGTCGTGGAAGTCGCGGAACTTCGCGCCCGGCTTGACGGCGGCGATGCCGGCTTCCTGGGACTCGTAGACCGCGTCGTAGATCTTGCGCTGGATGTCGGTGTACGTGCCGTTGATCGGCAGGGTGCGCGTCACGTCGGCGGTGTAGAGGGAGTGCGTCTCCACGCCGGCGTCGAGCAGCAGCAGGTCGCCGGAGCGGACATCGCCGTCGTTGCGGACCCAGTGCAGCGTGCAGGCGTGCGGACCGGCGGCGCAGATGGAGCCGTAGCCGACGTCGTTGCCCTCGACGCGGGCACGGAGGAAGAAGGTGCCCTCGATGTAGCGCTCGGACGTGGCCTCGGCCTTGTCGAGCACCTTCACGACGTCCTCGAAGCCGCGGACGGTGGAGTCGACGGCCTTCTGCAGCTCGCCGATCTCGAAGTCGTCCTTCACCGCGCGGGCCTCGGAGAGGTAGACGCGCAGCTGCTCGTCGCGCTCCTTGGTGACCTTGTCGGTCAGGGCCGTCTCGATGACGGAGTCGTGGCCGCGGACGTTGCGGACCGGACCCTCGGCCTCGGTGAGGGCCGCGGCCAGTTCGCGGACGTCCTTGGCGGGGATGCCCAGCAGCCGCTCGGCCTCGGCGAGGGAGTGCCGGCGGCCGACCCACAGCTCGCCCTGGCCGGACAGCCAGAACTCGCCGTTCTCGCGGTCGGAGCGGGGCAGGAGGTAGACGGTCGCGGTGTGGCCGCTCTCGCCCATGGGCTCCAGCACGAGAACGCCGTTCTCGGTCTGGTCGCCGGTGAGGTACGCGTACTCGGTCGAGGCACGGAAGGGGTACTCGGTGTCGTTCGACCGGGTCTTGAGCCGGCCGGCGGGGATAACCAGGCGCTCGCCGGGGAAGCGCGCGGACAGCGCGGCGCGACGGGTGGCGGTGTGCGCGGCCTGGGCGATCGGCTCCAGTCCACGCAGTTCCGTGTCGGCCCAGCCGGTGCGCATGCTCTCCGCGAGTTCCTCGCTGACGCCCGGGTACAGCCCGTTCTTGCGCTGCTTGTGCTTCTTCTTGGGCTGCTCTTCTTCCGGGGTCTCCGGGGTGAGCTCGTCAGCCACGTCATCTCCTCAGCTACGACATGCAAGGACCGGGTATGGACCCCGTCCATCGTATGTGTGAGCGGAAGATGCCCGGCGAACTATGTGACAAATCAGTCAAACCGGGCGGCGAGCAGAACGATGTCCTCGGTGGCGTCCTCCCCCTGGACCGGCGTGGCCTCCCCTTCCGGCAGGACGGTGCGGAGGATGTGGTCGCAGATCGCCGCCGGGTCCTCGCGAGCGGCGCGGGGAACACCCGCGGCCGCCGCGTGCAGCCGGGCGTACGCGCGGTCCATCGGGTCTCCGGTGCGCCGCAGCAGTCCGTCCGTGTAGAGCAGCACCGTTTCTCCGGGAGCCGGTTCGATCTCCACGCTCGGCGCCTCCCAGCAGGCCAGCATCCCGAGCGGCGCGGAGAGCGAGGTCTCCACGTACTCGGTCCGCCGCTCGCCGATGAGCAGGGGCGGGGTGTGCCCCGCGCCGGCCAGGATGATCTTCCGGGCGGCCGGTTCGCAGTAGGCGAAGAGCGCGGTGGCCGAGCGCGCGGGTTCGGTCAGCCGCAGCAACAGCTCCAGGTCGGAGAGGACCGCGACGGGGTCCTCACCCTCCATGACGGCATACGCGCGCAGGGAGGCCCGCAGGCGACCCATCGCGGCGACGGCGCTCGGACCGGCGCCGGTGACGGAGCCCACGGCGAGACCCATGGCCCCCTCGGGCAGCGGCAGTGCGTCGTACCAGTCGCCGCCGCCGCGCGGGCCGGTGTGGTGCCGGGCCGCGAGCTGTACGCCGGGGATCCGGGGCAGCCGGCTGGGCAGCAGCTCCTCCGCGACGATGGCCAGGCGGGAGCGGGAACGCTCCACCTCGACCATGCGGGCCAGGTGCTCGGCGGCGTGCCGGACGTACAGCCCCGCGAGGTCGCGCTGACGTTCGCCGGGTTCGGCCTGCTCGTCGTAGAGCCAGACGGCCGCGCCGAGTCGGCCGGTGGCCTCGGCGGTCAGCGGCAGCGCGTAGCTGGCCGCGTAGCCGAGTCGGGCGGCGACCTCGCGGTGGCGCGGGTCGACCGGGACGTCGCACCCGCCGGTGCCGGGTGCCTCACCGGGTTCGGGGAGCACCTCGGAGCCGCCGTGCGCGCCCGGGAGCCCGTCCAGGATGCGGCCGTACGAGGTGGCGCTGCGCGGCACCGTCTCGATGTGGCCGAGGTCGGCGTGGCCGAGACCGAGGCCGATCGTGGTGGTGGGGCCGAGTCCGTCGGAGGGTTCCAGGACGACCAGGCCGCGTCGGGCGCCGACCAGCGCGGCCCCGGCCCGCAGGAATTCCCGCAGGGAGGAGTCGAGGTCGACGGACCGGGCGAGGCGTTCGGTGAGTTCGTGGAGGGTGGTGAGGTCGGAGACCATGCCCGCCAGGCGGTCCTGGATGACGCTGCTCGCGGCAGGCGGAGGGGCCTGGGCGGGGGTGCTGCGTGCGGGTGTGGGCGCGGTGGGCGCCGGAGTGTGCGGTGACGCTGTAACTGCTGGATCGATTCCAGCCACTTTCGGCAGATGCGGGGCGCTCATGGCGTCCGCCTTTCCACCTGGTGCGATTCGCCATATAGCATCGCAAACCCCCAGATCGTGCTGCGCCGCCATCAATGGATCCACATCTACACGCACACGAGGATCGATGTCCAGCATTGCCCAGGTGGGAATCCTGGTGTCCGTGAGACGGCAACTCACTGTGCGGCCAAGGCTAAAACTTGGCCGGAAAAAGCGGGAAGCGGACGGTTTTTGCGATCGACTGGGCGGGCGTCACTGCGGGCTCGGGTACGTAATCGGTGGTGGCCGGGGCGAGTTGAGACCTTTCGGCGCCCGCCGGGAACCGCCCGGCGCAGCCCGTCGTCCTTAGCGGCGGCAGCCGGTCTCGACCCGGTGCGGGTCGCGTTCCGCCCCCGCCGGACGTTTGATGGACCCGTAAGAAAACTGCACGAACCGTGTGAACCTGCTTCTGGCGGACAGTGACGCGCAACGTGTACGTGTGGTGATGCACCGCTTACCTGGTGTGATGTGGCCCTCGGCGTTCAACGGAAAGGAACGAGCGCTCATGCGCGAGATCCTCGGAAGGCGTCTCCAGCGGCTCCGCGATCGCTTGAAAACCCTGCGACCGACCTCCCCCTCCGACCGGATCCCGGACGGCGGCACTCCGTCCCTCCTCGATGCGGCTCTCGTCTGCGCCGCCGAATGGCGGTGGCCCGTGCTGCCCGGCGTGGGCCGGGCCGGCGCCGATGGCGTGCGCTGTGCCTGCCCCGATCCCGACTGTGTGGTGCCCGGCGCCCATCCCTTCGACCCGGGGCTGCTCGCGGCCACCACCGACCCCCGGATGGTGGCCTGGTGGTGGGCCAGGCGGCCGGCCGCTCCGTTGCTCGTGGCCACCGGCGGGGCCGCTCCGTGTGCGGTGAGCCTGCCGGCCACCGCCGCAGCGCGTGCCGTCGGACGGCTGGACGCGCAGGGCATGCGGCTCGGTCCGATCGTCGCGACGCCGACCAGGTGGTCCCTGCTGGTGGCGCCGTATTCGTTGGAACGGCTCGGTGAACTCCTGTACGCCAAGGACCACGTGCCCTCCTCGCTGCGCTTCCACGGCGAGGGCGGCTACCTGTTGCTGCCCCCGTCCGTCGCGTCCGGCGGTGGACAGGTGTGTTGGAACCGGGAGCCGGAGGTGGGTCCCGACGGCATCTGGCTGCCCGAGGTGGAGGCGGTCGTGGACGCGTTGGTCGAGGCGAGCAGCGGAGCGCCGGGCGGCGGCAGCCGGTTGGCGTACTGATCGACGCCGTGTCCCCGAACGCCGATCTCCGCTCGGGAGATCACTCGTACGGGTGCCGGCTGGGCGAGTTTCCAAGGGAATTGGGCGCGGGGATCTCCGCGCCCCTTTCCCGCATCGCTATCTTCGGCGAATGAATCTCCGCCTGATCGCTATCGGCGCCGGTGTGCTGATCATCTTGTCCCTTCCCCTCGCGGGGGCGATGGCCGGGCCGGATTTCGCCGGTCAGGATGACGGAAAGGGCGGCGGGTTGCTCTCCACGCTCGGCCTTTCGGACCCGTCCCGCCCGAAGGGCAAACCGTCGCCCGCGGCCCGTCCCGCACAGCCCGGGCCACCCGTGCAGCCGCGTACGGATGCCCGGTGCGGCCCCGAGGTCTCCTCGCAGCACGGTGTGGAGGCACAAACCTGCGTCCTGGTCGGCGAAGGCAGTACGTGGGGCCGGAGTTACTACCGCAACACCAGTGGCCGCGCGTTGGACGCCGTGCTGACGATGATGGGGCCGGCGGGCCGCACCGTGCAGATCCGCTGCGTCGTCGGGCCGGGTGACGAGCCGGGGCTGTGCGAAACACCGCGTGACGACTCGGCGGGAGGCCCGGAGGGCTACTCGGCCGTGGCGGAGTTTGCAGTTCCGGATGATGAAGGGGCGTTGCTGCTGAGGTCCGGGAGCAACTCACCGGCACCGGGCGATGGTTGAACATCGCCTGAAATGGAAGGGCCCGGTCGCTGGCGACGGGGGATGCACCAGCGACCGGGCTACAAGAACGGTAACAAGAGATCGCCTGTTCGCAAATTCGATCTCTGATATTCGGACACGGATTTGCAGGCGATTAGCGGGAGTTGTGACCCCAGTCACCGGTCCTGGGCGCGCGCGGTGGTCAGCTGAGCGTGACCTGGCGGTTCGTGAGGCCGGCGCGGGCTCGACGCTCCTCCGTCGTCAGGGGCGCGTCCGTGGCCAGGGCCGCGGCCAGGCGCTCCGCGAGTTCCGCGGCGGGCTTCTCGACGTCGTCGGCCGAGACGCCGGTGGGCAGGTCCCAGACGGGAACCATCAGACCGTGGGCGCGGAAGGAACCGACGAGCTTGGTGCCTTCACCGAGGGACGAGGTGCCGGCCGCGTGCAGTCGCGCCAGTGCGTCGAGCAGCTTCTCCTCGGGCTGCGGCATGACCCAGCGCAGGTGGTTCTTGTCCGGCGTCTCGCACCAGTAGGCCGCGTCCACGCCGGCCAGCTTGACGGTGGGAATCGCGGCGGCGTTGGCGCGTTCCAGCGAGGCGGCGATCTCCGGAGAGGCGTTCTGGGCGTTCTCCGCATCCGGAATCCAGAATTCGAAGCCACTGTGGACAACCGGCTCGAAAACGCTGTCCGTGTCCAGGATATCCTGAAGTCGCGGGCCCTCGGCCGGAACTCGACGGGCGGGAACCGGGGTACCCGGCTCCGCCACCAGCGCGCGCTCCAGGGTGTCGGCCATGTCCCGGGCGAGGTCACCGGTGGTCGAGTCGTTCTGCAGGCCCAGGAGGACGGAGCCGTCCTCACGGCGCAGCGCCGGCCAGGCCATCGGCAGCACGGTCACCAGCGTCACCGAGGGAACGCCGTCGGGCAGGCCGCCCTTGAGGGTGAGCGGGATGGTCGCGGCGGGTACCAGCTCGCGCAGCGCGACCCAGTCGCACTCGCCGGGCAGGCCCTCGAAGGGGCGCCGCACGTGCTCGGTCACGGCGTGCGCGGCGGCGGCGCCGTGACAGGCCTTGTAGCGGCGCCCGGATCCGCAGGGACAGGGCTCGCGGGCACCCACCACGGGGATCTCCCCGTTGTTGAGCTGCGGCGTGCGCTGCGACTTCGCGTTTTTCGCGGCGGGGCGCTTCTTTGCCATCGTGGGTGTCTCCCGGTTGCGGCGGTGCGGCGGTTTTCTGGGCGCGAGCCTAGCCGTTCACACCGCCGGAACCTGTGGGGTGCGGCCGGGTTCGCGGTCGGCGTGCGCTCCCGACGGCCGCCTCCGTTGCCGCGGTCAGCCGGGTTCCCGGTCCCGGGCGGCGTCCCGCGGGTGCCCGGGGCGTGGGGTGGCCCGGGCGCGCGCTCGGTGACTCGGGGCCAGGGCCCGGGGTCCGGACCGGGGACTCAGTGGCTCAGGTCGTCGAAGGCCGTTCCGAAGCCGATCGCCGGGGCTGTGACGCGCGTAGCGAAATCCTCGTGACGGGTCCCACAGGCAACGACCACCCACACGGTGACCTCACCCGCCGCCCCGTCCCGGACGCCCCAGTCCTGGGCCAGCGCGCTGATGATGTTCAGCCCCCGGCCGCCGCGTGCCGTGACCGATGGGGTCGAGGGGATCGGACGGGTGGGTCCGCCGCCGTCCGTGACCTCGACCGTCAGCCGTCCCGCCCCGTCGACGCGCCAGGCGGCGCGTATCTCGCCGTCCCCGACCTCCCGGGATCCCAGTGGCCGGCCGTGGCGGCAGGCGTTGCTGAGCAGTTCGGAAAGGATGAGTACGGCATCGTCCACGACCGATTCGGACAGTCCGCCGGTCCGCAGTTGTTCGCGCATGCGGCGCCTTGCCTCGCCCACGCCCGCAGGACCGTGGCGTACGTCCATGCACCACGACGTGGGCACTTCGTGTGCCATCACCAACGCCACCCCCGGAACCTCCTTAGCCCCACGCCAAGGTCTGGATGCCCCAATGGCCTGGACCGGAAACCGTTCATGAAGTGCCCTCTGGCGCATTCACGACGACAAATGCGGAGCGGATGCGCCGGGGCACACCCTGTGACGGGTGGGACACGTGTGGTGGGTGGGCAAATCGGGACGTCAGCGCCCGAGTTGTGACAGAACTTGCCGCGGTCTGTTCGTGATGATTGCTTCTACATCCAGGTCCGCGCAGAGCTGAACGTCCGAGGGTTCGTTCACGGTCCACACGTGAACCGAGTGTCCCGCCGACTGGAGCTTGCGGATGTAACCGGGATGGTTGCGCACGATGCGCATCCCGGGACCGGCGATGCTCACGCCGGCCGGCAGCCGGCCGTCCCGCATGCGCGGCGAGATGAACTGCATCAGGTACACGGTCGGGATCGTCGGCGCGGCCGCCCGCACGCGGTGCAGCGAGCGCGCGGAGAAGCTCATGACGCGGACCGGGTGCGGGCCCTCGGCGGGCGGGGCGTCCAGTCCGAAGCGCTTGAGGAGGAAGAGGAGCCGCTCTTCCACCTGTCCGGCCCAGCGGGTCGGGTGCTTCGTCTCGATCGCCAGCTGTACGGGCCGCCCGGCGTCGGAGACCAGCTCCAGCAGCCGCTCCAGGGTGAGCACGGAGGTGCGCTCCGGATCGGCGTCCCAGTCCGGGGACTCCTCGCGGTCCTTCCAAGAGCCGAAGTCGAGGGCCGCGAGATCGGCCAGCTCCAGGGCGGACACCGCGCCGCGGCCGTTGGAGGTGCGGTTCACCCGGCGGTCGTGGACCAGGACCAGATGGCCGTCGGCCGTGAGCCGGATGTCACATTCGAGGGCGTCGGCCCCGTCCTCCATGGCCTTCCGGTAGGCGGCCAGAGTGTGCTCGGGGGCGTCCTCCGAGGCACCGCGGTGGGCGACGACCTGGATGGGGAGCGGCGTTGCGTGGGTCACGGGGTCATGGTGCCACCGCGGCGGCCCCGCACGGCGTGGCGAGCTTGCGGATGCGCCCGAAATGTCGGGGATAAAGGATGGGGGGAGACGCACAGGTCCGGCTTACAGTGCTCTGACGGGTCATGGGAAAGGCTTTGCACTGGAACTTGTGCGGCACGTCGAACGTTCAGTCGGACCGGTATCGCCAGATATTTCCAGGACCAGAAGCCGTGTTTGTGACGAGGAGAGAGCGCTGTGAGCACCGAGAACGAGGGCACCGCGGCCCAGAAGCCCCCCGCGGCCCCTTCCGTACCGCCTGCGCCCGTGCCCGCCTCCACCCCTGACCCGGTCGCCGAGCCCAAGGCGGCGCGGCCCGCCGACGCCGTTCCCCCTGCCCCCGCCACCCCGCCGCCCCCGGCCGGCGCGCCCGGCCCGGAGCCGACGCAGCAGCTTCCGCACGCCCAGGGCGGGCCTGTGGCCCCCGGGTATGCCCAGGACCCGGGATACGCCCAGGCGCCGCCCTACGCGCAGCCCCCGGCCGCCGCCCACGGGGCCGAGGGCTGGCCCCCGCCGCCGCCCACCGTTCCCTCGTACGTCGACGGCGGCCACGGCGGAGGCGGCTGGGGAGTGCCCCTGACCGCGGACGGCCCCCCGCCCAAGCCCAAGGGCAGGGGCGGACTGATCGCGGGTGTGCTCGCGGCCGCCCTCATCGCGGGCGGTGTCGGTGGCGGCATCGGCTACTGGGCCTCGGAGCGTTCGCACGACGGCTCGGGCTCGACCACCATCAGCGCCAGCACCCCGAAGGACCTCAAGCGGGAGGCGGGCTCCGTCGCCGGTCTGGCGGCAGGGGCACTGCCGAGCGTGGTGACCATCGAGGCGAAGGCCGGTGACGGCGAGGGTGGCACGGGCACCGGCTTCGTCTACGACGCGCAGGGCCACATCCTCACCAACAACCACGTGGTGGCCTCCGCGGCCAACGGCGGCAAGCTCTCCGCGACCTTCTCCAACGGCAAGCGGTTCGAGGCCGAGGTCATCGGCCGCGCCGAGGGCTACGACGTGGCCGTGCTCAAGCTGAAGAACCCGCCGGCCGGCCTCAAGCCGCTGGCGCTGGGCGACTCCGACAAGGTGGCCGTCGGCGACTCGACCATCGCGATCGGCGCGCCCTTCGGCCTGTCCAACACGGTCACCACCGGCATCGTCAGCGCCAAGAACCGCCCGGTGGCCTCCGGTGACGGCTCCAGCGGCAAGAACTCGTACATGAGCGCGCTGCAGACGGACGCCTCCATCAACCCCGGCAACTCCGGCGGCCCGCTCCTCGACGGCCGCGGCGCGGTCATCGGCATCAACTCCGCGATCCAGTCGGCCGGCAACGGCGGCTTCGGCGGCGGTCAGGCCGGTTCGATCGGCCTCGGCTTCGCCATCCCGATCAACCAGGCGAAGAACGTCGCCGAGTCGCTGATCAAGACGGGCAAGCCGGTCTACCCGGTGATCTCGGTCTCCGTCGACCTCCAGGCCAAGACGGAGGGCGCCAAGATCTCCGAGTCCGGAGCCCCCGCCAACGAACTGGTCGACCCGAACGGGCCGGCGGGCAAGGCGGGTCTCAAGCCCGGCGACATCATCACCCAGCTGGGCGACAAGCCGATCGACAGCGGCCCGACCCTGATCAGCGAGATCTGGACGTACAAGCCGGGCGACACCGTGAAGCTGACCTACCTGCGCGGCGGCAAGCCGAGCACCGTGGACATCACCCTCGGCTCGCGGACCGGGGACAAGTAGCACCCAGCCACGCACCCACGACCCGGACCGGGCTCCGCTCGACCGGCTCTGCTCGACGGGTGCTGGACGCCGGCTTGATGGAGAGGGGCCGCAGGCGCGATTAAGCCTGCGGTCCCTCCCAACGTCCGCTTATGCTTTGGGCGTGTTCGATTCCCGGCACATACGGACATTCCATGAAGTGGTCGCCTGCGGTTCGTACTCGGCCGCCGCGCGGGCCCTCGGATACACCCAGCCCGCGATCACCCAGCAGATGAAGGCGCTCGAACGGGCCGTCGGCACCCCGCTGTTCACCCGCATCGGCCGCACGATGCAACTCACCGAAGCCGGCCGGTCGCTGGCCAGGCATGCCGACTCCATTCTCGGCAGCCTCTCCGCCGCCGAGGCCCAACTGAAGGCGTACGCGCGTCTGAGCACCGGCCGGGTCCGGGTCTGCGGGTTCCCCAGCGTCAACGTCACCCTCGTTCCGGAAGCGCTCAGCGGCCTGGCCGCGTCCCATCCGGGGATCCAGGTCGAACTGCTGGAGGGGGAGCCGCCGGAGTCGCTGCACCGGCTGCGACGCGGCGAGTGCGACATCACGCTGGCCTTCACCTATCCCGGACTGCGCGAGGAGGTTCCGGAGGAGGTCCACGAGGTCAGGCTGCTGGAGGACCAGCTGACGGTGCTCCTGCCGACCGGGCACCCACTGGCCAGGCGCCGGGCCGTGAACCTGGCCGACCTGGCCGAGGAGCGGTGGATCGCCGGGTGCCCGCGCTGCCGGGCGAACCTGCTGCACGAGTGCGCGGAGCTCGGCTTCGTGCCCGACATCCGGTTCGCGACCGACGACAACCTGGTGGTGCAGAGCCTGGTCGCGCAAGGCCTGGGCGTGGCGATGATGCCCGCCCTCGTCCTGCCGTCACTGGCCCTCACCCGGGTCTGCGGGCGGGCCCTCCAGCCGGCGGCCCGCCGTCACATCTCCGCGTACGTGTACCGGGACCACCTGAGGATTCCCGCGACGGCCGTGGTGTTGGACGAACTGAAACGGGTGGCGTCGAACCGGGTCGGCTGCTGACCGCAGCCGTGATCGCCCGACCCAATCCATAAGCTGTGCTTGGGATTTCGGGTGAAAACTGTCGTTGGACGTGATCGGTGGGCTGTTCGACGCTGCCCCTATGACCACCACCACGCCGGCCAGAACGACCGCGAGGATGGCCGCCCTCGTCAGCGAGATCCGCACGGTAGTGGAACGCGGGCTCGCCCCCGACCTGACCGCCTACCTGGTCGGTGAGCGGATCACCCCGCACCTGGGCGCGTCCGACCTGCTCACCCCCGACCAGTGCGAGGGGCATCCGGACCGGTACCGGCAGCACATCCTGCACGCGGAGCCCGACGGCAGCTTCTCGGTGGTGGCACTGGTGTGGCTGCCGGGTCAGGAGACGTCCATCCACGACCACGTCTCGTGGTGCGTGGCCGGGGTCCACCAGGGCACGGAGAGCGAGCGCCGCTACCGGCTCGCCCCGGCGACGGGCACGGACGGCGCCCGGCTGGTGCCCACCGAAGAGGTGGTCAACGACCAGGGGGACGTCTGCGGGTTCGCCCCGCCCGGGGACATCCACCAGGTCCGCAACTCCTGTCGTACGACGGCGATATCCCTTCACGTCTACGGCGCCGACGTCTCCCGCCTGGGCAGCAGCGTGCGCCGCGTCTACACCCTCCCGGCCGACTGATGGCCCTGTTGCACCGCCCCGTCCACCGGCCCGGGCGGGCACGCGTTGTTTCACGTGAAACATCTTCCCCCTGGCCGGGGTTGGGGCTGGCCGTAGCGGGCGCCTTCGTGGCCTGGTGCGTCCACCGGCTGGTGCCGGCGGTGCCGATGCTGACCGCGGCGGTGGTGCTCGGTATCGCGATCGCCCACCTCCCGCGACTACGGACCGTCGTACGAGGCCCCGCGCGGGCGGGCCTCTCCCTGGCGGGGCGGAGGTTGATGCGGATCGGCATCGTCCTGCTGGGACTCGGTCTCGGCCTGGACCAGGTGCTGGGGCTGGGCTGGGCGACCGTCGCCATGGTGACCGGGGTGGTCGCGGCCACCTTCCTCGGGACCCTCTGGCTGGGGCGCAGGCTCGGACTGCCGGGCGATCAGCCGCTGTTGATCGCGACCGGCTACTCGATCTGCGGGGCT
This sequence comes from Streptomyces sp. H27-H5, assembly GCF_026627505.1. Lineage (GTDB taxonomy): Bacteria > Actinomycetota > Actinomycetes > Streptomycetales > Streptomycetaceae > Streptomyces. The sequence goes on along the minus strand of NZ_JAPNLK010000087.1, from coordinate 4,719 downwards.
TCGGCGATCGGCGCCGTCAGTCAGGTCTCCGGCAGCGACGAGGAGGACGTGGCCTCGTCGGTGGCCCTGGTCACCCTCTGCGGAACGCTGGCCATCGCGGTGCTCCCGCTCCTCCAGGACCCCTTGGCACTGTCCGACCTCGCCTTCGGGCGCTGGGTGGGCGCGAGCGTGCACGACGTCGGCCAGGTCGTGGCGACGGCCCAGACGGCGGGCCCCGGCGCCCTGGGCGAGGCCGTCCTGGTGAAACTGATGCGGGTGGCGCTGCTGGCCCCGCTCGTCGCGGCGGTGGCCTTCTCCGTACGGGCCCGGCGGCGCGGGGTGCGCACGGCCTCGGGCCGCCGGCCGGCACCGGTGCCCCTGTTCGTCGCCGGGTTCCTGGCGGCCGCCGCGCTGCGGGCGACGGGTGTGCTGCCCGACGTGGCGCTGGAGTGGGCACACACCGCGCAGGAGGCGCTGCTGGCGGCGGCGCTGTTCGGGCTGGGCAGCGCGGTGCACCTGCCGACCCTGGCCCGGACCGGGGGGCGGGCGGCGCTGCTCGGTCTCGGGGCATGGGTGGTGGTCGCCGGGGCCTCGTACGCGGGTGTTCTGCTCACGCTCTGACCGGGCGGTCGGCGTGTCCGATGCGCCTGGCGGGGTCGGCGGCGGCTGATCCCCCTTCTCAGGTGTCAGGGAACGGAAGGGAGTTGGCCATTTCCTGGCCGGAACCGAGCGAACGTTCCGACCGGTGCCTGACATCTCGTACGGCCCGTGCAACCCTGCACCCGATCCGCACCGGCAACTCTTCACCCCCACCCTGCCCGGACCCGACCGGCCCGGGCACGGCAGAAGGAGTCCTGCGTGAATCGTCATCGCACTGCCTTATCGGTTCTGTTGGCCGCGGGCGCCCTGCTGGCCGGCGCCTTGACCGCCGCCACCCCGTCGGTCGCCGCCGACGCCCCCGTCTCGTTCCGTCAGCAACACAGCCAGGGCTTCTGGACCGCCGAGCGCATGCGGTCCGCGGTCCCGCTGGACGTCACCGCGGCGCCGGGGAGCATCCGTACGGCTCCCTCCCCGGCGGACCGACCCACCCGTGTGGCCCCCACGACCGTCCCCGCCTCACCCACCGCGTTCCCGCAGACGGGTGGCGCGTGGACGGGCGGCGGGGCCGTGGTGAAGACGTCCGGGCGGGTGTTCTTCACCATGGGCGACCGGACGGCGTCCTGCTCCGGCGATTCGATCGCCGGCGCCAACGGCAGCACCGTCATCACGGCCGGGCACTGCGTGAAGTACCAGGGCGCCTGGCACACCAACTGGGTCTTCGTCCCGGCGTACGACAACGGCAACGCGCCCTTCGGCCAGTGGTCGGCCACGCGCACCTTCGCCACCGCGCAGTGGGCGGCGAGCGAGGACATGAACATGGACGTCGGCCTCGCGGTGGTCGCCCCGCTGAACGGCCAGAAGCTCAGCCAGGTCGTCGGTGCCCAGGGGATCCTGTTCAACGGGGGCTACAACAAGAAGATGTACTCCTTCGGCTTCCCCGCCGCGGCGCCGTACGACGGCACCAAGCTCGTCTACTGCAGCGGCAACAGCAGCAAGGACTTCCTGCTCACCAAGGACCACGGGCTGGGCTGCAACATGACCGGTGGCTCCAGCGGAGGCCCCTGGTTCCAGGACTTCAACGAGGCGACCGGACTGGGTACCCAGGTCTCGGTGAACAGCTTCGGATACGTCTTCCTGCCGAACCGGATGTTCGGCCCGTACTTCGGCAATGAGGTCAAGGCGGCGTACGACCAGGCACAAACGGCCTGACCAGCCCCCGCACACCCCCACCGCCCGGTACTCTGTACCGGCCAGGTGGGTTGCCCGAGCGGCCTAAGGGAACGGTCTTGAAAACCGTCGTGGCGCGAGTCACCGTGGGTTCAAATCCCACACCCACCGCCACAGGTCAGCGAACGTGCTGATCAGAAGGGGTGTCCCTCGCTGAGGGGCACCCCTTTGTCGTTCACTGTGTCTCACCCTGAACGCCCCTGTCACGCCGTTGACCAGCGTGGGTGGCCAACCTGTGGCCAAGCCGTCAGTGGCGTCCAACTCGTAGTCTCGCGAGGGCTGGCGGTCCTTGATCCCCGCGATGTATCGCGTCGGCGGGTTCCCGCAGCTGGACCTGGTATCTGTTCGCCCGTTGCGGTGATCGCTGCTATTTGATCGGGTTGTTCTCGGTGGCCCCCAAGCACACAAACCAATCGGAGCCGCGTGACTCGACGCATTTCCAAATTGGCCCACCCTGCTTTGCTATCTCCTGGTAGAGCGCCTGGCACTGCGCGCCAGTAGGGGTACGACTGGCAACGCAACTGGCCAAGTGGAGGAATACCCCTAGCCGCTTCTGAGCGTCTTCGGGGGTGATGCCCTCCTCAGAGGGCGGGTTCACGCCTTGTGGTTGAATCTTGTAGAAGGGAACCTTATCTGTATCGATCGTCCCTTCCTGGTTGGTGGTGCTGGTGTCGTCGTGCCGGCCGTTCCCTTCCTGGTTGGTGGTGCTGGTGTCGTCGTGCTGGCCGTTCCCTTCCTGGTTGGTGGTGCTGGTGTCGTCGTGCTGGCCGTTCCCTTCCTGGTTGGTGGTGCTGGTGTCGTCGTGCTGGCCGGTTGACTCTGGAGGAGGTTCGGGATCAGAAACCCGAGTCGAAATCGTGGCCAAAGCGGTCGGTGGGTGCTGGGCGGCCGCAAGAGCAACAGTCGCTCCTGTGGAGACGGTAAGCGCCGCCGTCAAACACGATGCGCCAATAAGGCGAGGAATGTATAGCGCGGGAGTCTTGGTCATATTGGTCCCCAATGTGGAGTCGCCTCGCAGGACTTGACCTGTGATGGCATGAGGGCCAACTCAAGGAGATGCTTAGATTGTGTGGCATGGGCGGGTCCCCATGTCGTCCATTCTTCACCTTGGTGGCCGGTTACTGCACAGGATCTAGCCATCAATTTCGGGTGAATTTTCAACTTGAATGCGATTGCGTCAATATGGGCGGCCGGGGCGGCCGGGGCGGCCGGGGCGGCCGGGGCGGCCGGGGCGGCCGGGGCGGCCGGGGCGGCCGGGGCGGCCGGGGCGGCCGGGCAGACCTGACCGCCTCCGCGACACCACGAGTTCAACCTCAGTGGGCTTCTCGGGATGTGCCATCCTCCGCCAGAGCCTGATCAATGAGCTGGTTCGACACCTGCTGCTGACCCCGAAGGATCTTCGCGTAGAACTTCCAGAGGACGGCCACGCTGTGGCCGGCGCGACGGGCTACCTCCACTGGGTCGACACCCGCTTTGATCCAGAGCGAGACACCGGCGTGCCGCAGCGAGTAGGGGACCTCGGCGAGCGGCGTTTCCACGTCCGCAGCGGGCAGGGCCTTCGCCCGGGCTCCGCCCCAGACGCGGGTGTACTCGTTGGAGCCGACCCGGCCACCTTCCACCGCACGGAACAGCCGGCCATCGGTAGCCGTCCCGTCACGGTCCAGGTGGCTTCGGAGGAGCTGCACGAGCGCCGGCGGCACGGGCACCGACCGCGTGGCCTTGCGCGCACGGCGCTTGAGGCCCCGTTCGTCGTACGGCGTGCCGCCATCCGTCCAGCCCGCGCCGACCTCCGGGCGGCTTCGGCGCAAGACCAACTCCCCCCAGCCCGTCGAGGGCAACTTGCAGTCGCCCTTGGCGAGGGCTGCCACTTCAGACGGGCGCATTGCGGCGTAGTACATGCACCCGAAGAACGCGTGGAGATGCTCGCCGCGGTTGCCCTGGGCCCGGACGGCGTCCAGGATCCGACGGGCCAGCTCGGGCCCGGGCACGTACTGGAAGTCCACTTCGTCATCGGTCTGCGGAGGGTCCCAGTCGACCTTGGGCAGGGGATTCGTCGGCAGAGCGTCGCATTCGACCGCGTACCGAAGCGCGTTGCTCAGGACAGCACGCTTGCGCCTGATCGTATTGTCAGCCGCGCGCTTGCCGTTGAGGCGCCTAGAGATGGCAGCCAGCGCACGACGCAGGTTCTCAGCCTGCGCCACTTCGGACAGGCGGAGGGAATGCCTGGCCATCCACTCCAGAGCCTGGGCTGCTGGCGCCGGCGGCTGCTCGGCATTCATGCGGGGGACGGCGTTGCCCTGATCGTCCAACGTCATCTGAAAGGCCCATGACCGCAAGGCCAGCCGCAGCACCTTCGGGTCGGGAGCCGACTTTCCCCCCGTGACGAGAGCCATGGTCACGTTCGTCATCGCTTCGGCGATGCCTACTCGGTGCTTGGCCGCAGCGTCCGGCCACTTCATACAGGTGTAGGCCCTGGCGTGCTCGAACCAGGTGGGCGACTTGAGCTGGCGAAGTTCGGAGACGGGCAACCCGGACGACACGTCGAACTGCTCGCCCTTGCGAACGGCTTCCATCAGCTGAGCGCGTCGGCCGTCGGCCAGGGTCTTGGTCAGGAAGGGGGATTGGTGCTCCTCGCCCCCGACGATCCATCGGAGCTGGTACGGGGCGCTCTTGCTCTGGCGGCTCCGGATGCCCCAGATCCGTACGTCGTAGCTGTACAACTCGACTCCGTTCGAGGAAAGCGAAAGGGCCCCAGCCGGAGTGGCTGGGGCCCGAGACGCTGGGTTAGCTAAGTGGTCTGCGTCGTAAGTCCTTCGGGGGTTGATCACGCGGCCTTGGCGGCGGAGGATTCTTCTGGGTGATCGGCGGTGTGCTGGTCGAGCCTGGCCAGGAGATCGTCCAGGTCGGAGGTGG
>NZ_JAPNLK010000086.1 GCF_026627505.1 Streptomyces sp. H27-H5 | reverse complement strand
CCTCCCCACCGGCCTCCCCATCGGCAGTCCCGAGGACTGCCTTACCTGCGCCGGCACCCTCTACCTCGGCAGCCCGGCCTGACCGGCCCAACCCCCCTCCACGAACTTTCGCGGTGCAGCACTAGTCGGAAGTAGAAGACCCGCTCTGGGCGGGCTCGGAGTTTCCCGCCGCGTCCTCGGTCGCCTTCTTGCCCAGGCCGGACAGCCGCTGCGCGTGCTTGTACAACACCTTGATCACTGCGCCGTTCTTCAGGCCGAGGGCCTTCACTTCCTTGTCGGTGTACAGGCGCTGGAAGTCCTCGTCGACCAGGCACTTGGCGAGGAGCCGCGCCGAGCTGTCCAAGAGGTTCACGCTCTGCACGTTGCCCTGTGAGCCCATGCGGACCATGGACGCCTCGTAGGCATCCCGTTCGGTGCCGGACAGGCCCAGGATCCGAACCTCGCCTTTCCACTCGGGGACCGGGATGTCCTCCCACGTCCGGTCGTCCGCAGCGTCGATCTGTGCTCGTGTCAGCAGGGCCACGGCCGCGCCTCTCTCTCGGGTGTCTCAGGGGTGGGGTCAGGAGATGGTCGGCTTGCCGGACACCTTGAACGTCAAGGACGCGGCGAGCTTGTCGTCATACGGGGCTTCGCTTTCGAAGCCGGTCATGACGGCCTTGAAGCTCCAGGTCGTGGTGTCCGGGTCGGGGAAGACGACGCGGTAGTTGCGCGGGTCGACGTCGTCGAAGTCGCCGATGAGGACGTCGTGCATGGCGGGGGCGTAGTTCACGTCGAGGGACACCTCGCCGCCGTCCTTGAGGCCGCCGATGAACTCCATCCAGGCATCCGGGCTGCTGTGGCTGGTGACGTCGATGGTTTCCCGGGACAGGCCGGGGCCGCTGATGTTGGTGGTGTCGGCGATGGAGGTGAAGACCTCGGGGCCGGCGCCGTCGCCGCGCTGGAACGCGGTGCCGAATCCGTTGATTCCAGACATGGCTACTCCTGTTCGGTGATGACGCGGAAGCGCAGCACGATGTGGCGGATGTCCCCGGGGGGTTCCGGGTCGGTGAGGGTCTGAGAGAACTCAAACCGCGTGCTCACGTGGTGCAGGCCCGCGACGGTGAGCGGCTGGTGGTCGAGCAGCTCGGTGATCCGGGCGGCGATGCGCTGGCCGCGCGAGTGCCCGCGGTACCGGGACCAGACGTGAAGGGTGATCGTGGTCTGGCGGCCGAAGCCGCCGTGTCGGTTGTCGGGGATCTCGGTGGCCTCGCCGATCACGACATAGTCGAAGGCGACGGCCTCGGGAACGTAGTCGAACACGCCGGTGATCAGGGTCCCGAGCGCGGCTGTATCACCGGTCAGGCGCCCGTACAGGGCCGCCTGCACGGGCCCCAGGCCGGTGGGCGCCTCGGTCACCGGACGGCCCGCCGCACCTCGTCACGGATCCGCGCCTCGATCCGTGTCCGCTCGATCTCCAGCGCGGGCCCGAGAGCCGGCCGTGCGGAGATGCGGCGGTTGCCGAACTCATGGACCACGGCGTACCGGGCGGTGTCGGCGTCGTTCCATCCGATCACCGCGGTCAAGCCGCCGTCCTTGTACGTGATGTCGACCTTCTCGCGGAGGTTGCCGGTGTCGAGGCGGACAGTGCTCTGTACGTCCTTCTTGACGGACTCGGCGCTCTCCTTCACCGCGCGGACCAGCGCCTGCTTGATCTCCTCGGGCAGCTCGTCGAGGCGCTGCGCGAGACGCTCCAGGCCCACGACTCGGACGGTGACGGCCACGGCTATCTCCTCTTGGCCAGGAGCCGGCGCAGGTCGGCGAGTTCGCCGGCCACGGCGAGGAGCGCCCACACCAGGCGCTCGCCGCTGGGGCCGTCTTCCTCGGCGCGGCGTCTGCAGTCGGCCGGCTCGGTGGGCAGGGGCGGGGGCTGGTCGGCCATCAGGTGCCGAGCTCGAAGCAGGCGACCTTGACGGCGGTGACCGAGTCGTAGGTGATCGAGGCCCGGCCGTCGGCGCCCCGAAAGATGTTGGTCAGGGGGATGGCGGCGGTCTTGCCGGCGGCGACGGTGACGGCGACGTTGGCGATCGCGACCCCGGACACGGTGCCCGGGGTGTTGACGGTCACGGTCTTGGACGAGGCGTCGCCGTTGAAGACGTACAGGAATCGGTTGCTGCCGCACGGCGCGGTGTCGCCGAGGGCGGTCGCGGTGACGGCGCTGGTGTCGAGGGTGAGTCCGGTGGCGACGGGCACCACGGTGAGCGCGAGAGCGGCCACGGTCAGGCTCCTTCCCGCTGGATCAGCTCGCAGGCTGCCCGGCGGTAGACGGGGGTGGAGGGGGCGACCACGGCCAGGACCCGGAACACCTGGTCGTGGCCGAGCTGGTCGGTGCCGCGCAGCTCGTCGCCGCGGCGCACGTCGGCGCGCGGGTCGAGATACACGGTGTGGTCGTGCGGGCTGCCCGCCTGGGCGGCGAGCATCCGGTCCGCGTTCGAGGGCAGGTCGACCTTGGCGCGGACGGTGCCCTGCAGGGCGAGGACGGTTTCCTGGCCGCCGGCGCCGTCGCCGGTGGTGGCCGGACGCCACACGTTCAGGCGGCGGTTCAGGTGCCGGCCGGGGCCGATCACCGCGACCTCGCCAGGTCGATGCCGCCTCCGAAGCGCGCGGCCAGGCGCTCGCGCCAGTGCTGGGGGAGTTCCATCTCCGTGAGCCGGCCGTCGGCGGCGTAGGTGACGGCCCAGTCCCCGAGCCGCTCGGAGGTGACGATCTTGTCGGCGGCCAGTCCGGTCCCGTCGTCCTGCGAGCGGAAGGTGACCAGGGCCGCCGCGGCCATACGGCAGACCAGGTCGACGATGTCGGCGGGCACGGTGGGCAGGCCGTGGGTGTAGGTCACCTCCACCTCGGACGGGCCGTCCGGACCGGTCCATCCGGCGGCCCGCCACAGGGCTTGTGAGCGCAGCCGCCAGTCCGTCACCGCGACGCCGTCCAAGGCGACGGCGGCGACGGCGGTGACGGGCAGGCCCGGCAGTCGCAGCCGGCTGTCCTGCTCGCCCTCGAGAACGATGGTTGACGTCGTCGCCGAGATGGGCGCCCCGGCCGCCTCGCGTACCGCGGTCGAGGCGACGTCCAGATACACCTCGACGATCGGGGTTTCGGCGACGTCGAGGACCAGGCCGCGCGCGGACAGATCCTCGACGGTCGCCAGGGGGGACAGTGCCACGGCGTCGCCTCCCGGGTCGGCTAGCTGGCCAGGTCGATCAGGTCGGCCTTGGTGTAGTTCGCCGCGTCGTCCGCCGACAGGAGTCCGCGGCGGACCACGTGGGCGATCCAGTCGGCCTTGGGCGCGTTGACGGCGGGCCGGCTCGGGTCGGGTGCCGTCCCGTCGCCGGTGCCCGGGCCCGGGTCGACGTCGGCCGGTTCCCGTGTGGGCGTGTGCGGGGAGCCGTCGGCGTTGACGCGGACCAGGAGTCCGCTCGCGTACCGCTCGGCGATGGCCTCGGGCAGGGGCAGGTCCATCGCGATGACGGCCCCGCCCTCGCCGCGCACGTGAATCGTCTCGACCATCAGGTGTTCCTCGGGATCTTGAACGCCGTGATCGTGGCGTCCACGGTCGCGGCCTCGATGAGGAGCGAGCCGTCCGCCTGGATGAAGCGGCCGGACTCGAACGGGCCGATGAGTTGCACACCGGTCGTCGCGGCGACGGTGACGGACAGGTCGCCCTGCCCGGCGGCGATGGCCTGCGGGCCGCTGCCGGCCTTGACCTTGATGACCTGCTGCACACCGGTGTTCACCACGCGCAGGACGGTGAGCTCGGCGAAGGCGTCGGCGACCTTCATGTTGTTGGTCGGGGCGACGACGGTGGTCGTGCCCGCGGGCTGGGCGAGGTTCCCGTTCGGCACCAGGTTGGAGTACGGGATCAGGGTGGTGGCCATGGGTCAGGCTCCGATCAGGCGGCGGGGTTGATGAACGCGGCGGCCAGGTGGTCCGGGCGGATGACCTTCGCGCCGTACAGGGCCAGGCCCTTGACGGCGTCCGAGAACGAGGACTCGGGGCGGTACGCCTCCGTCTTGTTGAGCTGCTCGGCGAACGTGATGGCCTCCTTCACACCGGCCTGCACGACGGTGGTGTCACCGGTCGGGACAGGGCAGTTGTTCGACTCGTAGATGTCGAAGCCGGCGGCCCGGCCGACCAGGCCGTTACGCAGACCCGCGTCGGTGCCGGCCTCCTGCGACTTGATGAACCGGGAGTCCAGGAGCAGGGAGCCGTAGGCCTCGGGCGGGAGGATGACGTACCGCCCCAGGGTGGGCACGTTGGCCTTGGTGAGCTTGGTCCGCAGCGGGACGAGGACCTTGTCGTACACGTCCGTGGGCGCGGTGTACGTGTCGATCGGAGAGCCGACCACGTTCAGGAAGTTGGACGCGGCGATCTGCGTGTACAGGCCGGCCACGTACTGGTCCATGACGTCGGCCAGCCCGTAGGCGGCCTCACTCATGGCCTGCGGCATCAGCGTGGACTTGGCCTGCCGCTTGTCGACGTCGTCGACCATGAACGCCCAGTACTTCGCCTGGTCGACGACGAGGGTGCGCTGGCCCGTCTGCAACTTCTCCGGCGTGATGACGGTGGAGCCGGGGACGTAGGTGCCGACCGCCGGGCGGGACACGGAGGTGATGCGGACGGTGTCGCCCGCCTCGCTGATCTCCCCCTCGTAGTCGCGGTTGACGACGTTGGGGGCCGCGTAGACGAGGGCCTTGCGGGTGCCGACAAGGAGCCTGCTGCTCCAGATCTCGGGGACGAAGTTACGAACGGTCATGGTGGCCTCCTGGCCTACTTGCCGCCCATGAGGTCATCGAGCCGGCCGTCAACACTGGCGCGGTCGATGTCCTCGGCGGACATGGTTTTGAGGTCTGCTCGGGTGAGCTGCTTCGGCCGGGACGCCTTGCGCGCCGCTCCGCCGTCGCCAGTGCCCTGGAACCGAGTGGCCTTTGCGGCTGCCAGGTAGGGCTTGGACTTGATCAGTTCCTGAATCGCATCGGCGACCTCGTCCTCGTCGAGGTTGCCGTCCTCGTCGACCTCGAACTGTCCGAGGTCGAGGAACTTGTACGCGTCGGCCGGGTCGGCGAGGACACCCTTTGCGGCCGCCTTCACCTCGGACCGGATGATGCGAGCGTTGGCCTTCGTGACGGCTTCCTGCTCGGCCCTGCGGCGGATCGTCTCGGCCTCGTCGGCGCCGTCCTTCTCGGCCAGGCGCTGCTCCAGCTGCCTGGCCCGGTCCCGCTCCGCCCGCCATTTCCCCTTCATGGAGGCCAGCGCCCGCTTGCCCTTGTCGCCGAGCTCGTCGGCGCCGGCCGGGTCCGCGTCGTCGTCGCCGTCCTGGCCGTCGCCGCCCTCGCCCTGGTCGTCGCCCCTGCCTTCCTCGTCCTCGTCCTCGGCGCCGTCGTCATCGCCCTCGCCGCCGTCGGCGTAGAGCACCGGCGAGAGCGGGCCGACGGCGTAGGGGTGGGCCCACCCGGGCGCGTGCGCGCGGGCGTGGCGGGGCAGGGTGCTGCGGTCCATGGGTACTCCCGTTGCGGGTGTGGGCGCGTGCGCGTTGCGCGCGGGCGCGGGGGTCAGACGATGTAGCCGTTGCGGCGCAGGAGCCGCACGGCGTGTTCGCGGTCATCGGCCTGGCGGTAGATCTCCTCGGGCATGAGCCGGGGGGTCCTGGCGGTGCGGTACCGGTTGCCGGGCAGCTTCTCGAAGTTCTTGCGGCGCTGGCCGGCGATGCCGCGGCGGGTGATGCCCTCGGTGGTGGCCTGCACGGTCCGGCCGAACACGGTGGCCGAGGTCATGCCGCGGCGGGCGTTGACGACCTGGGCGACATCGGCACCGTCCTTGATGGCCTTCGCCCCGGCCTCGCCGAACGTCTTGCGCAGCTGCGCGTCCGACATGGTCTTGACGACGTCCTCGGGGCTGGTGGGCTCGGGCCGGTGATCGCGGGTCACCGGTTCCATCGAGCAGTGACACCGCGGGTGCCGGGCGAACGCCGAGCTCACCCCGTACTCGCGGCCGGCCAAGACGATGCACCGGTTGCACGCGCCGGACTCCACGACCCGGATGTAGGACGTGACCGCCGGCCGGGACACCATCGCTACCGAGTCGGCCGCCCGCCCGGCGTCGGCGACGGCCGTGCGCACGAGGAGGTCGAGGAGGGCCTGGCCGCGCGCCATCGCGTGGACGACCGGCACCCCGCGCGTGATCAGGCGCAGCGCGGACCACATGGGCGACATCAGGACGTCGGCCAGGGCCAGGCCGTTGCCGGTGACCCCGACGAGGGAGGAGGGGATCAGCCGGTCCGTATCGGGCCGGTCCTGATCGGGGCCGAGGAGACCGTCCAGCCAGGCTTCCGAGGTGGAGGCCGCGGCGAGCTGGCCGCCCGAGACGAGCGCCAGGACGTTGACCAACAGGCCGAGCCATGAGGTGTGGATGTTGTCGCGGTCGACCCGCAGCCACATCGCGCGGACCGCGCGTGACGTCGCGGCGGCCAGCCGGCGGCGGGCCTCCATGTGCGCGACGGCGTCAGCCGACGGGCTCACGATCGACCTCCTCCTCGTCGGCCTCGGCCGGCTCCTCCTCGACGTCGCCGGGCGCGGGCGGGGGCCCGGGCTGGTTGGCCATCATGCGGGTGATCTCGGAGACCGGGTCGGCCTCCATCTCCCGCTCCCGCATGGCGATGACGTCGGCGACCTCCGTGGGAGTCAGGCCGTATCGCAGCGCCAGCCACTCGAAGGGGAACCCGAGCTGCTTCAGCTTCAGCAGCGCGTCGGCCATCTGCGCGTGGCTGCGCGACTCGGTGTCCGCCCACAGGACCCGGCCCGAGCGCAGTTTCTCGGCCAGCGCGGTCTGTCCCTTGGCCAGGGCGATCAGCCGGGCGACCTCGCGCAAGCCCTGCCCGAGCCACAGGATCTTCTGGTCACAGCGCTTGACCAGGCCGGTCTCGGCGGCGAGGAGGGTGCCCTCGCCGATGTTGGACATGGCCGAGATCAGGTAGTGCTGCGGAGTGCGCGTCTGGGCTGCGAGGTGGCCGACAGCGGTCTCGATGATGCCGGTGTACATGGCGAGGTTGGCGGCCTGCCACTCGGCGATACGGGCGTCCTTTCCGGTGATCCAGGCGACCCTGTCCACCTGGAACTTGGCGAGGTCGACAGCCTGTTTGCCGACGATCTCCCCGGCCGTGTTCAGCTTCGGGATCGTCGGGCGCTCGGCGCCCATGATGACGCGCTGCGGGAAAGAGGCTGCGTCCGAGGCGGTGAATAGCTGGGCCCACAACAGGTTGATCGCGTCCTGCATGGCGACGACGCCGGAGACGTCGCTGATCGGCTCCTCGACGAGCATCGGCTTGTTGGGGAGCTCCACCATCGGGACCATGCCCATGGGGTTGGGCTGCGGGTTCGGCTCGGTGTGGAGCTCCCGCGGCTGCCAGCGCTTCAGCTCCTCGTCGACGTCGGCCATCTGCGGTGACTTGTCCTGGCGCTGCAGGGGCCGGCAGAACTTCCACACCTCGTCGGGCAGGTAGAGGGTCGCGTAGTCCTCGGCTCCGTCCTGCCAGCGCTTCAGCGCGGCACGCCGTCGGCGGCGGGATCCGGGCTCGTAGCCGACGATGCACTGACTCGCGTCCTCGAACGTGACGACGGGCATGTCCGGGTCGTCAGGGTCGCCCCAGACGAGGACGAACGTGCGGGCGCCGGTGATCGATCCGAGGAACCCGAGCTGCGAGTCGGCGTCCAGGCCATTGACCTGCCACACCCTCCACAGCTCGGCGTCCGCCGAGACCTCGCCGGAGGCCTGGAACCCGGTAACGGTGAGCCGCTCGACGGGAGCGTCGGCAACCACCTGCACCCAGTTGTCGGAGAAATCGGCGTAGCGCTCGCCGTGGAACTTCGCGAACTCATCCGAGGCGAACTTCAGCGGGTGCTTGCCGCGGTAGTAGTCGTTGTGCCGGTCGATCGGTCCCCGCCGGCGGATGAGTTCGTTCTCAAGGAGGCCGACCAGGCGGAGCGCCTCTGTCTCTGAAGCCATCGGGTCCTCCTCAGCTGCCGTAGTAGTAGGACTCGACGGGCTCGGCCAGGCCGGCCGCGATGACGTCGCCGAGCGCCTCGTGAGCGAGCACGGACGGGATGACCGCGTCGATCTTCTGTGCCGGTGACGCCTTGCGGAGCACGTACCGGTCCATCGGCCGGGCTTTGGCTCGGGCGTTGGCCACGTGCGCCGCTGTGATCGAGCACCCGTCGTGCGTGAAAGCGGCCCCGTCCGAGTTCCGCTTGATCACGTCCGTCTTCAGGCGCTCGCACGCGGAGTGCATCTGAACGATGCGGCGGGTGTGCCAGCGGATGACGCGCTCCTCCCCGTACAGGTCGACCCATTCGTCGATCTCGGTGTCCCAGTACGGCGGGTCCGCGTACAGCCGGACCACGTCGTACCGGCGCATGAGCTGATCCATCGCCGCGCGCACCTCGGCACGCGGGACCTGCCCGCCGTAGTCGGCCGGGTTCCAGATCGTCGGCTCGTCCTCCGGCCCATACACGGGCGTGAACTGGTAGCCGTCCATCGTCTCGGCGCGGATCGCCGTCCAGTCGTCGGAGTCCGAGCCATCGAACCCGAGGACGATGCGCGTCATCGGGCGTACCCGCCGCGGCTTCTCCTTGGTCGCCCACTTCGCGACGTCCAGCCATGACGCGGAGCCGGCCACGCAGCGGTTACCGAAGAAGCGTTCGGCCTGCGCCTCGTCCTTTTCCATGATCTCGGCCGCCTCGGCCTCGATCGAATCGAGATCCACATGCGCACTGCCCGCGTACACGATGCTGTGGATCTTCCGGCGCTGCCGCTTGTCCCGGTAGGACAACGACTTGGGCGCCTGCGGATGGAACCGGAAGACGTCGCGGGCCTTCGACTCGGACGTCGTCTGCGCAACGCTGTCCTCGGACGGGTCCCACCCGTTGGTGGTCTCCATCGACCGGCCACCCATGCCGGCCACACCGCGGCGCTGCGTCTCGGAGACCCTGCGCAGCTTGTTCGCCGTGTTGTACAGCCCCGTCTCGTCGTTCAGGGCGAAGATGATCGGGTTGCCGAGTCGGGACAGGGCGCTTGAGGTGACAACGTCGATCCGGCCGTCATCCCGGATGCGGGTGAACTCCTCGCCGACTTTCATGAACGTGGCGAGCGGGCCGCGCTTCACCATCGACTGCAGCGGCCGGTACACGTTGGCGACCTGGTCCGCCGAGGTGGCCGTCAACTGGATCTCGGGCGTGGGCCACGGCACGCCCATCGGGTCCCCGGGAACGTACTCGTACTCCCACCCGCACTCGCACCCGTGATCCGAGCACCGGTACCGCTCACCGCCCTGCGCCCACCCCGCGAACACGACGGGGCCGGCGGCCTCGGCGAGCACGATGCACGCCGACCAGGGGCCCTTGCCGGTCTTCTGCGGCATGACGATCTGCGAACGCCGGTAGTGGAACGCCGGCGCCAACTGCCCCACGCGGGCGGTCGGCTTGACCCGGTAGTGGTTGACCGTGCACCAGAGCTGCCACGGGTACAGCTCCATGCGCTCACCGCGCCGGAAACCGTCCGGGACGGGGCAGTGCCGCTCGATCCAGTCCGCGACCACCCACAGGGTGGGGAAGTCGACGACGTACTCGGCCCCCGCCTCAGGACCCTTCGCCACTGCGCACGACCTTGAGGCGATCGCGCGCCGACGGCCGCCGCACGGCCGGCGCCTCGGGGCTCACGGGCGGCGCGTCGACCGGGGCGATCTTCCACCGGTTGCGGAGCATGCCCTGAACGCTGAGACCGAGGCTGTCGAGGTAGCCGCGCACCATCTTCTTCACGTCGACCCGCGCGTCGACGCGCTCGGCCTCGACCAGGGTCCGCACGAACAGGGCCACTTCCAGGGCCTGGCCGAGCTCCTCCCACATCACGGCCTGCGGCTTCTCCCACAGGTCGTCCCACACGTCCCGCTCACGGTCGGCGGGCTCGGTCAACGGCCACTCGGGCGCGTCACCCGGCCGCCCGTCGGCCGGCAGGACCCGCCAGCCGGCGGCGTCGGTCTTGCGATCACGCCGCAGCGCGTTCGGGTCGGGCGCCGGCCCGGACACCGCGCGAGCTCCACCACGGGGCATGTCGATCACTCCCTCACCGGCCGCGTTGCGCGACCCGCTCGTCGTCACCTTGCGTGACGGCTGGGACCCTCTGAACCTGACGGACTGTCCCGCGCCCTCCCCCGCGTCTGGGCCCCCCGGGCCGGCCGGGGGTCACCCCCCTGGGTCGGTCACCGCGCGTGATCAGCGGCCCCACGTCTCCTCGGCCGTCTTGCGCGAGTGGTGCCGCTTGGACATGGCCTGCCAGTTCGTGGGGTCGAAGCCACGCGGCCCGAGCGGCCCGAGGCCGTCGATGTGGTCGACCTCGGTCGCCGCGTCGCGCTGCAGGGGAGGCAGCAGGGCGCAGGCCGGGCACTCGCAGTACGGATGATCTTCGAGGTAGCGCGCACTGTCTCTGCGCCATCGCGTGCCGCGGCCCGCGTCCTTGTGCGCCGGCCGGCTGGCCTCGGCCTCGGCCCTGCACCGGGGGCATCGACCCATGGGGGTCAGGGTCGGGCACCCGGGCGTCGGGCACACCTGCATGGCCTTCCTCATGCGCGGTAGGTGTGGGGGAAGCCGCCGCCCTCATACGCCATGCGGATCCTGCCGCACATTTGATCGATGGCCCCCTGCAGCCGCTTGGCAGACGCAAGGCAGGTGCTGTCGTGGTCCTTGCCCAGCGTCAGGAACCCGGGGCCGCAGCACGGCATGCCGAGGATGTGCCGCTGAGGGAAGCGTGCGTACAGGTATGTGGCGCGCGTGCGGTGGACGTGTCGCAGTGCGCGGTCACGATTCGGGTAGCCGGCGTGCATCACAGCTCCTTGGGCATGGCGAAGGCCCCGACGGTGGTGCTGTGGTCGGGGCCTTGCGGGTCCTGTCCGGGCACGCCGGACGTGCCCTCACTGTTACACCCGTTGGGGGTGTGGGTCAAGCTGCTTGACTCACTGCGCGGGCCTGGAGTTCGTGCAGGTCGACCAGTGTGCGGCCGGCCTTGTCGTGGCCGTGGTGGGTGAGGTGGCCGCGGTGGAGCCAGACGCGGATCGTGCCGGGTCGGACTCCGGTCATGGCTTGGGCGGCGTAGAGGTCGACGAGGAGCGGCTCAGGCATGGCCCCAGTGTGGCTCAGGGCCGCAGCCCGAAGGTGCGGCAGTGGGCTTCGATCCGGCTCTGGATCTCATCAAGCCGATCGCGTCCGCTCTCTTCCAGGCGGATGCTCATCTCGTCCGCCTCCTCATCGGTGTACTGGCCCGTGGCCACTTCTTCTTCGAGGCTCTCGCGGAGTGAGTCATGGGCCTTGTTCGCCCGACGGTATTCGTCTCTGAGCTCCTCCAACTTCACCTTCTCCGGCGGCTCCTCGCCCGTCTCCAGGTCGTTCGTCATTGCGGCTCCTACTGCTGACGGGCGCCTGATATGCACCCCCTGCTGTCCATCCTGGTCGATCGCTGTCGGGGGCGGAAGGTCGCATGCTCTCAGTGGGTGTGGGGCTGGCCCCACCAGCCGCAGACCTCGCAGTACACGGTGGTGTGGTCGATGCGCAGCTTGTGGATGAGGGCGTGGATGTGGTGTCGCATGGGCTTGTCCTGGTGGTCTACGGCCCGGTCTACGGGCGGTCTACAGCCTCTCCCGGAGGGCGCTGACCTGCGTCTACATCTCCGGAAGGGGCAAGGGGGGTCTGGCAGGGGAGTAGAGCTTCGACGTCGGCAACCTTGATGCCGGAGCGCCCGGTGACGTCGCCGATGCGGAGGCTCTTGTGGATGGGGATCTCGCAGTGGTTCAGGAGCGCGCGGAGGCGGGCGTCGTCGAGGTGCTCGCCGGCGGGGTTGGACTGGAGGGTGTCGTACAGCTCGCGGAGGTGGATGCCGGGCCGGTCGCCGATCAGGTCGAGGAGCGCGTCGAGGAACTCGGTCCGCATGTCTGCCGGGTCGGGCGGCACGGGGCGTCCGGCGCGCCATGCGGCGACCGTCAGGGCGAGGGATGCGGCGGGGCCGACGAGGGGCAGCGACGGCAGTGCTTGGCCGGCGGCGCCGAGCGCCCAGGCGGTGGCGCCGTAGCGGAGGGCGAGGCTGGCGAAGGTGTCACCGGCGAGACGGCGGCCGAGGTCTCGGGCGAGGTCTCGGCCGCCGTCGCTGAGTTGCTGAGCGTGGTCGGCCCGACGGTGGAACCAGCACGGGCAGTTCGGCCCGGGCGCCTCACGGAGCGACGCGAGGTCGTCCGTGAGGTCGAGGGTGTCGTCCTCGGGCCCGATCACGTCAGGCGTTGCCGACGAACGTGGCGAGCATGCCGCCGACGCTGCCGAAGAGTCCGCCGATGGCGGTGCCGACCTGGGTGCCGGACAGGGACAGCCCGAGGCCGATGCAGACGAATCCGGGGAGGAGGTGGAGCTTCTTGGTGTCCTTGCCGTGCTTGTGCATCTGCCAGGCCCAGAAGCCGAGGACGATGATCAGGAGGACGGAGATGGGGACGGATCCGCCCTGCCCCATGGGTGCTGCGGGCGCGGCCATGGTGTGGTTGCCGGCGGTGTCGATGGCGGCGAGCAGGTTGTTCTTCACGGTGGGTCCTTCAGTACGAGAGGGCGACGATGGCCGCGATGAGGGCGAGCGCGCCGAGGAGGGCTTTGGACAGGAGCCGGCGGGCGCTGCTGCCGGCGGGGAGGATCCGCAGGAGCAGCAGGGCGGCGGGCAGCGCGAGGAACGACCAGTAGCCGAGGCCGTGGTAGGTGATCACGGTTGGCCACCCTGTGGCTCATCGGCCGACGCGGTGGCGCAGGGGTAGTACTCGGCGAATGCGCCGGCCAGGTGCGCCAGTGCGCCAGACGCGGCGCGCAGCTCGGCGCACCAGCGCTGGGCTGTCGCATCGTCGGCCAGCGTGTACGCCGGCCGGGCCTCGACCGCCGCCTGAACTGCGGCGCACAGCTGGCTCATCACCGCTTCGGTGTGCGCCACCTGCTGCGCCAGACGCTGCGCCACCGTGCCGGCCGGCGCATCTTCCTGGCTCAGGTCGCGGCGCACGGTGTCCTTCGAGACGCCGAGCTGTGCGGCGATCTGCCGGTTGGATGCGCCGCCCTTCGCGAGCCGGCGCACGGTGGCGCGCCGGTCGGCTACTTCTGTCGGGCTGGTCACCGGTCACCCCCGGCGAGGAGGTCGGCGAGCTCGTCGGCGAGGGTCCGCAGGTGCACGGCGTGAACGGTGAGCGCGGCGGCCAGGCGCCGGAGGCCGGCCGGGTCGAGGGTGCGGGCGAAGCCGGTCTGCTCGACGTGCAGCCCGAGGGTGCGGCTGGAGTGCTCGGCGAAGGGGGCCTGGGTGAGCATGGCGAGGAGCAGGGTCTCCTCGTCATAGCGGAACTCGTGCTCGGGGCCGGTGTGGTCGATGTCGGCCAGGTACTGCGGGGCCGGGTCGTGGCTGGCACACCAGGCCGGGCAGGTGATCGTGACCGGGCCGTGGTCGATGGTCTGCACCGTGACCGTGCGGACCCCGCTCATCGGCCGGCCTCGGCGTCGAGGGCGCCGAGCAGGTCGCGGAGCGCGATCTCCAGGGTGACGGCGGCGGTGAGCATGGCGCGGTCGTCGTAGATATTCGCGGCCTGCTGCTCGGCGAGGATCTCGCGGGCCCGGTCGAGGGCGATGTCGAGCGGGGGGATCCACCGGCCATTGTCGCCATCGGGGCTGCGCAGCGGGTCGTGTACGGCGGTGGTCATGCGGTCACCCCCTGGGCGACGAGGCGCAGCTGGGCGGCGTACTCGTCGCGGGTGGTACCGGGGCGGACGGCGGGGGCGTGCGCGAGGATCTCGCGCTCGGTGGCGCCGCTGTCCTGGGGGGTGCGGTGGTGCCACGTGTCGGCGTAGCGGCGGGCGAGGTCGAGGCGGTCGCCGGCGGTCATCGGCTCCTGCGGGTCGACGACGATCAAGGTGTCAGCCATGCAGTGGAGCAGGGTGCGGCACAGCTCGCTGGGGGCGTTGGTGACGTTGGTCATCGGGCACCACCGGTCGTGGTGATGCTGCCGGTGACGCCGGCCGCGGTGGCACGCACGGTGAGGGTGCGGCCGTCGAGGCGGCGGATGGTTCCGACGGCGATCAGACGCCGTCCGGGGGTGGGGGCGTGCTCGTGCGCACGCGCCGTAAGATTCGGCATAGCCGAGTCCTCCTGGTTAGGTCAGGAAGTACTGGGTCAGGGGGTCGGGCGACGCGCGCGCCTTCCGGGTGTTCCACCACCTGGAAGAGCTGTCGTCCGGCCCCCGCTCTATTTGGTTGTGTTGGGGCCGGCTGAGCCGGGCCCGTTCTTCTTGATCGCCTTGTCGACGGCGGTCCAACTGCGCCCGAGCGCGCGGGCTACTTCGGCCACGGACCCGAGTTCGTCGACGCCGTCGAGCAGGGCTTGTGCTCTGCGTTTGGCGGCTTGCGATACCTGGAGTTGAAGCTGTTCCACCAGCTCTTCCTCTTGCTGTACGCGATCCCGCCAGGGTTTCGCTTCCATCCCCTGGAGCGTATCCAACCCTAGGGTTAGATGGCAAGCCCCTGTGTGGGTCAACTTGCCTTGTTCGAGGCCATGTTCGCCTCCTTCTCGTCGTGCTCGATCCAGGTCTTCAGGCCGGGCCATGTGGCCGGCGGGTACGTGCATCCGCACCAGTCGCACGTGACCACCTTCGCGCCCGGGCGGTGCCGCAGTACCGCCCCGCAGATCATCCCGCTGACGTCCACGGCCGGGCACGTCCCGAGGCGCATGCCGCAGTCGTCGCGGTCGCCTGGATCGACGATCGAGGCGATGTCGCGGTCGAGGTCCCGGATCTCCTCCGCGAAGAGACCCGCGTTCGGCCAGGACACGGAGATCCACGGCATGTGACCGACCAGCTCGCGCACCGCGGCCGAGAGCCGAGTCGGTACCGCGCCGACCGGGTTGGCCGCCCGCATACCCCGGGCGGCCCGTACCGCGGCGACCCAGTCCTCGACCACTCCGACGATGCCGCCGGGGCCTCGCAGGCTGAGTACAGGTTCGGACACCGGCAGCGGCGCTGACACGGCGACCGAGCGGCGCCCACCCTGGCCGCCGTTCCCCGGGGTGAGGAACGGCAGCAGGTCGTTGTACCGGCCCGGCAGACCGTGCAGCCGGCCCACCGTCGTGGCCGTACAGCTACGGCACAGGTACCCGCCCTCAGCGTCGCCCTCGCACACGCAGCAGGCTGTCATGCCGCGAGCCCTTCCACGTCGGGCCACTGGCATCCGTCGAGGCCGCGGCGCTGGTCGTCGGGGAGTACGGCCAGGGGCTGGCCGAGGTGGTGCAGGCCCATGGCGCAGAGGATGTAGGCGTCGGCCTGGTCGTAGCGGCCGGGGCCGTCGCAGTCGATCCCGTACAGCGTGCGGACCGCGTCGCGGACGGCGGCCTTGGAGCCGGAGCCCTTGCCGGTGGCGTACAGGGCTCGGCAGGACGGCGGGACGAGCGCGTAGGGGATGCCGCGGCGCCAGCAGGCGTGGCGGACCATGACCCGCAGGCCGGCAAGGTCCTCGTGCCGGTGAGCGACTCCGGACCCGAAGGACGGCCCTTCGATCACGACAAGGTCGGCGGCCTTGATGAAGGAGGCGACCTCGTCGACGATGTGCGCGAGTCGCGGGTGTCCTCGGAGGTTCTTCGGGCGGATGTAGTCGACCCAGCCCTCCCCGGCCACCCCTGTGCAGGTGAGGCTGAGATCCAATCCGACGACCAGGGGCCTGCGGGCCGGGCTCGTCTCGGTTGTGCTGCTCATTGCGGACCCTTCTTCTCAGGCGGCGAGAGCTGACTGGCGGCCCAGCAGCAGCGTGACGCGGTGGATGGCTTGCAGGTCTGAGACATCGCCGGCCGTGGCGCCCGGCGGTACCTGGATCCGGTAGTGGCGGCACCAGCCGCGCTGCCTGCTGCTCGGCGGTGCGGACCGCCAGGAGGCCGACCGCTGGAAGAACGAGGCGGGGACGAGCTTGCGGGCGTGCGCCTCGGTCCAGCGCATGGCGACGTCGAGGGAGGCGTCCGGGTCCTGCTGCGGGGCCTTCACGCCCTCGGTGGCCGTCCACCGCCGGATACGGAACAGGCCGGGCTCGGAGCCTCGGACGAGGAACAGGAAGACGTCGTCCTTCAGCGGTACGAACCAGGTCCCGCGTTCGGTCTGCAGCCAGCGAATCGGCGAGCTGTGGAAGAGGTCGACGTCCTCCCACTGCACCCCGCCCAGGGCGGCCGCGGCGGCTTCCTCGGCGGCGTCCACCGCTTCGGTCAGGTACTGGTCCTCCTCGGCGCTGGCGGCCTCCTTGCCGGTGAGGTCGACGATCGAGGCGAGCTTGTGTCGGGTGGAGGCGCCCATGACGTCGAGGAGCAGCGCGTCCTTCTTGCCCTCCCACAGGCGGAGCGCGCGGCCGGCCATCTGGCAGTACAGGCCTGCGGACTTGGTGGGGCGGGCGATGACCGCGCAGGACGTCCACGGCGCGTCGAAGCCTTCGGTGAGCACCATGCAGTTGGTGAGGACTTGGACCTCGCCGGTCTTGTACCAGCCGAGGGCGGTCTGGCGGGCCTCGCGGCTCATGTCGCCCCAGATGGTGGCGGCCGGGATGCCGATGTCGTTCAGGGCGTCGGCCATGGACTGGGCTGTGGCGACCGTGGGCGTGAAGACGACGCCCTGTCGGTCGGAGGCGAACTGCCGGTAGGCGTCGGCGACGACATCGGCGGCGCCGGAGTCTTCGAGGGCCTGGGCGAGTTGGCCGTCCTGGAGGTCGCCGGCGCGGGTCTTGACCTTGTCGAGGTTGAGGCCGTCGACGACGACGCGCTTGCCGCGGACGTTGACGAGGTAGCCGTCTCGGATCATGTCGAGGATGTCGAGGGTGAAGACGACGTCCTGCCAGACGTCGGAGAGTCCGCCGTCGGTGCGCGTCATGGTGGCGGTGAAGCCGGCGGTCGGCACACCGCGCCAGGCGCCGAAGTGTTCGAGGACGGTCATGTAGGTCTTGGCCGCGGCGTGGTGGCACTCGTCGATGACGATCATGCCGATGTCGTGGATGGCGTTGCGCCGGCGCTTGACGGCGAGGGTCTGGATGCTGGCGACGATGACGTCGGCGTCCTGGTGCTCGTCGCGCTCAGCCTTGACGATGCCGACCCGCAGCTCGGGGGCAACGGCACGGATCTTGTCGGCTGCCTGCTGGATCAGCTCCTCGCGGTGCGCGATGACCAGCGTGCGGCCGGCGCGGCCGGTCTGGGTGGCGAGGATCAGGTTGGCGAAGACGACGGTCTTGCCTGCGCCGGTGGGGAGGACCACCGCGAGCCGGTTGTTCGGGCCCTGCCAGCCGGCGGCGAGGGCTTGGATGGCTGCGGTCTGGTAGGGGCGGGGGGCGAAGCTGCCGTTCATGGCGACCACCTCGTCATCGGATGCAGGGACTTTGCAGGGACTGCAGGAACCCGCAGGAAGGTGTGCAGGAACCGGGGGAGCGCATCAGGTGTGCTCTGACCTCGGGTTTTGCAGGAACGCAGGGACTTGCAGGAAGAAAGCTGTATGCCTTCATGTCGGGGAGCTTGAGGAACGCCGTGTTGCATGCGTTGAGATGTGTGTTGCGTGATGTGTTTGTGTGGCGCGCGCTATAGGGGAGATAGGGGGTTGTTCCGGCAAGTCCCTGCCTCCCTGCAAATTCCCAGCTCGGAGGCTGTGCAGGAACCCGCGCGGGTTCCTGCACAGGTCCCTGCCAGGTCCCTGCGGTTCCTGCCGTGACGGCCTTGGAAGTCACTGCAGGGCCGGCTGGAGGGCGCGCCCGTGCACGTCGACGCGGTACGTGTTCTGGCAGCGGTGGGAGTCGTAGATCAGCTTGATCTTGCGGTCCCCGAAGTACCTTCCGTCCCTGGCCTTCAGCCAGTTGCCCAGCACCTTGGCCGTGGGCGCCTCGCCGGTCTTGGCGTAGCGGGGGACGTGCTCGGACAGGCTGGTGAGGGCCGTCCCGGCCGTCACGACGTTGTCTTCGAGCTTCTCGCTCCAGGCGATGAGGAACGCCGCCCACTCCTGCGTCTCGTCGTCCTGCTGGATCGCGTCGTCCCGGTCGCTCATCCACCCCGTGACGCCGAGGTGGCCGAGCAGGCCGGCGACGATCGTGGCCCATTCCGAGTAGTCGCCCTTGCGGGTGCGGATCGTTGGGGCGCCGGCTGCGACCCAGGAGCGGACCATGGTGACGAGGGCGGCCACCACGGTGGAGGCGTTGGCGCGCAGCCACGGCCGGAGGTCGCCGACGCGGAAACCGTCCCGCTGGTCGGGGTCGGGGCAGTTGGGGTCGAGCCGTACCCACATGGCCCGACGGAGGTTGTCGCCGCCGGTCCGCAGGCCGTTGCCCGTGACGATCCACAACCGGTTGTTCGGCATCGTCACGGACGCCGTGGAGCCGAGGACGCGGTCGCCCCAGTGCTCCGCGGTCAGGAGACTCGACAGGACCGGCGACTTGATGATGTGGCCGTTCGGCAGGTTGTCGAGGACGACGACCGGCTGCCCGGTGGTGTAGAGCTGCGTGGTGATGCTCTTGCGCAGCTCGGTGTCGTTCTCTGGCCACGCGGTCTCGCTGATGCCGAAGCAGGCCTTGAAGATGTCCTTCAGGAGGCTCTTGCCGCTGCCTGGGGCGGTGGCGGAGACGATGAACATCGGGGTGGGTCCGTGGAAGTACGGGCGCAGGATCGGGGTGAGGAGCGCGCCGATGAAGTGCGCCCGGTCGGACGGTTGCGCCCACGGGAAGTCGGCCAGCATCTGACCGAAGATGATCTCCTTTGCCTTCTCCAGGCTGGCCTCGGATACGTGTGGCTGGAGCCGGCGCAGCGGGACCCGCGGTTGGAGGTACAGGCCGGTGGCCGTGTCGTAGCCCGGGGCCTGCAGCAGGGTTCCGTCGAGCCGGATGACGGGGGACGTGACGATGCCGCGCAGCGGAGGGAGTGGCCAGTCCTTCCGTCCCAGGACGGTGCCGCAGGTCTTCGGCATGAGGAGCTCGCGGACTTCCTTGGTGCCTTCGGTCAGCGGGTCGGTGACGACCTGGTAGGTGGTGACGTGGTCGGCCAGGTAGGCGCGCAGGTTGTCGTTTCCCAACTGCTGCGTGAGCGGGTTGCCGTTGTCGTCCTGGTGGACCCAGCACGGCCCGCCGGAGCGCTTGTACAGGTCGGGGAGCTGCCCGCCGGCCATGATGGCGAGGAGGCCGTCCACGGCGTCCGCCTCGTTGGTGATGTCCAGCTCGGGCCGTGCGGGGTGGACGACGTGTAGTTCGGGCCCGGTCTCGAAGTCGGGCTCGATCTCCTCGGCGGTAGCGGGGTGCAGCGCCGAGGAGCCGTCGTTGAACGGGGCCCCGCCCTGCGCCGGTACGGAGCTCAGCCGGCGCCGGGGCGCCTCGGATCCGTAGCCGCGCCGTCGGAGCTCGGCAGCGGCCTGCTTGAAGTTGTCGCTGCTGGTGCCGCCGTAGTTGAGGAGGGTGTACGCGGCGAACTTGTCGTAGGGGACCTCCGCCTCGAAGACGGTGGAGGTGGTGAAGACGTACAGCCGGTCCCGGTCGGCGGCGTGGCCGGTGGTGGCGGAGATTCCCTTGGTCTTGCCTTTGCGCCGCAAGTAGGTGGTGTTGCCTCGGGTGAAGAGGGCATCGAACTCGTTGCCGATGATTTCGGTCCAGCCGACCTTGTTCTCGAAGTCGTCGCCTGGCCGCACGTGACCAGCCGGAAGTTCGCGGCGGGGCCGCGGCGCGGTCTTCGCTTTCTCTTCGGTAGGCATCGCGTCGTGTGCGCGGCACAAGGCGTACAAGGCGTCAAGGTCTTCGGGCTCGACGGTGGCCATGGTGGACGGGCCGCCCGAGAGGCGTGTGTACGGCCGTCCGCTCGGGTGCGTCGAGCCGTGCGACGGCGCGGCGACCATGAAGCCGCCCTCGCCACGAGTCTCAGCCAAGACCCTCACGATCTTCGTGTTGGGCTTCTCGGCGACGCGCTGCCGTTCTTCGGGCGTGTACTCATCTACACGAGCCAGGCGTCGAGCGAGCTTGACGTTCCCGGCGGCAGGCCGGCCGCTGACCATGACCACGTAGTGAACGCCGCCAGAGGGCGTCTCGTCCGCCCAGCCGGTCGTGACGGCCTTCCAGAGGTCGCCGAGCCCGCTGTTCAGTGCGAGTTCGGCGACTCCCTCGAGGACGCCTTCTCTTACCGCCAGGCCCTCGAACTCGATGAGTTCGATATTCCCGGATACGGCACCGGTCACGATGCCGATGCCAGTGCGGCGCCCCCCAGCGAACCACTGATCGTGCTCTTCCGGAGTGGATCGGTTGACCTTGTACGCCATCCAGGAGCGGACGTCCGGGGCCTTGCTGCCGTCGGTCCTGACCGGGAGGACGCACAGGCCAGCATCGTGCATCTCGCGGGCGTGAGCCCGGAGGTCTGGGGTCTGTGCGTCGCTCACGAACGGGGCTCCTGGGGTGCGCAGCGGGCTGGGTGATCAGTGCGGATGTCGGCCACGAAGGCGCTGACGTCGTCGACGCCGTGCACGGGACCTTCGGTGGTGTTGCAGGTGGTGCACTCGTAGCGGGCGCGGATCCCGACCATGTCGATGAACAGCACGCTCACCACGACGCGGGATCGGGCGGTGGAGGCGCTCATGCCGCCTCCTTGATCGCCGCCTGCTGGAAGATCCCCCGCAGCCGGACACGCTGGGCGTCGGTGAGCTCCGGCGCGGCGGCGACGTTGGCGTCGATCCGCGCCCAGTAGGCGGCGTTCTGTACGGGGTCCGGGTGCCGGACCGGCCGGCCGAGGTTGCCCTCGGCCGACGCGGTCGTGGTGGTGCCGGTCATCCGGCGGACGCCTCGGCGGCGGTCACGAGCGCCTCAACGTTGTCCAGGTGCGTGCGCAGCTCGGCGATCCGGACCCGGGCCGCAGCGGGGGTGAGGTCCAGGTCCAGGAGGCCCACGACGGTCGTGCCCCTGAAGTCGGTCAGACCCGCGGGCAGAACCGGGTGCCCGAAGTGATCGGGGGTGGGGGCCTCGATGAACTTCGAGTAGTGCTCGGAGTGGTCGCCCGTCTCGACGCACCAGGCGTGGACCGTGCACGGCTCCTTGGGGTCCCGCGCCGCCTGGATGATGTCCTGGACCTGGGCGAGGATCTCGGTGGCGTCGCCGGTTTCCCAGATGTGGCTGGCGAGCAGGTCGAGGAACGCGACGTAGTTCTCGTCCTGCCCGACCTTCATCTCCTGGATCTGCACGAGAACGCGGAGACTGCCTGCGGTGAGCGGGGGCTGGCCGGCCCGGCGGCAGGCCTTCATGGAGGCCGCGGTCATGTCGGAGGGAAAGGTGTTCACGCGGGCACCCCCTCGATCAGGGGGCTGACCTCGACCGCGAACGGCGTCGGCAGCGGGGTCATGTCGAGCTTGTACGCCTGGGCGATCAGGTAGCGGGTGAAGAAGTCCGCCTCGAACTCGCCGAGGTTCGGGGAGAGCATGATGTTGATGCTCTGGCTGCGGACGATCACGCACCCGAAGAAGTTCGGATCGACCAGTTCCTTGGAGGTGATGACCTTGACGTTCAGCTCGGTGATCAGCTGGTCGAGGGCGGTCTCGAAGACGTGGTCGAGAGTGGGGCTACTGGCGGGTCGGGCGGCGCGGAGCTGGCCGATTCCGACGTTGGCGCCTTGCGGCTGGTCTGAGATGATGGACATGAGCGTGTTCCTTCTTCTGCTGTCAGGCGGCGGAGGTGTGGCGCTCGACCGATGCCGTTGCAGTTACCGCTGCAGCGGCATCGCTGTTTTCGGGTGAAACAGAAAGCGCGCGAAGCAGGACGGCGCGGCTCACCCGGTAGGTGCGGCCGACCCGCATGAGAGGGATCGGGTACTCACCAGCCTTGGCGAGTTGAAACCCCTTCGTCCTGCCCAGGAGCAGGGCGCGGTTTGCTGTATCCAGGTCGATGACCACGGGGAGGGCAAGCAACTCGTTGAGCTGCATGCCCCGGGGGGCTCGTTCAACGGGGGCGTCTGTCATGGCGTCCATTCCGGTCTATGCCGTTGTGTTCCGATGAGTGCCGTTGATGGGTCAGTCTGTTCTGTTCTTGAGATTGCCAGTACGAAACGAGCTGACTCACACAAAGTACACCGCCGGCTTGGGGTGTCAAGCGGTTTCGTTCTTGCTATGTTCAGTACGTGACGAACTATGACGCTGAAGATCAAGGTGTCCGCGAGATCCTCCAACGAGAGGAGGAGCTGGAGAGCTGGGTGGACGATGGGGATGGCGCTGAGGTCGCCCCTGATGACTCGCCCATGTCGTTCGTGGACAGCGAGTCCCTGGCCAGCCACAACCTCAAGATCATTCGGCGCCACCTCGGGGTGTCGCAGCAGCAGATCGCGGAGAGGCTTCCGGAAGTCTCGGGTGGAACTGTGAGGCTGGCCCAGACTCAGATCGCGAAGATCGAGCGAGGGGAGCGGCCGTGGCGCGTGAACGAGATGTTCGCGATCGCCGCAGCGCTTGGCGTGAGTTGGAGTGAGCTATTCCAAGGCGGAGTGCGGGAAGGCGAGACCGAGGAGGAGCGGGACCGTCTGTTGATGCTCGGTGCGAGGCTGAAGTATCAGCAGGCGCAGGCCAAGGTCGATGAGTTGCGGAGGGGTCTCGAGGCCGCCAAGGCGGAGGCTGCGCAAGCGGGACGGGCGATGGTGCGAACTTCCGTCGAGTTGGAGATCGCCGATCCTGACGTCCTGCACTTCCTCTCGATGAGCCACGCCTCTCGTCGGCATCTGGCTGAGGACGAGGAGCGCGTCAGGGAGCTGTGGAGGAGCGAGGAGTTCGATGTGGTTGAGCGCATCCGCGAATCTGAGGAGCAAGCCAAGATCGAGTGGCAGCGACTGGTGGCTGATCTGAAGGTCGAGCGGCAGCGTGATGACGCGGTCGAGTAGCGCCGGCGAGTCTTACGCGTTTACATGGTGCAGCTTGGTTGTGATCTGACGACACAACAACACCTCCGGTTGCTCCGCTGTCATGCAGACTGCCGGCCTGTCTTGCTACGTGTCAAGTGCTGTCGTATTGTGCTGCCATGACACAGCAGCCTTGGTCCGAGCTCGTCGCGCAGCACGTGGCGAAGCAGCTGCGCAGGCACAGGGAGCTGCGCGGCTTGAGCGCGCAAGAGCTCGCCGATAGGTGCGCATCCCTGGGTATGCCGATTCAACGATCAGTCATTGCGAACTTTGAGAACGGTCGGAGGTCGTCAATCGGTGTAGCCGAGGTGCTCGTGTTCGCCGCAGCTCTCAAGATGCCACCCATGTGGCTGATCACTGGGGCGGGTTATGAAGAATCCATGGAGTACCTGCCCGGCGAGCGAGCTGATCCGTATGCGTGCGCCGCGTGGTTCTATGGGACGCAGGCGCCTGATAAGGAAGTGGGTGAGTATGAGGAGAATCCCATGCCCTACTTCGACGACTTGAACTTCGATGTAGA
This sequence comes from Streptomyces sp. H27-H5, assembly GCF_026627505.1. Lineage (GTDB taxonomy): Bacteria > Actinomycetota > Actinomycetes > Streptomycetales > Streptomycetaceae > Streptomyces. The sequence continues at coordinate 10,172 of NZ_JAPNLK010000086.1, read as the reverse complement.
TTCCCTGATCCATGCCCTGGAAAAGGTTAAGGAGATCGAGGCTAGAGTTGTCGGCGAGGAGCCTAGGATGGCGGAGCTCCGCGAACGCATGATTCAGCTAGAGCGCGATTTCGAGAAACATGCGGACCTAAGTGATGCGGCGGTCTCGGCGATCCATCAGCGCATCGATCAGGGCAGTAGCAGCGATGCCCCGGAGCTCTCTGAGGCCATCAAGGAGAGTCGTGAAGCAATTAAGCGCCTGACGGTACTCCGGGAAGAAATCAAGAGGATTTCCGAGGAGCAATCGGAGAATGACGCCTCGTTTGAACTTGAGGCCTATAAGGGTTATGTCGCGGAGGCGGAAACCCATGTCCGTGAATCCATCGCGGCAATTCGTGACCGAGGATGGCTTTTGCCTGTGCTTCCCGAGGCGGTCAGGTATCTCGCCCAGGCGGACGAGCGGCGAGTCAAGCGGGTTGGCCGATCGCGGCCCCCTGCGGGTTCTCAGTCCCCGTAGCGTGTATGTAAGTCGCGACCGAGGCGCCCGAAAAGGGATACGCAACGGACCTCGGGAGAGCTGAAAGAGAGCAGGTGTGGATGTCTGGGTCTCGACGCGCTGGAGGCATCACCAAGCGCTGTGAATGCCGCGGAATCGACGGCAAGCTGCTGGGTAAGGCCTGCTCGCAGCTTGCGAAGAAGAGCCACGGCGCGCTGTCGCTCCGCCAAGAGCTGCCGCTTGACGCAGATGGCAAGCGCCGGCCCTTCCGGCGCACCGGCTACACGCAGCTCAAGGACGCCCAGGCCGACCTCGACAAGCTGCGCGGCATTCTCGACCTGCCCGGCGACGACGAGGACGCCCAGCGACGCATCGGCGACCTCCTGCAGAACGTGATGCGCGACCGGCTGGAGATTCCCGACCCTGTCGAGGTGTCCCGCAAGATCGGCGTCGGTGTGCCCCTCGACGGCGCCATGACCATCACGGACTGGCTCGACACATGGGTCGCCTCCAAGAAGACCCGCACCACCACGACGACGGGCTACCGCAGCCACATCCGCGTCCACCTCAAGCCCGGGCTTGGCCACTACCGCCTCGACCGGCTCAACGTCGGCCACTGCCAAGAGTTCTTCGACGCCATCGACGACGCCAACGAGGTCGTCGCCGCAGAGAACCAGGCCCGCCGCGAGCAGGAGCTCCGGGCCAAGTGGGGCAAGGACTCCCGCCCGCCGGCTGCCGAGGCCGCGCGCCTGGCTGTCGAGCGCGAGAGGCTCGCGGCGATGAAACCGTACCGGCGCATCACGGGGCCGGCCACGAAGCAGCGGATTCGCGGCACGCTCCGCACTGCCCTCAACGGGGCGATCCGGCGCCAGCTCATCACGTTCAACCCGGCGTCCTGGGTGGAACTCGACTCGGGCCGGCGCCCCAAGGCTGTGCTGTGGACCGACCAGCACGTCGAGCACTGGCGGCGGACCGGTGCGAAGCCGAGCCCCGTCATGGTCTGGACGCCGACACAGATCGGCGCCTTCCTCGACGAGGCGGAGAGCGACCGCCTGTATGCGTTCTTTCACCTGACGGCGTTCCGCGGCTTGCGCCGCGGCGAAGGCGTCGGCCAGGACTGGGTGAACGTCGACCTGGACGGCCATGCCATCACCATCGCCAAGGAGATCGTCCTCAACGGCTGGACGCCCGTCGAGTCCGTCCTCAAGACGGACGGGTCCGCGGCCACCATCGCCCTCGACTCCATGAACGTTGCCACGCTTCGGGAGCACCGTGCCCGGCAGCAGGTGGAGCGGGACGCCTGGAACGCAGAGGCGGAGCGGCAGCGCGAGGCCGGCAAGGATGTCCCGGCGTGGGCGGACACCGGCAAGGTGTTCGTCGCCAAGGACGGTACGTGGCTGCACCCGGAGCAGGTGTCCATCGCGTTCCGCCGCATCTACAAGCAGGCCGACCTCCCGCCGATCAACCTCCGGGACCTCCGGCACTGCGCGGCCACCCTGATCCACGCCGGCGGTGGCGACTTGCACGCCATCAAGGAGACGCTGCGGCACTCCACGATCCGGCTCGCCTCCGACACGTACACGAGCCTGCTCCAGGAGGTCGACCTGGAGATCGCAGAGAAGGCGGCCAAGCTTGTCCCCAGGGCCCGCAAGTCGAAGGATGACGCTGCCCCCGAAGGGGCTTGAGCGGTACAATCCAAGGAGTGGTCGGGGCCCTCGTCATCGCAGGTGACGGGGGCCTTTCTGCTGGCCCGCTGCTGGCCCGAACGCTCCGGAAGTAGGCGAAACGAGGCGGCATGAACCGTCACGGGAGGGTTCGGCGAGGGCACCCCGAAGGGTCTCTCACCTGCACTCAACGGAAGGATGCGGCACGGAACGACATGAGGCGGAATCAGGCAGTACGGGCCTGCTGAAGACTCCAAAACCGTAGGCTGCAGGTTCAAGTCCTGCCGCCCCTGCACGTCCGCACGGAGGGGGCATCCCCGCTGTGCTGGGAAAAGGCGAGAGCCCCGCCGGGAGTCCGGCGGGGCTCTGCTGCTTGGATCATGTGCTGCTGGCCCCTTGCTGGCCCGAGACGCCACCCAACTCAGGTCAGGGACGCGACGCCTACACGGGCGGCTTGCCCGGCGTCGGTGTGGGCTTCGGGTTGGGGAGCGGCGGGCCGGGGTCCGGCGGCATCGTCGGCGGGCCGGGTGCCTTGTGCTTGCCCATGTCCACCTTGGCCCGTGTCAGGCCGCGGATTCCGAGCGGCGGGAACAGATCGATACGCGCGGGGTATCCGGCCTCCGCGCAGTTCAGGCACAGCAGGTCTCGGACACCTTGTCCGACGCGGGCCGCTTCGACCGGCTGCTTCCAGCAGGCCTCGCAGGTGGTCACGTCGGTGGCGGTCGCCACGAACTCGGTAGTGATCACACGTTCTCCGATCAGGGTGGGACCCGCCCCGGCCGCCCGACAGGGGGCGACAGGGCGACGCGGGGCGGGGATCAACGGGCGCCGAGGACGACCTCGGCGGGGACGAGCCGTCGTGCGCGCTCGGCGCTCACCGCGGCTGCTTGTCCGTGATGGGCCGGCAGGACGGGTCCCGGACGTCGTGCGCCCAACTCGACGGCCGGGCGCCGGACATCGAGTCCCGGGGGATCTCGTGACCGCCCGCCTGGATCACGCGGTCACAGCGGAAGCAGATCCTGCCGACGGCGCTCACGCCCGCTCCAGCTTGTCGGGCGCCGCAGTGAACTCCCGGCCGTCGGCGGCCCGGATGTAGGCGGTCCGCGTGTACTTTGCGCGCCCGGACACCTTGCCCGCCGACTCCCGGACCACGGCCCGGAGCTGGCCGGTGCGGTCCGTCTGCGGGTCGCGGACCTGCTTGAACAGCAGCGGATGATCGACGTGGCCGAACGCACCGTCAGGTCTGTGCTCGCGGACCTCCATGTCCGCCTCCCTACCGTCGTCAGCGGGTGATACCTCAGAGCGTGACGATCGGCTGTGCATGAACGCTACGAATGTGCACCGATGTTCGCGACAGGTCATCATCCGAGGTGAAGGCCTGAATGCGCCCTTGACGACGACCCTCGAACGCAGCACCGTGCTGTACATCCGTGCACACCGGAAGCGCTGGAGGCCGCAATGAACTTACGGTTCATCGGTATCGACCCCGACACGGGGACCGCCGAGAGTCCGACCGTCTGGGTGGATGAGGAGACACGCGAACTCGTGATCCAGGGATGGAAGCCAGGTCCGGAGCTGGAGGCGTGGTGCGCCGCGTTCCAGGTAGCCGGCCACGCCCAAGGCATCCCGCCGAACGAAGCCGTCATCCGAGTCCCGGCCCGCATGGCGTCGTTGCTGAGGGAGGCCTGCGATGCCGCAGAACGTACCGACGTTTCCTGAGCTCTTCGAGGCGACGATCCACACGGCCGTCCACCTGGAGATGCGCGACAGCTACGGCGTGGCCTCGGAAGCGGGAGACTTCTCGACCTGGCGGGCGACCGGCAAGAGGGACATGGACCCGAGCTCGCCGTACTGGCGGCCGTGGATCGAGCTCGTCGAACGCACGGTTCAGCGGGGCGTGACCGTCCAACGGGCGCGCATCATCTCCATGCCGGCCAGCGACTACATTCGCTACGAGCACGAGGCGGCCGGCATCAACGTCGCGGCCGGCGAGGAAGTCCGCTGGCTGCCCCGCCGCGAGGCATCCGACATCCCACTGCCGGGCAATGACTTCTGGCTGTTCGACGATCGCCTGATCCGGTGGAACCACTTCACCGGCGAGGGCGCGTCCGCACCGGGAGAGGTCAGCGAGGACCCGTCCGCGGCCCTGCTGTGCGCGGAGGCGTTCCGGAAGGTGTGGGCCAGAGCCTGCCCCCACGAGTCGTTCAAGATCTACTAGCCGAAGGCGTACAGGCCAGCTCATGCCCGCTTCCCCGTCCTCGTCCGCGCAGGCCGCGCGTCAACGCGTAGCCGACCGGCTGCGCGCCTTGCGAGCCGACGCGGGCATCACCGGGAGCGAGCTGGCCCGGCGCTGCGGTTGGACACACTCGAAGTCCTCCCGCATCGAGAACGGGCGGACGCCACCGTCACCGGACGACATCCGCCGCTGGTGCGCGGCCTGCGGCGCGACGGCCGAAACGGCTGACCTCCTCGCGCAGTCCCGCAACGCCGAGACCATGTACAACGAGTGGCGCCACCAAGTGCAGGGCGGCTTGAAGCGGCTGCAGGAATCATGGGTGCAGTTCTTCCAGGAGACCCGCCTGTTCCGGATCTACTCCTCCACTCTCGTCCCCGGTCTGCTGCAGACCGAGGGGTACGCGGCCGGCCTCCTCGATGTCGTCGCACGCTTCCGTGAGGTCCCCGGCGGCGGGCTGGAAGCAGCCCGGGCTCGCGTCAGCCGGTCCCAGGTTATTCACGACCCGGGAAGGCGCGCAGTCCTGATCGTCGAGGAGGCGGCCTTGCACTACCGAATGGGAGACGCGGAAGCGATGGCCGCCCAGCTCGGCTACCTGCTGACGGCCGGCGCACTACCCGGCGTGTCCCTCGGCGTGATCCCTTCAACCACGAAAGCCCGGGCTGTATGGCCAGTGGAGACGTTTCACGTGTACGACGACAAGCTCGTTTCAGTGGAACTCCTTTCGGCCCAGGTCAAGATCACACAACCCTCGGAGATCACTCAGTACCTGAAGGCGTTCGAGCAGCTGCGTTCATCAGCCGTGTACGGCGCGGAGGCCCGGGCCTTGGTCCTCAAGGCCATCAACGCGCTCGACGGCCCCTGAACGCATGAAAGGGCCCCCTCCACCCGGAGGTGGAAGGGGCAGGTGTCTCAGGCGGGCATGAGTTCGCGGATTGCGGCGGTGATCCGGCGGGCGAGGTAGGCGTGGCCGGCGTCGGTGGGGTGGATGGCGTCCGTGCCGATGTAGCCGTCCGCGTTCCCGCTGCCGGTGGTGGCGCCCGCCCGGCCGGTGCCCGTGATCCATGCCCCGTGCGTGGCGACCAGAGTCCCCGAGGCGTTGTAGATGGCTCCGGTGATGGGGCTGATGAACGGATACCCGGCGGCGGCTGCCGCCGTCCTGAGGGTGGCGTCCGTGTTCGTGAGCGAGGCTCCGGGACTGCCGGTCGGCGACCAGCAGCCGAGGACGTACACCTCGCAGGCGGGTAGGCCGGCTCTGATCGTGGCGTACAGGGATGCCGCGGCAGTGGCGATGCTGCCCTGGCTGCCGCCGCTGTCGTTGTAGCCGGCCCAGACGATGAGCCGCGTCGGGTTCCAGGCGATGACGTCCGCCGCGACGCGGGTTGCGAGGGTGGCGTAGGAGCCGACGGTGATGTAGCCGGTGCCGCCGCGGGCCTCGTCCCACGCGTCGTTGGAGCCCAGGAGCCGGGCGGCTCGCTGGAACCAGGTGCCTGCCCCACCGCCGGTGTTCATGGCGGAGCCGTCGGAGAGGCTGTCGCCAAACACCAGGGATCGGCCGCCGATTGCGACGGTGGACCAGATGCTGGCGCCGGGCGGGAGGAAGACTCCGCCGAAGGGCACCGTGTAGAAGTCGAGGCGGATGACCCGCGGTATGGCGGAGCCGAGGTCGAAAGACATCAGGTGGGTGCTGCCGGCGGTGGTGCCGCCGACGGGCTGCATCGTCTCGGTAACTTTGCGGCCGTCGATGCTCAGCCGGTACGTCCCGGCGATCTGGTAGTTGAACCTCAGCTGGAACTTGTCCGCGTCCGTCCCGAACTCGACCGACCAGACGGCTTGTGAGCTGGTCAGGTTGCCGCGGGTGTTGGGGTAGCGGGAGGTCGGCAGCACGTACCCGGAGTCGGGGGTGCCGGTGCCAACCTGGACTCCTCCGGCGTTGAGGATGGTGAACGGGCCGGTGACGTCGCTGCCGGCGAGCGTCACCCCGGCCGGGGCGTACTTGATGTACGCGGCGGTCGGGGTACCGGTCTGGGCGGTGCCGATGGTCGGCGCGGCGCCGGCGTACAGGCCGTCTGCGACGACCGGGTCGGGGAGGTCCCTGCGGCGCCAGGCGGTGGCGACCGGCCCGGCCGGGCCCGTCGCGCCGGTGGCCCCGGCCGGTCCGGGAACACCCTGAACGCCTTGCGCGCCGGTGGCACCAGTTGCTCCCGTCGCGCCGGGGGTTCCGGGGATGCCCTGTGCGCCGGTGGCCCCGGTCTCGCCCTGCGGTCCCGGCGGTCCCTCGACGGGCAGGTATCCGACGGCCCCGGGGTCGGCGGCGACCAGCTTGGTGATGGCGATGGGCTGGCCGTCGCCGGCGGGGAGGAGGAAGTGCCAGACCCGAACCTTGGTCCCGGTCGTGTGTTCCTCGTACCGCCACAGCCGGCCGGTGGTCGGCTCGACGTCCTCGGCGTCCGTGGTGACGAGCTCGGCGGACCAGGCGCCCGCGATGTACGGGACCTGTACCCCGCCGGACGCGAGGACTTGGTCCCCGTCCTGGTCGATCCAGCGGGCAGGGTAAGGGGCGAGGACGGCGTAGCCCTCGGCGGTCTGACCGGCGATGGGGCTGGTGACCTGGCCGGTCACGGTGCGGGTGGTGGGCACTGCTCCTCCTGCACGGGTCGGTCAGCACGCTGGGCGAGGATCACCAGGCGCGTGCGCTGGATCATCAGGACGGAGATCGCGAGGAGGACCGTGGTGCGCAGGCTGCGGAGCACGATCGCGGCGCAGCCGGTGGGCCAGATGGTGACGAGGACGGTGTACAGGCACAGTCCGCCGATGGCCGCGGCGACGAGCATCACGTTGCGGCCGACGTCAGAGCGCCACCACGGAGCGCGCAGGGCGTAGACGAGCGCGAACACCCCGCAGCACAGGGCGGCGATCGAGGAGCCGATCACGTTCACCCACTGATCCGGGCTCAACTGCATCATGTTGCGCCTCCTCGCAGGGCCGCGGCGATTCTCTCCGCGAAGTGATTCTCGATCCGGGCTGCTCGCAGGACCCGAGCAGCAGCCTCCACCTCCGGCCGGCGGTCCTCGGCCTCCTTGCGAGCACACTGCGCCCGGTCCAGGGCCCCGGCCGCGGCCCGCTGCCCAGCGGTGGGCTTACCCCTGCACCCGATCGTGAGCCTCAGCCATCGGAGCATCGTCCACCTCCCTCGGATGGGGAAGAGAGGCCAGAACGTGACTCGCGGTTCGTGACAGTTCGAGCAGTTCACCGTTGTGCTCGCGCTCCGCTTGCCGGGCCGCCTCGGATACCCCGTGGGCTTCGCGCCAGGTGTCGCGCTCCTGCCGCATGTCGAGCAGGGTGGCGCGGGGTACGAGGCGGCCGGTGAGTATGAGGAGCACGACGAGGACGAGGAGGCCGGATACGCCGAGGTCGGCCGGGGTGAAGCCGAAAATGTCGCCCATGGTGCCCCCTCCTTGGGTTGGATCGGGCAAGGGTCAGGCGTCCCGGTACTCCACCGCGACCGGCCGGGAAGAGATGACCTCGCCGCGGATGACGCTTTTCCCTTCCAGCGCTGTCTCGTGGATCGGTGGGGTGATCTGAGTCCGCTCGTAGAGCGCCAGCAGGGCTGCGATGGAGGCCATCACGTAGGCCTGCATGTCCGCGCTCCAGTGCAGGCCGAGGCCGACGAACAGGGCCATCACCGCCTGCGCGAGCTGGACGAGCGCGCCTGCCCACGCACCGTTGCGGGCCATGAGCGCGAGGATGAGGCCGACGGCGGCCGCGGCTACGACGTTGATCGTGGTCTGGATGCCGGGGGAGACGTTGAACTGGTAGCCGAGGAGCTTCACCATGGCGGCGACGAAGCCGAGGATCAGTGCGGGTTCTCTGCCGAGGATCTTCATGTTCAGGCTCCCGATGTGTTGTCGGCGACGGTGACGTTGACGTGGACCACCGCGTCGGCGATGGCCTGCTGCACGGCGGCGATCAGGGCGTCGGTGTCGACGTCGTCGGCCCCGTCCCCCACCGCCTTGGCGAGCGCCGCGACCGCGCCCTGAAGCGCGGCGACCTGCGTGTTGAGCGTGTTGAGCAGCCCCCACGCGTCGACCTTGCCGTTGCCCTTGTAAGCCCAGCCGCCATACGTGGCCACATAGCTGAGCTGCTCCGCTTGCTGCGGGGTGAGAGACACGTCGTCCTCCTCGGACGTCGGGGGTGTGGTGCCGGAGACGATCTGCCGGGCGTACTGCACGACGAGATCCATGCGCATCGCGCCCGGGTCACCGTGGTCGTTGCCGTCCGGGACGTGCATGTGACCGCAGTGGCCCTTGAAGTCGGCCCACTCGTCGAGGGCCATGCGCGCCTTGCTGTTGCCATAGCTCCCCGGGTAGGCGAGGAACGGCCGCGAGGTCAGCGTGAGCGGGACACCGTGCTCGGTGTGCAGCCAGGCGATGTACTCCGCGTAGGCGCGGAGCAGCCAGTCCGGGGCGTCGGGCCAGTAGATGTAGTCCACGCCGGCGCGGAGCTTGCCCCAACTCGTGCGGCGGGCGGGGTCGCAGGACCCGACCAGCTCGACCTGGTGGCAGTTGTTCCGGTTGGTACGGACAGTGGTGTCGGGGTTGTCGACGAGCGCGCGGGCGCTCATATCGGCAGGAAAGTGCGCGTAGACCTTGATCCGCTTGTTCGGGATGTCGGGCAGGATCGTCACGTTCGGGGCGCTGACGCCCCCGTCGTAGTCGGGGAGGGACGTCCCCTCCGTGGTGTGGGTGACGCAGCAGTTGATCTCCTGCATCAGGCCCGGGTAGCGGCCGTCGTACCGGTAGACGGTGGACGCCCCGGGGTAGAACTGCGCGCCGGTCGACATGGAAGCCTCCAGGGCATGAGAAAAGCCCCGGCCGACGGCGCGGGGCGTGGGGTAGGGGCGCGGGTCAGACGGGCTTGTACGCGAGGCTGATCGACAGGTTGTCGGTGTTGCCCCAGGCGAACGGCCTGGACGCGTTCCACTCGCCGGCGGTCGAGCCTGTCGATGAGGTGGGAGACAGGGCCATGGCGAACGCGTCGCCGGACAGGACGCGCGCGGCCCCCGGGTAGTAGGCGCCGCCGGGATCGAGGGCCACGGCGGTGCCGAGGTACGACATGCCGGCGGCGCCCAGCGAGGCCGCGGCGAACGGCAGCGCGAACCTGAACTGACCGCCGCCGAACGTGGTGGTGCTGCCGGCCACCAGCGAGATCCTCACGCGGCAGATCCCTCCGGATAGCGCGTACTCCCCTTCCAGAGTTCCGTTGCCCAGGGAGACGGCCGCGCCGGTCGAGGATGTCCAGGTGGGTGTGTACGGCGTCCAGATCCCGGAGATCAGGTTGAGGCGGGCCGCCGTGGTCCGCATGCTGGCCAGCCATCCGGTGTACGCCATGGGGTCTCCTCAGTAGCTGATGATCGGGGCCTGGTCGAGGCGCACGTCCGCGCCCGAGGCCTGTGATTTGACGATCCCGTTGATGGAGCGCGTCACGGTGAACGTCTGCGGGCTGCTCGCGCCGCTGATCGCGGTCACGCGCATGACCTCGCCGTCGACCTCGATGTCCACCGGCAGGTCACTGCCCGCAGTGGTCCACAGCGGCGCGCCCACGGTCGCGACCGACAGGGACGTCGCGGTCGAGTTGACGCCTGCGGCGAGGGTCGAGCCGTCGGTGTCGACCCGGCCGGTGACGGGGTCGTCGACGACGGACACCGTCCATGGGCCGGCCGGGCTGCAGTTGAGGGTGATGGTCCAGAACCTGGACGGTGGTTTGCGGGTCTCGGTGTAGCCCTCGACGATCAGGTCGA
>NZ_JAPNLK010000085.1 GCF_026627505.1 Streptomyces sp. H27-H5 | reverse complement strand
TCCTCCCCACCGGCCTCCCCATCGGCAGTCCCGAGGACTGCCTTACCTGCGCCGGCACCCTCTACCTCGGCAGCCCGGCCTGACCGGCCCAACCCCCCTCCACGAACTTTCGCGGTGCAGCACTAGTTCCAGGAGTCCACGGCCAGGACGGAACGGCGGAGAAGATCCATCGCGCATCCGATGGGTAGCCAGAAACCCGAAGAGATGGTCGACTTGGGCGACTACTGGAACAAGTTCTCTTTATCGTGTCCGGGCGGACGCACGACCGCCCCGACAGCCGGCAGACAGGGAGCCCTCGTGACACCTCAGGTCACCGACCACGGCGGAGGCGTGTGGGGCATCAAGGTCCCCATCCCCGACAACCCCCTCGGACACACCCTCGTCCACGTCCTCGACACCGACCGCGGCCCGGTCCTCGTCGACACCGGCTGGGACGACCCGGAATCCTGGGACACCCTCGTCGCCGGCCTCGACGCCCTCGGCATCGCGATCGCCGACGTCCACGGCGTGGTCATCACCCACCACCACCCCGACCACCACGGCCTGTCCGGCCGGGTCCGGGAGACCTCGGGCGCCTGGATCGCCATGCACGCAGCCGACACCGAGGTCGTCGTGCGGACCCGCTCCGCCGAACCGGGCGTCTGGTTCGACTACATGAGCGAGAAACTGGCCGTCGCCGGCGCCCCCGAGGAGCACATCGCCCCCTTGCGCGCGGCCCGCGCGAGCGGCCGGCTGCGGACCCTGCCGGGCCTGCGCGCGGCCGTCCCCGACCGGGAGATCGTCCCCGGCGAACTGCTGCCCCTCGCCGGGCGGCGACTGCGGGCGATCTGGACGCCGGGCCACACCCCCGGCCACGTCTGCCTCCACCTGGAGGAGGCCCACCCCGCGGGCCTGCCCGGCAACGGCCGGCTGTTCTCGGGCGACCACCTGCTGCCGGGCATCTCCCCGCACATCGGCCTGTACGAGGACCCCTCCGAGCACCGGGTCACCGACCCCCTCGGCGACTACCTCGACTCCCTCGAACGCGTCGGCCGGCTGGAGCCCGCCGAGGTCCTCCCGGCCCACCAGCACCCCTTCACCGACGCCCCGGCCCGCGTGCGCGAGCTGCTGGACCACCACGAGGAGCGACTGACCGGGCTGTGGGGGCTCCTCGCCGCCCCCCTGACCCCGTGGGAGCTGGCGGAGCGGATGGAGTGGAACCGTCCCTGGGAGCAGATCCCGTACGGCTCCCGGAACATCGCCGTCTCCGAGGCGGAGGCGCATCTGCGGCGGCTGGTGAAGCAGGGCCGGGCGGAGCCGGTACCGGGCAGCGACCCGGTGACGTACCGGGCCCTGTGAACGGGGCGGGGTGCAGCGGGGGCGGTGGGCCGGGCGTCGTGGGCCGGGCTGGGTAAGGGGCGCAGGGCCCCACGCCCCGGTCACCGACACCTACGGGCCGGTAGAGTGGGCCCGTCGTCCACACTTCCGTACGGGGGGAAGCCGGTGCGAATCCGGCGCTGACCCGCAACCGTGACCCACCCCCGCGACGTCGGGGCGGGGAGCCGGAATGCCCTGTACCGGAGTGCGCGGCTCGTGCCGCCGGGTCTTCCGGTGGCCGGCACCGTCGAGGTAAACGGAGCCGGAGCCCGGTACCCGCGCGTGCCTGCCTCCGTTCCCCAGCACGAGAGGCACCCGCCCCACATGAACGTACGACGCAGCGCCGCCGCGCTCGCCGCCTCCGCCGTGCTCTGCGCGGGTGCCGCCCCCGCGGCCCTCGCCGCGCCCTCCCCCTCCCCGGCGCCGGTCGTCCCCTCGGGTCTGTTCGGCAAGGGCGACCCGACGTACGACGGCGTGTGGCGCCAGTCGTTCGCCCTGCTCGCCCAGCGGACCGTCGGCGAGCAGCCGGCCGCGCAGGCCGTGGACTGGCTCGTCGGCCAGCAGTGCGCCGACGGCGGGTTCGCCTCCTTCCGCGCCGACGCCTCGAAGGCCTGCGACGCGAAGACCGTGCTCGACACCAACGCCACCGCGGTGGCCGTACAGGCGTTGGGGGCGCTGGGCGGCCACGACGCGGCGGTGAAGAAGGGCGTGGACTGGCTGAAGTCCGTCCAGAACGAGGACGGCGGTTGGGCCTACGTCCCCGGCTCCCCCAGCGAGGGCAGCTCCACCTCCGTCGTCATCAGCGCGCTGGCCGTGGCGGGCGAGAAGCCCGCCGACGTGAAGTCGAAGGCGGGCAAGTCCGCGTACGACGGCCTGCTCTCCTTCCAGCTGGGCTGCTCCGCCGAGCCGGCCGCCGACCGGGGCGCCTTCGGGTACCAGCCGGCCGACGGCAAGCTCGCGGCGAACGCCGACGCGACCGCCGCCGCGACGCTGGCCGCGCTCGGCAAGGGTGCGGTCGTCGCCCCGGCCGGTACGGACACCCCGGCCGCCGCGCTCGCCTGCCCGGCGACCGCCGGCGACCCGACGGCCGCCGCCCAGGGCGCGGCCGGGAACCTGGCCGAGGCCCTGAAGAAGGACGGCCACCTCACCGCCGTCACCCCGGGCGCCGACCAGCCCACCCCGGACACCGGCAACACCGCCGACGCGGTGATCGCCCTGGCCGCGGCCGGACACAAGCAGTCGGCGGCCGGCGCCCTGGAGTGGCTGAAGGCCAACTCGGCGCAGTGGTCCAAGGGCAACCCGGCGGCCCTGGGCACCCTGATCCTCACCGCGCACGCCACGGGCACGGACCCGAAGGCCTTCGGGCCCACCGACCTGGTCGCCGCACTGAACGCGACGGGCCCGGCGCCGCGGTCGGCGACCCCGACGGCGCAGGCCTCCGAGGACGCCGACAAGAAGAAGGACGACGAGGGCTCCGGCAACGGGAACCTCTGGTGGATCATCGGCGCGGGCGCCGCGGCCGGCATGGGCATCGGCATCCTGCTGAGCGGCCGCCGGAAGAAGAACCAACTCTGATGCGCGGGCTGCCCGCTCGCCGGTTCCCGGCCCTCGCCCTCGCCTTCGGCGTCCTCCTCGTGCTGTTCGCCTCCGCCCCGGCGATGGCGTCGAGCTACCGCTACTGGTCGTTCTGGGACGGAGGTGCGAACGGTTCCTGGTCGTACGCCACCCAGGGCCCCTCGACGGCGCGCCCGGCGGACGGCTCGGTACAGGGGTTCCGCTTCGGCGTGAGCAAGGACGCCGGGGACCAGTCCGGGCGGCCCCGCGCCGACGCCGACTTCGACGCCGTCTGCTCCGCGACCCCCGCGGAGCAGGGCCGCAAGCGGGTGGCCCTGGTCATCGACTTCGGGCTCCCCGCGGAGGCCCCTTCGGGCGAGGCCCCGCCCGGGGACGCGCCGCGCACGGCCTGCGCCAGGGTGGCGCCGGACGCCACGTCGGCGGAGGCCCTGGCGGCGGTCGCGAAGCCGCTGCGCTACAACGGCGCCGCGTTGCTGTGCGGGATCTCGGGTTACCCGCGGCAGGGCTGCGGCGAGCCGATCGCCGACGACACCGGGCACAAGCCGTCGGCGTCCTCTTCCTCCGCGTCCGCCCCGTCCTCGGCATCGTCCTCGGGCGGGTCCGGTGGGCCCTCGGCGGGTCTCGTCGTGGGCGTCGTGGCGGTGGCCGCGCTGGCCGCGGCCGGCGTCTGGCAGTCCCGCCGCCGCGCCCGATGACGGAGCCGGCGCGCAGGCCCGGTACCGCGTCCGACACCGGTCCCGCGGCCACATCCGCCTCCGCCGCCGTGTCGGGGACCGTCCACGGCGCGGCGGTCGGCGACGTGACACCGCCCGGGCGGAGCCGCCTCGCGGCGGCGAAGACCGACCCGCACGGGCCCGTGTACAAGAAGAGGCGGCATCTGGCCCCCGAGGCACGTCGCGGGAACGCCCTGCACGCGGGGGCCTGGTGGCTGTGGGCCCTCGGGCTGGCCACGGCCGCCTCCCGGACGACCAATCCCCTCCTCCTCGGCCTGATCGTCGGCGTCGCCGGCTACGTGGTCGCCGCCCGCCGGACCTCGGCGCCGTGGGCGCGTTCGTACGGGGCGTTCGTCAAGCTCGGCCTGTTCGTCATCGGCCTGCGCCTGGTCTTCTCCATGCTGCTCGGCTCCCCGCTGCCCGGCTCGCACACCCTCTTCACCCTGCCGGAGGTTCCCCTGCCGGCCTGGGCGCAGGGCATCCGCTTCGGCGGCAGGGTGACGGCCGAGCAGCTGGTCTTCGCCTTCTACGACGGCGCGAAGCTGGCCACCCTCCTCATCTGCGTGGGCGCCGCCAACGCCCTCGCCAATCCGGCCCGGCTGCTGAAGTCCCTGCCGGCCGCCCTGTACGAGGCGGGGGTCGCCGTGGTCGTCGCCATGACGTTCGCGCCGAACATGGTCGCGGACGTGGTGCGGCTGCGGACCGCCCGCCGGCTGCGCGGTCGGCCCACCGGCGGCGTCAAGGCCGTCCTCCAGATCGGCCTGCCGGTCCTGGAGGGCGCGCTGGAGCGTTCGGTGGCGGTTGCCGCCTCGATGGACGCGCGCGGGTACGGGCGCACGGCGCGGGTTCCGCCCGCGGTCCGGCACACCACCAACGCGCTCACCCTCGGCGGGCTCCTCGGCATGTGCGCGGGCACGTACGGGCTGCTCGCGGCGGAGGGCGCCGCGTTCGGCCTGCCCCTGCTCCTCGTCGGCCTGGTGCTGGCCCTGGCGGGCCTGCGCCTGGGCGGCCGGCGCAGCGTCCGCACCCGGTACCGGCCCGATCGCTGGGGCGCGCGGGCCTGGCTGGTCGCCGGGTCGGGGGCGGCGGTCGCGGGCCTGTTGATCTACGCGGGCACCCGGGACCCGGAGGCGCTGCGCCCGGGGGTCGTGCCCCTGGTCGCGCCCACGCTCCCGCTGTGGCCGGCGGCCGCGATCCTCATCGGCCTGCTTCCCGCCTTCGTGGCACCCGTTCCGCCGAAGGAGGCGTCGCAGTGATCCGTTTCGAGCAGGTGTCGGTGACCTACGAGGGAGCCGCCGGACCGGCGCTGCGCGCTGCGGACTTCGTCGTGCCGGAAGGGGAGCTGACCTTGCTGGTCGGCCCGTCCGGTGTCGGCAAGTCGACTCTTCTGGGGGCGGTCTCCGGGCTGGTCCCGCACTTCACGGGCGGCCGACTGAGCGGCCGGGTCACGGTCGCGGGACGCGACACCCGTACGCACAAGCCGCGCGAGCTCGCCGACGTGGTGGGCACGGTCGGCCAGGATCCGATGGCCCACTTCGTGACGGACGTGGTGGAGGACGAGCTGGCCTACGGCATGGAGTCGCTGGGGCTCCCGCCCGCGGTGATGCGCCGCCGGGTCGAGGAGACCCTCGACCTGCTGGGCCTCAACGAACTCCGCGACCGCCCCATCGCCACCCTCTCCGGCGGGCAGCAGCAGCGGGTCGCGATCGGCTCCGTGCTGACCCCGCACCCGCGCGTGCTCGTCCTGGACGAACCCACCTCGGCGCTGGACCCGGCAGCGGCCGAGGAGGTCCTGGCGGTGCTCCAGCGGCTGGTGCACGACCTGGGCACCACGGTGCTCATGGCGGAACACCGCCTGGAGCGGGTGGTCCAGTACGCGGACCGGTTGCTGCTCCTGCCGTCAGCGGGCGCGGCCCCGGTCATGGGGAGCCCGGCGGAGATCATGGCGGTCTCCCCGGTGCACCCCCCGGTGATTTCCCTGGGCCGACTCGCGGGCTGGTCCCCCCTGCCCCTGTCGGTCCGCGACGCCCGCCGGCTGGCCGGCCCGCTGCGGTCCCGCCTGCCGCAGGACGCGGCGACGGATCCCGTCCCGGTGGCGTGCGCGGCGGGGGTCCGGACGCCGTCCGAGCCCGCGAAGGGGCCGGGTGCGGCGGGTGGGCCGAGCCGCCCGCAGGGCTCCCCCGGTCGCCTGGCCCGGCTGCTGCGCCGCACCCCGCCCGCGCCCGCTGCCGGTGCCGGTGTTGGTGTTGGTGCCGGTGTTGGTGCCGGTGTTGGTGCCGGTGTTGGTGCCGGTGCCACGACGGCTGTGACGGCCACGGCCGCGGGTGTGTCCGTACGCCGGGGTCGGGTCGAGGTACTGCACGGGATCGACCTCACGATCGCCCCCGGCGAGACCGTCGCCCTCATGGGCCGCAACGGCGCCGGCAAGTCCACCCTGCTCGCGACCCTCGTCGGCACGATCGAGCCGACCACCGGCACGGTGCTCGTGGGCGGCCGCATCCCGCATCGCACCCCGCCGCCGGAGATGGTCCGCCACGTCGGGCTGGTCCCGCAGGACCCCAGGGACCTCCTCTACGCCGACACGGTCGCCGCCGAGTGCGCGGCCGCCGACTCCGACGCGGGCGCGGCCCCCGGCACCTGCCGGGACCTGGTGACGGCCCTGCTGCCCGACGTCCCCGACGACACCCACCCCCGGGACCTCTCCGAGGGGCAGCGTCTCGCACTGGCCCTGGCCCTGGTGCTGACCGGCGAACCCGCCCTGTTGCTGCTCGACGAGCCCACCCGCGGCCTGGACTACGCCGCCAAGGCCCGGCTGATCGGGATCCTGCGCTCGCTCGCCACCGCGGGGCACGCCGTCGTCCTGGCCACGCACGACGTGGAACTCGCCGCCGAGCTGGCGCACCGGGTGGTGATCCTGGCCGGCGGGGAGATCGTCGCGGACGGTCCGACGGCCGAGGTGGTGGTCTCCTCCCCCGCCTTCGCCCCGCAGGTGGCCAAGATCCTGGCGCCGGGGCGGTGGCTCACGGTGTCCCAGGTCGCGCGGGCCCTCTCCGATGACGGTGAGGGTGAGGGTGACGTGAACGAGGACGAGGACGGGGACGGGAACGGGGACGGGGACGGGGACAGCGTCGACGTCGGCGACGACACGGCCGGGGGTCTCGCCCCGTGAGCACCACGCGCACCCCCCGCACCACCGACCCGGCCGATCCGACCGACCCGACCGACCCGACCGGCCCGGCCGATCCCGTCGGCCCCGTCGGCCCGGTCCGCCCCGTCGACGGCACCACCCGGTCCGCCCGGTCCGCCCGCCCGGTCCGCATCGGGCCGCGTGCCGCCGTCGCCCTGGTCCTGGTCACCCTGATCGGCATCGTCGCGTTCGGCTGGCCGCTGCTCGCCGACCGGCAGTCGGGGTTGGCCCATTCCCAGGACGCGCCGTGGCTCTTCGCGGCGCTGCTGCCCCTCCTCGTCGCGGTCGTCGTGGCGACGATCGCCGACAACGGCATGGACGCCAAGGCCGTCGCGATGCTCGGCGTGCTGGCCGCCGTCGGAGCGGCGCTCAGACCCCTGGGCGCGGGCACGGCGGGCCTGGAGCCGATGTTCTTCCTGATGGTGTTGAGCGGCCGAGTGCTGGGGCCCGGCTTCGGCTTCGTCCTGGGCTCGGTGACGATGTTCGCGTCCGCCCTGCTCACGGGTGGGGTCGGGCCGTGGATGCCGTTCCAGATGCTGGCGCTGGGCTGGTTCTCGCTGGGGGCGGGTCTGCTGCCGGGGCCGGACCGGATCCGGGGCCGGGTGGAGCTGGGGATGCTCGCGGCGTACGGGTTCGTGGGGTCGTTCGCGTACGGCACGATCATGAACCTCCAGGGGTGGGTGATCCTTCAGGGCATGGGGCAGGGCGTCTCCTTCCACCCGGGGGACCCGGTGCCGGAGAACCTGGCGCGGTTCGTCGCGTACTGCCTGGCGACCTCGCTGGGCTGGGATCTGGGGCGGGCGGCGCTGACCGTCGTACTGACCCTCACCCTCGGCACCACCCTGCTGAAGGCCCTGCGGCGGGCGACGCGAAAAGCCGCCTTCGATGCCCCGATTTCCTTTGATTCAGGGGTTTAGTCCGTTTTCAACCCCTCCCCGAGAGGGGTACGGGTGACCACGGACGGTGAGATTCGGGGCCCTGGCCGGTGACCCGCCCCACAGGACGCAGGTCACATACGAAAGGGACTAGTAGCCCTCAAGGGTCCCGTATCACCCCCTTCGGACCCGCCCCGACCTGCGTGAAGGCCGCTCGCGGCGAAGGGGGGTCGAAACGCCCCGCCTGCGAGGGCCGCTAGTAAGAGGGGTCGTTGCCAGGCCGTCGGGGCGTCTGTAGAACTGGATGAGTCGCAAGGCGGCAGGGGTACTTCACCCCCCGCCGACGAACCCCTCTCCACCGCGTGAGTGGCTCACGCACGTCTTCGGCGTGCTTGCGGCCGTCCCCGTCCCCTACGGAAGGCCATTCCGTGTCCAACACCGTCATCCGCCGCATCGCCGCCTCCAAGAAGGCCATCGCCGGTTCCGTGCTCGCCCTCGGCGTCGCCGGTTCCATGCTCGCCACGGTCCCGGCCCAGGCGGCCCCGATGAACGCCAAGTCCATCGCGCAGCAGATGATCAAGGACCCGGCCCAGTTCGCAGCCTTCTCCAAGATCGTCTCCCACGAGAGCGGCTGGAACCACACCGCCACGAACTCCTCCTCCGGCGCGTACGGCCTGGTCCAGGCCCTGCCGGCGTCGAAGATGGCCTCGGCGGGCGCGGACTGGAAGACCAACCCGGCGACCCAGATCAAGTGGGGCCTGGACTACATGAACTCCCGCTACGGCAGCCCCGTCGGCGCCTGGAACTTCTGGCAGTCCCACCACTGGTACTAAGCCGACCAGTGGCAGCGGACACGGCAGGACCCGCCCGCGAGGCGACGCACGACTTCCCGCCCACGAGGCGACGAGAACACCCCCCGCGTGGCAACGCGGAATCCGCCCACAAGGCGGTGACAGACATGCGAAGGCCCCGGTGGCCGGCCTCCCCAGGTCCGGCCGTCGGGGCCTTCGGCTTCCCATCCCACTGGGTCCGAGACGGCTCGCGCGGTGATGGTGGTACCGAAGCGGCCGTTACAGCCGCTGGATGATCGTGCCGGTGGCCAGCGCGCCGCCCGCGCACATGGTGATCAGCGCGAACTCCTTGTCGCGCCGTTCCAGCTCGTGGAGCGCGGTGGTGATCAGTCGGGCGCCGGTGGCGCCGACGGGGTGGCCGAGCGCGATGCCGCCGCCGTTCACGTTGACCTTCTCCAGGTTCTGGTCGAAGACCTGCGCCCAGCTGAGGACGACGGAGGCGAAGGCCTCGTTGATCTCCACGAGGTCGATGTCCCGGAGGGACATCCCGGCCTTGCCCAGCACGGCCCGTGTCGCGTCGATCGGGCCGTCCAGGTGGTAGTGCGGGTCCGCGCCGACCAGCGTCTGCGCCACGATCCGGGCGCGCGGCTTGAGTTTCAGCGCGCGGGCCATCTTGCGCGAGGCCCACATCACGGCCGCGGCCCCGTCGGAGATCTGCGAGGAGTTCCCGGCGGTGTGCACGGCGGTCGGCATGACCGGCTTGAGTCGGGCGAGGCCCTCCATGGAGGTGTCCCGCAGTCCCTCGTCACGGTCGACCAGCCGCCACATGCCCTGACCCGCGGCCTGTTCCGCCTCGGTGGTCGGCACCTGCACGGCGAACGTCTCGCGCTTGAAGCGCTCCTCGGCCCAGGCGGTGGCCGCCCGCTCCTGGGAGAGCACGCCCAGCGTGTCGACGTCCTCGCGGGTCAGTCCCCGGTGGCGGGCGATGCGCTCGGCGGCCTCGAACTGATTCGGGAGGTCGACGTTCCACTCGTCGGGGAAGGGCTTGCCGGGACCGTGCTTGGAGCCGGAACCGAGCGGGACCCGGCTCATGGCCTCGACCCCGCAGGCGATGCCGATGTCCATGACCCCGCCGGAGATCATGTTGGCCACCATGTGGTTGGCCTGTTGGGAGCTGCCGCACTGACAGTCCACGGTGGTCGCGGCGGTCTCGTAGGGCAGGCCCATGGCCAGCCAGGCGTTGCGGGCGGGGTTCATCGACTGCTCGCCGGCGTGGGTGACGGTGCCGCCGACGATCTGTTCGACGCAGTCGGGCTGGATTCCGGTACGGGCGAGGAGCTCGCGGTAGGTCTCACCGAGCAGGTAGGCGGGATGAAGGTTGGCGAGCGCGCCCCCGCGCTTTCCGATGGGGGTGCGTACGGCTTCGACGATGACGGGTTCCGCGGCCATGAGCTCGTCCTCTCCTGCACGGTACCGGCGCGGCGGGCCGTCCCGGCGCCCCGCCCTGAACTAGTACGCGTTCTAGTTCCATCCGCAGTCTTATGACCTGGAGGCCCGGCACGCAAGGGTCTTGCACGCGGCTCCACGGATTCCACACGCAACAGTTGGCGCCGGAGCCCTTGTCTCTTCTGGAACTCGTTATTACCTTCGAGCCAACTTCTGATGGGCCATCAGACCTTGGAGTCGCCCGATGCCCTGCCCCGCGCTGCCCGAAGGCTTCGACGCCACCGACCCCGATCTCCTCCAGGACCGGGTCCCCTTCCCGGAGTTCGCACAGCTCCGGCAAACCGCCCCCGTCTGGTGGTGCCCGCAGCGGCGGGGCATCACCGGTTTCGACGACGAGGGCTACTGGGCCGTGACGCGGCACGCGGACGTCAAGTACGTCTCCACGCACCCCGAGTTGTTCTCCTCGACCACGAACACGGCGATCATCCGCTTCAACGAGCACATCGCGCGCGAACAGATCGATGCCCAACGCCTGATCATGTTGAACATGGATCCGCCGGAACACACCCGTGTCCGCCAGATCGTGCAGCGCGGATTCACCCCGCGGGCGATCCGCGGCCTGGAAGGGGCCCTGCGGGACCGGGCGCGGAAGATCGTCGCGGAGGCGGTGGCCGCCTCCGCGGACGGCAGCTTCGACTTCGTGACGCAGGTGGCGTGCGAACTCCCCCTCCAGGCGATCGCCGAACTGATCGGCGTACCGCAGGAGGACCGGCTCCGGATCTTCGACTGGTCGAACAAGATGATCGCCTACGACGACCCCGAGTACGCGATCACCGAGGAGGTCGGCTCGAACGCGGCCATGGAACTCATCGGCTACGCGATGAACCTGTCGGCGGCACGCAAGGAGTGTCCCGCCAAGGACATCGTCACGCAGCTGGTCGCGGCCGAGGGGCAGGGCAACCTGGGCTCCGACGAGTTCGGCTTCTTCGTGCTGCTGCTCGCGGTCGCGGGCAACGAGACCACGCGCAACGCCATCAGCCACGGCATGCACGCCTTCCTCACCCACCCCGAGCAGTGGGAGCTGTACAAGGCGACGCGGCCGGCCACGGCGGCGGAGGAGATCGTGCGCTGGGCCACCCCGGTGGTGTCCTTCCAACGGACCGCCACCCAGGACACCGAACTGGGCGGCCAGAAGATCAAGGCGGGCGACCGGGTGGGGATGTTCTACTCCTCGGCCAACCACGACCCCGAGGTCTTCGAGAACCCGGACGCCTTCGACATCACCCGCGACCCCAACCCCCACCTGGGCTTCGGGGGCGGCGGCCCGCACTTCTGCCTCGGCAAGTCGCTGGCCGTCATGGAGATCGACCTGATCTTCAACGCGCTGGCCGACGCCCTGCCCGACCTGCGCCTGGCCGGCGAGGGCCCGAGGCGACTGCGCGCCGCCTGGCTCAACGGCATCAAGGAGCTCCGGGTCAGCCGCCGCTGACCCGCGACCGGGGCGGCGGGGGCCGCTCCACCCCCGCCCGGCCCCCGCCCCCTCCGGCCGTCACGTTCCGTCGCGATCCTCCGGTTGCGGCGTCCCGGCCGCGCCCTTGCGGTCGTGTCGTTCCGGTCGCGATGTTCCGGTTGTGACCTTCTCGACCGTTGTCCCGGAGCCGGTGGCGCGGCACACTGCGCGGATGAACCTTCAGGACGAACGCGAGCCCGCCGACGCCGTGGAAGCACGCTGGCAGCGGATGCCCTTGACGTGGCGGTTGATGCTCGACCGTGCCGACTCCAAGACCATGGGTCAGGGCGTCCTGGCGCTGATAGAAGCGGCCTCCAAGGAACCGAGACTCAGACGGCTGTACCCGTTCACCAGCCATTGGACCCTCTGGTTCAGCTCCCGTACGAGCCCCCCGTTCAACGTGGGCGTGCCGGCGGTCGAGCCGCTGGCCGACGGCCGGTTCCGGGTGCGCGGCCCCCGCATGACGAACGTGATCGGCGAGGCCGACACCGCCGAGGCGGCCATCGCCCTCGTGGTGGCCCAACTCCCCCCGGACTAGTGCGCCTCTTCCGGATCCTTGCGGGCCCGCGACGCCCGCCGCCGCACCTCGCCGCGTCATCGGGTTCGCCCCGGTACGTCCGGTGCCGTGGGGGGCCGTCCAGTGGCGGGAGCGCCGTACCGGGCGGATCCTGGACGGACGCGGCGATCCACCGAAGGGGTGCCGGAGCGGGGTCGAGACCGCTCCGGCACCCCTTCGGCCGCGCTCCCGCCCGACCGGCCCCGGTGGGGTCCGCGGGCCTCCGCGCTCCCACCGGACCCGCCGTCAGGCGGTGGTGCGCTCCCCCGCCGTGCGGGCGCCGGCCTCCTGCTCGGGGGTGCGGGGCCGCGGCAACGCCCACCCGGCGTCGGGGCCGGCCTGCGCGCCGCGCGGCCCGGAGAGTACGTGGACCAGCCCGAACCCGGCGCCGACGACGAGCGCTCCGCCGACCGCGTCGAGCACCCAGTGGTTCGCGGTGGCCACGATCGCGCACACCGTGATCAGCGGGTGCAGGGCGCCCAGCAGCTTCTGCCACCCCTTCGGGGCGAGGACGACGATCACGATCCCGCACCACAGCGACCAGCCGAAGTGCAGCGAGGGCATCGCCGCGTACTGGTTGGAGATCGCGGTCATCGCCCCGTACTGCGGGTTCGCGAGGTCCTGCACCCCGTGCACGGTGTCGATGAACCCGAGGTCGGGCATCAGGCGCGGCGGTGCGAGCGGGTACAGCCAGAACCCGACGAGCGCGAGGACCGTGGCCAGCCCCAGCGAGGCGCGCGCCCACCGGTAGTCGGCGGGGCGGCGCCAGTACAGGACCGCCAGGATCCCCATGGGGACGACGAAGTGGAAGGACGTGTAGTAGAAGTCGAAGAACGCCTCCAGCCAGGGCGTGTTGACCACGGCGTGGTTGACGGCGTGCTCGATGTCGATGCCGAGCGCCTTCTCGATGCCGTGGATCCGGCTGCCGTTGGCCTCCGCGAGGTCGCGACCGGCGGTGGCGGCGGCCCGGATGTGCGAGTAGATCGAGTAGCCGACCCGTATCAACAGCAGTTCCAGCAGCAGGTTCGGGCGGGACAGCACGCGCCGCCAGAACGGCAGCAGCGGCACCCGGGACCGGCGCGCGGCGGCGGGCCGACCGTACGCGGTGGGCACGGGCTCGCGCCAGTACGGCGAGGAACGCGACAGGAACGGCACCGCGCACGCCGCCGCGAGGGCGGCCAGCAGCAGCACGTTGTCCCGTACGACGGCCAACGCGCCCAGGTTCGGCAGCAGCACGGTGCTCGGCAGGATCACGGCGAGCACGACGGCGACCGGCCAGACGGTGCGGTCGGCGGCCCGCCTGCCCACCTTGCCGGCGACGGCGAGCAGCACCCACAGCAGTTGGTGGCGCCAGCCCTCCGGGGACACGGCGACGGCCGCGCAGCCGGTGACGGCGACGGCGAGCAGGAGTTGGCCGTCGCGGGCGTAACGGACCGCGCGGCGCAGCCCGATCCACAGGATCACGCCCGCGAGCGCCGCGTACAGGGCGATCTCGGCGGGCCCGCTCAACCCCAGGCGGAGCAGCGCGCCGTGCACGGACTGGTTGGCGAGGCCGTCGGGGGCGCGCCCGAGACCGGTGCCGGCGAGGTGCTCGACCCAGTACGTCCACGAGTCGCGCGGCAGCGAGGCCCAGGACAGGGCGGTCGCGCCCGCGAACGTCACGGCGGCGGCCTTGGCGGTGGGGCGGCGCCCGGTCAGCCACAACAGCGGCGCGAACAGCAGCAGTCCGGGTTGCAGCGCGGCCGCGAGACCGACGAGGAAACCGGCGGGGCGTTCGCCGGGCACCCGGAAGACGGCGAGCAACACCAACAGCACGGGCAGGACGGCGGTCTGACCCGGCGACGCGGCCTCACGGACCGGCAGCGACACCATCATCAGCGCCACCAGCACGGGCGCGGCCGGCAACGCGGCACGCCGCGGCACCGGATCGGGCAGACCACGCGCGGCGACCAGCCCGATCGCGGCGACGAACAGCAGGGTGACGCAGGTCCAGGCCACTTCCAGGGAGGGCGCCGCGAGACCGGCCAGCGGCTTCAGGACCAACCCCGCGAAAGGAGTACCGGTGAACTGGCCGGATCCGCTCTCGTAGAGCGAGCCCGGCGCACTGCCCGGGAGATGGAAGCCGTCGAGCCATCGCGCCGGCGGCACCCGCAACACGGCGACGGCCTGTCTGACCGCGAGCGCGCCCGCCAGCGCCCACAGCAGGAGGTGCAGGGCTCCCGGTCTGTCGCGATCGCCTATGACCCCGGCATGACCGTTACCACCGCTGTGCTCTGCCGCGTTAGCCACGCCTCGCCGGCCTCCCGCCCTGTCGGCCGCAACCTCGACTTCGCCAGGCTGCCGCGCCTCACGCACCACTTGATTACCCGAAGGACGATATCTCTCGCGGATCCCTAGGATGGCGACCATGAGCATCGTGAAGATCAACGCACTGACCGTCCCCGCCGAGCAGCGGGAGGTGCTGGAACAGCGCTTCGCCTCGCGGGCCGGCGCCGTGGAGGGCTCGGACGGCTTCGAATGGTTCGAGCTGCTGCGCCCCGTGGAGGGCACCGACCAGTACCTCGTGTACACGCGGTGGCGTTCCGAG
Source organism: Streptomyces sp. H27-H5 (assembly GCF_026627505.1). GTDB lineage: Bacteria > Actinomycetota > Actinomycetes > Streptomycetales > Streptomycetaceae > Streptomyces. Next base: position 19,329 of record NZ_JAPNLK010000085.1, on the reverse strand, counting down.
GAGGACTTCCAGGCGTGGATGGAAGGCCCGATGAAGGCGGCCCACCAGGGCGGCGGCGCGGGTGGCGGCGCGGGCGCGGGTGGCGGCGAGCGGCCGAAGCCGGCGGCGTCCGGGTCCTCGGTGTGGTCGTTCGAGGTCGTCCAGCAGGCGGCGCCGAAGCAGGGCTGAGCGAGCGCGTGGGAAGGCCCGGGGGCGGCCCCGGGCCTTCCGGCGCGCGGCCCGGGCTTCCGGCGGTTGGGGTGGTGTTCCTGGCGGTCGGGTCGGCGGGTCGGGTCAGCTCAGGCCACGTCAGGTCTGACCAGGCCAGGGCAGGGCAGGGCTGCGGGATCAGGTCAGCTCGGGAGGTCGGATCGGGCGGACCAGAACGCGTCGGCCTCGTCGATGTCCTCGGTGCAGCCGTCGATGTCGGTGATCTTGTGCCCGACGATCGTGAAGAACAGCCCTTCCCGGATCTCGATCCCCCGGTCGCCCCGGTCGCCGCACGCGGTGTGGAAGCTCATGACGTGGCCGCGGCCGTCCGCCAGGACCGACTCCAGGTGGAGCCGGAGCGTCCCGTTCGTCTCTTCCGCGAGGCGGCGGTAGAGGCCCAGGACGGTTTCCCGCCCCTTGTGGTGCCCCGACAACGGGTTGTGGCCGGGCATGTGGTGAATGACGTCGGCCGTCATCATCGCGCCCAACGCCTCCAGGTCGCCCTTGCCGAAGGCCTCGTAGCCGCGGCGGATCAGGGCACAGTCAGGATGCTCCGACATGACGGTTCACGCCCTCCATGTGCACGGTTTGTCCTTTTCACTATCATCGGCCCGGCCCTGTGGATATTCCAACGCAGACCTCCCCTCCTCTCTCGCACAATGACGCCATGAACAGCGACAACGACGTCATCACCACCACGGGCACCTGGAAGGTCGCCCCGGAGCCGTTCACCACGCCCGAGGGGACGGCCCTGCGCCGCGCGTACTACGCGGAGGTCGCCGGGCGGTACTGGAAGCGCTCCGTCACCGAGGCGGAGATCGACCAGGGCCTGCTCGACTTCCCGGACGACGGGCTCCGGCCACCCACGGGCGAGTTCGTCGTCGGCAGACTCGATGGCCGGCCCTTGGCCTGCGGCGGCATACGCCTGCTGGACCCCGTCACCGCCGAGCTCACGCGGGTGTATGTCGACCGGCGTGCCCGCGGCACCGGCGGCGGGGCGGCCCTGCTCACCGCCCTGGAGGACGCGGGCCGAGCGCTGGGCGCCGAGCGCGTGCGCCTGGACACCCGGTCCGACCTGGTGGAGGCCCGGGCCCTGTACGCACGGCACGGGTACACGGAGATACCCGCGTACAGCTCCGGCCCCTACGCGGAGCACTGGTTCGAGAAGGCCCTGGTGTAGGGACGCGCGGGGGCCGCACGCTCCGGTCCGGGCCTGTTCGCGCGGTCCGGGCGCGGTTCAGGGGGCGGCGTGGTCCCGGCGGGGCAGGGTGTCGTAGGGCTCCTCGGAGTCCGACCCGCACAGTTCCGCGTTCAGTTGCTCGACCAGCTTGATCAGGTCGGTCGGCCGGTCCGGGCCCCACCAGTCGCCGAGCAGCTCGGCGAGCGACTCCTGCCGGGCGGCGGCCAGCCGGGCGGCGCTCTCGCGGCCCGGGTCGGTCAGGACCAGAGACAGCCCGTCGCGTACCGCGAGTCCGCGCCCCTCGACCTGCCGGGCCGCGTCCGTGATCACCTTGATCGGCACGCCGGTGCGGTCGGCGAGCACCGACGGGTCCGTGGATCCGTACTTCTTGATCCGCAGCAGCATCCAGCTGGACGCGGGCAGCAGGTCGTATCCCGCCTTCGCGGTGATCTTCTCGTAGACGTGCCGGCGGCCTTCGCGGGTCCCGAGCACCGACAGGGCGCGGGCGACCTCGTCGTGTGACGAGCGCTCGACGGGATTGGAGGCGAGGGTCTCGGTGACATCGGGTGCGGTGACGGACGCGCGGAGCTTGTCCTCCTTGAGGAACCAGGCCACCACGAAGGCCACGAGCACCATGGGCACGGCGTAGAGGAAGACGTCGGTGATGGAGGTGGAGTAGGCGTCGAGCGCCCGGGTGCGCAGGTCGGCGGGGAGCGTTTGGATGGCCCGCGGGTCGGCCTCCAGGTGCGCGATGGTCACGCCGGGCGGCAGCTGCGCACCGGCCAGCGCGGCGGAGAGCTGGTCGTCGAGCCGGTTGGTGAAGATCGTGCCGAAGATGGCGACACCGAAGGAGGCGCCGATGGAGCGGAAGAAAGTGGCGCCGGAGGTGGCGACTCCGAGGTCCTCGTAACTGACCGCGTTCTGCACGACGAGGACGAGGACCTGCATGACCAGACCGAGACCGGCTCCGAAGACGAAGAAGTAGATCCCCATCTCCCAGTCGGAGCTGGTGCGGTGCAGCTGGTGCAGGAGCAGTAGTCCGATGGCGGTGACGCCCGTGCCGGCGATCGGGAAGACCTTCCAGCGCCCGGTGCGGCTGACGATCTGCCCGGAGACGGTGGAGGAGATCAACAGGCCGAGCACCATCGGCAGCATGTGGACGCCGGACATCGTCGGCGAGACGCCCCGGACGACCTGGAGGAAGGTCGGCAGGTAGACCATCGCGCCGAACATCGCGAAGCCGATGACGAAGCTGATCACCGAGCAGAGGGTGAAGGTACGGATCGCGAACAGCTTGAGCGGCAGGACGGGTTCGGCGGCCCGCCGCTCGACCAGCACGAAGGCGACCAGGAGAACGGCGCCGAGCACGGCCAGACCGATGATCTGGGCCGAACCCCAGGCCCAGGTGGTACCGCCGAGGGAGGCGACGAGGACGAGACAGGTGGCGACGGAGGCGATGAGGAAGGTGCCGAGATAGTCGATGGTGTGCTTCGTGGAGCGCACCGGGATGTTCAGGGCGGCGGCGATGACGGCGAGTGCGACGAGACCGATGGGGATGTTGATGTAGAAGACCCAGCGCCAGGTCAGATGGTCCACGAACAGGCCGCCCAGCAGCGGCCCCAGGACACTGGTCGCGCCGAAGACGGCACCGAAGAGACCCTGGTACTTGCCGCGCTCACGGGGCGGGACGATGTCCCCGACGATCGCCATGGACAGCACCATCAGCCCGCCGCCGCCCAGGCCCTGGAGGGCTCGGAAGCCGATGAGCTGCGCCATGTCCTGGGCGATCCCGCACAGCGCGGACCCGATCAGGAAGATCACGATCGCGTACTGGAACAGCCTCTTGCGCCCGTACTGGTCACCGAGCTTGCCCCACAGCGGCGTGGCGGCGGTGGAGGCGAGCATGTAGGCGGGTGACGACCCAGGACAGGTGCTCCATGCCGCCGAGCTCGCTGACGATGGTCGGCAGGGCGGTGGAGACGATGGTCTGGTCGAGTGCGGCGATCAGCAGCCCCAGCAGCAGTGCGCCGATGGAAACGAGTACGTCGCGTGAGGCGCGCTCACCGCCGGGGCCGGGCTGCACGGCCGGTGCGGTCACATCCTGGGCCATCGACTCCTCCTCAGGCCGGATCAACATCTCCATCCTGAGCGGTGTGTCCGGTTATGGCCTCTCGGGAGGGTTGGGCCGGGCCTGACGGGTCTGCATAATCGCAGGCAGTGGCCAGGGAGGGTTCCAGTGAGCGCTGAGCGCTGTCCAGATTGCGGCGCCGAGGGCGTCGGCTGCGAGTGCGCGCCGGGGGCGGGTTTCAACCCCCTGCGCATTCGCCCGTACGTATCCCTGTCCGACCCCGGGCAGTCGGGATCCGCTTCGGCGAGCCCGCAGCCGGTGCTGGGAGCGATGGCCGATCCGACCCGCCCGTCGGCCGGCCACCCGTTCGGCCCACCCGACGATGCCCCGACGCAGTTGCTGCCCCCGGTCCCGCCCGCGCCCGCGCCGTCGCACGAGACCCCGGCCTACGGCATACCCGTGCCGCCACAGTCGCCACAGGCCTGGTCGGACCACACGGTCCCCCTGCGCCCGGTCCCGCCCACCACCGGCACCCCGCCCCCGGGAGGCCCCCCTGCGGGCACCACCCCGGCCGCCCCGCCCCGACCCACCGACGGCCCCGACCCGGGATACGCCCCAGGGCGCCCGACGGGCCCGGGCTACGCGGCAGCCCCGGACGCGGGGTACGGCGCGGGGCCGGACACGGAGTACGGCGCGGGGTACGGCGCCGGGCCGGACACGGAGCACGGCGCGGGCCCGGGCGCGGGGTATGGCGCGGGCCATGCCATGGAGCCGGACGCGGGCTTCGGTGAGGGCCCCCACGCGGGGCCCGACGGTGGAGGGGGCGGGGGTGGGGGTGGGGGCCCGAAGAGGAGAAAGCGACTCGCCCTCATCCTGGCCGGCGCCTGCACCGTGGTGGCCCTGGGCGGTACGGCGCTCGCGCTGGCGCTGGGGGGATCCTCGGAGCCCGGGAAGACCGATACCGCGTTGCTGGACGCGAAGCCGTCGGGCCCCGTGGCGAGCCTGGCTCCGCCCGGTTCACCGGAGGCCTCGCCCAGCCCGATAGCCTCCCGGTCGGCCTCGCCGTCCCCGTCCCGTTCCGCGTCGCCGAGCGCGAGCGCATCACGTTCGGCGTCGCCCTCCGCCTCACCGAGCCCGTCCCGTTCCACCGCCCCGCCCGCCTCGACCCCTCCGCCGACACCGAGCCGTACCCCCAAGCCCCAGTCGCCCCCACCGCCCCCGGTGCAGGGACCGACCCTGGCGTACGGAGACTCCGGCTCGGAGGTGAAGAAGCTCCAGCAACTCCTGTCGGGGCAAGGGCTGTACCGCGGCAGGATGGACGGCAGGTACGGCAGGTCCGTGGAGAACGCCGTGTCGGAGTTCCAGTGGTACAACGACATCCAAGGTGACCCCTGGGGCGTCTACGGCCCCGCCACCCGCCGCGCCCTGGAGGGCTAGCCGGGCCCCGCCGATTCAGCCTCGCCGGCGTTTGAGGCGCGGGGTCCGGGGCGGAGCCCCGAAAAGCCCGGCGCAGCCGGGGCCGCTCCGCGCAACGGCGCCCGGCCCGCCGCATCCGCCGCCCGCTCGCACGCCCCTGCGCGCCCCGCCGCCGACGCGCCTCCCCGGCGACCCCTCGGGCAGCGGCCGGCGGCCCGGCTCGTGTGCCGTTCGTCACCGCCACCAACCGTCGAGCCGGCAGCCGCATTCTCAACTCACCCCGTCACCAGCCAAGTTGACCGGTAACGCCGCACACGGCACACCACACCCCCACCCCGAAAGGACTCCCCGCCGGGCGCCCGGTGGCGCGGACCGCTCCAGATTTTGTATCGTGTGGGAACAAAGTGGTTCCGCCTTCACTCCCTGACCGGTGGGCGGAACCACTTGTTCTTTTTCCCGCCCCGTCTGGAGCCCCGCCGATGCCGGCCAGCACCCCCACCGCCTCGACCCCGACCGTCCTCACCGCCAAGGCCCTGCTCCTGGATATGGACGGCACCATCGTCAACTCCGACGCGGTGGTCGAACGCTGTTGGCGCGACTGGGCCGTGTCCCACGGGCTCGACCCGCGCGAGGCCCTCAAGGTGGTCCACGGGCGTCAGGGTTACGCCACGATGGCCATCCTTCTCCCCGAGCGCCCGATGGAGCTCAACCACGCCGAGAACGTCGAGATGCTCGCCCGCGAGACCGCCGACACCGACGGCGTGGTCCCGGTCGGCGGCGCGCCGGAGTTCATGGCCGCGATCGCCGACCTCCCGCACGCACTGGTCACCTCCGCCGATGCCGCGCTGGCCCGGGCACGGATGACGGCCGCAGCGCTGCCCATGCCGGACGTACGGGTGACGGCCGAGTCGGTCGGGGCCAGCAAGCCCGACCCCGAGGGGTTCCTCAAGGGCGCCGCCGAGTTGGGCGTGGACCCGGCCGACTGCATCGTCTTCGAGGACTCCGCCGCAGGTATCGCCGCCGGCCAGGCCGCCGGGATGCGGGTCATCGGCATAGGTTCCCGGGCCACCGCGCACGGCCCCACGGCCCACGTGCCCGACCTGACGTCGGTCCGCGTCCACACCACCCCGGACGGGACCATCCACCTCACGCTCACCCCCGCCGTCTGACCCACAGGCCGAAAAGGCGCGTGGCCCGGTTGACCGCCGGCCCACGCGCCTTTTCGCATGCCCCGAAAACAGGGATTCGACAGGCCCGCCGCCGCCCCGTGCGTACCCGCCTCGCCCCGCGCACCCCGCCCCCGCGGCTCCCCCTCCGGTAGGCCCCACACCCACGCCACCGGCACCTTCCCAGGCCCCACACTCGGCCCCGCCACACCGCCGCACCACCTCGCCGGCCGGCGCCTCCCCACCGGTCCGCACCACCCCACCCCTCCGGCCCCCCTCCAGGCCAACGCCCCGAACCCAAAGCACCGGACCCGACGCGGCGCACCCAAAGCACCGGACCCGACAGACCGGCCCACCCGCCCCGTAGCGCCGGCCCCAAAGCGCTGCACCGCACACCGCACCACACCCCGAACGCGTACCCGACGCCCAGCTCGCCCCCCCCACCCCGGCGCCCCGTAAATACGGCAGCCCCCGGACGAACGGCAAGCCCGGTGACTCGACGAACTCGACGGACTCGGCAACTCGCGCCTCGACTTCACCCGCGCCCGGTTTACGACGTTGACCCCGGATCGCCCCGGCCCCCCGGCCCGGAATCACAACTTCCGCACATCTGGGGACCGTTGGACGACTTGATGTGACGTGCCCATGTCGGCAACCTGTCACCTGGCGCCCACCCGAACGACATCCGGCGCCGCAACCATGGCCGCGCCCCACCGGGGTCGCTCGGCCACCACCCCCCGCATCCAGGGAGCCCTCATGGCCCTCATACCCTCCGTCTACGCGCGTCGAATCGGCGTGCTCGCATCGGCCTCCGCGCTCGCCGCCCTGACCACCCTCGTCAGCGCGCCGGCCGCCCAGGCATCCCCGCCCACCCCCATCAGCGCCGCGGCCGCCCGTTCGTACCTGGCCACGGTCACGCCCGCGGCGGAAGGTTCCCTCAGCGGCTACAGCCGTGACCTGTTCCCGCACTGGAGCACCGTCTCCGGTACCTGCAACACCCGCGAGACGGTCCTGAAGCGCGACGGCGTGAACGTCGTACAGGACTCCGCCTGCGCCGCCGTCAGCGGCAGTTGGTACTCCGAGTACGACGGCGCCACCTGGACCGCCGCGTCCGACATCGACATCGACCACATGGTCCCGCTCGCCGAGGCCTGGCGTTCGGGCGCCTCCTCCTGGACCACGTCGAAGCGCCAGCAGTTCGCCAACGACCTCACCCGCCCGCAGCTCATCGCGGTCACCGACAACGTCAACCAGGCCAAGGGTGACCTCGACCCCGGCAAGTGGCTGCCGTCGCGCACCGCCTACCGCTGTACGTACACCCGGATGTGGGTCCAGGTGAAGCAGTACTGGGGCCTGAAGATGGACTCCGGCGAGAAGACCGCCCTGACCAACGTGCTCAACGGCTGCTGACGGAGGCCGACACCCCACCGACCCGGCCCCGGCTCACCGGCCCCGACCCCGGGCCGATCTTTCTCCCCCGCCAGGGGGAGGCCAGGCTCCCCCTCCACCCCTTACCGTGATCGAAGGGGACATGAAGGAGGGGGAGTCTCATGGCCGGACTGCGTCTGGGACCGCTGCTGCGTTACGTCGACTGGGACACGGGCGGTGCCGCGACCATATGGGTCGAGGCGGACCGCCCGTGCACGGCCGAGGTGCGGTGTGCGGACGGGGCGGGTGGCCGTGCGCACACCTTCCAGATAGAGGGCCACCACTATGCGTTGGTCCCGGTCACCGGCCTGACCCCGGGCACCACCACCGAGTACGAGGTCCGGCTCGCCGGGGCCCCGGTGTGGCCGTTGCCCGACAGCGGCTTCCCGCCCAGCACCATCACCGCGCCCGCCGTGGCGGGGCCCGGTCGGCCGGCTCCGGGGCTTCGGGTGACGTTCGGGTCGTGCAGGCAGGCCGCGCCGCCCGCCGACCGGCGCGGGCCGCACGGCGCGGACGCGCTGGACACCCTCGCGGCCCGGCTGGCGGCCGATCCGGAAGCGGTCAGACCGGACGTCCTGCTGCTGCTCGGCGACCAGGTGTACGCCGACCATCTCTCGCGGGCGACCAAGCGGTGGCTGGCGGCCCGCCGGGACCTGCGCGAGGCGCCGGGCGCGCAGGTCGCGAACTACGAGGAGTACACCCGGCTTTACTACGAATCCTGGCTGGACCCGGAGATCCGCTGGCTGCTGTCGACGGTGTCGAGCCTGCACGTCTTCGACGACCACGACGTCATCGACGACTGGAACACCAGCGCGGCCTGGCTGGCGGAGATGCGGGCGACGCCCTGGTGGTCGGAGCGGGTGCTGAGCGGGCTGATGTCGTACTGGGTGCATCAGCACCTCGGCAACCTCTCATCCGCCGAGTTGGAGGCGGATCCGCTCTACGAGGCGGTACGGGCCTCCCCCGACGGCACGGACGCCCTGCGCGCCTTCGCCGCCGCGGCCGACGCCGATCCGGGCTCGGCCCGCTGGAGTTACCGGCGGGACTTCGGCCGCTCGCGGTTGCTGATGGTGGACACGCGGGCCGCGCGGGTGCTGGCCGAGGACCGGCGGGCGATGCTCGACCCGGCCGAGCAGGAGTGGCTCCGGGACAACGCCCTCGACGGGCACGGCGGCTATGACCATCTGCTGATCGGGTCCTCACTGCCGTGGCTGATGCCGCCGTTGATCCATGACGCGGAAGTCTGGAACGCCGCCCTCTGCCGTGGGGAGCGGGGGCCCCGGTGGGCGCGGATCGGGGAGGATCTGCGGCGGCGCAGCGATCTGGAGCACTGGGCGGCGTTCCCCGATTCCTTCATGGCGCTGAGTGATCTGATCGAGGAGGTGGGGACGGGGCCGCGGGCGCCGGCGACGGTGTGCGTGCTGTCGGGCGACGTGCACCACGCGTATGTGGCCGAGCCTCGAATACCGAGTACGGCGCGGGTGTTCCAGTTGACGTGCTCGCCCGTGCACAACTCCATCCACACGGCCGTGAAGTGGGGCTTCCGGCTGGGTTGGTCGCGGGTGGGGCGCTGGTTGGGGCGCGGTTTCTCCCGGCACGGGCGGACGGGTCGGCCGCCGCTGAGTTGGCGGCGTACGGGCGGTCCCTGGTTCGGGAATCAGCTGATGACGCTGGAGCTGGCGGGTCGCACGGCCCGGCTCCGTCTGGATCAGGCGCGGACGGGGTGGGGGCGGGGGTCGAAGGCTCGACTGACGTCCGTGTTGGATCGCGAGCTCACCGAACCGCGATGAGCTGAGCGCCGGCGTCCGCGAGAAGCCATACGCCGTACCCCGGGGAGTCGTCGTATCGTCACCCCGGGGATCCGGGGGGTTACTCCCGGGCGTACGCTGTCTGGCTGTCAAGCCGCCCCTGCCGCTCCCCGCGACGACGCGGCGCTTCGGACTGGGGAGTACCACGTGATTGAGACTCTGGGGTCGCTGACCACCAGCCCCTGGATTTACGCCGTGGTGGCGGTGTCGGTGGTGCTCGACGTGTTCCTGCCGGTCTTGCCCAGCGGGGTGTTGGTGATCACCGCTGCGGCCGCTGCGGCCGCTGCCGGAGCCGCGGGTTCGTCGACGCCGGTTCCCGAGCAGGTGCCGGACATCATGGCGTTGCTGGTGATCGCGACGTCGGCGTCGGTGCTGGGTGACATGGCCGCGTTCCGGTTGGCGCGGCGCGGGGGTGCCCGGTTGGACCGGGCCATCGCCCGTTCTCGTCGGCTGACCCGGGCCCACGAGCGGCTGGGCGTGGCGCTGGCGCGTGGCGGCGGCGCCCTGGTGGTGATCGCCAGGTTCGCCCCGGCCGGCCGGTCGGTGGTCTCGTTGGGTGCGGGCAAGACCCAGCGCAAGGTCAAGGAGTTCCTGCCCTGGTCGGTCCTGGCGGGGATGACCTGGGCGGGGTACAGCGTGGCGCTCGGCTACTTCGGCACCCAGTGGCTCGGTACGACGTGGCTGGGTACCGCGGTGTCGTTGATCGCGCTGTTCGCGGCGGGTTCGCTGGCGGCGTTCCTGCTGCGTCGCCCGGGATCGGGCCCCGCCGCGGCCACCTGAGTCCCGCACGGCAAGACCCCCCGCACGCGTCGCGGGCATCCGTACGCACCACGGGCCGCGCAAGCACCCGTACGCCGCGCAGGCACCCGTACGTGTCACTGGCAGCCGCAGGCATCACGGGCATCTGCGGGCGCATTCCGGGGGCGCCCGTACGGTGGCCCACTAGCCCGGGTGGGGGTGGTGCGTCACCCGTTCACCCGACAGCGATCGCCGCCTCCGGTCGGGGCTTCTAGCGTCCACAGCACGGTGCGCGACCGAATCCGCGTCACATCCGTGCCCTGGCCGCGCCGTTTCGAGGAGCCCGAGGAGTTCTCTCCATGCCCGCCACCCGCATCCGGCACCACCTGATGAGAGGCGCGGCCGCGACGCTCGTAGTCGCAGCCGTCACACCCGTCACCCTGGCCTACGCCCGCCCCACCGCCACCCTGTCCCCATACACCGTCGCTCCCGGCGGCCGGGTCAGCCTGAACGTCCAGGGCTGCGGCACCAAGACCGGCAGGGCCACCTCCCCCGCGTTCCCCGACGTCCAGCTGACACCGGGCAACCTGGAGGCCACCAACCTGTTCGGCAGCGCGACCGTCTACCGCAACGCCCGCACCGGCTCGCACCCCGTCACCTACGAGTGCGGCGGCAGCGGCGGCGAGCGGGTCACCGTCACCCTGAACGTGGCCACGGGCGCCGCCCGCGGCGGCCTGGGCGGCAGCATCGACACCATGAGCCCGGGCCAGATCGCCCTGGGCGGAGTGCTCGTCGCGGGCGCCCTGGGCGCCGGCGCGTGGGTGATCCGCCGCCGCATGGAGCAGACCGCCTGAACGTCGGGAGTGGCCGCAGGCCCCGCCCGCCGCGGGACCCGCCCCACTCCCGACGCAGGCCGGGCCCGACTCAGGCCGGGCCCGACTCAGACCCGCGCCCTGCTCAGGCCCAGCCGATTCAGGACGCGGCGTGGGCTCCCCTGACCTGGAGCCCGTCCAGCAGGTCCCGGGTCGCGTCGGCGACGGCGTCGACGGCCGCGGCGAACACTTCCTGATTGTGTGCGGCGGGCGCCCGGAAGCCGGACACCTTGCGCACGTACTGGAGCGCTGCCGCGCGGATCTCCTCCTCGGTGGCCTTCTCGGGGAGGACGGGCGGGCGCAGGGTCTTAATGGAACGACACATGTCTCCACTATCCCGCTACCGGGGCAGCTCGGCCCCGGAAAGCTTCATGATCAACCCGGCCTGCAGCCGCCCCCTCAGCTCGGGGTCCGCGACCTCCTCCAAAATCTCGACGGCCCGGGCCATCGACTCGGCGGCCCGCCTGTCGTCCCGTAGCGAGGCGCTCTGGTCGGCCATGTGCCGGAGCGCGACGTCCGCCCGGCGATGGAACAGCTGCCCGATGAGGGTGACGACCAGCCCGACCGAACTGGTCACCACGCCGAGGTACAGATCCCCACTGCTCTCCGCCTTCCACACGGCCAGTGCCACCCCCAGCAGCAGGATGGTCGCCCCCACGCCGGCGAACCGCTGGCTGGTCACGAAGCTGCTCCGCGCCTGCGTCAGCCCGTAGGCGTAGTACTCGACGAGAAGGGGGGTGAAGTCGTCGTGCCGGTCCCCCGATTGCGCGGGCCCGACCGTCCTCGGCGCGAGCCACCCGGTGTCCCCGTACTTGGGATCACCCACCTCCGGCTCCGGCGCCGCCTCCGCCCGCGTCAGCGCGAGCAGCCGCGCCCGCTCCGCGTCCCGCCGCCGCTCGAACGCCGCGCCCGCGGCCCGCGCCACCACGACGTACCCCGCGCCGGCAACCAACACCGCGACCCCCGCAACAACCCACTCCCCCATCCCCCGACCATCCCACGCCCCCAACCCCCCGCCAAGACGGCCCACACCCCGCCCGACGACAAACCGCCCCACCTGACGGTCTTCCGACCACGCGAGAAGGCCAACTCCCCCTCCCCACAGCGCTCGCAGTCAAGGCCATCACCAAGACCCCAACCACAACCGCACCCAGCGTCCAGGGTGCCTCTTACCGCTTCCGTTGCCGTCAAAACCGGATGCAAAAGACCCCCCGCCATGACTGGCGGGGGGCCTTTTCGCTGGTGGGCGCGGACGGTTTCGAACCGCCGACATCTGCTTTGTAAGAGTGTCGGATCGCTCAAGCAGGCCGTCCGCGTCTGGGCGCACCAGAACGGTGAACAACCCTTGGGGCGACTTGCCTGCGTACGCCGAACGGAAGAACTTCCCAGGTCAGAGAGTCGAACGCGATCAGAGAAGGGGCAGGCGGACCTTCCTCGTGCAGCCCGCGCTGTCCTCAGTCTTCCCTATCCGTCCTCGCCCTTCTGTCCCCCGCGTGTCCCCCGGGGGACACCCTGTCCCCCGTCTGTCCCCCGGATACCAAGTCGCCCTCACTTGCCGAACAGTCGAGGGCTCATGCCTGCGAACGGGACTACCCAGGACGGCTCCGAAGCCGTGATGGCACCAGACAGCGAGAGATCATTTCACTCGCTACCGGGTGCCCTTGTCCCGTGCACGGCCAGTTCTGGACAGTCTCTCCGAACCGTGAGCGGTGCTCCTTGCTGGCATCGATGACCTGAGTCAGTCGAAGAGGGCAACGAGCCCATTCACCCAGATCGCGAGGAACACAAGGACCGCCACCAAGCCGCCGACGCCCGCCAGCACACCGCCGACCGTCCACGGTTCGGAGGGCGCCACGTACTCACCTTCCAGGTCGTCCCGGTAAGAGGCCGGGTCGCCCCAGTCGACAGCGCGCCGCAACTCCTCGGCGCAGAGGGTCCGCACCGCAGTCAGCTGCCCCGCCGCGAAGGCGGTGGCGGCCTTCGCCTCGGGGCCGTGCCAGGCGAGGGCCTTCATCTGCCACCCGGGAGACCCGTACCGTGCCTCAAAGGCGGCCGTCTCGTCGGCGTTCCGGTCCTCTTCGAGGTACATCCAGCGTCCAGCTTCGGCGGCGTCGCCGTAGAGCCGATACACCTCGGCCAGCCGTCGGCGGAGCGTCAAGTCGGACGGGAAGGACGAAACGAGACCGCGCAGGCGCTGGCGCGCGATGGGAACCCGGCCGGCGCTCAGGTCTGCATCAACTCGGGCAAGGGTCTCTGTCAGGGGCATGGACGCATGATCGGGTACCGCACTGGTCTACGTCGACCTGGTTTGTGCTCAGCACTCGCTCGCTCTCAGCGACATCAGCTGAACCTGACTGAGAACGGGAAACTGCCAGTTACGCGAGAGCACTTAGCCCAAGAGGGAGGCTCTCCTCTCCCTCCTCTCCCTCCTCGCCAGAACCGCACCGCGCCACATGCTGAGAACCCCAAGAATCAAGCCGACTGGCACGATCCACTCAACCCACAGACTTCCGTGGGTCGGTTCCTCTGTGGTCCACCAAAGGACGTTAAGGGCGACGAAAATGATGCAACCTGCAACATTCCCCCAGAATCGCAGCTCTGGACCCATTTCTACTCTCATAGCCCCCTCCAGACACGAACAACACGGCCAGCGGCCGATGATGTGGAGGAGGATAGACCACCGATTCGGCGGGCGATTGAACAGCACCCGTCGGCCTCCCGCTTCCCCAGCAGGCTGGAACAGACAGACCCGCACGGGTTCTCCCGTGCGGGGTCTGGATCATGCCGCAATCGGCCGGGGCGCCAGGTCGAGGCGCAGTGCCTCGTCCGGGGCCGGTTGCGGCCCTCCGATCACCTGACGGGAGCCGCCGAGGTCCGTGGGCGTCTCCGGGGCCGCCTTCCGGGGAACGACCGCCACGGTGGCGTCGGCCTCGGCCTGCGCGAACTGGGGCATGAGGCTGGTGTAGGTGTTGGCGGTGAGCGCGAAGGAGGCGTGACCCAGGAGACCCTGGATTGCCTTCATGGACAGGCCGGCGGCCAGGCTGAGGGAGGCAGCGCAGTGCCGGAGGTCGTGGAGCCGGATGGGCGGGAGGCCGAGGCGCTTGATGAGGCGGGTAAACGACTGCGAGATGGTGTCCGGGTGCCAGGGTCGGCCGTCGGGCATGGTGAAGACGTAGCCGGAGTCGACGTAGGGCCCGTACTTCTTGGAGTCCTTACGATGCTTGGCCTGCCATTGGATCTTCTCCTTGCGCTGTACGTCGCGCCAGGCGCTGAGCAGCGCGAAGGTGGCGCCGTCGAGCACGACGGTGCGCTTCCCAGCTCGGCTCTTGGTGGTCTCCGAACGGACCTTGTGGTCTCGGTTGGTGACGAGGGTCTCCACGATGTTCGCCGTGCCTCGGGTCATGTCGATCTCGCTCCAGGGGAGTCCGGCGGCTTCCCCGCGGCGGGGGGCGCGGAAGACCATGAGGTGGTAGGCGGGGTAGAGGCGCTCGTCTACGGCCGCGTCGAGGAATCTGCCGGTCTGTTCGGGGGTCCAGACCATGACGGGGCCGGGGGTCTCTCCGGTTTCGTGCCAGCGAGCGACACGTTCGTCCGTCCAGACGAGGGGGTCGGGTGCCTCGTACTTCGGGATGTTGACGCCGTCGGCCCAGTTCTCCGTGATCAGCTTGCTCTTCTTGACGGCGTCCTTGAGGGCGCCGGAGAGGGTGTTGAGGAGCTTGTGCTGCCGGCCGGGGCCGGTGTTCCGCCGGGGCTTGGCCAGGGCCTTCTTGAGGTCGGCTTTGGCCATGTCCCAGGCGGCGCGGAGTTCCGGCGGCCGGGGGGCGGGGGTGTTCTTCCAGTCGGCGTGGGCGGCCTTGCAGACAGCGCGAGCCTGGTCGGCGGCCACCTGGTTGGCCTTCTTGACCTCGTTGAATGCCCAGATGTCCGCGAAGAGTGCCTGAATGTGCGGGGTGCGGAGCTCGCGCATCATGAAGTGGCCCAGGGCGGGGATGAAGACCTTCTCGATGTCTGCCTCGTACTCCTCGCGGGTTCCGTCCTTGAGGTCGACACGGTTGGTGACCCAGGTGCGCAGGTAGTCGGCCACGGTGATCTTGGCGTCGATGTCGATTCCGGCGTCAGCTTCGTCCCACAGCTTCTGGGCTGCTTCCTCAGCCTTCTTCTGGGTAAGGAAGCCCCCTTTGCGGGGCCGGCGGCGTTCGCCTCGGGGGCCGTCGGGGAGGTTGAGGTAGTAGTACCAGGAGCCGTGGTTCTTCTCGCGCTTCTGGAGGCGGGGGCAGTCGCTGCCGAGTTCCCTCAGGACGGGTCGTCCGGTGGCCTCGTTGAGTACCGGGCCCCCTGATTCGTCGGTCTTGGGCGCGGTGCACTTGCACCGCTTGTAGATGGTCCCCTGGAACACGTGTCGTCCCCCTCCGGCCTGGGCTGTCCTTACGTGTCCTCATCCTTCTGTAGCGGGTGGGACGCCTCCTTGGACACCGTAGGCTTCTGGTCAGATGGCGCGGGGAAGAGGGATGTGACCATCTATGTCCTCATCTGTTTCCGTTGTTTCGGGGCGTTCGACGCGGGGTGCACAGGGTGCTCCGATGACGATGACGGAGTTGCTGGAGCTGCCTCCGGCGGTGAGCGTGCCGACGGCTGCCCGGGCTCTCGGCATCGGTAAGGACCGGGCGTACGAGCTGATCAAGGCGGAGGCGTTTCCGGCGCGGGTGATTCGGCTGGGGACGACGTCCCGCGTGGCGACGGCGTCGTTGTGGGACGCCTTGGGCGTGTGCGTGAGCTGAACGTGCTGACCTATTTCGCGGAAGCCCGCTCCCTTGCTGGGGGTGGGCTTCTGGCGTTTTGGCCTGGCGCTTCTTGGGTTATGTGTCAAGTGTGTTCACACAGTCGAAATCTTGTGACTTGAGTCACATTCGTACAACCCTTCACGCCCCTCACCTGTGCGTTCTTCCCCTCACATTCCAACTTGATGGCTCGTCAGCAGGCCATAACAACGCCGAGCACGTACATTGGCCTATTAGAGGCGAGGGCAACGCCTCACCAAGTCGCGATCTGCGCATGATCGAGTGGAGATACAGGGCTATGGCACGGCTGTCCGGCTATCTGAACGGCGGCGGCCTCAACCCGACCGAAGCGGCGTTCCTTCGGCACGCCGCCTCCCGGCTCCGCCTCACCGAACCGCAGGAGTCCGCCAACGCCGTCGCGAACTGGCTCAACGATCAAGGCCACCGCACCGCGCTCGGAGGGTTGTGGCGCGGCGAGACCCTCATGCGCACCCTCTACAACCCGAAGATGGCCGGCCTCGACGCGGACGGCCAGCCGATCCCAGGGTTCGAGGAGACGGTGCTCACCCCCGACGAGTACCGCGACCTCAAGGCGAGCCGCACCGAGCGCGGCTCGGCGGCCCCTCCCCGTGACTCCTACGAGTACCTCCTGACCCACGGCATCGCGGACTGCGGCGAATGCGGATACGACGTATCCGGGGCGCGCGTGAACGCTGCGGCCGGTCCGGGCTACCGCTGCCTGCCGCCGACGCAGACCCGCCGCTCGTGCGGCAAGGTCCGCATGAACGCGGATCGGCTGGAGCCTGCCGTGGCCGAGCAGGTCCTCGCAGACATCCTGCGCCCTGGCACCCACGAGAAGCTGCTGCGGATCCAGAAGGACGCCCGCGAGGAAGTGGTGCGTCTGCGGGCGCACATCGAAGGCGCCGAGGAACGGTTCGCGGCGCTGAAGGCCGTACGGACGTCGATGGTCCCCCAGGCGTACAAGGCGGCGGAACAGGCGACCAAGGACGACCTCAAGGCGTGCCGGGCCCGCGTCCGGTTCCTCGAACAGCTCACCGATGTCCCGATCAGCAACGTCGACGACATCGTGTCCTGGTGGAACTCGGCTCCGCGCGCATCCCAGCGCGGCCTGGTCATGTTGTCCGTGACGAAGGTGCACATCCTGGCATCCGGGGGTGGTCGCGGCCACGATCCGCACGGCCGCATCCGGATCGACTGGCGGACCACGACCCGCTAGACGGCGAACGCGGAACGGTCCCGGCGCGGGGAGAGCGCCGGGACCGTCTTGTCAGCGCAGCCAGGTGAAGACGGCTGCGGCGATTCCCGCCCCTGCCGCCGCACCTGCCAGAACCTGGGCGAGGGTGTGCGCGGAGAGTACGAGTCGGCTCCAGCCGATCATGGTGATGAGCGGCACGGCTGCCAGGGCCCACCACCCGAAGGCAAGTGCGGCGACCGCCACGGCGCCGGCAGGAACGGCCGTGTGAAACGAGATCTTCCAGACGGTGGTGATCAGGAGGAAGACGGCGAGAGCCGCCATCATGGCGACGACCAGGGCCAGCAGTTCGCGGGGGGCGTCGAAGACCATCATCACGGCGATACCGGAGCCGACGGAGACCATGATGCCGGGGATGACGAGAAGCCTGTCCTGCCGGCGGCGGACGTGCCGGTCCCCCCACAGCTTGCGCCGCTCACCCCACTTGATCCACAGGATGGGCAGGACGCCCGAGAAGATTCCCGCGATGACGCCCCAGACGATTCCGGGCCAGCCCGCCGCGTGCCAGCCGACGGCCAGCGTGATGACCAGCAGCCAGTTCTTCGGCTCCAAGGCGTCGGTGAGCCATTGAGCCATCGCCGTCCTGGGAGCGGACTTGGAGAGGAGTGGTGTGGTCATCGTGTGGTCCTCGTAGGGATGGAGGTGCTGACGGCCTGGTAGGCGTCAGCGAGGGCGGTGAGACGCTGAACCTCTGCGTCGAAGTCGAGTTCGTCCAGCTCGGTGGCGGTCTCGTTGATCGTGAAGTGGCCTGCGTCCGAGCCGTCGGGGTGGTGGCCGCCGAGTTTGGACTGCCGCGCGGCGAATAGACCGGCTGCTTGTTGGGCGGCATGGGCATGCGGATCGCGCAGGGCTTCGGGGACGTAGGGGTCCAGTGCGGATGCGGCGTCTCGGATCTCGATGACGACGCGGTGGAGCTTGATGCGCGGGTTCCGTCCCAAGGGTGCGGCCAGTACGACGTCGGGGGCCGCAGTGGTGAGGTCGCGCCACAGCGGGCGCAGACGCCGTGCTGCCTGCCAGTCGTGCCGCGCGCTGCGCAAGACATCGACGGGGGCGACCGCGTTCCCCAGGACGATCAGGAGAATCGCGAGGTACTGCACGGCATCGGCCAACGGCTGGAACTCGTCTTCTTCCATGGGGAAGGTCACATCGAGCATCTGGTAGACGAGGTGAACTGCTCGCAGCAGCCCGTAGACCGTGCCCACGCCGGTGCCGACTCCCAGAAGCCACAGGCCGGCACGCAGCCAGGTCCGTGCGGCGAGCCTGGCCGCGGTCACGCACATCCATGAGGCGGCGAACATCGCGGCCGCGAGGTAGAGCACGAACGTCAGGGAGTAGCCGAGCGCCGGGAGTGAGTCCCGGTACGCCTCGTAGAAGTTGGCGACCCTGGTCGGCTGGTCGACGGCGCAGAAGAGTCCCGTCATGGTGGCCGCGACGACGATGCCGACGGCCACGTTGTAGGGGCGGGACCCTTCGAGGAGCTGTGGCCGCGACATGGCGATCACGAACTCCAGGACCGCCGCGATGGCGACGATCCCGACGATGTGCTTCGCCAGCACGGAGGCGTTGTGCGCCCCGAGGACGGTGTCGATGGAGACTCCGACGGCGGGGATGGACGTTGTCGCGGCGGCGGCCAATCCTAGGAATGCCGTCCACATCGCACGCTGCCGTGCTTTCCGTATCGCGGCGGGAAGCCGCCAAAGCACCACCAGCCATAGCAGGATGACGGTGGCGAGTTTGATCGTGTTCATTACTTGCGTCGTGCGGGGTGTCCGAATGCCTCATTGAGGCGATCCACGACACCCCCCGCCTCTCTGCTTTTGCTTTTGACTTCTGGTCGACGGCTCGCCCTTTCGAGGATGAGGGTCGCCAGACTTTCGGCGTCTCGCTCTTGTCGGCTGCGGAAGCCGGTCCTGGCGAGCAGGCTTGCGATTCGGTCGACGGAGAACCCCAACTCGGCGTCCGTCAGCCTGGCTTCGGCGGCGGAGGCACGAACGCGCGCCGCCTCCGAGCGCAGGACATCCGACGCCGAGGGGCCGGTCCCGCTCCCCACGGAGCCAGACAGCTGCGCTACCACCTGGCCGAGGATGTGCTCCCCGTCCACTCCTGGTTCTTCGAGTTCAGGTGCCGTGTGGCCCAGGAGCATGTGCGAGATTTCGTGCAAGACGATCTGTGCCCGGAGGACGTCGGGGGCGGCGGCGTCGTAGAAGACGAGGTCGGCGTCATCGAGGCCGAGCCACAGGCCGCAGGGTAGTTCCGTTGCGGGTCCGGCATGGACGGGGAGCAGCATGAGCCTCGATCCACCGCGTGATCTTTGATCACGCGGTGTGATTGCTTTTGTGGTGGGTTTCCGGATTCGGGCAGGCCGGTATCCCGGGTGGCCGTCCCGGTGGCGGGTTCTCCGAGGTTCTTTCTG
>NZ_JAPNLK010000084.1 GCF_026627505.1 Streptomyces sp. H27-H5 | reverse complement strand
GGATCCGCTCCTACATCTCCACCGTCCGCAAACACGGCATCAACCCCCTCACCGCCCTACGCGACCTCTTCGCCGGACGGCCATGGATGCTGCCCACAACCAGCGGAAACCCCTAAACAGTTACATGGAATCACCCTCGATCGTCAGGCCGAGGAACACGCGTCGCGGATCGCCCGTCAGCCTCCACGGCACATAGTCAGGAAGGACCGGCTTCGGCTTGGGCTTGGGTTTCGGCGTCCACTGGACGAAATGCTCTTTCGCCGTGCGATGCCATTCGGGCACCCAATCACCGGGCACCCTTTCCTCGATCACGCGCTCAATCGCTGCGACAGCCTCGGGACCACCGATCCAACTCGCCGGCACCCGAAGCACCATCCGCGCATCAGCGGCGGCAATGTCATCGGGTACCGACAGCCAACGGGAGCGCGGTTCGGTGTCCTCCATACGGAGGATTTGACGCACCGCCACCCAGACACCGGGACCGTAGATTTGTCCATGAGTCCACACGGGCGCGACGTGCCACCATCCAAGCCCGGATGGGCTCGTGAGCGCTGCCAGAAGCGCCGCCCCCGCGACGGCGATTAGTGCGATCGGCGTCTCACTCGGAAATCTCCAAAGTGCGTAGGCGGTAAGGAAGGGTGCCAGACGGGCCGCTGAGCGCGCAGCCCTGGGCCAGCGGTGCCAGACCCGTAGGACGCGAACGAGACCGCCGAGGGCGCCCCACAGGAGGCGTACAGGGGCAGTGACGACGCGGACGAGCCGCCCCGCTCCGCCGGTGTTACCAGCCTTGGTGAAAGAGCCTGTGGAGTTCACCGCCGGCGCGCCCAACTCGTCGACGGGCGTCTCGGTGGCCCTGTCGTCCGGGAGCGGGGCGCCCGCCTTCCACCACGTGGCCTCGCTCCGCGGGACCCCTGATAGCTCGCGGCCGGAGAGGTACCGCCCGATGACGGAGACCGCCGCGCCGATGCCCTGCTCGATGCTGCGGTTGAAGCGCTCTCGGTCTGCCGGGGTGCCCTGCTGCGCGAGGACGGCCACGACGATCAGCAGCGCGGCGAGGCCGCCGCCACCGAGTCCGAGCGCGCCGCCCGGCAGGGAATCGAAGATGTCCGGTAGTGCTTGATGCACACTCCCCCCTTTCTGTTCGTACGCCCGCGCGAGCGGGTCGCGATGATCCTCTCTCAGGACCGGAGCGGGCCGCCGTGCCATTCCTGGCACAACGCTGCGCCCGGCCCCCAGGGACCGGGGGCGGGCGCAGTCGATCACGAGGCTTGCGGGAGGACTGGTGAAGCAGTGCTCCAGCGGAATGGGGGTCCTGCACCCCGTCAGCGCTTACCCCAGCCCTCTGAGAAGCGGGCGGCAATGCTGGGGCGGGGTGATGGGGGGCGTGCGATCTCCTAATTGCCTATGGCCTGCGGAACTCACGGGTAGGGCGCCAGGGTTCCGGCGCTGTCGGCAGAGTCCCGAGCTCGTGCAGCGGTACGGCCGCGGCCGCCGCTGTCGGGTCTACGGCGCGGGCCGCTGCCGCGTAGCCGTCGGCGACAGCGGCGGGTGTCCACTGCTGTCCGTCCCACTCCAGCACCCCGCGCGGGGCGTCGGGGTCACGGTGCGCGCCGCGGGGTGGCCCGTCGTCCAGGGGGACGGCCTTGCGGTCGCCGACCGGCCGGCGCCGTGCGTCCCGGCGCGCCGCCCACTCCTCCAGTGGTTCCTCATCCATTTCTCGGCTCCTTCCGGTCCGGGGGCACCAGTGTGCCCGGCGCGGGTTGCCGCCGGGCACCTGTGTGGCCTACAGGGTCGCGGTCCAGCCGCCTCGCGTCAGGCGGGTGGTGCCGTCCGGGTCGATCGTGACGCGGGCGCCGTAGACGGGCAGTTCGCCGTGTTGGAGCCAGCGCAGGCGGATGGCGTCCAGTTCGTCCCACAGGCGGCGCGGGCCGCCCTGGTGCACGGTCGTGGTGGCGCTGTCGGCGGGGGTGGTGGCGCGGGACCAGGACCCGTCAGGGTGCAGCATCCATGCCGTCACCCTGCCGCCGTCGTCGTACTGCATGCGGTGTTCGATGCCGGGCACGGTGATCGACAGCATGGACCACACTTCCCACGCCTGGTGAACGTTGAGCACCGGGAACGGACTGGTGGTGACGGTGTGGCCTTCGCGGTCGCGGACGGCCGTGAAGAGGTCGCCGAGCGTGGGCGGGTAGTCGTCGCCGGCGCGGGTGGTCATGAACGATGCCCGGTCCCATTCGACCCGGCCCGCTGCGCCGCCGTCCGCGGTCTTGTCTGCGGTGATGATCAGTCCGGTGTTTGCGATGGTCGTCACGAGCCGTCCGCCGGGGCGTAGTCCTGTGAGCCAGGACGCGGGGATGGTGTCCATGCCCACCATGGACACGATGCGGTCGAACTCGCCGGGCAGGAGTGCGCCGGCGTCGCTGGTGACGGTTTGCGGGTGCAGTCCGATGCTGTTCAGGCGGTCGGCTGCTGCTTCGGTCAGGTACGGGTCCACGTCCAGTGTGGTGACGGCCCGGTCGCCGAGGCGGCGGCAGGCCAGGGCGGCGCTGTAGCCGGAGCCGGTGGCCACGTCCAGCAGCCGCGCCCCGTCGGAGATCCGGGCATGCCGGAGCATCTGCACGACCAGGCCCGGCAGGGTGGATGACGACGTGGGGATGCCGGTCACCGGCTCGTCGGCAGGGGCGTGGTCGGCGTGCAGCGGCCCCACGCGCGTGACCAGGGTGGAATCCGCATAGGCGTCCTCCATCCACGCCGCGGTGTCGGCCGGGCCGTCGTTGACGGTCCACCCCTCGGGCGTGGACGTGTACCAGCGGGGCACGAAGACATGCCGGGGCACGGTGGCCAGCGGCCCGTACCAGGCGGATGCGGGGTGCGCGGCGGTACGGGCCAGGGCGGCGGCGTGCTGCTGCCAGTCCATCAGGCGGTCACTCCTTCAAGGTCGTCGGCGATGGCTTCGGCGATCGGCAGGCCCGTTGCGCCTTGTATCCAGTCCCATTGCCCGCACGGGTTCACCTCCAAGAACAGGTGCTCTCCTGCGGGTGTCACCACGAAATCGGCTGCGCCGTATCGCAGGCCGAGGCGGTCCATCAGCCGCAGCATCCCGGCGGCCACGTCGTCCGGGACGGTGGTGGCCGTGTAGGTCAGTGAGCCGTAGTCGGCGCGCCAGTCCTCGTGTCCGGCGTCGCTTCCGGCGTGGATCGCGGCGGCGAACAACCGCTTCCCCACGACGGTCAACCGGATCTCGTGGGACTTGTCCACCCAGGCTTGGAACAGGTGCGCGGTCGTCTCGATACCCCGCAGGTCGTCCAGGTCGGCGGGGGCCAGGCGGCGCGTGTACACGGTTTTGAGCTGGTCGTCCTCGATGAGCACGGGTGAGGCGACCGGCTTGCTCACCAGCGGCCCCGGCATCTCGGCGGCGAACTGGCGCACCGCGTCGGGACGGTTGGTGATCAGCGTTGACGGGATCGACAGGCCGCAGGCGCGGGCGGCGGCGAGCTGCACGGGCTTGTACTCGGCCCGCGCGGCGGCGGTGGGGTGGTTCATCCACCGGCATTCCAGGGCGGAGAGCACGCCGCCGAGACCGGCGCGGGCCTGAGCGGCGGCGAACCGCTGCTCAGGCCCGGACATACCGTCGGCGAGGCGGAACGCCCCAGGGGCGCGGTAGTACACCGCGCCGACCCGGGACAGCTCCACCGACCGCAACGCGGTCGCGAGCTCACCCGCCCACCCGTGGCCCTGGTCGATCCGTGCGGCCATGGTGAGCCGCTGCGGGAAGTCGGCGGTGTCCATGCGGAACACCTCCGCGCCCCGGCCGGTCAGCTCGTCCACGACACGGTCAGTCGGCCAGTCGTCATCTGCGGCGATGACCAGGATGGGCGCGCTCATCAGTCCTTCGGCCCCTCGTCCAGCGGCGGCGGGTTGCTGACGGACCCGTCCGGGACCGTCGGAGTGTGCGTGCCGGCCATGCACGTGAGCAGGCCGCCGTCGTAGGACAGGGTCACCTGCCGCTGCGGGTCGAAGAACGACGCCGGAACGGTCACGGCGCCGGTGGAATCGGGGACGCGGGCGAAGCGGAGCGCCCACGGCCGGGTGTCCGGTCCGGACGGCCGCTCGGCGCTGTGCGGCACCCGGTCGCCGGTCGGCGTCAGCGGGAACGCCTCCCGCTGGATGGCTGTCGTCATGTCGTGTTCTCCCTTGCCTGTTGGTGCGCTTCCTACCCACTCGGCGGGCGCCGGGCGGGGTGCTCGATGACGTCCCGTGCCTGCCAGGGCGCGGGGACGGTGGTGGTGGCCGGGCCTGCGGCACTTGGTGGGAGGCGGCGGGGCCGTCTTCATCCGGTGAGTTCGGCGGACGCGTACAGGCACGGTCCGGCCGGGCCGAGTGGCCGGCCGGGACGATGCGCCCGTGGGCGGGAAGCCGAAGCATGTGCCGCGGGGCAGTCTCAGGGGTCGGTAATCCGGTCGGCGCGGCGCCGGACCACGGTGAGGGCGTCGGGGTCTTCGGTCTCCCATTGGTGGGAAGTAGCTCCGCAGACAGGGCGCAGAACCCACGTGGTACCGCCCTTGATGTCGGTAACGATGGCGCCTTGTCCAGTGGCGTCCTCGACCTGATCACCAACCTCGGCGCGGGACCGACTCATCCGACGCCTGCGGCCATATCGGGGGCGAGCCGGCGCAGGACCTGAAGCTCACGGGGATCGGCTGTCCATTCCCGCCCCGAGCCGTCCAGGGGGCGCATGTGCGCGGTCTGGTCGATCACCTTGCCGGTGGACTTGGAGGTGCGGGTGAGAACGGTGCCGACGGTGCCGGTTCGCTCTGTCGCGAGGTGGATGACCTGCCGGCCCAAGAGAAGGTGCTCCGCGTCTTCCCTCACCCACGTGTTCATGTCGTCCCGGATCACGTCCATACCTCCTGCCTGTCGGCGTGGGGGCGGGAGTACGCCCCGTTGGTAGGCCGGGGCGCACTCCCTGGGGGATGTGCTGTGAGTAGTCAACCGGCGACTGTGCTGTCAGGGCGTGGGCTGCGCCGGACTTTCAGCCGGACTTTCCTGCCCTCATACGCGTGAAAGTCCGGGGGGTCTGGCTCTACCGTGCAAGGGAGAGTCCACATCGCGACGTGCAAGGGGCGCCATGTCCGAACTGGTCGAAGATTCAACGCCGTTCGTCGACCTGGTCGATGGATTCGGATGGCGAAGCCCCGCACAGTTCATGCGCGTGTACGCGGCTGTCGCGGCCCGGATCGGGGAACGCGAGGACGTCACCGACAGGCAGGTACGCCGATGGCGGACGTTGAACCCTCCTTGTCCGCAGCCTGGTCGTCAGCGCGTCTTAGAGGCCATGTTGGGCGTGCCCCTGGAACAGGCGGGATTTCAGGTACCGGAGCACCGCCGCAACCCTGTCACGGCTCCCGTGGCTGTACTGGCCCCCATCCCCGAACTGCGCGAGAGGACCCCTGTGGACCGACGAAACCTCCTTGCCGCCGCGGGTGTCGTCGCCCTCGGCGCGGCCGGGGTCGGGGCGGCACCGGCCGCCCCCGCCTACGCGGCGCCCCAGGTCGGCACCGACACGGTGACCGACCTTCGGACCGGCCTCGCCTCCTTGTACGGACTGGACGACCGATTTGGAGGGGCAACCGTCGGCCCGCTCGCCGCCGCCCACCTCTCTCGCATCCGGCGCCTCATCGAAACCGGGTCCTATCCGGGGACGATCGGCCGTCAGCTGCGGCTCATCAGTGGGGAAACCGCGGAACACGTCGGGTGGCTCGCGTTCGATGCGGGCGACCACGTCCGAGCCCGCTCGTACTGGACTCAGGCAAGAGATACTGCGGTCGCGTTGCGTGATGACTCTCTCGCCGTCCTGGTCCTCGCGTCCATGTCGTTGCTGGAACTCCGCGAGGAGCAGCCCCGCCCCGCACTCGACCACGCCCGGCGAGCCACCACGCTTGCGGCACCGTGGGCACCCCCGTCCCTGCTGTCCATCCTCGCCACTCGGGAAGCGCGGGCGCTGGCGATGCTGGGAGATTCGGCGTCGGCCCGTTCTACGCTGGCAAACGCGGCCCGCCTGTACGAACGGGACCGGGGGTCTCGGCCGGCCCCGAGTTGGACGGCCTTTCACGGGCCGGCCGAACTCGCTTCCGCGCAGGCTGAACTATTCACCGCGGCCGGACACCACCGAGCAGCCGTGTCGTGGCTGCGCCGCTCACTGGAACGACAGGAGACCGCCTACGCGCGCAACGAGGCGTTGCAGCGGGCCGGTCTCGCCGGGGCGCTGGCACGCTCGGGCGAGGCCGACGAGGCGGCCCACCACATCGAACAGGGCGAGGCCCTGCTCACGGAGGTGTCTTCGGGGCGGGCGCGGGAGGGACTGGCCGCCGCCCGCCGCGAGCTGGACCGTGTCCGCCCCACCCGATGAGGAGTCCCATGGAGTACAGCACCGTCACCGACCCCGGCGCCGCCGGGCGAGAGCTGAACCAGCTCGCACCCATCTATGAGGCGGTGTTCGCCGAACCCCCGTACCTGGAGGGGCCGCGGGATGTCGCCGAATTCCTGGAGCGCTACCAGCGCGAGCACAAGACGGCCGGCTTCCGACTGGTCCTCGCCCGTGACGCCGACGGGCTCGCCGGGTTCGCGTACGGGCTACCTCTCGCGTCCGGCACCGGATGGTGGTCCGGCTTCCTGACTGCTTCCCTGTCGGAGGAGTTCACCCGCGAGGACGGGCGAAGGACATTCGTAGTGATGGAGCTAGCCGTTCTCGCCGAGCGGCGAGGGCGTGGTGTAGGGCGCGCTTTGCACGCCGCTCTGTTGGACGGAATCACCGGAGCGGAGCGGATCACCCTCGCTGTCCGTCCGGAAGCGCCGGCCTCCGCCTGGTACGAACGCATCGGCTATGAGGTGGTCGGCCTCACGCGCCCGTGGGACGGGGCGCCGGTATATCGCTGCATGATCAAGCAGCACCATGCACTACCGGCACCGGCTGAACCGGTTCCTAGCCCCTCCCTCTCCTGAGGATCGCGCACATCTCTGGGGGCCCTACGTAGACGGCGTCACCCAACAGAACCCCCGGGTGCCCCCGACCTAGACAGAGGTTGGGGGCACCCGGGGTGAGCAGGGTCAGCGGGTGGCTTCCATGACGTCGTCATAGCCGGACAGGGCCTCGCGGACCTTGTTCATGTCGCCGTTCACGGCGCCCATGCGGACCCGGGTCAGAAGGTCGCGCAAGGCCGACAGTTGGGCGACGTCACGCTCGGGGGTGCGGGTGCGCCGGGGCAGAACCGGCCGCGCCTCGCGCTCGGCGCGGTTGGCCGCGCGGTCGTTGGTCCGCTGGTCGTCGTCGGCCTGCGCGCGGATCATGTTCCGGGCGTCGGTGCGGGTGCGCTCCAGGCTCCGGCCGTACGTGCCTGCCGAGGTGACCCACCCCCACCGAGCCCCGTGCAGTCGCCCAACCTGGAACGTGTAGTGAAGTGTTTCGCCGTCCTCGTCGATCAGGGGCTCGAACCTATCGGCGGTCGGGTAGGACTCGGCGACGGCGTCCCGGGCCTGAAGCGGCGTCAGGGCCCGCGCCGGCGCGGTGGCGGGGCGGACGGTGGGCTCGTCGGGGGTGTAGTCGTCGGCCGGGACCTGGACCCACACGCACGTGGTGGTGGGCTGCGCCTCCCAGTCGACCGAGGCGTATCGGTCGGCGGCAATCTTGTGTTCGGCCGTCCACGGCTGGCCGTCGGCCGTGACGGAGTTCCCGTCGCGCAGCCAGTAAACGGCGACCCGGCCGCCCCCCTCAGGGACGATCGCGTACCCGTAGTCCGTGGCGGCGTCGGTTCCCTCGTCGGTCAGCTCGGCGAGGTGAAGGCCGGCGAGGATGCCGAGCGCGGCGCGCACGTCCGGGTGGTCGGCGTGCCGGGGCAGGCTCCCCCGGGCAACGCCGGCCGGGGTGGGCGGGTACGTCACGGCCGACCCGGGGCCCGGGGTGATGTCGGCGCCGATCGCGGCGACGGCGGTGCGGGGTGCGGGCGCTCCGGCCGGCGCCTCGCCCGTGACCGGGTGCCAGGCGAAGACGCAGTTCCGGGAACGACCTTCGACCAGCCACCCGGCCTCGGCGAGGCGGTCGCGGGCGATCTGAAGTTCCACCGTCCACGGCCGGCCGTCGGCCTCCGTGATATCGCCGCCGCGTACCCAGTAGATCGCTACGCGTCCTTGCCCGCGCGGCTCGACCATGTAGCCGTAGTCCGTTGCCGCCTCGTGTCCCTCGTCGGTCAGCTCGGCCAGGTGCAGGCCCTTGAGGGCGAGGAGCGCGGCGCGTACGTCGGCATTGTCACAGTGCCTGGGGAGGCTTCCCCGAGCCGTGCCGTCGTGCGAGACGACAACGCCCTCCACGATGCGGGCCGCCGGCTCGGCGGCGGGAAGGTTGGCGGCGGGGCGCGGGGTGGCCTTGCGGTGGGCGGCGGCAACCGCCCGGGTGGCATCGAAGATGTCGGGGAAGTGGCCGACGAGAATGTCACCGTCGGGGCGGGTGCCGGGCCGCCACGCGAGGTAGCGGGTCCGGGGGTGGTGGGCCTCTCCCAGGTCGTAGATCGAGCCGATGCAGGCGTTCTGCCGGACGACGTAGTACCGAGTGATGGGCGGCGTCAGGCCGTCGGAATGCAGTTCGGTCATGTCGGCGAGCACGGCCACGATGTTGGTGGTGATGCCGACCCGCGAGGCGGGGTCGTCCGTCGATACCGGCTCGGTGGCGACCACGTGGCCGGTGGGGTTGGCGTCGGCGATGGCGCGGGCGGCCTCGCGCAGGGTGGCATAGAAGCCGACGATGCCGTCGGGGCGTTCGGCGCCGCGCTCGGACCATGCGGCGTACCGGCCCCGGGTGGCGTGCCACGGGCCCTCGTCGTCGATCACGCCGAGGGAGAAGTTCCGGCGGGCGACGAACCAGCGCGATGACGGCTTGTGGTCGTCGGCGCGGATCACGGTGTCCTCGTCGAGGGTGTCGACCGTGGTGGTCTCCTCGTCCCACTCGGCATCGGTCACCTGCGACACGCGGGGTGCGACGGCCGCCGTGTCGGCGGCCACCTTGGCGGCGCGGGCCGTGCGGTAGGTCTCGCGGCGTTCCGCGTTGTCGGCGCAGTTCTTGCAGGTGAGCGGGGCATCGGCGGCCACCTTGCGGTACTTGGTGCCGCTGTTGGTCATAGCGCCGGTGCGGCAGAGCGGGAACACGAACTCGGGCCGGCCGGCCTCGTCGAAGTTGTGCGACATCTCGTGGACCTCGCCGCCCATGACGGAGGTGCAGCGGCCGGCCTCGACGTAGGGGGTGAGGGCGTCGGCGTCGCGGGCGGCCTCGTACGCGGCCTGGTCGTCGGCGGCCGTGCGGGCCTTGACGCAGTGGGTGCAGTCGCGGAGCTTCGCGGCGTCGGTGTCGGTGAGGGGGCGGCTGGCCGGGCGGCCACAGAGGGCGTTGGCAGGCTGGCCGGCGCGGACCTGGTGGCGGGTACGGCCGGCGGCGCCGCTGGACGCGAATCCATAAGTGATTTCCATCGGGGCCGAGTTGATGGTCATTCGGGGTTCCTTCCGTTCCGGCCCGCCGGGGCTGCCCCTCGGCGGTTGGTACGACCCACCCTAGGCAGGTTTCAGCACAACTGCAAGTTCAACTGCCAGTTGACTTGCAACTCACTTTCTCCCCTGTTCGGCGGGGAGGTCGACGGCGCACCACTGAATCGACTGAGGCCCCGCCGAGTTGGGCGGGGCCTCAGGGAAGGGAGTCGACGGTCAGCTTGAGGGCGGCGGTGTGAGGGCGGCGAGCTGCGCCTCGGCCTCGGCGAGCGCCTCGCCGAAGTGGTCGTGTCCGAGCTCGGATACGACATCGCGCAATACCTGCGCCTTGTTCCGGTGGTGGTCGAGGATTTCCTCGGCGGTCACCTGCGGCGGTACCTCGCGGAGGGTCTCCAGCTCCCTCCGGGCCGCGGCTGCGCCGGTGGCCGCCTCGCGGACGAGCTCGTCGTACTGATGCCGCGCAACGGACTTGGCGAGGAGTAAACCGGCTCGCTGTTGGAGGTCCGCGAGGCGGCCGTACAGGGTGTGGATGGTGTCGGTGGTCATGGGCGGGGTGTGCCTTTCTGGTAGGGGGCCGCGGGTGCGCCCCGGGTTGATCTCGTGGGCGGGTGCGAGTCTGCGCACCGGTCCCGGAGGGTTGGGCCGGGACCGGTGCGCAGGTCAGTGGTCGGGCTGATCCGCGAGCGCGGCCCTGGCACGGTCGATGCGCTCGGCGGAGTGGGTCGAGACGTACGCGGCGGCCTCGTCGAGTTGTTCGGCGGCCTCGCCCTCGGGCAGGCCGCGCCTCGCTTCGGTGATGAGGTCTCCGAGGAGGGGCAGGATGCCGGCGGCTCCCCCGGGGTGGGTGTGGTGGAGGGATTCGAGGACGAGGAGCCGCGCGAGGTCGTGGGGGTAGGTACGGGCTTCGCGATGGGCCTCGGCGAGGGCGTGGCGAGCTAGGTCGAGGAGCTGGACCAGGCGGCGGCCGTTGACGTCGGGGGGCCGGGTCATCGCTGCCCCTGGTCGAGGTGGGCGAGGGCGCGGGCGATCAAGGGTCGGTGGGCGGCGTACAGGGTGCGCCCGGCGGCGGTGATGGCGGTCTCCAGAGTGGCGACGGAGCCGGCGGGGTACCAGGTCGCGTCGAGTGCGTCGTCGGCGGCCGTCGCGGTGACGGTGGCGGGCAGGACGACCAAGGCGCTGGTGGAGGCCACCCACGCGTGGTCGGACTGGCGCCAGTCGTCCACCAGACCCCGGCCGAGGATGACCGGCTCACGGTCACTCAGGTCGACTCCGGTCTCCTCGCGCAGTTCGCGCACGAGCGCGGCCGGGGCGGTCTCGCCAGGGTCCACCATCCCGCCGGGGATCGCCTCTTGGTGGATGTCGTCCCGGGTGATCAGCAGGATTCGTCGGTCATATCCGCTGCCTGCAATCACGATCAGGTCGGCGGCCGAGTTCTCGCCCCAGCGGCCGAGGTTACGGCCGCCGCGGCCGGTCCGGCCGGCGGGGTGCAGCGGCCGGCCCTGGGCATCGCACTGGTACGGCACCAGCGCGGCGGCCTGGCGCTGGGCCCAGTCGGTCACGGCTTCCGGGGTGGGCGCGCCCTCGGCCCAGAACGGAACCTCCCGCTCAAGCGCCCGCGGCAGAAGCTCGTCCGGTGTGATGTCCACCGGCGCATACTCCGGCCAGCTCACGGCCCAGTCGCGCAGGTCAGCAGGGATGGTGATCTCGCTCATGGTGACTTCTCCTGGTGTGGTCAGCGGCGGCCGTTGTCGTCAAAGGGCCGGGTCATCGCTCCCCCGCCCCGGCCGTGGCGACGAGGGCGGCGACGGTCTCACACGCGTGGTGGTAAGAGGCGTCGAGGAGGTAGGCGCCGTTCAGACCGTGGGAGGCGAGGGCGTAGAACCGGCCCTTCCCGGTGCGCTCGGCGATGGCCTGGAGGAGTCCGCCCGGTACGCGCCTGTCTGCGGCGTAGTGGGTCAGACC
Organism: Streptomyces sp. H27-H5; assembly: GCF_026627505.1. Lineage (GTDB taxonomy): Bacteria > Actinomycetota > Actinomycetes > Streptomycetales > Streptomycetaceae > Streptomyces. The sequence continues at coordinate 23,639 of NZ_JAPNLK010000084.1, read as the reverse complement.
ACTGATCGCGAGACCGGCGAGGGCGGCGGCGGGATGGAGACGGATACCGAGGACACGGGCGCCGGCGGTGACGGCGAGGGCCTGCGTGGACGAGTAGGTGAGGCAGTGCCAGGCACACGCACGACGGCCGTCAGCCGTGCCGTGCTCCGTCGTCGCCTCGGTCTTCTCGTCCTCGTACCGGACCGGGGCGGCGTCCGTCGCTCGCTTGACCTGGGCGCAATAGTCGGTCTGGATCCAGTGATCGCCCAGGGCGGCGGCGGCGCGGGCAAGGCCCAGGACGGCGGCGAAGGTGGCGGCGCGGCTGGTATGCAGTTGCGTCATGCTGGGTGTCTCCTCGGTTCGGTTCTGGGCGGGGAGTCGGGGGCGGCCGTACCTCTGGCCGATGCTGCGGCCGTCCCCGGGCACTGCGCGCCGGTCAGGCGTCGAGGTCACGGCGCCACCTGACGCAGCCGTGGGCCTGCGGGTTGGACAGCAGAAGATGCGCATGCCGGGCGGTTTCGCGGGTCCACCAGTCGGCGCGAATCAGGGTGCCGCATGTGGTGCAGGTCCATTCGCGACCGCCCCGCAGCCGGCCGACGAGCCGGCCCTCGACCTCCTCCTCCCAGGTGCCGAGGTTCTCGGTGTACGCGCCGGCGGTGAGGACACCGACGACGACAAGAATTGCCAGGCGGAGCGCGGCGGGGCCGCCGTCGTACATGAGGGTGTCCACGATCGAGGCGGTGGATACGGCGACGGCGATCGGCGCGAGGAGTCGCAGCCCCACGAACGCGGAGAGTTGGACGCGCAGGCGGATTCGGGTCCTCTCGTCGCCGGGAATGTCGGTGGTGGTGACCTCGGTCATGCGCGGCAGTTCCATGGGATGGCCTTCCGGTCGGTGTGGTGGCCGGGGGTCTCGGGTGAGGCCCCCGGCGGGTGGGGCGGTCTGTGGCGGGACGGGCAGTCAGCCGGTCTTGCGCAACTCGTGCGAGTGGCAGAGGACGGGGCCGATCAGGAGGCCGACGGCGCGGACGGTCCACCGGCCGTTGGTGCGCGGGCCGGGCGGGACCCCGTCGACGATCCGTCCGGTTCGACCGGCGGCACGGGGGTCGTCCTCGCAGGCGAGGATCTTCACCTCGTCGTTTTCCTCGAACATGGCGCTCCCTCTGATCAATAGGGTTTGCGCGCCGGGTCCTGGGGTTGCGACGCCAGGGACCCGGCGCGGCATGGGTGGTGCGTCGAGGGGTCAGAGGGAGCGGCGGCGCGGGCCACCGCTGGGGCGGCGGCCCTGCGGGGTGCGGACCCGGCCGCCCATGGTGTTGGTCTGGATGTCGAGGGAGTCGTCGAGGGCGGCCTCGGTGGCGGTCACCTCGATGTCTCCGCCCACCGTGCGGGCGGTGATGGTGCCGCCCACGGTCGCGTGGACGCGGATGTCTCCGCCCACCGTTTCGAGTTGGGCCGTTCCGCCGAAATCACGGATGCGGATGTCTCCCCCGACGGTCCTGGCCTCGACGACATCGGTACGCCCCAGATTCAGGTTCCCGCCCTGGGCCGTGGCGCTGATGTGCGCCGCCCGTTCCACCACGACGTGACCGAACAGGGTGGAGGCGAGCACCCGCGCGACATGGCCGGCGCTGATGTGCCCCGACTGCGTGTGGCCGGTGACGTTGAGGAGCGCGCCCTCGGCGACGATGTGGGCGGAGTGCGTGCGGCCGATGACCGAGCTTCCCTCGGGCACGATGGCCGTGATCTCGATGGGCGACCCGCCCTTGATGGCCGTGGCACCACCGCCGTTGGCGCTGATGTGGGCACCGTTGACGATCACGTCATTCCCGATGATCATCATGCCGGTTACCGAGCCGGTGACGACGCCGATGGACTGGACGACGTGCCGGCCGCCCGTCGCGATGATCGCCGTTTCGTTGGCGCCCTTGCCCTGGGCGCTGACGTACAGGCCGCCGGTGCCGGACTGGCGGAGCGTGGCGTCTCGGACGAGGTCGGCGGCCTCGCCCTCCTCGTCGGCGGTACGGATCGTCAGGGTGGCCCGCTCGCAGTCGGGTTCGGCGCGGACGGTGATCGTCCCGGCGTAGCCGAGAAGGGCGGCGTCGATGGTGACGGGGCCGGTGCGCTCGGCGGGGATCCTGCGACTGGTCATGGGTGTGCTCCTTCGGGTGGGTGGTGGGTTGGTGATCGCGTCCCGGGCCGGGCCCGGTTTCGCGGTGGGTCAACCATGGCATAATTTGCAGTTCAACTGCAAGTGAAACTGCAAGTTGGCCTGATGCTTTCGAACGGCCGGTAAGGCGGTCCGCACACAGCGGCGCCCCAGGAGCCGCGCGGGCGGCTCCCGGGGCGCCCCCGGGTCGAGAGCATCAGCCCTCGTCGTCGCGCATCTTGCGTTCATGGCGGCGCTCGCCGTACGCCCCGGCCTCGCGGATTCCGTCGCGGGCCGCGCCGATCCCCTCTCGGCCCAGGCTCGCCGTCGACTCGATCGCCGAGGCGCCGGCGGTGGCCACCTGCCCGGCAGCGCCCGCGACTTGGCCGGCAGCGCCCGCGACTTGGCCGACTGCGCCCGCCACCGCGGCGACGGCGCCGAACGCGGCGGCCATGGCGCCGCCGGTCGGGCGCCCGGCGGGCTTGGCCGGTCCGGCGGGGGCGGCCTTGCCGGACTTCTCGGCGGCGGCAGCAGCGGCGCGGGCGGCCGGGGATTGTGCGGCGCCCTTGCCCTTGGCGACGAGAAAGCCCTCGACGTTCCCGGCCTTGAGGGTCAGGCGAAACGGCTTGCCCTCCTCGGCCTGGGAAAGCGTCTGGAGGTGCGCCGTCGTCAGGTTCTCGACCTGAAAGAAGCACTGCGCCCGGCTGCGGCGCTTGCCCGAGGCGTCGGGGTGCATCTCTCCGCACGTCGCGTTGATGATGCCGCCCGAGGGAATGAGCGTGAGTTCGCGCGGGACGTTGCCCGTCCCTCGGCTCGGGCATCGGACGGCGACGCCTGCCACGGTGAGTTTGCGGATCTTGAGCGCGGTCATGCGCGGGGCTCCTATCGAGTGGTGATGGTGGCGGTGGCGGTGGCCTTGGCGCGGCCGAACAGTCCGGCGGTGGCCGTGGCGGTGGCCGTGGCGGTCTGCGCCCCGCCGGACCGGCGGCTCTTGACGACGGCGGCCACCAGGGCGACGACGAGGGCAAGAACGAACGCGATCTTGGCGAGGAGGACCAGGGCGGCGGCAAGGACGGCGGCGGCCTCGGCGAACACCCGCAGCGCGTAGGCGGCGAGGGCCAGCGAGGCCGAAGCGGCGGTCATCAGCAGGGCGGCGGTCTTGGCCCAGGCCGGGACCGTGCTGGGCGCCGCGGGCGGGGTCGCGGGCTCGGCGCCGGCGGGGGCGGTGGCGTACACCCACACCGTGCGGCCGTCGGCGGTCCGGGCCTCGACGGCGCCCGGGATCGGGACCGGGGAGAGGAACGGAAGGGCCTCGACCGGGTGAGAGGGCATCGGCTCGGGGCGGTAGACGACGGGGGCCTCTGTGTACCCGTGGGCAGTGTTTTCCATGATCGTCGGTGCTCCTCGTCGTGATCAATTTGTATGGGTTTGGGATATCGGTACGAGCCGGTCCGAGTCGGGTTAGTGCAGGTCAGAGGCCCGTACGGGGCCGGTACGAGGGCCGCGGGGCGGGTTCGGCATACCGGCCGGGTCGGGGCCCGTACGGAGGGCGCACCGGGCGCTGACCTGGGACGTTCCGACCCGTACGGACCCCGTACCGGGGTGCATACCTACACAATTCCGGCAGCCTGGCGGAGGTCGTCGAGGTAGTAGCCGTTCGCCCGTCCGCCCTTCGACCAGCCCCGGGAGGCAAGGCTCCGGCCGGTGCCGTCGAGGGCGGTGTCGAGGGCCTTCCGCAGCTCGGTTCCCCCGGTCTGGACGTAGGCGGCCCGGTCCTCCTCGCCGACGTCCAGGGCGGCGGGCGCCCAGGTCGAGGGGTCGAGCTGGGCGAGGCCGTCGAGGATGTCGGCGGTGGCCAGACGCTCGGGGAGCTTGTTGTCCTCGAACACCGCGAGGAGATCGGCGAGGATGCCACCGACCCGCGCCGCGCGGCCGGACTGTCCCGCCGCTTCCCCGGCGAGGGTGCCGGCGGCGATGCGCAGCGACCGGCCGCGCTCGCAGATGACGCGGAACGCGGGGAGCTTGATCAGCAGGGACCGGATGAAGCGGAGGCCGGTCTCGTCGGCGTGGATGCCCATCCCCTTGAACGCGGGGGCGAGTTCCTTCGCGTTCCAGCCGCTCGCGCTCGATCCGGTGCCGAGAATCGAGTCGCTCATCTGGTACGTGGCGCACAGGTGGGCGATGCGCTGCGGAATCGCGTCACGGATGGCGCTCGGGACGGCGTCCCCCGTGGGTTTCTGTGAGGCGAGAATCGGGATCAGGCCCGCGGCGGGGCCCACCTTGGCGAGCGTTTCGAGGGCTTCCTCGATCCGCTTGCCGTACGTGAGCTTGTCGTCCTCGTTCTCCTTGCCTGTGTTTTCTAGGTAGCGCTGAAGTTCGTCGATGATCAGGACACAGGGGTACACCTTGTAGTCCCGGACGATCTCGGGCGTGAGTTTGCCCTCGGGGCATACCTCGTCGGGGAGCTCGAACAGGGCGTCGTACGACGCTTCCATTTCCTTGACGAGGTCTTCGAGGACGTGCGTCAGGCGGCGGACGGCGGGCTCGGTGACCCCGCGGACGTACGCCTCGGCGAGGAGGGCCGTCGCCGCCCAGTCCTTGCCGCCCTTGCCGTCGGCGACGATCACCCGGCACAGCGGGTCGAGGATGGCCGCAGCGGCAGCCGCGCGGGCGGTGAAGGTCTTGCCCTGCCGGGGCATGGCGCCGACGAGGAGTCCGAAGAACAGGAGCTCGATCGCGGTGATGCGCCCGGTCTCGTCCACGAACGTGGGGGCGCCATCCCAGATGTCCCACTGTTCGGCCGTCGCGAGGGGGGAGGCCACCGGCTCGCCACCGAAGGGGTGGGAGTCGGCGACGCGCATGTATACGGAACCCTCGTGCCCGTCCTGGCGGATGGAGAGTTGAATCGAGTCGACGGCGAGAGCCGCGGCGATGGCCTTGCGCTTGGCCCCCACTTCGGCGGCCGTCTTGCCCGACTCGCGGGGAAGCTCGAACCTTACGACCGACGCCCGGTCGCCCGGCTCGCGGGCGATGAAGCCGAGAACGGTCACGCTCTCGTCGTCCTTGAGAATGCCGACGCTGCGGGCGCGCAACGCCGTGTTGAGGCCCTCGTCGGTGAGGACTCCGGCGCCGGTGAAGTCGACGGCGTCGGCGATGGCGAACGTCCCGTCGGGCTCGCGGCGGATCATCTCGCGGCGGCCGAGGGCGTAGAGGATACCGAACACCGGCAGGAGCACCGGAGCGGCCATGACCCAACCCCAGGTCTCCCCCAGGGCCAGGAGCGCCCCCACGTACGTGCTGCACCCGGTGAGGGTGTAGACGGTGAGCGGCTCCCGCCGGCGGGCCTTGCCCTCCTTGCGCCGGTCGGCGCGAAGGTCGGCAATGTGTTCCGGACCCGCCTTGGTCCGCCTCACCTTGTCGGTGATCTGCCCGTACTCGGTGGCGAACACGTAGGACCAGGCGTCGCGTACGCCCACCTTGGCGCCTAGGGCGGCAACGTTCGTCGCGCGCCACAAGTAGACCGGTGAGCGCAGCGCGTGAAAGGCGCCGGCGTTGACCCATTCGGCGCGCCGCTGACGCCACACGCCCATGTCGGTGAGGGACTCGGGGACGAGGCGGCGGATGGTCCAGCCCTCGCGCTCGTCGAGGACTTCGAGGACCCCGGACTCGTCGTCGAGCTGGTCGGCGGGGGCCTCGTCGACCTTGTCCAGCCGCACCGTTCCGGTGGACAGGTCCGCGATGCCGGCGGGGGTGGTGCGGACGGTCTCGCGGGCCGCGCGAGCGAGGAGTTCGAGGCGGTCGAGGGTCTCGGGGTCCTGGTAGGCGGCGAGGTCGATGTAATGGGCTTCGCGCTCGCCGTGCTCGGTGCTGGTGGTGGACATGCGTGGTGCTTCCTCTCGGGGGGCCCGGCCGCCGGGGAAGCGGCCGGGCGTGGTTCGGGGGGCGAGCGCGCTTTCAGCGGGCGGGGGCGGGGGCCGGGAGGTCGGCGGCGTCCAGCTCGGCGAGCGCGAGGTGAAGCCGGGCCCGGGAGGTGTCGGAGGTGACACCGATCGCGTCCCCGTACATCAGGTTTTCGCGGGCCTGCTCGGCGGCCTCCCACGCCTTGCCGACGTGGACGTTGGCGAGGTCGGCCGTCTCGAACTTGAGGTAGACGAGACCGAGCTCGGCGGACGCCTTGGCGAGGTGGTGGTGACCTTCGGCGGCCTCGGTGTCGGCGAGCTGCGCGAGTTCACCGGCGGCGAGCCGGTACAGGCTGCGGTGCGTCGTCACTTGCCGCTCTCCTTCTTCTCGGCTTCGGCCTTCTTCTTGGTGGCCCTGCGTACGGCGAAGTTCTTGCACGCCCACTTGAGGGCGGCCGGGCCCCAGAGGATCAGCGCGAGGACGAGGAGGCCGAGGACGGCGGCCGGGCCCCATCCGTTTTCGGGGACGCGGCGGATCGTCACGTACGCGAACCCGAATCCGGCGGGGATCAGGAGGCGCGGAGGGGTGTGGCTGGCGGCGCTCATCGGGCGTTCTTCCTCTTGGCCTTGACGTGGTCCCGGAGCCGCATTGCGTAGCGGTAGTTACCGCCGCCGATGGTCTGCCGGACGTTCTTCACGGACAGGTGGGCGGCGCCGCCGAGGAGGTCGGCGAGGGCTCGAACCTGGGCGATGTGAGCGGCGTCGAGGGGCCTGTCGGGGACCTTCGGAGCGGTCCGTCCGGCGACTCGGCCTAGAGCCTGCTTCCCTTTGCGCCCAAGGGTTTTCACGCTTCGACCACCCTTGCTCGGACCGCCGGCCGGGCCGCCCGAGGAGCGGCGCGCGGCGGGTCCGTCGTCGCCTCCATCGGGCGGGAAGAGGTCCCCGAGGAGCTGCTCGACGGCGAGGGTTTCGACCCCTACGCCGTGGGCTGCGGCGAGGGCCTTGTCAGCGTGGCCGCGGCGGGCGACGACACGGGCGGTGGTGGCGAGCTCGGCGCCGTGCTCGTCGCGCCATGCGGTCCGCCACGCCTCCTCGGTGTCGATCGTGCCGAAGGGGTGCGCGGTCAGGATGTCGGTGTACCGGCTGTAAACCGTGGGGAAGCGGCGGCGGCGCTTGCGGTCGTGCCGCCGGCGGCGGCGGTCCTCCCGTCGCTGCGCCTTGGTGCGGGTGGCACTGATGCCGTGTCGACCCCAGCCGCGGACCTCCCAGAAGAACACCCCGGCATAGCTCGCTGCGGCGAGGACCCACGCGAGCCACCCGCCGGGCGACTTGGGGGCGTGGCTGTAGTTGATGACCGCGGCGAACGTCGCGCATGCCCACATGACCACCCGGAAGCGGCCCACGGGGCGGCCCTCGCGCTTGGCGCGCTCGCCGCTCACGGTGGCCACCCACGCCCCGGCCTCCAGCATCACGGCCAGGCACAGGCTGATGATGCCGGGGAGATTCTCGCCGTTAAGGGCGCGGAGCTGGAAGTAGAGCGCGGGGACGATGCCGCACGCCATGACGATCATCGCGCCGACGGTGTCGCCCTCGCGGCCGAGCTTGGCGAACCACTCGGCGCGGGCGGCCTTGCGCTCGGCCTTGCGGCGGGCCTTTTCGCGGTCGCGCTCCCTGCGGAGTCGACGCTCCTCCTCGGCGCGGGCCGCCCGCTCCTTGCGCTCCTCCTCGGCGCGGGCGGCGCGCTCCTTGCGCTCCTCCTCGCGCTCGGTGAGGCGGTCGAGGCGGTCCTCGGCGCGCTCGGCGGACTTGTCCTTGCGGCGCTCGTCGTAGAACGAGGTGGTGCTCACTTGTTGATCTCCTTACGGGCGCCTCGGCGGGCCAGGGTGCAGAGGGGGCAGGCGGGGAACGGGGCGCCGAAGAACTCGGCGCGCAGCCACTCGACGCACAGCAGGGAGCCGAGGGCGGCGGCGATGACGAACTCGGTCGTCTGGCCGTCGAGGTAGGACACGGCGGCCCATCCGACGACGCCGACGAGGGCGGCGGTCGAGGTGGCGATGTGGTGGGCGGCGGCGGCCAGCCCGGCGGCGGAGCCGCTCAGGATGTGGCGGGCGGTGGTGCTCATCGGGGGGTCTCCTCGTCGGCGTGGCGGTCGAGGGCAGCGCGGGCACGGCGGCGGTGGTTCTCGGCGGCCCACAGGGCGGCGCATCGGGCGGCCTGGTGGGCGGTGGCCGGGTCGGCGAACCCGTGGCGGGCGAGGGTCTCGGGGGAGAGGTCGCGGGCCAGGGCACACACGGCGGCGGTCACGGCGCCGGGCGGGGCGTCGGAATCGAGGGCGCCGGCGGCGCGGCGGGGATGCTGCGGACCATCGCAGCGAGGCGGACGGCAAGGCGGCCCAAGATCAGGGCCCCGGCGACGAACGCCCCGGCCTTGACCAGGGCCACCAGGGCGGTGAACAGGGTCACGACGAAGGGGGCGGCGGCCTGGGCGAGGCCCGCGAGGACGAGGACCAGGACCAGGAGGGCGGCGGGGTGGAGGCGGTCGGCCTGGGCCAGGGCGGCGCGCAGTGCGCGGGCGGCGGCGGTTCGGGTGATCTTCACGCGGCCCACCCCCGGGTGAAGCTCTCGCGCTCGAAGCCGCGGGCGTTGTCCTCGCGCTCCTGGCGCTCGATCTCCTCGGCCAGGCCCGCAATCAGGTCGAGGGTGACCCGGTCGAGGTCGGCGCCGGAGGGGATGAACTGTGCGTCGGCCATGTCGGCCAGGGCGCACAGGCGGGTGTACTCGTCGAGCTCGTCGTCGTCGCCGCCGACCGGGCCGAGGAAGAGGTCAACGTCGAGGCCGAGCTCGGCGGACAGGTCCAGGCGGGTGCGGGGGGCGAGGGCGGGGGTACCGCCGATTCGCAAGATCGTGCCGGTTTCGGGCATGGTGGTGCGCATGCGGATCACTCCTCTGAGCAGTCAGGGGGTTGGCCCGCCTAGCGGCTCCGGTGCGTGGTCTAGACGCCCGGGGCCGCGCCCCGTTGGGGCGGCGGGTGATACCGAACCGTTCCCATTCCTAGGAATGGGCGGCTCGGTTACGACCATGACACTCTCGGGGATCACTGTCAACCATTCCTAGGAATGTGCTGTACTGGTACACCCGACGGGAGGAACAGAGGGCATGACTGCGAAGTGGAAGGCGCTTGCCGACAGGCTCGCCGCCGAGATGGACAACGGGGATCGCCCGCCCGGTTCGTCACTGCCCCAGATCCTCGACCAGGTGGCGGCCGGCGAGGGCTCCAAAGCGACCGTGAACAGGGCCTATCAGGAGCTCGAAGCGATGGGATACGTCGTCTCGCGCCGGGGTCGCGGGACGGTGGTCCGCAACCGCACCCGGGTTCGCGTGCCGCTGAGCCGGTACGAGCACGTCCTCGAACCCGGGGGAACGCGGGGGCCGTGGGAGACCGCAACGGCCGAGCAGGGCCTCAACGGCCGGATGGAGGTCGAGGAGCCGGCGGCCGAGACGCTGCCCGCCCCCGCCGACATCGCCGAACGCCTTGGCCTCTCACCGGGCGCGGCCGTGGTGCGCCGGCGGCGGCGGGCCATGATTGACGAGGATGTCGTCCAGCTCCAAGAAGCTTGGTACCCGGCCGACGTCGCCGAGGCCGCCGGCCTCGACAGCCCCACCAAGATCGTGGGCGGAGTCCTGGCGGGCCTGATCGCTGCGGACATAATCCCGGCCGTGGCGGCCGAGTTCGTGACGGCCGAGGAGCCGACGCCGGACCAGGCCGCCCGCCTGTCCATCGGGGCCAGGGTGCCCGTAATCGTGATCGACCGCGTCACCCGCGACGGCACCGGGAGAGTGATCGAGCTCGTCCGGATCACGGGGGCCGCCGACCGGCTGAGCCTCGTCTACTCGCCTCTGCCGCTCAAGGTCCGCCGATCTCGGAGCACCCGCTCGTAGCCCTCACAAAAGCGCCCGGCCCCTCATGGGGCCGGGCGCTTTTGCATGTCCCGACGCCCACCGGACGGGTGATTTCCGCCTCGCGTACGTGAGCGCAGAAGGGGGGTATGTGCCCAACTCGCCCCGAAATCCGGGGTATTGACAGCTCTGGCATGTTTGCGCATCTTTTGTCATGCCCGGATCTGGCCGGGCTTGAGTGGGAGGTCTGCGATGGGAATGCGAATGGAGTACAGCGAGGGACAGGCCGCAGGGCGCCTGCGGGTATCGCGGGCGGCGCTGCGGTGGGCGGTGCACACCGGGGCGGTACCGGGCCCCGACCTGGCCGCTGGCACGTGGTCGCGGGCGGCGGTGGAGGCGATCGACGCCGCCGCGGTACAGGCGGGGTTGTCCGCCGAGCCGGTACCGGCGTACGAGGTCGTGCAGCGCCTCACCGATGCTCTGGCGTGCTGGGAGATCGAGGTGAACCTCTCGACGGCGGCAGAGCTCACGGAGGCTGGGCTACTGGCGGACCTTTCGGGAGATCCGAAGCGGCCGTCATTCCACCCCGTCCAGGTCGAGGCCCTGGTCACCCGCAGGGATCTGGCCCGCATGGTGGCCGACCTCGTCCTCCTGGGCCCGGACCAGGCCGCCGCCCGACTGCGGGTGCGCCGGGTCGAGTTCGACCACATGGTGCGCCTCGGCTGGATCACGGCCACCCGCACGGTGCGGGTGCGCTATCCCAGCTCCCAGGGCGGCCCCGTCACCGTGGCCCTGTACCGGGCCGCTGATGTCGGGCTACTCCCGGCCGTCTACCCCGAGGTGAGCTGGTCCGCCCTGCGCACCGCCGCCAAGGGGAGCCGATCCCCGCTTGCGACGGTGACCGCCGAGGACCACCAGGCGGTGAACCTGGCCGGGGTCGGCCGGATCGCCGGAGTGGGCCGAGCCGCCGCCGCGAACTGGCGCCGCCACGCAGCCGGCTTCCCCGCCCCGACCGCCGGCACCGACAGGAATCCCCTGTTCGCTCGGGCCGAGGTCGCCCTCTGGCTCCGCGCGAACGGCAAGCTCTGCACGCCATGGCCCGCGCGCCGACCCGCCTTCGTGACAGTGGCAGGCGGGCAAACCGTCACCTTGGACGACCCCGACCTCCTCGTCCGTGACGGCGGCCGGGAGGAGTTCGGCGGATACACCGATCGGGACGCACCCGTGCCCTGGCCCCGCGCCGAGCTCGTACGGGTCGAGATGCCGGGGCACTCCCCGTATTCCGTGGCCGGGGCGAGCGTGGACATCAGCTATTCCGGCTCGCCCACCCGCCAGTACGTGACGTTCTTCTGGCACACCGAGGAGCGCCGCCCCCTTGCAGGCGACAGCGGGATCCCGGGCGCGACAGGCGGAGCCCGCACTCCCTGAGAACCACCACGACCCAACGTGAACGGGCCCTCGCACCGGTTGGTGCGAGGGCCCGTTCACGTTAAGTCGGAGCGCTCCGCCTAGGCGGTCTTTGCCCAGTACCCCGCTGGCGGGCGCGACGCGCCGAGTTCCTCCGGGGTGCTGCACTGCTGCCGCCACAAGGCCGCCGAGGGCTGCGGTTCGACGGTGACGCCCTTCCCGTGCTTGCCTGCGGTCAAGGTGAGGCGGTGCAGCGGCTCAAGTTCCGCGGCGGCCTGCCGGGGGATGGTCACCACCCCGTCGAGGAGGGTGCGCGCCTTGGCGTACGCGGCCTGTCGCTCGTGTTCGGCGCCGCGGCCGTCGAGTGCGATTTCGAGGAGGGCGCGCGCCTTGGCGATGGCTGCCCGCTCCGACTCGGGCAGGTGATGGACACCGGCCTTGCGGGCGTGTTCGTCGGCTGCCTGCCACGCGGTTTTCAAAGTGCTGACGGCTCGCCGGTAGGCGTCGAGGTCGGCGCCCCGCCGGGCGTCGGCTGCGGCATCCATGGCGTGCAGAAATGCGACGGTGCGGGGGACGGTGACGTCGGCGAGGGCGGGCCGGTCCAGGAACGCAAGGACATCGGCGGCGTACTTCCCGTACGCCTCGCGGACCTCGTCGTGATCGGCCTTGATGGCCTGGCGGCGGGCGAGCTCGGCGGCAGCCCGCGCGCGGCCAGCAACCCCACGACGGCGGCGACGGCCCAGGAGTCCGACCACTGCGCCCACGACCCCGGCCGCGGCGGCGACGCCGAGCGCAGACCAGAGGAGCCAGAACGGGAACCTGTCGTCTGCCTTGTTGCCGGTCGAGCCCGTTCCGCTACTGCTGGCGGCACCTCCGGACGGGTCCGCCCCGCCCGTGATGGCCGCCACCAAGTCCGGGCCCGCGAACATGGCCACGGACACGGCGCATCCCCCGAGGACAAGAACTGTGATCGCGCGGCCGATCTCCCGGCGCATCCAGGCAGAGAACGCGACGAAGACCACTACGGCAAGCCCCACCACGGGGCCGGCTATCCGGAGCACTGACTCTGTCGCGGGACCCAGCTCGACCCAGGGCGTCATGCCGCCGCCCTGCGCCTTCCCTTGGGCCGACTGGCCTTTTCCGCCTCGCGTTCCTCGGCCGCTCGCGCGAGCCAGCCGGGATGCGCTTCCTCGACGAGTTCCCGGAGGTACTGGCTCACGATGCCGGCCTCCCTGGCGACGGCGGAGAGGTGGCCGTATTTCGTCGACGTAACCGCCTCGGCGACCGCCGCCGCGATCAGCGCGCCCCTGTCCTCTTCGGCTTTCTTGGCCGACTTCTCGGCCGCCGCGCGCAGGGCGGCGAGGGTAGGTGTGTTGGTCATGCCCCGAGGATGACACGTCGGAGGGGCGACTACAAGCGAGACTTGTAGTCGAGCTCCAACCATGCAAGAGTATGCAGTGATCGGCGCGGCGCAGGCGGCCGCGCCTCCCTGCCTGCCAATATGAGCAAAGATCATAAGCAGTGAGGAAACGACATATGACCAGGGGTAAGCCCGCGGGGATGAGCAGCGAGCAGATGCTCCGCGTGACCGTGGCTGCGCTCTTGCAGGCCACTGGAGAGAATCAGACCGCTCTCGCCCGGGGGCTGCGGATCACCCAAGGAGCGGTCAGCCGGAAGCAGAGCGGCGGGGCCTCCTGGTCCCTCGAAGACGTCGACCGACTGTCGGCGCACTACGGCATCCCGGTGCCCGACCTCCTGTGCGGCCCGTCGTACGCCGTTGAGCAGCTCCCCGCCGTCCGGCGGGCCGCGCTCATCGGCGGCTCGCAGCAGATTTTCACTGCCTGACCTTGATCACGGACGGTGTCCGTGATCGCGCACAACCGACCCATTGCATGCGAAAGGCCCCGCCGGGGGTTCTACCGGGAGTTACCAGCTCCCGCCCCGTGAGGCCTCTCGTGACCCGCTCAATAGGTCTGCTGTCGAGTGTACCCACGGACATCGCGGGGACACACCGCAGCAGCCGGAAAGGCCGATCAGTGGCACAACATCGGGCGATCAGCCCGGACGACTGCCCCCGCTGCCGTCAGGTTTTCGCCGCTCTTGAGGAGCGACAGATCCGCGACCCCGAGGCGGAGATCACCACTCGGGAGATCGGCCAGGCGGCCGGACTCAAGGAGCGCGCGACCCAAGTTCACCTGCGGCACCTGTTCGAACACTCTCGTATCGACGCCGATCGACGCACTCCGCTGAGCGGAGTCGGTCAGCCGGTGCTCCCCGGTGCGCAGGCGTGGGCCGCAAGCGTGACCGCACCGGACCCGACATGCGCCAAGTGCCTTGTGGCATTGGCCGGTTGGGGATGGGATGGGCAGGTCGACGTCAAGGAACTCGCCGCCATGGCGGGGGTCTCCGTGCGGTCCGTCGAACGTCACCGGCCGCATCTGGTCGACTTCGACCTCGTCCGGTTCCGGAGCGCGAGCATCCCGGCGGGCGGTGGCGTCTTCAACGGCGCCAAGCCCGCGCACTTCACCCTCATGTCCGGCTTCTACGCCCGCGCCCTCAACGACGCAGAGCGGGCGGAAGTCCCAGCCAGGGCGGCGGCGGTCATCGACCGCGTCCGCTGGTTCGTCGGGGTGACCGAGGCCGAGCGGGAGCTCGCTGCGGAAGCGGTCGGGTTCGTCCTGCGCGCGGGGTGGCCGGACGAGGCGATTCTCAAAGCGTTGGACGCTTCCGAGGACCGTAACGCGTTCAACCCCAGCGGGTACCTGCACAAGCTCCTCGGCAAGCTGCGCGGTAAGCGCTACCTCATCCCCGCACAGCACATGTTCACGGGCGCCGGAGCGCCTCGCGTGGGCTCCTGCTGGACGTGCAAGGACGCCGTGAAGACGACGAAGCCGGAGGGCTCGAAGCTCTGGTGTGGCGGCACGTACTGCCTGAACGCCGGCACGGTGCACGACACGAGCACCGTGCGCCCGATCCACCGCACCCGCACCGCCTGACCTGAGAGGAGTTGCAGCCATGGGCAAGGTTTTCGACGCCATCAAAGCGCGGTTCCAGACCCGCGACATCCCCAAGACCGAGCGCGGTCGGTTCAACGCCCTCATGCGGAGCGAGAAGGGCAACACGAAGAAGGTGGCCGAGCGACTCGGGGTCTCACAGCGTCAGGTACAGCGCATCGCCAAGGGTGACCGCAAGATCGAGAACAGCAAGCCGGAGACCTTGAAGCGCCTTGAACAAGAGGTATCGAAGGGACATCAGCCCCGTGTGAGGGCGCAGGCTGAGAAGCGCGCGCGGGAGCGCGGGCTCACGGTGGAGACGCGGGCACAGTTCGGGTTCTCGGCGGACGCCGGATCGACGGATGACCCCCGGTGGCGGCGGCTGACCGAGGACGTTCCGGATCACCTGATCCCGGGCCTGTTCGAGGCTCTGCGCGCCAACGACGAGGCCGAGGTCGAGAGGCTGATCGGCCAAGGCCTCGCCGAGGAGTATTTCCGGATGCCGGGCACAGATACCGAACGGCTCGACGTCGAGTTCGGCGACGTCGATTACATCGAACTGGACTACCGCTGATGACCGCCACCACTGAGACGACGTACACAGCACCCCTAGTCGTCCTCGACGCCACCGCCGGCGTTCTCGTCGCGCATCGGCCCGACGTCCAGCGCACCGACGTACCGGCCGAAGTTGTCGACCTCGCGACGGCCGCCGAGTGGGCGCTCGCCGTGGGCCTCGGCGCCCCCAAGCTCAGCCAGGACGGAGAGGACTCGGGTCCCCTCCTAGTACTGACCGAGTCCGCTACCGAATTCCTCGGTCTGCCGGCGCGCCTGGACGATCGCAAGCGCCTGCGAGTGCCGGACGATCACCCGGCGGTCAAGGCCCTGACCGAGGCCGGATGGACGCACAGCCGGGCGGGTGTCGGCCCGTGGACGTTCCTGTACCGGGGGCGCACCGAGGTTCGTGTCGCGTCCGTGGTGTGGGGCGCGTTCGACACGAACATGCGGTGGGGCGGGATCGCGGACGTGGCCGCCGCCCCCTCGGCCTTGGCGTACACGCTCGGCCTGTTCGCCGAGCGGGTCATCAGCCCGACGGGCTCGACGGCCGGGTGCAGTATCGGCCTGATGGAGGCGGTCCGGCCGCCCACGAAGCTCGTGTTCAACCGCGGGACGGGCCGGCCCCACCGCATGCCGGTGGCGGGCTCCCTTTCGCGTGCCGTCGATCCCGCACCGCCCGAGGCGCCGGACGAGCACCCCCTCGCCGCCGAGCGGACCCGCGACGAGTCGAGGAGCCCGGCGCACGTCCTGGTCGAGGAGGCCCTCGCCTGGTACCGGGAGCCGACCGAGCAGGAGGCCGCGCTCCCCCACGTGGTGGGCATCGATACGAACGTCGCCTTCCTCGCAGCCTCCAACCGTTTGACGGTGGGCCTCAGTGAGGCCGTCTACACCGACGGCCCGAGCTTCGACAAGAAGATCCCCGGCGCTTGGCTGTGCGACTTCTCCGGGTTGACGCTGCGCGCTAAGGATCTCCAAACCAAGCAGTGGCGGGACCTCGACCCGCGGATCCCGAGCCCGTTCACTCCGGACGGCAAGGCCCCGGCAGGCCCGGCCTGGTACGCGACGCCGACGGTGGCCTACGCGGTCGAGCTCGGTATCGACGTCCAACCGCTCGCGGCATGGCTGCGCCCGGAAGCCGGCGGATACCTCGACCTGTGGCATAACCGACTGCGCGCGGCATACATGGACACCCTCGCGGACCTCGGCGTCACGGACGGAATGGATGAGGGGGAGTACGTCGCGGCCATGGCGGCGATCCGCGAGCGTGACCCCGAGTCCGTCGCTCTCCTCTCGGCCATCAAGCAGGTGGCCAAGGGCGGAATCGGCAAGATGAGGGAGAGGCCTCAGGGGAGGCGCGAGGGGAGGAATGCCCCCTGGCCCGCCCTCAAGCGCCCGACGTGGCGACCGGACATCCGCGCCGCAGTCATCAGCAATTCGCGCACGGGCCAACACCGGAAGATCGTCAAGACGTGGCTCGCGACCGGCGCCGTCCCGCTTGCCGTTCTGGCCGACTGCGTCCTGTACGCCTCGGCCTATCCCACGGCTCGCGCCCTGGTGCCGCGCAAGCCGGACGGGGAACCGCTCCCTGGCGGGTTCCGCCTCGGCCCGAACCCTGGCTTCATGAAGCAGGAGGGCGTACAGCCCATGCAGTGGTACCGGGATACGACATCGAAGGACGTCAACCCGGGTCGGTTCATCAAGGAGGGACGCGACGCCGTCCGTGATGGCGAGTAGCGGCTCGGAGGCACATCGGGTGGGGCCCGGCGCAGTCGCGCCGGGCCCCACCCGTCTTTCCGTCGGGTCAGCGAAATCGTCGATCTCCACTCTTCCCGTAGTTCGTAAGGGGGTTGAGAGACCCGAGCGCCGCCATGCTTCCGCACTCCCCCATCCGAGTGGGAAAGCGTGCATGAATCGGCGTGATCAAGGACTACCGTCTCCCGTATGACGACACATTCACCCGCCGTGGTGATCCCCCAGCAGGGCCGGCGACTCGCCTTCATCGGCAAGGGCGGGACCGGCAAAAGCACGATCATCGCCCACATGCTCAAGCACTGGAACGACGCTGGCATCCCGGGGTCGGCCATGGACGCCGACGAGCCCGGCGACGAGGAAAACGGCAGCCTGATCGACTGGGCAGACGAGGCGGACCTCGGCGGGCCCGTGTACCCCGCGCCGAACCGGTCCAAGGTCCGGGACCAGCTCGTGAAGTACACCCCGGAGTCCGGCCTCCTCGCCGTCGACACCGGAGCGTGGAACCGCAAGGCGGGGAACATGCACTTCGCGGTCCTGGCGGGCGTCGACCTGGCGGTGTTGACACTGCCTCCGACCCGCATGGAGCTCAACCGAGCCGGCTCCGTCCTGGCCGCCATCGACCACCTCGAAGAGGTCGGCGCACACGTCCCACGCCTCGTCATCTGTCTGACCCTGACGAACGCCTCCGCCAAGGCGGCTGACGACACATACAAGGACCTGACGGGCGCCGGCTTCACGGTGCTCAAGACGCGTGTCCCGCGAGTGGACGCTCAGGACGGTTACGGACAGTCCTACGGTCTGGAGCCCAAGCTCATCCCCGGCTCGCCCATGGACCTCCTCGCCGCCGAGCTCGCCCGGGAGGCGAGCGCGTGACGGTGCAGACGACGAACCGCGCCGACATCCTCAACCGGGCCCGCAAGGGCGGTCGCGCGGTGAAGAACACCGCCGCCCACCTGCCCGACATGTCGTCGGCCGTGGCTGGCGTCCGGGAGCTCGCCGACCAGCTCCCGGACCTCGATGACGTCGCAGACGTCGCCGAGGGGGACCGCTCGCCCCTGAGCGAGACCGAGGTTCGACAGCGGGACCTGACCGAGGGCGTGATCCGGTCCGCGCTCGCGGCCGGTGACGCAGCGATCTGGGTTATCGGCAAGGCCCTGACTCTGGCAGCCAAGGGCAAGTTCCACCGTGACCAGAACCTGACCTTCGACCAGTACGCCCGATCTGTCACCGGCAAGAGCCCCGCACACGTCCGCCGGTGGATGGATGGCGCGCCCCTGGCCCTGGCAGTCGCCGCGGCCACCGGCACGAACACGCCCTCGGAGCATCACGTCCGCAACCTCCGGAAGGTTGAGAAGGACCTCGGTAGGCGCCCGGCCATAGAGCTCTACCAGAGCGCAGACAAGGCAGCCGGGGAGGGCGGACAGAAGGTCACGGGGGCGGTGATCATCGAAATCCGGAAGCAGCTTCCCGCCGAGCTCCCTGAGGACCCCGAGGAAGCCGCCCAGGTCGTACGGGACACGACCCGCCGCGTCATGACGGCCCCTCCGAAGATTTCCTCTCCAATTGGAGAGGAAATCGAGAAGGAACCCAAGGGCCCCGCCTCCGGCGACGACGGGCCCGCAGCCAAGGCTGCACCGGTACGGATCGCGGCCGTCGTCCCCGCCGAGGTCGCGGCCAAGCTGGGGGAGTGGGCCGATTTCCTGTCCCTCGGTCACCGCGTCCCACTGGATACCTCGGACGTTCTCGCTCTCGTCGTCGAGCTTGCCACGGACCAAGGAGCAAGCTCCTTGAGCGTCCTCTCGGATCGGATCGAGGACCGGCACACCGAGACAGCCGGCCGCGGCGTGGCCCGCTTCACGTGGCGCCCCAACCCGCGAGCAAAGGCCACCCGGACCGCCGAGCGCCGGATCAAGGGCCACCCGGCCGCCAAGGGGAGCGACTGGACCCCCCACTGTGCGACCCCGGCCCCGGCCGAGGGAGAACCGTGCGCGGAACTCACCACCTGGAAGGTGGAAGACCCCCAGCAGGGAACCGCCTACTACTGCGACAAGCACCTCCCGGAGGAGGACACGCCTCCCGGCGTGTGGCGCGACTAGGCACGCCCCGCGCGTTTTCTCTCCAATTGGAGAGAAAACGCGAGCGAGAAGGCAACGGCCCCGGAGCTCATGAGCTCCGGGGCCGTGCGCATGCGGGTGGGGGTCAGGCGCGGGCCGGAACCGCCTCGGGGGAATCGTCGGACCATGACCAGTCGCCGGCGTCGTGTCCCTCTGCCGGTTCGTGGCCCGGATCTTCGAGGCACTGCCACCAGTCGCCGCGCTCGTCCGGGAACTGCGCCGTACAGGTATCGAGCTCGGGCTCGGGTGGCGGCACGAGGAGACCCACCGCCGCCAGGACGGCAGTCACGGCGTCGGCGAGAGGTTCCTCACCGGCGAACGCACCAGCCCGCGAGAGGATGGCGCCCGCTTCCCTGACGGCTGCCTGGTACTGCTCCTCCGTGACCACCCTGCGTGCGGTGCTCCGATCCTCAGCGTCTACGGCGTCAGCCATGCGCGGTGTCCCCTCCTGATGTCGGTCGATGCGCCCCAAGTCTGCCGCTCGCCGGAACCATGAGGAACCGGAACCGCCACGCTCAGGCCTCCGGCGCCACTGCGGGAACAGTGGGACGGGAAAACCGCAGGTGGGACCGGAACCGCCAAACCGTGCACCCCCAGTACACCGGAACCGCCAAACCGTGCACCCCCTACCGCAGTCCGGCGAACGCGGAGCCGGACATCCCTGCATATCCCCTGGTGGGACCGGAACCGCCAAACCGTGCACCCCTCGCGAACAGTCGTTATGACGGCTGCGCATGCTGTATGAACTGGGGGCATACGACCCTGTCACCGATGCTGCGCCGGAGCCAGCGGATTTCCCAAGGAACGGCAAGGGCCCGGCCAAGTTCCGCCCGGGGTGGACGACTCCCGCCTCCTGGTGCTCGACGTCGTCCGGGGCTCACGGGCCCCTACTTCCGAGGCAGGCCGATACACCCGGGGTAGGCCACCCATCGGCAGCTCGGGGCACGGCCGTTGCAGCGGGGGCACACGGTCGTCGTCTCAGTGAGAGGGAGACCGTAGACCCACATGAGGCACGACGGCGTCCGGAACGGCCCGTGATCGGTGGGCGGCTGGCGCTGGTGCAGGTCCGGAAGCCGATTCCAGCGGCGCTCCACAGCGGTGAGGCCCTTCGGCTTCCCTGGCGGTTCCGGCCGGTGCTGCTCCAACCAGTATTTGAGCGGCACACGTTCCCGCTTGGCCAGCGCGCCGGCAGGACTGAGCCGCCCGACACTCTCGACCCATCCCTCGAACGAGGCCCCGGGCCTTCTGCGCCGCTCCTCCCATTTCCACATGAGTTCGGCCACCGCGACGGCCTCGGGGTAGACGACTGCGGGTGCCGCGCGGCGTCGGTGCCGGGACATGCCGAGAGCGTCCTCGCGAGCGTGCCACGCTTCGGCGGAAAACTGCCCGCCGACCCACCACCACAGCATGACCTGATGCGCGTCCGCGACGAGGGCGTCACCGACCGGCCCCAGTCGGTGCACGAGCTCGCGGTGCTGCACCAGAGCCCGCCCGAGTTCTGGAACCGGTCCCGTGTCGATGAGGTATCCGCCATCGTCCCCGGCCATCCACCGACGGCCGCAGCCGCACGGCCGCCACCGGTGCCCCTCGGCGGCAAGCCACGCCCCCGGCTCCATGCACAGGGGGCAGGCCGGCAGCGGCAGGGCTGCGAGGTCCCTCGGCCACAGTTCGAGGCGCAGCTCGCAGACGAGGCGACCAGCGTGGGCGCCGGGTAGTGCGCGGGCGAGTTGGTCAGGCTCCCGCTCGACCAGTGCAGCCAGCCGAGCGAGCGCCTGGGCGGAGAGGAGGATCTCCTCGCGCTCGGGCAACAGGCCCTCGTCGGGGAGGGGGGCGTCTCCGATCGCGGCAAGGAGCACGGGGAGGGGTAGGCCGTTGGCGGTCGAGGTGCGGGCCAGGTACGAGGCCGTCGCCTCCCCATGGATCAGGGGGACGCGAATCGGGAGATCGTGCGCCGTGAGCGGTGCGGGCGTCGGGCTGGAATTCATGTCGGCACGGTCCCACAGCAGGGCACCGCGAGGGCCGGGAAGCCGGCTCCCCTTTCACTGTTTTGACGCGACCCTGTCAAGTTTCAGGAATGACTCCCGCGGCGCCCCAAGGAGGATTCAGCCCCCTGACCCTAGGGCCAGGAGCACGGGGAGGCCCGCGCCTCCCGCCCGCTGACATCAAGCACCTCGCACCGCTGGAAGGCTGTCGCGCGGCCTGTCGCGCGGCCTGTCGCGCGGCGTCCTGTCGTGCCCTGTGACCTGCGCAGACTCCCCCCACTCCCCCCGCCTGCGCCGGACGCGACAGGGGCCGGGCAACAGGGGCGGCCACGAGGGTCAGGGCCGGCGCCCGCACAGCCGGCGCGGCTGCATCGGGGGTCTCGGTGCCGGGCGCTGCGCCGTTCGTCGCGCGGGTCGCCTCATCCCACCGACGGGTGGAAACGGGGACCGCGCCGCGGTCTGCGTCATCGGCCCACACGGCGTCAATGGCGTTCACGTCGTCCCGCATCCGGGCAATGGTCCGGTCATACTCCGCCGCGCGGTTGAGCCTGTACGCCTCGGCCTCGGCGTTCTGCTCACACTGGGCGCGATGAACCGTACGGGTCACCGTGCCGAGGTAGCGATGGGGGGAGCACTCCAGCACGTTCCACCCGCGCACGGTCCCCGTGTCGGTCATGTCCGGGACCGCGACGAACGGGGACCCGTTCACCGCGGCCAGTGCCGTACGGGAGACGTAGAGGGACCGCAGCGCGGACGTAGTGCCCACCTTCCGGCCGTAGCTGTCTTTCCACATTCCCGGACGCTGCGCGCTCTCGTACGCCCGTTCCGCGTCCTCCACGAGGTATTCAGCGCGCCTGATGGTGTCCGCGCGCTCCTGCGTCACCTCATGCCACGCGACCGCCTCGGCCATGGCGCGCGCGTCTGCCTCGCACCCGTTGGCGAGTGCCTCGGCCCTACGGGCCCACTGGGCCGCGCGGGCAGGGTCGGTGGTCTCTTCCCCGTCAACGTCCCACCGGATGTGACACTCCGCGTCATAGGCCCGAATCGACCGGCGGGACACCCGTCGCGCCGCGGCCCGGACTTCCGCGTAAACCGCGTCCACCCATCCGGGGACAACGTCCGCACGCTCGGCACCGACGGACGCGTCCGCCGGAACGTCGCAGAGCGGCAGCCATCCGCCGAGACGCTTGCGCAGAGCATCCATAAGCGCGCGGCTGCACTCGTACGCCTCGGTTGCGCGTTCCGCGTGACTGCCAGCCTCGGCCTTCCACTCGCGCACCGTGCGGCCCTCGGCCGTAGCAACCGGCGTCGGACCCGCGGCAGTCTGCGCGGCCTCGGTCGCGCGGACTGCCGCGCGCCGCTCCTCCGCCTCGGCCGGCGCCTCGGTGGCACGCGTGATGAGTTCCTCCGCCTCGGCCCATGCGCCGCAAAGCATCATCTGACCAGCGGCCCGGAGTTCGTCATCCTCGGCCATGATCAGTTCGCCGATGCGGACCGCCTCGGCATCGACGGTGCGCACCGCTCCGGACCCGCTCCGGGCGAGGATCGCGCACATGATCTCTCGGCAGGCGCACATCCACTCAGCGCACCGCATGCACTCGCTGTCGGCCTCGGTCCGCGCGAGTTCAGCCGCGGCCTTCGCGGCCTCGGCCGCTTCCTCCGCAGAGCCGAGCGCTTCCCGCGCCGTGTCAACGGCGTCCCCAGCTTCCTCGGCCGCCCGGTCCGCCTCGGCTCCGCACTCACCGGTGACCGCGCCGGCCGCCTTCCGGCACGCGGTGCGCGCACGGGCCGCGCGAGCAACCGCGCTCTTGCACTTCTTGACCGCCGTTGCCGCTTCCTCGGCCTCGGCCTCGGCGTCGTCCGCCGCCCCCTCGACCTCAGCGCGCGTGCGCGCGGCCTCGGCCAGCTCCAACGCGCCGTTGGCCGCGCTGTGGGATGCCTCGGCCAGGTTCTTGAACTTCTCGGCCTCGGCGAGAGCGTCCGCAGCAGTTGCGCTTGCCTTGAGCACTGCGGCCAGCGCAACGCCTGCAACCGGGGTAGCGGCCTCGGTGGTTGTGGTCATGGGGAAAATTCCTTCCGATCATTCCGCCGCATTACCGGCGGGGGGTGCGGTCCCCACATTAGCGAACTTGCACTCCAACTACAAGTTGCACTGCAAGTTGCATGGCGATTCCCGCTCGCGTCCCATGGGCCTCGCGCGGCCGGCCGCAGGATCAACCCATCCGACACGCCCCCGATGTGACCGACCGACAAGAAGGGGGCAGAGGCGGGCTGTACGCTCCTCCCGCGAACGATCTCCACCCCAGGGCCCCGCTCCCGACGGGAGCGACTCCGCGGCCTCCTGGCGGTCACACGTTGGCGCGCGGCTATCCACAGGCATCTGTGGGAAAGGGGTGCACGTTTTGGCGGTTACGGCGTTGACCTGCAACAACGGCCCGATCGCGCCGGAACCGCCACTGGATGCACCCCATTTGAGTAAGGGTCAGATGTTTACTTGCACCCCTTACTCGAACAATGGATGGGAATCGTTTTCAACTACCAGGCAAGAAACGACCTATACACACAGGTCAGACCGGCACCGCCAAACTGTGCACCCCCCACCCGCTGTTCGATTTCCAGGCTGTGGAAAAAGGGTGCACAGTTTGGCGGTGCCGGTAACCAGGCAGAGACCCGAAACCAACCGGCGACGGGCCAAAGTGGCCCTGAGCTGCGGAAATGCCCAAATGGAGGGGGTGCACGGTTTGGCGGTGCGTAACCACCTTCCATCTCTCATCCGCAGACAAAATCAGTGATCCGCGAAGCGGATCACCAGCCCCCGCGAAGCGGGGGCATATAGCAGACAACGTGAAACGCTGTCAAGTGATCGGCGAAGCCGATCACTGGTTGTACCACGCGAAGCGTGGTACAGACCCG
>NZ_JAPNLK010000083.1 GCF_026627505.1 Streptomyces sp. H27-H5 | reverse complement strand
TCGCCCTCAACCTGATCCGACTCCACGCCTGGTGGAACGGCCACCCCATCGACCGGACCAGAACCACCCACCTCGCCCGCCTCGAACTCGCCCTGACAGCCTGACCGAATTAACCATCAGGGTCGGCTCCGGCCATCCGTAGCTTCGTGTACGCCCCATTGCCGTCGAAACGGAGCAGGACGTTGCTCTTCTGAGGTCCGAGACACCGACCACCGTCACCCCCGGTCACCGCCGCCATCGCCGTCACCGCTCTCCTCACGAGACCCCGTGACCGTCGTGCCCCCGTGACCGACCGTCCCGACCTGTCGGCTGTCTCCCCCGCGTTGCATTCGATCACCACGCAACCTGGAGGCCTCCATGAGCCCTACCCCTGCCTTTCTGACCTGCACCGACCTGTCCTTCGCCTGGCCCGACGGGACCCCGGTCCTCGATGACTTCCAGCTGACCGTCGGCCCCGGTCGAACCGGTCTGACCGGAGTCAACGGCTGCGGAAAATCGACGCTGTTGAAACTCTTCGCCGGTCAACTCCAGCCGGCGGAGGGTCGATTGTCCGTCGCCGGTACCGTCGGCCACCTCCCGCAGGACGTCACACTGGACCTCGCCCTGCGCGTGGACGAGGAACTCGGCATCCGCGAGACCCGCACCGCGCTGCACGCCATCGAGGCGGGTCAGGCGACCGAGGAGAACTTCACCGCCGTCGGCGACGACTGGGACGTCGAGGAGCGGGCCCTCGCGACCCTCGACCAACTCGGCCTCGGTCGGATCGGACTCGACCGGACCGTGGGCGAGCTGTCGGGAGGCGAGTGCGTCCTGCTGCGACTGGCGGCCCTGCTGCTGGCCCGCCCGGACGTCCTGCTGCTCGACGAACCCACCAACAACCTGGACCTGCACGCCCGCCGCCGCCTCTACGCGGCGGTGGAGTCCTGGTCGGGGGTGATGGTCCTGGTCAGCCACGACCGGGAACTGCTGGAGCGGGTCGATCAGATCGCCGACCTGCGCGACGGGGAAGTCCGTTGGTACGGAGGGAACTTCACCGAGTACGAGGAACTCCTCGCCGCCGAGCAGGAGGCGGCCGAGCGGATGGTCCGGGTCGCGGAAGCCGACGTCCAGCGCCAGAAGCGCGAACTGTCCGAAGCCCAGATGAAGTTGGCCCGGCGCAAGCGCTACGGACAGAAGATGTACGACACCAAGCGCGAGCCGAAGATCATCATGAACGCACGCAAGCGCGCCGCCCAGGAATCGGCGGGCAAGCACCACATCATGCACGCCGAGAAACTGGCGGGCGCCCGCGAACGGTTGGACCAGGCCGCGGAGGCGGTCCGGGACGACGACGAGACCCGGATCAAACTGCCCGCGACACAGGTGCCGCCGGGCCGGCGCGTGCTGACCCTGAGCGACCTGCGGCTCGTCCACGGGGCATCGGTACCGGGCGAATGGGAGCTGCGTGGACCGGAACGGATCGCGCTCGTCGGCGGCAACGGGTCCGGCAAGACCACCCTGTTGCGGACGATCGTCGGACAGGTGGCGCCGGTGTCGGGGGAAGCGTTGACGCACGTGCCGACGCGTTTCCTGCCGCAGCGGCTGGACGCGGAGGTACTGGACGACGAGCGCTCGGTGGTGGAGAACGTGGCGCGGTTCGCCCCGCACGCCACGAACAACCTGATCCGGGCACGCCTCGCGCACTTCCTGTTCCGGGGCGCCCGGGCGGACCGAGCGGCCGGCACCCTGTCGGGCGGCGAACGGTTCCGCGCGGCCTTGGCGGCCCTGCTGCTGGCCGAGCCGGCACCGCAGTTGCTGATGCTGGACGAGCCGACCAACAACCTCGACCTGGCGAGCGTGCGGCAACTCACGGACGCCCTGGCGTCCTACGAGGGCGCGCTGCTGGTGGCCTCGCACGACGTGCCGTTCCTGGAGTCGATCGGCATCACGCGCTGGCTGCTGCTCGACGGCGCGTTGCGACCGACGACGGCCGAGGAGGTCAGGGAGTCCCTGTGGCCCACCTGACGGGGGACTTCGGGGTCGGTGGCTTCGGCGACCGGGGCGACCTCGGCGACTTCGTGACCGTGCCGGCGCGGCCCTGAGGCGGCTGGTCCCGAGGTACCGATCCCGGGGCCGCCGCGTCCCGACGTGGCGGACCCGGGATCGGCGGTCTCTCGCCCGGCCCGCCATTCCGTTCAGCCCCACCGCCCCCTCGGGGCCGGCCCGCACTGCACGCACGCGATGCGCCGAAGCGGACCGGCCCGCCCCTCGACGACCCGAGGGCCGACGTGGCTCGACGACCCGGCGCGGTTTCCCGATTCACACATGAACCGGTTCCACAACGGCTCCGCCCGGGGCGGAGCCGGCCCGACCGCACCCTCACCCCCAGACCCCGGCACCGGCGGTACGGGAGAACGGCTCGACCCCGATCCCGACCACCACCCGAGGCGACCGCAATCCGCGAAGCCCCCACCGGGCCCGGGCGAACGCTCGCGCCTCCACACCGGTCCACACGGGTCCACGCGGTTCCACCCGGGCACACCGGCACCGCACGAGTACCGCACGAGGGCCGACGCGTACCCACCCAGCCCACAAGCCCCCCGGCAGCGTCCGAAACGACCTCCCTCAGGGCGGGGGCGTGCGCCGCGCACGCACCTTCGAGGTCAATCCGGAGGGGCCGAGCCACCGGGTGGCGTGATTTGCCTCCCCCATTTCGCCCCTCAAAGGCCCCTCCGACACCCCTCAGAACTGCATAGATAACGGGACGCAATCGGACATATAGCCGCATGGGGCTTGGCTGGCCTTGATGTCGCGCTTAACCTACGACTCCGTAGGCTACGGAACCGTAGGTAATTCGCTGTCCCCCCAGGAGCACCCGTGACAATCACCTCTCCCCACCTCGGCAGCTCGGAGGCGTGGACGGACGCCAAGTTGCTGTTCGCGCTGGAAGAGGTGGTCGAAAAGGAGCTCAACCGCCACCTGAAGGCCACCAAGGACTGGATGCCCCACGACTACGTTCCGTGGAGCGACGGCCGGAACTTCCCCGCCTTCTTCGAAGACGGCGAGGCGTGGGATCCCGAGCAGTCCAAGGTCACCGACATCGGCAAGATCGCCCTCGTCGTCAACCTGCTGACCGAGGACAACCTCCCCAGCTACCACCACGAGATCGCGTCGCTTTTCGGCCGCAACGGCGCCTGGGGCACCTGGGTGCACCGCTGGACCGCCGAGGAGGGTCGCCACGGCATCGTGATGCGCGACTACCTGCTGGCCTCGCGCGCCGTGGACCCGGACAAGCTCGAAGCATTCCGGATGCAGCACATGTCCGAGGGCTTCGAGTCCGACAACCGGCACTCGATGCTGCACTCCGTGGCGTACGTCGCATTCCAGGAGCTCGCGACCCGCATCTCCCACCGCAACACCGGCCACCAGTCCGGTGACCCGATCTGCGACCGGATGCTGGCCCGCATCGCGCAGGACGAGAACCTGCACATGATCTTCTACCGCAACCTGCTGGGCGCCGCCTTCGAGCTGGCCCCGGACCTGACCATGCAGGCCGTGCGGGACGTCGTGGTCGGCTTCCGGATGCCCGGACACGGGATGCCCGGCTTCGAGCGGATGGCCGCGCAGATGGCGATCGGCGGGGTCTACAACCTGCGGATCCACCACGACGACGTACTGAGCCCCGTGATCCGATTCCTGAAGATCATGGACATCGACGGTCTCGGCCCCGAGGGACAGAAGGCGCAGGAGGAGCTCGGGCTCTTCATGGGCGGTCTGGACAGCGAGGCCAGCAAGTTCGACGAGCGCCTGGCCGCACGCGCGGCGCGCATCGCGGCCCGCAAGGGCTGACCGATTTCCGCTCGCTCGCGCGAGTGATGCCGATTGCCCTGGCAGAGCACCGCTCTGCCAGGGTTTCGCGTCATGACCTTCCTCCAGGTGGAAATCGACCAGCTGACCCGTCTGACCCGGGCGCTGGACTCCTCACTGGTCTCCCTGCGGGAGGCGCGCAAGGCGCTGGACCACGTCCGCGCCGACCAACTGGGCACCCGCGACCTCGACGCCGCCTGCGACGACTTCCAGGAGAAGTGGGCCCACGGCACGCGTGAGCTGACCAAACGCGTGAAGAATGTACGGACGGGCGTGGACCGCAGCGCCGCCGAGTACGCGGAGCTGGACAAGGCCATCCGTGACGCCTTCCGCCAGGCCGCGGCCCGTGGCTGACCACCCCGCGCTGGGCTTCGACCCCGCCCCCGGACACCCGGCCTCCGTCGTCGCCCTGGCCAAGAAGCTCACCACCTCCGCGACCTCCCTCGGGGAAGCCGGCCGGGTCGTCGGAGCCCTCGTCTCGCACAGCGCGAGCTGGCAGGGCGAAGCCGCCACCGCCTTCCGCGCCTCCCTGTCGAGCGAACTCCCCCGCTACCTCAACGCGGCCCACACCTCCCTGACGGACGCCGCCCGGCAGCTCAACGCCTGGCACGAAACCCTGGTGTCCCACCGCGCCCTGGCCGCCCGCTACGAATCCCAGGCCGCCGCCGCCACGACCGACGAGGCCCTCGCCGACGCCCGCCGCCTGGCCCACGAACTCGCCTCCGACCACACGGCTTCGGCCCGCGCCATCGCCAAGACCCTGAACTCGGCAGCCGCGAAACTGGCCCCGAAGGAACCGGGCATGCTCGCGTCACTCTGGAACAAGATCACAGAAGACCCGGGCGACGCCTTGTCCAACGCGTCGGCCATCCTGGGCGCCGTGGGCGCGGGCGTGGCCCTGTTCTGTCCGCCGGCCGGCCTCGCCGTGATGCTCGTCGCCGGTGGTCTCTCACTGGCCGCCCTCGGAACGCACCTCGCGGACCCGAAGTTCCGCAAACCCCTGACCGACGGCGTCACCAAGGGCGAGTTCGACGCGGACTTCTGGAAGAGCAGCGTGACGCTGCTGGGCGACAGCCTGGGCGCGGTACCGGGCGTGGCCGCCGTGGCGACCGGCGCCAAGGCCGGCACGGTCGCCGCCCGCGCCGCGATGGCCGTCCCCGAAGCCAGCGCCCTCTCCGGCCTCTCCCCGGGCGCAGGCACGTTCGCCCGCACCACCTGGACGGCGGCCGAGGATCTCCGGCAGGTGGAGAACCCCCTCTCCACCTGGGCCCTGCGCTCGTCGACTCCCGAGGTCAGGGAGCGGGTCGGCGTCGGTGTGGCAGCGGTGGGTGCGGCGACCGCGACCGTTGGCTACACGACCGACAACGAGACGGTCGAGCAGGGTTCCACCGCCGTCGACGGCGCCCGGGCCGCGATCGAGGACGGTCCCTCCGCAGCCGCCAAGTCGGCCCACTTCTGGACGGCGATCAGGACATGACGAGCGACAGCGACATGCCTCCCCTGTGGTTCCGGCTGCCTCCCGGCTTCCACGACATCGGGCCCGGCGACCGGACCGCGCTCGACGCCATGGCGGTCGCCCTGAACAGTCCCGATGCGCGGAGGCAACTCGGGCAGCTGACGGATGGTCTGCGTGAACTGGCCGATCACCAGGTGGTGCACACTGCCATCGGTCTGCATCCGGACGAGGCCAACGGGGTCGCCACGTCCCTGTTCTCCCTGACCGCGAGGCCGTCTCCGGATTCCCATCCGCGACTGAACGTGGCACGGGCCGCACTCGCGATCACTCGATCTGGCGTGTGGAGCGATTCGACCAGCCGAGCCGTCGATCTCCCCTCGTCGCTCCCCTGCTGTCTGATCAGCGGCACCATCACGTTGCCCGAAACGGGGCAGGAGATGTTTCAAGCGAGAGTGGCGACAGCCCACGCGTGCGCGCCGCACGTCCTCGTCTTGGACCTCACCAGCGCGGCGACCCACTACGCCGAGGCATACGGCGACATCCTCGAAGCGATCGCCCACACCCTCACCTTCGCGGACCCCACACCGAGCAGTTCGAGTGGACCGCGGACTTCACGCATCCAGGAGGTGCTCTCGTGATGCCTCTGCTGACGAAGGTCGCATGGGACCACCCGCCCACTGCCACCGGCTACAGGCGGCTGGTGACACGACGAACCAAGTGGGCTGCTTTGTTGGGCAGCTCGATGCTCGTCTCCATCGTGTGTCTCTGGTTCGGGCTGATCCCGCAGGCGAGGCTCGCGTTCATCGTCGTCATCGTGGTCGTGCTGCCCTACGTCCCCGTGGTGCTCATCGCCTACTTCCGGCGCCACCGCGTCGTCGCGGTACTTCGCTCCTATCCATGGCGCGAGCACGCTTGCTCGTATGCACCCCGTGCCACCGGCATTCAGGCGACCATCAGGATCCCGTTCTCGGAAACGTACACATCCGCCTACCGGCTCATCCCGTTCCCCCTGGATCTGGCCACCATCGAGAACGATCATCCGGATCGGATCTGGTTCGCGGGCGACCCCCGTTTCGGTGGGGTCGTGTCTCCCGTCGGCGGCCACTACCCGGTCCGGGCCGTACCCGCCAAGGTGCCGGCCGAGGGTTGGCACGGTGGGGATGACGTGCTGGCTTCGCGGGTGGGGTTGCGGCGGCGGAGTGGGAAGGGGACGCAGACCTGATCAGTGGCGGGGGCGGAGGGCGAGGCGTTCGGATTCCGAGAGGCCGCCCCAGACTCCGAAGCGTTCATCGTTCGCCAGGGCGTACTCCAGGCACGCGAGGCGCCCCTCGCACGCCCCGCACAGCCGCTTCGCGTCGCGCAGCGAGGAGCCCGGCTCCGGGAAGAAGAAGCCCGGGCCCGTCTGGGCGCACAGGGCGAGTTCGTACCAGGCGGGGGCGGCTACTGCGGTGGTCGGCCGTTCACTCGTGTTCATCGACATGCCGCCGATACTCATCGCCGCCGATGGACGTCCGATCAACGCCTGATCAACACCGCTGTCACGCGCACGATCTACGGGTGGTCGTGCACCCACCGCGCCAACGCGGCGAAGTCCCGGTCGGTCAGCCCCGTACGGGGGTCGACGCGGTGCAGCAGGGTCGGGGCCGGGTGGTGTGCGGCCACCCACGCCCGGTCCGCGGGGGTGATCTCGTCGTCGACCCAGAGGAACGGGCGTCCGGCCGCCCATCGCATCAGGGTGCGGGTCCGGGATGAGGGGGCCGTCGACGTCGAGGAAGAGCAGGGCGCGCCGCGTGGTCCCGGTCATCGTCGTACCGTATCCGGCGGTACCGGGCCGAGCGGTAAATCCGCGCGCCTGCCCGGCTCGGTCGCTCCTCGTGCCTGCGCGGCTCGGCCCGACCCCGGCTGGGCCAGTCCCCGGCTCGTCCCGTCCCCGCCTCGTCCCGTCCCCGGCTGGTCCCGTTCCCGGCTCGGTCAGTCCTCGTGCTTGGCGCGGCTCGGTTGGACGCGCTTGGGCTCGCCCGGCATCTTCGGGTAGTCGGGCGGGTAGGGCATGTCGCCCATCCCGTGCTCGTGTTCCTGCCGGTCCGCGAGTTCGAGTACGGCGTCCAGCACGAAGGCGTGCTCGTCCATGTCGGCGTGGAGGTCGCCGAGTTCGGCGAAGCGCGCCGGCATGGTGACGATGTCGAAGTCGCGCGGCTCCGCGTCGTCCACCTCGTCCCAGCGCAGCGGGGCCGAGACCGGGGCGTGCGGGCGCGGGCGGACGGAGTACGCGGAGGCGATCGTCCGGTCGCGGGCGGTCTGGTTGTAGTCGACGAAGATCCGCTCGCCCCGCTCCTCCTTCCACCAGGCCGTGGTGACCTTGCCCGGCATCCGTCGCTCCAGTTCCCGGCCCAGCGCGATGGCGCAGCGCCGGACCTCCGTGAACGTCCAGCGCGGTGCGATCGGTACGAAGACGTGCAGCCCGCGCCCGCCCGAGGTCTTCGGCCAGCCCCGCAGGCCCAGTTCCTCGAGCAGTGCGCGCAACTCGTGGGCGGCGGCCACCGCATGGTGGTAGTCGGTGCCCGGTTGCGGGTCCAGGTCGATGCGCAGTTCGTCCGGCCGGTCGGTGTCCTCTCGGCGCACCGGCCAGGGGTGGAAGGTGAGGCAGCCCAGGTTGGCGGCCCACAGGACGGCGGCCGGCTCGGTCGGGCAGATCTCGTCGGCCGTACGGCCGCTGGGGAAGGCGATGTGGGCCGTCGGGATCCAGTCGGGCAGGTTCTTCGGGGCCCGCTTCTGGAAGAAGGACTCGCCGTCCACACCGTCCGGGAACCGCTCCAGCGTGGTGGGGCGGTCGCGCAGGGCGCGGGTGATCCCGGGCGCGACGGCGAGGTAGTACTCGGCGACGTCCCGCTTGGTGAGGCCGCGCTCCGGAAAGTAGACCTTGTCGGGGCTGGACAGCCGGACCGTCCGCCCTCCCGCTTCCAACTCGATGGCATTGCCCGCAGCACCCATGTGCGCCACGTTAGGTGGGCCCGGCCGGGCGCGCATACCGGGCGGGTCCGGACGTACCACCGCAGAATCGAAGACATGGATCTGCCGGTGATGCCCCCTGTGAAGCCGATGCTCGCCAAGTCCGTGGCCAAGATCCCGCCCGGCATGCAGTACGAGGCCAAATGGGACGGCTTCCGGGCGATCGTGCACCGTGACGGTGACGAGGTCGAGATCGGCAGCCGCACCGGGAAGAGCCTGACCAGGTACTTCCCCGAGCTGGTGACGGCTCTGAGGGAGAACCTGCCGGAGCGCTGCGTCGTGGACGGCGAGATCGTGATCATCCACGACGCGCGGCTCGACTTCGACCGACTCACGGAGCGGATCCATCCGGCCGCGTCCCGCGTGAAACTCCTCGCGGAAACCACCCCGGCCGGCTTCATCGCCTTCGATCTGCTCGCGCTCGACGACCGGGCCCTCCTGGACACCCCGCTCTCCGAACGCCGCGAGACCCTCGCCCACGCCCTTTCCACCGCTCGGCCCCCCGTCCACCTCGCGCCCGCGACCACCGACCTCGCACAGGCGCAGGAGTGGTTCGAGCTGTTCGAGGGCGCCGGGCTCGACGGGGTGATCGCCAAACCCCTCGATCTCCCCTACCGGCCGGACGCCCGACTCATGTTCAAGATCAAGCACGAGCGTACGGCCGACGTCGTCCTCGCGGGTTTTCGTTTCCACAAGAGCGGTCCGATTGTCGGATCGCTGCTCCTGGGCCTGTACGACGACCACGGCGCCCTCCAACACGTCGGCGTGTGCGCCGCCTTCCCCATGAAGCGTCGCGCCGAGCTGATCGACGAACTCGAACCGCTGCGCATGCCGGACCCCGCCGGCCACCCCTGGGCGGCGTGGGCCGAGGAGTCCGCGCACGAGAGCGCCCGGTTGCCCGGGGCGCAGAGCCGGTGGACCGGCAAGAAGGACCTGTCCTGGGTGCCGCTGCGCCCGGAGCGCGTCTGCGAGGTCAAGTACGACCACATGGAGGGCGACCGGTTCCGGCACACCGCGCAGTTCCGCCGCTGGCGGCCGGACCGGACCCCGCAGAGCTGCACGTACGCCCAGTTGGAGGAGGTCGTACGCTACGACCTCGCCGAGGTGCTCGGAACAGGAACGCCCCGTGCGGGGAACGGAACGGGCCAGGGCTAGCGCGCAGGCGCTCGCCCCACCGTCACCTCACCCTCACCCTCACCCTCACCCCGCCGTCAGCTTCTCCCATGCGGCGCGATCCGGTCCGACCTCGCTCGGCGCGTAGTCCGGTCGTTCCGCGAGCCAGCGCGCCACCCGCGCCCTGATCTCCGGGTCCGCGTAAGCCCGTTCCGGCGGATCGGCCAGGTGGCGCACGCGGGCCCGCGCCCGCATCACCTCCGGGTCCTCCAGAGCGCAGTCGAACAGTGCGGCCACCTCGCGCGCCGTCCCCGTACGACCCGCTCTGGTCGCGAACCGCTCCCCGATGGCCGCGTCGGCCACGACCTGGAAGTCAAACCACGGCTTCAGCGTCCGAAGCGCCCAGGCGTGGTAGTCGGCGGCGAACCGGTGCGAGCCCGGGTCCTGGTGCGCCGTGCGCGCCACCCGGCTCGCGGCCCACAGGGCGAGCGAGGTCCCCTGGCCCAGGGTCGGGTTGGTGTGGGTGATGGCGTCCCCGACGGGCACCAGCCCGCTCACCACCGGCCCCTGCTCGTCGGCGGGCGCGGACCAGCGGTTGTCCAGGCTCGCGGCGGCCATGACGTCGGACAGCGGTTCGCCTCCCAGGCCCAGCCACGCGGCGCCGGGAGGGAAGGCGCGCGCGGCGGCCTCGAACACCTCGGGATCGCGCAGCGCGGCGCGCGTGGGGTCCCCCGTGTGCACGAACAGCGTGACGGCGAAGACCCTGTTGTCGGCGGGGAACACCGCGCACCCGGCGAACGCGCCGCCGGTGACCGCCCAGGGGCGGCGCGGGCCTTCGTCCATGCCGTCGGGCAGCCGGTACCAGCGGCAGAAGTACGCCAACCCGGTGCGGTGCCGCTCCACCGGGACGGGTCGGCAGCCCGCCTCGGCCAGGAAGCGTTCGACGCCGCCCCGCCGCCCGCCCGCGTCGACCACGAGGTCCCCGGAGAACGTCCCGGTCGGCGCGGTCAGCCCCGTGACCCGGATGCCCTCGGGCCCGGCCACCGTGGTCAGCCCGGTGACCGGCTCCCCGTGCCGTGCGACCACCCCGGTCTCGGCGCGCAGGGCGGTGGCCAGCGCGCTCTCCAGGACGATGCGCCGGGCCTGGAGCATGACGAGGTCCTCGTCGCCGGGGCGGGTGGGCGGGCGGGCGTCGAACCAGTCGAGCTCGTGCCGTTCACGGGCCCCGAGCCGCAGCATCTCCGCGTGGACATCGGGCAGTTCGACGCGCAGTACGTTCCGGGCGGCGCCGAGCAGCGCGTGTGGTTGGGTGGCCTGCGGGACGGACGGGCGGCGCCAGCCGAAGAAGTCCCGGTCGAGCGCGGTACCGGGGGCCCGGGCGTCCCGTTCGAAGAGTTCCACGGTGTGGCCGCGCCGGGCGGCGAGCAGCGCGGTCGCCTGCCCTCCGATACCTCCGCCGATGATCAGGACATGTGCCATTGCGCCCCCCTGAGCCAAGGAACCGTACGACGATCACACGGATCAGAGCCTGCACGGCCGGCAGGTGTCCGAAACCCGCACACATGTCCCCATCGCATCGCACGACCGCGTGAACGAGCGGGACAGGGTACGAGCGGAACAAGTACGAGAGGCACAGGCGCGAGAGGCACGGGCGCGAGCGGAACAGGTGCGGGCGGCACAGGCGAGCGGAGGAGAAGGGCGCCCGGGACGGTCGTGGCCCCCACGGCGGCGACAGGGTCAGCCGGCGTCGCTCCGCCCGGCCCGCAGCGCACGGCGGGTCTCCTCCTCGATCAGGTCGGTGTTGATGGCGACGGCCGCCCGTACCCCTTGCGCGGCGGCGCCCGCCACCTGCTCCATCGGGGCCGTGACATTGCCCGCCGCCCACACCCCGGGCAGCGCCGTCGCCCCGGTCTGCGGATCCGAGTCCACACAGGTGCCGATGACCCGGCCGTCCCGCTCGATCGTGGCCGTCGGCAGCCCCAGGCCGGTCAACACCCCGGATCGGGCGGTGAATCGCGGGGCCACCACCAGCGCCCGACAGGCCACCGACCGGCCGTCCGCCAGCACGACTGCGGCGAGCCGGTCGTCCGTACCCACGTCCAGGCCCGTCACCTCGCCCTCGACCACCTCGACCCCCCGGGCAGCGAGGAGCTCGCGCTCGTCCGGCCCCGGTGTCCAGGTGTGGGTCAGCAGCGTCACCCGGTCGCTCCACTGGCGCCAGAGCCCCGCCTGGTGCGCGGCGAGCGGCCCGGTGGCCAGCACGGCGAGGGGCTGGTCCCGCACCTCCCAGCCGTGGCAGTACGGGCAGTGCAGCACGTCCCGCCCCCAACGCTCCCGGAGCCCCGGCACGGCCGGCAGTTCGTCCAGCAGCCCGGTCGCGACGAGGAGTCGGCCCGCCCGTACGGCCGAACCGTCCCCGCACCGGAGCAGGAATCCCCCGCCGGGTACACGGTCGGCGGCGACGACCGTACCGGCGGCCCCGGACCGGATGCGGGCCCCGTACCCGAGCACCTCCGCCCGCCCGCGGGCCAACAGGTCGGCAGGGCTCGTACCGTCGTGACCGAGGTACCCGTGCAGGTGCGCGGCGGGGGCGTTGCGCGGGCTGCCGGAGTCGAGCACCAGCACCGAACGCCGGGCCCTGGCCAGGGTCAGCGCCCCGGCGAGCCCGGCGGCCCCGCCACCCACCACCACGACGTCCACGACATCCGCGTCGTCCACCACACCGAGCCCACCCGTCGCACTCATCGCATCCGTCACACCGTTTGCATCCGTCGCACCGATCGCATCCGTCGAACCAGTCGTTTCCACCACGCCCACCATGCCCACCACACCCATCGCATTCAATCCACCCGCCACGCCCGCCGCGGGGACTCGCGCCCGTCCGTGGCGGGTCCCGAGCGTCACCCCGACGCGTCCCGCTTGACAAATGTTCTTGCCGAATCGGCAAATGGACCCATGGCCCCCGCACCCGCCGCGCCCACCGGCCCCGCGTCATCCCCCGAGCCCTGGGTACGCGCCGCTCCGCGGCCGAACGCCGTCGTCGGCGTCGGGCTCGTCGTGGTCGACGCCGACGGCCGGGTCCTGCTCGGCATGGCCCACGACGGCCGCTGGGAACTGCCCGGCGGCAAGGTGGACGCCGGGGAGGGCTTCGAACAGGCCGCGGCCCGGGAACTCGCCGAGGAGACCGGCCTGCGCGCGGAACCCGAGGACATCGACGTCCTGGCCGTCCACATCGACTCCGCCTCAGGCCTGACGCGACTGACCGCGGCCGCCGTCACCCACACCGCCGAAGGCACACCGGCGGTCACCGAGCCCGACAAGATCGCCCGATGGGCCTGGTTCGCCCCCACCGAGATCCCGACGCACCTCTACGTCCCCTCGGTGACGGT
The DNA here is from genome assembly GCF_026627505.1 of Streptomyces sp. H27-H5. Classification (GTDB taxonomy): domain Bacteria; phylum Actinomycetota; class Actinomycetes; order Streptomycetales; family Streptomycetaceae; genus Streptomyces. Next base: position 22,747 of record NZ_JAPNLK010000083.1, on the reverse strand, counting down.
CCTGCGCACCTGCCTCCCCGAAGCACGTCACCTGCCCGACGTCTCGACGTACGACTACGCGACGCACGACTAAGCCGTCTCTGTCGGATCTCCTGCCCCCACGCCGCCCGAACCGGGACCGGACCCTTCGGTCAGGTCGCCGCCCCCGCGGTCGGCCTCGGCGCGAAGTTGCCGTCGCCCAGGTCCTCCGCCAGCAGCCGCTTGGCGATCGCGTCCGCGGCCGCGCGCAGTTCCGCGCTGCGCGGCCAGCCCCGGTCCTTCTCCAGCTGGTCGCCGAGCCAGTCGCCCCAAGCGCGCGAGATGACGCCCGCCTCCCGCTCCCCCGCCGGGGTCAGCGAGACGAAGTCGTTCTCCCGGGTCAGGTACCCCTCGTCCACCATCCGTTCGAAGACCGGCAGCAGCACCTCCGGCGGGAGCGAGCGCCGCGCCGCGACCAGGCCGAGGCTCGCGTACCCGACCGTCCGGATCAGCAGGTCCACCTGCATCACCGCCCACGCACCCGCGATGTCCAGGCGGGTGTCCGAGGCGCCGACGATCCCGCGCGCCGTGTCCGCGCCCATGCTCCGGACGAGTTTTCCGACGGCCAGCTCCAGCAGCTTCGCCGAGTTCCCGGAGGCCGTGGCCGGCGAGCCGAAGCCGTCGCCCATGTCGGTCGAGCCGGCCCGGGCGCTGTCGCGCAGTCGGACCTGCTTGAGGAAGAGGGCGACGACGAACCCGAACAGCGCGACCGGCACGGTCCACAGGAACACCGTGTGCAGGGCGTGCGCGTACGCCTCGATGATCGGCGCGGCCGTCGCCGGGTCCAGCCCGTGCACCCCCTCGGGGCTCTGCGCGGCCTTGGCCACCTGCGCCGGGTCCGCCCCCGTGGCTCGCGCGGCCTCCGGGATCGCGGCCTCCAGCGCGGGTCCCAGGCTGTTCGCGTAGATGGTGCCGAAGACCGCGGTGCCGAAGGCGCTGCCGAGCGTACGGAAGAAGGTGACGCCGGAGGTGGCCGTGCCCAGGTCGGCGTAGTCCACGGTGTTCTGCACGGCGATCGTCAGGACCTGCATGGACAGGCCGATGCCGGTGCCGAGCACGAACATGTACAGCGATTCCAGCCAGGACGCGGTCCCCGGCTCCATCCGTGAGAGCAGGTACAGGCCCAGTGCCATGACGGCACAGCCCACGATGGGGAAGATCCGGTAGCGGCCGGTCTTGCTGACGGCGTTTCCGCTGAAGACGGAGGCGATCAGCAGGCCGATGACCAGGGGCAGGGTGCGGACGCCCGAGACCATGGCGGAGTCCCCGTCCACGTACTGGAGGTACGTCGGCAGGAAGGTCATCGCGCCGAGCATCGCGAACCCGACGACGAAGCTCAGGACGGAGCACACCGCGAAGACGGGGTTGTGGAAGAGTCGCATCGGCAGCATCGGCTCCGCGGCCCGCGTCTCGACCACGCAGAAGAGGGCCAGCGCGACGAGACCGCCCGCGAACAGGCCGATGATGACGCCCGAGGTCCAGGCGTACTCGTTGCCGCCCCAACTGGTGGCCAGGATCAGCGCGCTCGCCCCGACGGCGATCAGGGCGATGCCCAGGTAGTCGATGACGGGCTTGCCCTCGGCGCGCACCGACGGGATGGTGCGGGCGGCCGCGATGACGACGAGGATCGCGATGGGGACGTTGACGTAGAAGCACCAACGCCAGGTCAGCTGGTCGGTGAACAGGCCGCCGAGCAGCGGTCCGATGACGGTGGCGACGCCGAAGACGGCGCCGATCATGCCCTGGTACTTGCCGCGTTCGCGCAGCGGGACCACGTCGGCGATCAGTGCCATCGCCGTGACCATCAGGCCACCGGCGCCGATGCCCTGGACGCCGCGCCACACGATCAGCAGGGTCATGTTGCTCGCGAGGCCGCACAGGAAGGAGCCGGTGATGAAGATGACGGCGGAGAGCTGGAAGATCAGTTTCCGGCCGAAGAGGTCGCCGAACTTGCCGACCAGTACGGTCGAGACGGTCTCCAGCAGCAGGTAAGAGGTGACCACCCACGCCATGTGGTCCCCGCCGCCGAGGTCGGCCACGATCGTGGGCAGGGCGGTGCCCACGATCGTCTGGTCGAGCGCGGCCAGCAGCACGCCCAGCATGATCGTGCCGAAGACGACGTTGCGCTGCCGCCGGTCGAGCACGGGGGGCGCTGCGGCTACGGCGGGGGCAGTGGTCACACCTCGCACTCTCACAGCGCCCCCGACGCGGCGCATGCGGCGCTGGGCCGTACGACTGACCCCGACCCGCCGGAGTACGACCCTCCGCCCGCTCCCCCGGTGCCTCGTCAGCGCAGGTAGGCCAGCCCCGGGTGTTCCGCCGCGTACCCGTCGAGGAGGCGCCGGGCCACGCCCACCGAGTCCACGAGCGGGTGCAGGGCGAAGGCCTTGACGGCGTTCGCCCGCGAGCCGCTCGCAGCCGCGGCGAGGACCTCCCGCTCCACCGCCTTCACCGAGGTCACCAGCCCCACCGCGTGCAGCGGCAGGGGGGCCACGCCGACCGGGTGTGCCCCGTTGGCGTCGACCAGGCAGGGCACCTCGATGACCGCCTCGGCGTCGAGCACGGACAGGGTGGAGCCGTTGCGGACGTTCAGGATCAGGGTGGCGCGTTCGTCCCGGGCGATGGCCCGCATCAGCGCGAGCGCGACCTTCTCGTAGCCGCCGGACTCCAGGTCGCTCTCGTCGCGGTCGCCGACGCCCGCGGCCTCGCGGTTCTCGGCCATGTACGTGGCCTCGCGTTCGGCCCGGGTGCGGTGCCAGGCCGCGAGTGCCGCGCCGGCGGGCCGGCCGGGCCGGGCCGCCTCGGCGTAGAACCCGCGTTGCTGGTCGCGCAGGAAGGCCCCGCGGGTCTGCTCGACCTCCTGGTAGGCGCGCACGGTGTCACGGTTGAAGTAGTAGTAGTGGAGGTACTCGTTCGGGATCGCGCCGAGCGAGCGCAGCCACGCGGCGCCGAAGAGCCGGCCCTCCTCGAAGGACTCCAGGGCCGTGTCGTCGGCCAACAGGCGCGGCAGTTCGTCACGGCCGCCGACGCGCAGCCCGCGGACCCATCCCAGGTGGTTCAGGCCCACGTAGTCGATCCAGGCCTCCTCGGGCCGGGCCCCCAGCAGGCGGGCGATGCGCCGGCCGAGCCCCACCGGGGAGTCGCAGATGCCGATCACCCGGTGTCCGAGTTCCTCGGCCATCGCCTCGGTCACCACGCCGGCCGGATTGGTGAAGTTGATGACCCAGGCCTCGGGGGCGATCCGGGCGATCCTGCGGGCGATCTCGCGGACCACCGGCACGGTCCGCAGGCCGTACGCGATGCCGCCCGCGCCCACCGTCTCCTGCCCCAGCACTCCCTCGGCCAGGGCGATCCGCTCGTCGGCGGCGCGGCCGTCGAGGCCGCCGACACGAATGGCCGAAAAGACGAAGTCGGCTCCGCGCAGGGCCTCGTCGAGGTCCGTGGTGGCGACGACGATCGGCGCGTCCGGCACACCGACGGCCTGGTCCGCGAGCACCCGCGCCATGGCGGTGAGCCGGCCGGAATCCTCGTCGTACAGGGTCACGTGGGTCACCCGGCCCTCGGCATGGTCGCCGAGCAGGGCTCCGTGGACGAGCGGTACGCGGAATCCGCCCCCGCCGAGGATGGTCAGCCGCACGCTTCTCTACCGCCCTTCGCCAGTGCCACGATCGGCGACACGAATGCGGGGGCGCGGCCGGCGCGCCCCCGATCCGCGGCATCCGGGACGCGACACACGATCAAGGGCCCCAGTGTCCCCCGCCGGCGCCCCGCCGGGGATCACTCCGCCGGCGACGGCACGGCGCGCAGGCGCGCCCCCTGCTGGTACGGGGAGGTCGGCACGCTGCGGATCGGGCCGGTCGGCAGACCCTGCGGCGCCGACAGGACGAGCGTGATCCGGGTCAGGCCCATCCCCTCCAGCATGTGGCTCGATTCGGCCACCATCCGGCAGCGCACCAGACCCCAGCCGGGCTCCGGGTGGCGCACGGTCCGTACGGCCCCGTCCTGTTCGGCGGCGGCCGCCCCGTGGGTGCTCAGCCAGTGCGGGACGCCGTACCGGTAGGCGGCCTCCATGAACGGGTCGCGGGCCACCTCCTGACGGATGCTGCGCAGCCCCTCGTCGTCCGGGGCGCCGGCCAGGGCGTTGGCGAACTGGGCCAGGAGCGGTACGCACCAGGCCGGTTCATGGTCCTCCAGCACGGCCGCCGCGTCGGGGTGGAACAGCACGAAGCGCAGGAAGTTGTCGTCCGGCAGGGCCGTGGGGTGCGGGCGCACGGACTGGAAGAGCCGGTCGAAGGCGGAGTTGGTCAGGGCCACGTCCCAGCGGTGGTCCACCAGGAAACTCGGGTAGGGCACGGCCTCCATCAAGGCCGCGTAGTCGCACAGGTAGTCGCGTTGGGCGGGGTCCTCGGGCAGCCGGTTCTCCTCGGCCGCGCGCCAGGTGGGCGGCGGGTCCCGGTCGACCATGACCCGGAACAGCCAGAAGCACTGCCGCTCGCTCATCTCCAAGGACTCGGCCAGGGCGAGCAGCTTCCGGTCGGTCCATTCCTTGACCAGGCCGCGTTCCCAGTTTCCGTACGCGCGCACGCTGATGCCCAGCCGTGCGGCGATGTCCTCCTGGCTCAACCCGAGTTCTTCGCGACGCCGGCGCAAAATCTCCTTGCGTCGCTCCGACCGCACTGCGCCACGGGCGGATTCATCGTCCGCCAGGCGCTCCTCACCGGCTCGGGCGAGGCCATCGGACGGGCCCACCGCTGCGAGATGTAGCACCGAGAGCTCCCCCTCCTCACGGTCTGGATCTTCATTTCCGTGTGGCGATCCTGCTACCGACTTCATTCGAGTGTCAACTATTGTGGCAATTCCAGCCTCCTGGCAGCTCATTCCCGCCACAGCTGTGGCAAGTTCTGGCCCTGCCGCGAGAGACCGGATAGATTCCCTGAGGCCGACTCACGTGCCTGTACCGACCTCGCGCGATCTAGGAGAACCACTGGTGACAGACGGCTTCCCGGCTCCCGTCGCGGTGGCCAACGTGTCTCTGGCAGCCACCGTCACGCGGGTAGCCGAACTCGCGGGCAAAATGGGTCACGACCTGAACCAGGTCTTCGACCTGCGCAAGCTCTCGGACGCCTCCGGCGTCCCCACGGACGTGGTCAAAACCCTCCTCGACGGCCGGCGGGCCGGCGAACCCGATCTCCAGACACGCTTCCTCCAGCGACTGGACCTGCTGCGGCGCACCCGGGTGAAACCCAACGGCCGCCGCTACACTCAGCAGGAGATCGCGGACGGCGCGGGCATGTCCCGGCAGCAGGCGGGAGCCTTGATCAACGGCGACCGGCGGCCCACCATGGAGCACTGCGACGCCATCCAGCGCTTCTTCGGGGTACACGCGGGCTTCCTCACCGCCCACGACGCCGACGCCCTGACCGACGCACTCCAGCGGACCGAACAGCAGTTGCTCCAGGACTTCGCCGGACGCGAGCCGCAAACCGTACCGGCCGAAACCGCTTCGGTGGGCGATCCGCTGGCAAGACTGCTGCAGAACCACGGAGTGCGGGGGATCGCCTGGCGCGCCGCACAACTGCCCAGCGACAAGCACCGGGACAAAGTCACGGAATGGCTGGACATGCTCCTGGAAAGCGTCAAACCGAACGAATCATGACCCAGTCGAAAGTCTGGATCTGATCCTTGAGTCCTGATCCGGATCCGCGCCGACGGGGAGAACGGTGAGCATAGGCAGAGAGCAGCGGCGGTTGTGCGGGGAACTCGTGGCCGGCCTCAGGCTGACCACCCCCGTGGAACCCGTGGACCTCTACGCCGCCCTCTGTGAGGGCATGAGCAGACACCGCGGCCGCCCGGTGCAGTTCCGGATGGCGCCGTTCCCCCAGGGGACGGCGAGCGGCCTGTGGCTCGACATGGCGGACCGCGACCTCGTGGTCATCGAGGAACACACGGCGCCGGACCACCAACTGGTGATCCTCGGCCACGAGCTGTGGCACATGAAGGCCGGGCACTGCAGTCACCACGTCGACGGAGCCGCCGTCGCCGCCCGGATGCTGACCGACCAGGCCGATCTGGGCGAGACGGTTCGTCGGGTCGCCGCACGCACCCGCGCCGACGTCCGGGAAGAGACCGACGCGGAAACCTTCGGCCTCCTCCTCGGCAGCCGGTGCCGGACGTGGCTGGCCGGGTCCTCCGGCCAGCGCGCACCGGCGCAGCGCGACCAGTTGGCGGGCCGCATCGAGACCTCCCTCGGCTACCGGGGGCACAGGAACGAGCATTGAACGGACAGGACTACTACATACCGGCCGTCGCGATGGCGATCTCCCTCGTCTTCAAGCTGCCGGCACTGCGGACCAACTGGCGGGACCCGCTGCTGCGCTCGGTCTGTTTCCTGCTGCTCCTGGCCGGATCCGTCTTCACCTTCGCCGCCCCGCCCACCATCGGGGCCATCAACCGGTGGACGGGAATCACCAACTTCTCCGCCCCCTGGGTCTACTGCCTGATGACGGCGTTCAGCGCGTCCTGTCTGGTCCTCCTCCTCAACTGGAGGGGCGGACCGGCGGAGGACATCCGGCGCGCCTCCCGCCGATGGATCACCGGCTACGCCCTCGTCATCGCCGTCATCATGATCCTCTTCGCCCTCGGCTCCACCCCCGTGGAACGGTTGCGGGACTTCGACACCCACTACGCGAACACCCCGTACATCGGCGCCATGATCGGCCTCTACCTGGTGGCGCACAACGTGGCGGCCATGACCATGGTGGCGATGTGCTGGCGTTGGTCCCTCCAGGTGAACGGCTGGCTGCGCAGCGGCCTCGTCGTCATCGTCTGCGGATACGCCTTCAGCCTCACCTACGACGCCGCGAAGATGTCCGCGGTCGTGGCCCGCTGGACCGGGAACAACCTCGACGACCTGAGCACCTACGTCGCCCCGCCGCTCGCGGCCGTGGGCGCGCTGATCAGCGCCGTCGGCTTCGTGGTGCCGCTGCTCTGCCAGCGGGTGTCGGACAGCCTGCACGCCTGGTCGACGTACCGACGCCTGGGCACGCTCTGGCACGAGGTCCAGCGCACCGCGCCCGCCGGCACCCCCGGCGTGCGGATGTCCTGGTGGTCGCCCGCCGAGATCCGGGTGATCCAACGGGAGTCGGACATCCACGACGGATTCCTGCGCCTCGGCCCCTGCTTCGACCGGCGGCACCGGGACCTCGCCTACGAACGGGCCCGCGCGGACGGGGAGGACGAGGCGACGGCACGCGCCGTGGCCGACGCCGCGATGGTGGCGGCGGCCGTGCGCGCCGGCGCCCTTGAGGGCGCGGGCGCCGGGGACGAGGTCGAGGGCGAACGGATCCTCATCACCGCCGAGGGGGCGCGTGACCTCGTACGGATCTCCCACGCGCTGCGGCACTCCACCGTGGTGGCGGCGGCGCGCCGGGACGCGGCTCTGGCCGGGACCGGCCCGTAGGCCTGCCCCGGCCAGATCAGAAAGAGACGGCCTAGCGGGAAGCCGTCACCGACAGGGTGGGGAAGAGGTCCTGGAAGGGGCCGGCCGAGTCGATGCCGTCGCGGCCGTAGGGCGCGTCGAAGCTCCACACCATGAACAGCAGCATCACAATCAGCGCACTGAACAGCCCCGCCAGCAGCAACTCCCTTCCGGAACGGCGGATCTGGAGGGTGAAGATCAGCCCGACCGTCACCACCCCGCCGACCAGCAGGCCGAACCACACGACACCCGGCAGCGTGGACTCGTCGCTCTGCAGCCGCGAGTGGCGGGCGTCGTCGGCGGTCGCGATGTGGTCGAGCAGCGGCTGGTAGGCCTGTGCCTGGAGTTCGGTGGTCGGGCTCTGGTGGGTGACGTCGCCGCGCAGCGTGCCGAGCAGCCGCGCGCCCTCGGCGGAAGCGGCCTCACCGGAGGTCAGGAGCGGCCAGTCCACGGAGACGGTGTGGGCGACGTACGCGTTCACCTCGCCCCGGATCCGGTCGCGGACCGGGGCCGGGTAGACGTCGGCGCGCTGCGTCACCTCGTACAGCGACTGGGCCTCGCGGCGCACGCTGTCCTCGGCGGTGCCGCGCGCCTCCCAGACGCCCGCGATGGCCAGGCCCAGGACGATCGCGTAGACCACGCCGACCATCATCGTCATGTACTCGATGACGTCGGGGGTCTCGCTGGTGTCCTCGTCGGCGGCGACCCGGCGGTGCCGGATCGTGGTGATGGTGAGGACGAGGGCGCAGACGAGCGCCATGGCGATGGCCAGGACCAGCCATTCGGACACGAGGGATCTCCCGTTCGGGGGTCGGTGGGGACGGGCCGCGCAGCCGCGGGGCGGCTAGCCGCGGCCCTTGGAGCGGGGGCGCAGCGCGGCGGCGGCGAGCACGGCGGGGGTTCCGACGACGACCATGAGCATCATGGCGGACAGGCCGTCGGGGCCCCGGCGTTCGGACGCCGCGGGGTGGTACGGGCGCATCCGGAAGGCGCTGGTGAACTCCGTGGCCGTCCGCGCCCGGCCCGGAGCGGGTGCGGCCGCGGGCGCGACCGGCGGCACGGGTCCGGCGGGGGCCGCGGACGGGGCGGCGGCGGGCACGGGCTCGGCCCCGGCGGCCGGTGGCCCGTCGGGCAGTCCCGGTACCGGGGCGGCGGCGCGCGGGCCCTCGGCGGCGGGGAGCCCCGGGGCCCGGCCCGGGTGGTGGGCGGTCGGCCCGGCGCCGGGCAGGGTCACCCGGACGGGCGGCCGGACGGCGGGCGGTACGACGGACGGCACGGACGGCGGCCGGACGGTGGCGGGTCCGCCGGCGGGTGGCCGCACGTGCACGGACCCGCCCGGTACGCACACGTCCACCCGGGCGCCCCGCCCGTGGCCGTCCCCGGCGACGGCCACATGCCCGTGCAGCGGGCAGAGGGCGCCCACCAAGCCCGCTCCGGCGACGTACTGCCATGCGGTCACCACGCGGCACGACCTCCCCATCCGTTCGTCAGCCAAGACCAGCGGCAAAGCGGGTCACGGCTGAAGAAACGATCACGGCGCGGCTTCGACACGCGGCAGACAGGTCAAGATCCTTGTACGAACGGTCACCTCGGGCATCGGCCGGGCCGCCCTCACCCGCCCGGCCCATCCCGTCACGGCGTCCACACCGGCGTCGACGGATGATCGGAGGACCCCTTCCCGCGGATCGGCGGGCAGCCGGGGAGCAGAGGGGCGGTGGCGGATGGACACGGACGGCCGGCACGGCCCCGAAGTGCGGGCCGGTGTCCTCCTTCCGGGCGTGCGGCGGCCGCCGGGCGGTCGCCGATGACCACCACGCCGCCGCCTCCCGTCGTGGAGGAGGAACGGCCCGAGGGCAGGCGGTTCGTCTTCCCCAGCGCCCTGACGGTCCTGGCCGTCGTCACCGTGGCGGTCTGGCTGGTGGCCTTCCTCGTGCCGGCCGGCGCGTACGACCGCGACGACCGCGGTGCGCCGATCTCCGGGACGTACCACCGGGTGGACGACACCCGGACGTTCGTCGACCGCCTGGACGACCTGTTCCTGGCCCCGGTGAACGGGCTCTACGGCATCCAGGACACCACGACGCGGCTCGTCGGCCCCGACCTCTCGGGCGAGCTGTACGGAAGCGCGGGCGTCTTCCTCTTCGTCCTCGCCATCGGGTCGTTCATCACCGTCGTCTTCGCGACCGGCGCCCTCGACCGGGGCATCGCCCGCCTCGCGCACCGGCTGCGCGACCGGGGTCCGCTGCTGATCGCCGCCGTGATGCTGGTCTTCTCGATCCTGGGCACGGTCGAGGGCTTCGCCGAGGAGACCCTGGGCTTCTACGGCCTGCTGGTGCCGATGATGTTGGCGCTCGGGTACGACCGGCTCGTCGCGGCCGGCACGGCGATCCTCGGTGCGGGCATCGGCGTGCTGTGCTCCACCGTGAACCCGTTCGCCACCGGGGTGGCCTCGTCGGCGGCCGACATCTCGCTGGGCGACGGCATCGCCCTGCGCTCCGTGATGTGGCTGGTCCTCACCGCCGTCACCATCCTGTACGTCGTCCGCTACGCGCGACGGGTCCACAGGGATCCGTCGAAGTCCCTGTGCGGTTTCCTGCCCGGCGACCGGATGGAGAAGGCCGCCGCCGACTCGACCGAGGCACCGGAGTTGACCGGACTCCACAAGACGGTGCTGGCGCTGCTCGTCCTCGTGTTCTCCTTCATGATCTTCTCGGTGGTGCCCTGGTCGAGCGCCCTCGTCGGGAAGTCGGACGCCCGCCCGTACCGCTGGGAGTTGGGGTGGTCCTTCCCCCAGCTTTCGGCCCTGTTCCTGTGCGCCGCCGTGTTGGTGGGCCTGGTGGCGCGGATGGGCGAGCCGCGGCTGAGTTCGACGATCATCCAGGGTGCGGCCGACTTCATGTCGCCGGCCCTCGTCATCATGTTGGCCCGCGGGGTCACGGTCATCATGAACAACTCCCGGATCACGGACACGGTCCTGCACTCCATCGAGGGCGCGGTCCGGGGCACGTCCTCGGGAGCGTTCGCCGTCATCGTCTTCCTGGTGAACCTCCCGCTGGCGTTCCTGATCCCCTCCACCTCGGGTCACGCCACCCTGGCGATGCCGATCCTGGCCCCGCTCGCCGACTTCGCGGGCGTCTCCCGCGCGCTGGTCGTCACGGCCTGGCAGGCGGCCAGCGGGTGGATGAACCTGTGGGTCCCGACCACCGCCGTCACCATCGGCGGCGTCGCGCTCGCCAAGGTCGGCTACGACAAGTACCTGCGTTTCGTCTGGCCGTTGCTGGCCATTCTCCTCGTTCTGATCTGCGGGTTCCTGGTGTTGGGCGCGGCCGTGTGACACAGGGCGGGAGCCGGCGCGCCGTCACATAGGCTGCCTGTATGTCCGCTTCCGTCGCCGTCCCGGAGCCACCTGCCGAGCCGGCCGTCGCCGTGTGGGCCGCGATGCGACGGCCGGGACGATTCCTGACGTCGTGGTGGCCCTGGCGCTGTTGGGGCTACCTCGGTACCGGATCCGTCCTGGGTTACGCCGTGCTGCTCGCCCTGGTCGGGCTGGTCGGGCTGGGACTGCTGCTCGCCGTCGTCGGCGTCGGTCTGCTGCTGCTGACCGCGGCCGCGACGCTGGGGGTGCCGCTCGGGCGGCTGGAGCGGCGGCGGCTGCGCTTCGTGGAGCCGGCGCCGGTCGCCGACCCGCACACCCCGCTCGCCGGCGCCCGACTGTCCGCCCGGCTGCGCACCCGATTGCGGGAACGCTCCACCTGGCGGGAGTTCGGGTACGCCGTGCTGCTCGGGCCCGTCTTCGGGGCGGCCGGCTTCGGGGTGCTCACGCTGCTCGCGTTCTCCCTGATCCTCGTCTCCACCCCGGTGTTCGTGTGGGCCGTCGCCCCCGAACAGGTCATGCTGGTCCCCGGCCGGGTGGTGTCCGGCCCGCCGGAGGCCCTCTGCGGCACCGCCGTCGGGCTGTTCGGGCTCGCGGTGTCCGGGTACGCCGGTGCGCTGCTCACCGGGGCGCAGGTGAAGACCGTACGGCTGCTCCTCGGGCCGCGCGAGGAGGACGCCCGGGTGTGGGAGCTGACCCGTTCGCGGGTCCGTCTCGTCGACGCCTTCGAGGCCGAACGGCGGCGCATCGAACGGGACCTGCACGACGGGGCGCAGCAGCAGCTGGTGGCCCTGAGCATGACGCTGGGGCTCGCCGAGATGGAGCTGCGCCAGATCGCGGGGGCCGCCGACGCCGCGGCGCTCGTGGCCCGGGGGCGCGGCGAGGCGCGGCTGGCCCTGGAGCAACTGCGCGACCTGGTGCGGGGAATCCATCCGCAGGTGCTCACCGACCACGGTCTCGCGGCCGCCGTCGCCGAGGTCGCGCAGCGCCATCCGGTGCCGGTGACGGTGGACCTGGACCTGCCCCGGCTGCCCGAGTCCGTCGAGGTCACCGCGTACTTCACGGTCACCGAGGCGCTGACGAACGCGGCCAAGCACAGCGGGGCCGCGCACATCGGCATCGCCGGTAGGGTCGAGGCGGACCGGCTCACTCTCACCATCACCGACGACGGCCGCGGCGGGGCCGATCCCGGCGCGGGAGCGGGCCTGGCGGGTCTCGCGGACAGGGTGGCGATGTTGCAGGGCAGGCTGGTGGTGTCCAGTCCGGTGGGTGGACCGACGGAACTCCGGGTGGAGGTGCCGTGCTCCGGCTGATCCTCGCCGAGGACTCCGTGCTCCTGCGGGCCGGTCTCACCGAGTTGTTGACCCGCGGCGGCCATCACGTGCTCGCCGCCGTCGGCGACGCCGATCAGCTGGTGCGGGCCGTCGAGGCGGAGCGGCCCGACGTGGTCGTCACGGACGTGCGGATGCCCCCCGACTTCCGGGACGAGGGGCTGCGGGCCGCGCTCGAACTGCGTTCCCGGGACGCCTCGTTGCCGGTGCTGGTGCTGTCCCAGTACGTGGCGACCGCGTACGCGACCCGGCTCCTCACCGCCGGTGACCGCGAGCGCGGCGCCGGCGGGCTGGGCTACCTGCTCAAGGACCGGGTCGGCGAGGTGGCCGAGTTCCTCGACGCCCTCGAACGGGTGGCCGGCGGGCAGACCGTCATCGATCCCGAGGTGGTGCGCGTCCTGCTGAGCGCCCGGACGGCGGACCTGCCCCTGTCGCGGCTCACCCCGCGCGAGCGCGAGGTCCTGGCCCTGATGGCGGAGGGGCTCAACAACCAGGCCCTGGCGGCCCGGCTGTTCGTGACCGAGGCGGCCGTCGTCAAGCACGCGAGCAGCATCTTCATGAAGCTGGACCTGGACCCGACGGAGGGCAACCGTCGCGTCCTGGCCGTACTGGCCCACCTGCGGGGCGCACAGACCTGACCGCCCCGGGCGCACCTCCGCCCGGGGAGCCGTCCGTACGGCTCGGGGGCGGCGCGACGGGACCGACGCCCGAGCACCGTCCGGAGCCCGCGACGACGAGGGTGCGGGCCGGGAGGGTCATCGAGCGGGCCCACAGGGAGAGCACCAGCGGCAGCGCCAGGTACCCGAAGCGGCCCGCCGGGGCCAGCAGGAAGGCCAGGGTGAGACCGATCGCGAGGCGGTCGGCGGCGGCGCGCAGCGTCCGGGGCGGACGCAGCGCCAGCGAGGCGGCCACCGCGAGAGCACCCGCCGCGAGCAGAGCCATCGTCAGATACCAGCCCCACGGCCCGAGTTCGGCGAGAAGGTGCCCCGGCAGGGGGCTGCTCGCCGGGGTCGGCACCTCGGCCCGGCCCGTCGGGAAGGCGAACACCTGCCCCCACATCTGCGCCGGTTGGAGCAGCGCGCCCGGCAGCACCAACGCGGCCGTCCCCACGGCCGCCACCAGGGCGCAGCGCACCGCGGCCCGTCGGCCCCGGGCGGCCGCGAGGACGGCGACCGCCACCGCCACCGCGGGCAGCGCCGTCCACTTCAGCGCGCACGCCCCCGCGAGGGCCGCCCCGGCGAGGGCGGGCCGGCTGGCCACGGCCGCCGCCAGGGCCAGGCAGCACAGCCCGGTCAGCGGCAGGTCGACGCCGCTCACGACCAGCGGCAGCGCCAGGGCCGGCGAGGCCACCAGGACGGGCAGCAGGCCCCCGGGGCGGGCGCCCGTCACCCGGCGCCCCGCCCACCACCCGCCGAACAGGGCCGCCGCGCACCACAGGCGGGCGTCCCCCGGCGGGCCGGGCAGCACGCTCGGGATGCCGAAGGCCGCCATGCCCGGCAGGTACGGGGTGTACTCCTCGACCCGTACCGGCCGGTCCACGTACATCCGCCCGGAGTCCAGGAGGAGGCGCCCGGACCGCTCGATGACCGCCACCTCGCTCTGTCCCTGCCCGGTCAGCACCAGCCACAGCAGCGGAACGGCCACGGCGCCCGTCAGGGCCACCGCGACGGCCGCCCCCGGGCGGCGGGCGGCGAGGCCGGCCGCTCCGAGGTAGCCGACGGCCGCGCACCAGCCCCAGAGCCGGTGCGGGGCGAGGGTGGAGAACAGCGGGAAGCACAGGGCCCACGCGGCCGCGAGCAGCCACAGGGCGGTCATCCGGGGCGCGGTCCACCAGGAGTCGGGGGAAGGGGTCATGGGTCCATTGCAGCCGCGCGCCCCTCACTGCGGTGAAGCGGTGGGTGTCAGGCCTCCGGCGAGCCGCCGAAGCGCTCCCGGTACGACTCCAGGTCCTCTTCGGTGATCTTCGCGAAGAGGACCGGAGGCACGGTGAACGGCGTACCGGCCGGAACCGCGTCCAGCGACCTGGCCTGCTCCGGGGTCACCCACGTCGCGGTGTCCTCGGCGAGGGTGAACGCGGAGCGCATGGCGCGCGCCGAGGACGGGATGAAGGGCTCGGAGACCACCGAGTAGAGGTGGATGAGGTTCATCGCGGTCCGCAGGGTGAGCGCCGCGCCCTCCGGGTCGGTCTTGATCTCCAGCCAGGGGGCCTTCTCCTCCAGGTAGGAGTTTCCGGCCGACCACAGGGCGCGCAGCGCCGCCGCCGCCTTGCGGTACTGGAGGGTCTCCATGTGGCCCTCGTACTCGGCGAGCAGCTCGGCGATCTGCTCGCCCAGCTTCGCCTCGGCCTCGCCGGCCGCGTTGCCCGCGGGGACGTCGTCGCCGAAGCGCTTGCGCGAGAAGGACAGCACCCGGTTGACGAAGTTGCCGAGGGTGTCGGCGAGGTCCTTGTTGACCGTGGCGGTGAAGTGCTCCCACGTGAAGGACGAGTCGTCCGACTCGGGCGCGTTGGCGATGAGGAAGTAGCGCCAGTAGTCGGCCGGGAGGATCTCCAGCGCCTGGTCGGTGAAGACGCCGCGCTTCTGCGAGGTGGAGAACTTGCCGCCGTAGTACGTCAGCCAGTTGAAGGCCTTGACGTAGTCGACCTTCTTCCACGGCTCGCGGGTGCCGAGTTCGGTGGCCGGGAACATCACCGTGTGGAACGGGACGTTGTCCTTGGCCATGAACTGGGTGTACCGGACGTCCTCGGCCTCGTACCACCACGCCTTGTAGTCGCGGTTGGCCGGGTCGGCGTCCGCCCACTCCTTGGTGGAGGCGATGTACTCGATCGGGGCGTCGAACCAGACGTAGAAGACCTTGCCCTCGGCCGCCAGCTCGGGCCAGGTGTCGGCGGGGACGGGAACGCCCCAGTCGAGGTCACGGGTGATGGCGCGGTCGTGCAGGCCCTCGGTCAGCCACTTGCGGGCGATCGAGGAGGCCAGCTGCGGCCACTCCTCCTCGTGCTCCGCCACCCAGGCCTCGACCTCGACCTGGAGCTTGGACTGGAGGAGGAAGAGGTGCTTGGTCTCGCGGACCTCCAGCTCGGTGGAGCCGGAGATCGCGGAGCGGGGCTCGATCAGGTCCGTGGGGTCCAGGACGCGGGTGCAGTTCTCGCACTGGTCGCCGCGGGCCTTGTCGTAGCCGCAGTGGGGGCAGGTGCCCTCGACATAGCGGTCCGGCAGGAAGCGGCCGTCGACCGGCGAGTACACCTGTCGGATCGCCCGCTCCTCGATGAAGCCGTTCTCCTGGAGCCGACGCGCGAAGTGCTGGGTGATCTCGGCGTTCTGCCGCGAGGAGCTGCGGCCGAAGTAGTCGAAGGACAGCTCGAAGCCGTCGTAGACCGCCTTCTGGGCGTCGTGCGCCTGCGCACAGAACTCGGAGACCGAGAGACCGGCCGCCTTGGCGGCGAGTTCGGCGGGGGTGCCGTGCTCGTCGGTGGCGCAGATGTAGAGGACGTCGTGGCCGCGCTGGCGGAGGTACCGGGAGTACACATCCGCCGGAAGCATCGACCCGACCATGTTGCCCAGGTGCTTGATCCCGTTGATGTAGGGAAGCGCGCTGGTGATCAGGTGTCGAGCCATCCTCGGATGCTCCATTCGTTTCATTTGTACGGATTTACGCGTGACGACCCGTCGTGACGGATCGTGATGCTGTTCATCGTATCGAACCGCCGAAAGGCGCCGTCCCGCATTTTCCACGGGTGGACCGAACACAAAAGCGAGGACAGTGACCTCTCCGTCACGGCCCTCGCGATGGGGCCATGCTACAGCCGGAGGGCCGGGGCCCCGACCGGCGGCCGCGGGGTGGACGGCCGCGCCCGAGGGGTCCGGGGGCGGCGTCCGGTCCCGGCGTTCAGTCCCGGCCGCCGGCCGCCCCGTCGAGCGCGGTGATCCCGGCGCCGCTCGCCGGCCTCCCGGTCAGCCGGACCGCGGCGCCCCGGGCGCCGGCGGGGGCGACGAGACTGCGCCCCTTGCTCTCCGCGCGGACCGCGCCGGTCGCGGTGATCCCCGTGACCTCCCGGCTGCCGGCGGCGAGCTGGTACCAACGACCGGCCGGGGAGCGCCAGCGGGCGCCCGCGAGCAGGTGCTGCCCGAAGCGGCCGCAGGCGGCGGTGGCCCGCGCCCGCGCCACGTCCTGCGGCGGGCCCGAGGGCGGGCGCAGTTGGACGAGCACGTCCCCGGGGCCGGCCCAGCCGGAGGCCCGGGTGCAGGACCAGACGGCCCGACCGCCTCCGTCGGGGAGTTCCGAGTCGGCCACGGGCCCGGCGAGCGGCCGGGTGTCGGGCGCCCTCGACGCGGTGTGGGCCGCCAGGACCCCGCCGACGACGGCGAGCGCGGCCGTCGCGGCCCACACGGCCCGGGCCCGGCGGCGCCGGCGCAGCAGGTCGGTGGGACGGGCACTGACCACGCTGGCGTCGAACTCCGGGTTCCGCAGGGCCCGCAGGAACGCCTCCCCCGCGCGGGGCCCGGCGTCCGGGTCGGCGGTGTCCCCCGCGTCGCCCAGGTCCCCCACGGGCACCGCGACCGCCTCGCGGACGGCGTCGGCCGGGTCGGCGGCGCCGGCCGCGCGGAGCAGTCGTACGACGCTCTCCTCGGGCAGGCCGTCCAGCCGGTGCAGCACGAAGGCGGCCCGTACCGGGGCGGATGCCCCGGCCGGCAGTCGGGCGGCCTCGTCGATCCCGCCGGCCGGGGGCCACAACCGCAACCCCCAGACGAAGGGCGGGGCGGGTGGCCAGGAGAGCCGGGCCAGGGCGGCGCGGGTCCGGCCGGCCCGGGCGAGGGAGGCGCGGAGCACGCGTACCCGTACGTCCTCCAGCGGGGCGCCGGGGCTGTCGGGGCCGCCAGGCCCGGCGACTCCGGGGCCTCCTCCCCGGGTGTGCGGGAGCGCGCGCTGCACGGCTCTGTGCGCCAGCAGTACGCGTGCGTGCCGCCCCGATGTCCCGGGGAGCGTCACGTAGGCGAGCCGTACCAGTCGGGGGTACTGCTCGACGATGACGGCCTCGGCCTGCTCGACCGCGGTGGTACCGAATCGCTGCGATGTGCCCACGCTCCGACAAACGAGTGAATCTTGGGATGGTCACACGCGGTGTGCGGTCGGGACGGTGCCGCAGGGTCCGGCACGCGAACGGCATATGCGTATGCGCCGGTTGAGGGGCGGCTCGATCGAAGTTGGTCGCAAGTCGATCACCACTGTGCCGATTGCTTCCAGCTTTCTTCTCTACGCCCTTCGAGTGCGCCCGCGCTGACACGCTGGCGGTGCGAGCGCCCAGGGGATGAGGGCTCAGGGGATGGGGTGGAGCGGTGAACGATGGCGGACCGGAGGAGTCCGGCGGGGCCGTGGGGCTGCCGAGCCGGCGACGGCAGCCGACTCCGATGACCCAGTGGGATCCGCCCGCGCGCCTGTCGTACTGGGCCTTCCACACCAACCGGCGGCCCGCCTACATGCGGTTCGCCTATCTCCAGCTGGGCTCCGACGCCGCCGCCGAGGACGCGGTCGACGCCACCTTCGACACGCTCATGAACGACTGGCTCCGCATGCTGCACATGGACCGCCTGGACGCCTACGCCTGGACCGTCCTCAAACAACGGATCGTCGATCGGCAGCACCGGCGCGTCCCGTGCCCCCGGCCGATGGACATCAGCGCCTTCGAGGCGGCGCTCAAGGAAGCCCACTGCGACCAGTACGAGGTGCTGACCGACACCATCCGCTTCTACTCGGCCGTCTCGCGGCTCGCCGAGCGGCAGCGGGACACCGTGATGCTGCGGTACGGGCTCCAGTGCACGCCCGGGGAAGCCGCCTCGGTGATGGGTGTCGACGAGGCCACGGTCCGCTCGCAGCTCGGCCAGGCGCACCGTCGACTCGCCCGGCTGCTCGACGCGTCCGTCGAGTCATGAGGCCGCGCGAGAGCCGGGACCGCGACGGGACCCCTCGCTCCCTGGCCGAGTTCCTGGCCCGGGCGGGCGTCCGCGACCGCTATCCGCACTACGACCTCGGCACGGCCGAGGCCCGGTTGCTGCGCTCCCCCCGGACGCCCGCCGGCCGCGCACGACGCGGCTCCCCCCTCGGCTGGAGCGACCCGGCCCGGGACGTGCCGCTCGACGCCGAGCGGGCCCGGCGCGACCTGAAGTCGGCCTGCCTGGGCGCCGTGTGCGATCCGAACGCGGAGGCCCGGCTCACCTCCTTCGCCCGCGGCGGGCACACCGACCTGGCCGGCGCGGTGGTCTTCGGCTGCCTGCTGCACCTGTCCGGTCTCCGCGAAGGGGCCCGGTTCTGGTGGCAGTTCGCGGCCGGCTCCGGGCGGCCCCGGACCGCGGCGGCCGCCTACTGCCTCTTCCTCGACCACTCCCGGCGCGGCGAGCACCACGACGCCCGCGTCTGGGCCCGGGAGCTGGGCCGTCGCGGCTACCGACCCGCCGGCCACCGGGAGCTGCGCGAGGTCCGGCTGTGCGCGCAGGCGGCGGTCCTGCGCTACGTGGACCAGCTCGACGATCCCGATCTGGGGCCGGTGCCGCTGCCCAAACCGGGGCTGACGACCGTGCTGGCGGCGTTCCGCCCCGCGCCGGCGCCGCCCGCACCGGCCGCACCGGGTGCGGGCCCGCCGCGCCGGCCGCCCGTGACCGGGGCCTCCCGTGCCGGCGGATCCCTCGGCGCCGCGGGCGAGGCCCTCGCGCAGGCCCGCCGCGCGCTGGCCGTCGTACGCGTCCTGGAACGTCGCCCGCTGGGTGTGCGGACCTGCCAACTGGGGCGGGAATCGGGCCTGGCCGAAGCGGAGCTCGCGCCGCTGCTGTCGATGCTGTGCGAGGAGGGGTACGCCTGTCGCCCCGTCGCGGGGCTCTACGGCCGCGGGCCGGCCCTGGACCGGCTCGCCGCCCCGGGCCTCGCGGTCCTGGCGGGCCTCGCGGGGCAGCTCCGGCGGGCCTTGGCGCGGGACGGCGTGGAGGCCGCCGTCCACCTCGGCCCGTACCCGGACGCGGAGGCCCGCATCCCGCGGCCGGCGGACGGGGCCGGCGCTCCACCGGGGTGGAGGTGGCCGGACTTCCGCGCCGGTGCGCACGCCGCAGGCATCGGGGCGTGCCCGTTCACCGGCCTCGACCACGACCTCGGCGCGGACCACGTGGCGCGGCGCCGCCCGGTCGCGTCGACCCCGCCGGCGGTCGTCACGGACGGCCGCATCCTGTTCCACGCCCTCGACCCGATGGCGTCGGGCATCCCGGTCTTCGATCTGCGCGCCTGCTCCCCCGGGGCCGGCTGCCCGGTCGCGCCGGCCGTGGGCGGCGCGGCCGCCGGCTGTCTCGGGCTGTCGCTGCCCGCGCCGCACGCGCACCGGCTGCGGCGGGCCGGCGACGCCTTGCGCCGCACGGCGGTGCCGGTGCTCCTGGCCCTCCTCCTGTCGGGCGCGATACCGGCGGAGGCCCCCGCCGTGCGGGCGGACGTCACGGGGGCGGCGAACACTCCGAGCCCCCCGGTCCCGCCGGTCTCGCCGGCCGGGATCACCCCGGAGACCCTGCGGCACCTGCGGAAGCTGTTCCGTACCCCGGTCGGTGGTGGCGCCGGCGCGGACGGCCCCCATCTGGTCAGCGACCCGGTCGCGGCGGCCGCCTACCTCTTCGCCGCCGTACCGGAGGACGCCGAACGGCCGCGGCTGGCGCTCCCCCACACCTTCGCGCCGCTCACCCCCGGCAGCCTGACCGCGCCGGGAGGGCTGGTGGTCCTGGGGACGGACGAGACGTGACGGGACTCAGGCCGGGGGGACGAAGGAGTCCAGCGCCGCGTCGAAGTGGCTCCGCGCCTCGCCGAGCCGTCCCACCGGGGCGGAGACCCAGACGTCGTACATGCCGCCGTTCTCGTCCCAGCAGAGGTCGAAGGTGTGCCGGGGACCCTCCGCCGCGGTGAAACCGTTCCAGGTGAACTCCCACAGTGCGGCGGGCAGTCCGTTGTGGGTGGTCCGCACGACGGTGTTGTCGCGGTAGCCGGGATTGGTGTCGGGGCCGGCCGTGTCGGAGGCCTTCATCGCCGCGGGCGGCCCGCCGGCGACGGGCGGCGTCGACTTGATGCCGATCCGGAAGGCCCCGTCCGGGGAGACGTAGAAGACCCGCTGGTCGTCGGCGGTGCGCCGGTACCCCTGGGGCACGGCGAGGCTGAACCCCTCCCGGTCGACGACGGTGCGGTAGCCGGCGGGCGCGGGCTTGGTGGGCGCGGAACGCTCGGGCTGTGTCCGCGACCCGGCAGGGGTGGGGGTCGCCGGGGGCGAGGGGGCGGCGTTCGCGGGGCTCGGGGAGGCCGGGGCCCCGCTCGCCGTTCGCCGTTCGTGGCGACCGGTCCGCGGCCGGGGCGCCGGAGGCGGGGCCGGCCGTGTCGGTCCGGCCCCGCGACCCGTTGTCGAGCAGCGAGGTCACGGTCACGGTGGCGACGACCGCCAGGACGACCAGGGCCACGACCAGCCCGATCCGCAGGGCCGGGCGGGCGGGGGCGGCGGGCCCGGCCGGCCGGGCCACGTGCTCGGTCGGGGAGTAGCCGGGCGGGGTGCCGGTGCCGGTTGCCGCCTTGCGGCCGGAGGTCCCGGCGGGCGGGGTGGGGGCGGCGGCCCGGTCGAGCAGGGGCATGGTGCCGGTGGCCACGTACGCCGACAGCAGCCGCCGCGTCTCCGGTGCGTCCAACCGTCGCTCCGGATCCCGGTCCAGCAGGCCGCGGATGACCGGCA
This sequence comes from Streptomyces sp. H27-H5, assembly GCF_026627505.1. Lineage (GTDB taxonomy): Bacteria > Actinomycetota > Actinomycetes > Streptomycetales > Streptomycetaceae > Streptomyces. The sequence continues at coordinate 1,811 of NZ_JAPNLK010000083.1, read as the reverse complement.
GCAGCGGCCCCGCCTTCGCCGGCGGGCGGATCTCGTCGTGGACGACGGCGTGCAGCACCCCGCCGAGGGAGTCCCGGTGGAAGGGCGATTCCCCCGTCAGGGCCGCGCACAGCAGGGCGCCCAGCGACCACAGGTCGGATTCGGGTCCCGCGGCGGCGCCCTGCATGCGTTCGGGCGAGGTGTACTCGGGTGAGCCGACGAAGGCTCCGGTCTCGCTGAGGGTGGTGGCGCCGGCGAGGTGGGCGATGCCGAAGTCGGTCAGGACCACCCGGTCGGTGCCGGTCTCCATCAGGACGTTGGCGGGCTTGACGTCCCGGTGGAGCACCCCGCGGGCGTGGGCCGCGGTGAGGGCGCCGAGCAGGGCGAGCCCGGTGCGGGCGGTCTCGGCGGGGTCCAGCGGGCCCGTGGCGGTGAGCCGGTCCGCGAGGGATCCGCCGTCGACGAGTTCCATCACGATGTTACGGCCGCCCGTCGTCCTCCACCACATCGTGGACGACGACCACGTGGGGGTGCCTGACCTGCGCGACGGTGCGCGCTTCCCGCAGGGCGCCGGCGGCTTCCGTTCCGTCCCCGACGTGGAGCTCCTTGACGGCGACCGACCGGCCGAGCAACTCGTCGGTCGCGCGCCAGACGGTTCCCATCCCGCCTCTGCCCAACCGCTCCTCCAACCGGTAACGCCCGGCGATCACAGGCCTGTTGCGCGGATGGTGCTGCGACACGTCTCTCCCCCTCGCCCCGTTCAGGGCCATGATGCCGCACAACGCAAAAAGCCCCACCGAAGTGGGGCTTTCGTGCTGGTGTCCGAGGGGGGACTTGAACTCTCCACTCGGACACCAGCTTCTTAGTTAGCTGACCTGCATAAATCCCCGCGTGCAGGCCATCCCCGGCCCGCCACGGTTGGTCACCCTCACCTGCTGTTTCTGCCTGTTTCGGACCGCTGTTGGTCATGCGTTGGTCACGTGACCATCCCGGTCCATCCCGGTGCAGAGACTGCTGCCGGCCGCCAGAGGACTCAGTTCAGGGCCGCCAGAGCACCCGCTATGAGAGACCGTGCAGCAGCACCCCGCGCGGCTCCTTGTGAGAGCCGTTCGAAGGCTCTGGCGTACAGCTCGACTTGGCTGGGCTGTATGAGGGTGGAAGCAGCATCCAGACTGTCCGCATGCACCCTGGCGTCATCGAAGATCGTGAAAGTGGGCATCGGCCACACGGTCCGTTGTGCTGAGAAGGGGACGATGCCCACGGCGACATTCTGGAGATCCATAACCCCGAGTAGGTGGCCAAGCTGCGCCGCCATGGTCTCGGCACTGCACAGGCGATACCGCAATACGGACTCCTCCAGGACGAACGAGAACCGGCGTGCGCCGTTGCTCAGCACCGCGTTACGCCTTATGCGGGCGGCCACGGCCTCACTGACGTCGTTGGGGGTTCCCCGGAAGTCCGCGATGGACGACAGAAGAGCAGCGGCGTAACCGGGCGTCTGGAGGAATCCGGGGACCACGTCGGAAACGTAGACCCGGAACCCTTTGGTTTGTTGGTACAGGTCGCCTGTGGACTCTTGCAGGCGACGGAGACCGCTCCGTTGGAGTCCTCTCCACTGCACATGAGCATTGGCGGACTGCCTGTTTGCCGCGATCAAGTCAGGGGTCTGATCGTCTGCGGAGCAGGCTCGACACCATGCTTTGATCCTCGATCCACCGTGTAGTGGTCGGGCTGTGGACGGAGAAACCAGAAGAGGTGCCTGCTGACCTGGGATGATGGGAGTTCTGACGCTTCCACCAGTACCAACCAGCAAGGCACCTCTGAAGTGAAAT
>NZ_JAPNLK010000082.1 GCF_026627505.1 Streptomyces sp. H27-H5 | reverse complement strand
CACTTACGAGGTGCCCTCTTGCTCGGGTCTGATGGAAGCGTAGAAACTCCCATCATCCCAGGTCAGCGGGCACCTCTTCTGATTTCTCCATCCACAGCCCGACCACTACGCGGTGGATCCAGGCTCAATGCACCGGGCTCTCCACGGTCTCTGCCGTTCAGGCGTGGTCGGGCTTGTTCCAGGGGTTGGGGATCGTGTTGCCTCGGTAGCGGTAACGGGTGACCGTCACCGTTTGGAGGTCGAACAGTTCGATCCCGTCCGCCGAGGGCCTCTTCCACCGGCCGTTGTGGTCGGTGAGGAGTCGGCGGACGTCCTTCCACCTCCAGCGGTGCAGCACGATCCACCAGCTGATCACCCGGTGCCAGACATAGCGCTGGAGGGTTCTCAGGGTGACTTTCGCGACCGCGTGCTTGAAGTAGTTGGCCCAGCCGCGCATGATCTGGTTGAGCCTGATCAGCACGTCCCTTGGATTCTGCTGCGACTTTCTGTTCGTGAGGGCACGGATCTTGTCCTTCAGCTGCCGGATGGGCCGGTCAGCGATGTAGGTGTAGACGTACCACTTGTCCGATCCTCGCTTGCGGCGCCACTGGATGCGGAACCCCAGGAAGTCGAACCCTTCCGACATGTGCACGATCTGGGTCTTGGCCTCGGAGAGGCGAAGACCCAGCGGTTGCAGCACGTCGGCGATGTCCTCGCGCAGCGCTTCGGCGTCGTCGCGGTTTCCGTCTGTCAGGACGACGAAGTCGTCCGCGTAGCGGACGATCCGCCAGTTCGGCAGACCTTTGCGACGGCGGTATCGGCGCCGGTAGCCGGTCGAGGTCTCCCCTTCTGGTTCCCATGGCCGCGTCAGGTGCTCATCGAGCGCCGTCAGAGCGATGTTCGCCAGGAGCGGGGAGAGGATCCCGCCCTGCGGGGTGCCGGTGTGGGTGTCCTCGCGGGCGCCGGTCTCGGTGAGAACGCCGGCCTTGAGGAACGCCTTGATCAGCAGCAGCACGCGCTTGTCCTTGACCCGCGCTCGCACTCGGTCCATGAGGGCCGTGTGGTCGATCGAGTCGAAGCACGCCTCGATGTCCGCGTCCAGGACCCAGCGGTAGCCGTGGGTTCCGTAGAAGTGGATCTCGGCGATCGCGTCGTGTGCCCGCCGCAGGGGTCTAAAGCCGTAGGAGACCGGCTTGAAGTCGGCCTCGAAGATCGGCTCCAGCACCAGCTTGAGGGCTGCCTGGACCACCCGGTCGGCGACGGTCGGGATGCCGAGCTTGCGCACCTTCCCGCTTCCGCCGGGCTTGGGGATCTTGCGCTCACGCACCGGCATCGGGCGGAATTCACCCGTTCGGAGCATGCGGCGCAGGTCCTCCAGGAACCCCTGAGTGCCAATGTCGCACTCGACGTTGACGGCCGTGAGGCCGTCGACGCCCGGGGTTTTCGCCCCCTTGTTTCCCGCGACCCGTTCGAACGCCACGAGCAGCGTCGCCGGGTCGTGCACGAGGTTGAACAGATCGTCGAACCTGCGGCCGTCATCGGCCGCCGCCCAACGGTGAAGTTTGGTCTGCATCCCCGATACCCGCTGGTGAGACCCCATGGGGGCCTCTGGGGCACCGCTGTTCAGTGGTGCGTCTTTCGGCATTGCGGCCTCCTTCCCTTCTCGAATCCGCTGCCGCCCTTCCCCATGTGCCGGGCTTTCCCCGGCTCGGAGTACTACGGCGGCTCCGCCCCGTCCCGGCCCGATCGGCCGACGGTGGGCCCAGCCTGGAATGACGCTGGCTGCGTCATCGCAGGTCAAGGCCGGGACGGTTCCCGTGTTCACGTGTTGTTCGATCGACGGAGGAGGAGTCCGGCTCTACCCCCGCGGCATCGCCACGGCTACCCCGCAGCACTTCACCGTGGCCTCCCCGAGCCCCAGTCCGAAGGTTCTCGGGAAGTTCCCCGCCCACTTGCCAAGGCGGAGACGCACCGCATCCAGCCCAGATCCGCCAGCTTCGAGCTGGTGTGGAATCAGGGAGCGTCAGCACCGGTTCCTCGCGTACTCCTTTCCGTCTCGCTTGCCGGACCCGCACCATCTGGCAGTACTGGCACGTCCCGGCTTTGTCAGGGCCGCTTGCCACCCTCCCCGTCACCTCACGGGTCGAGCTGCCCTCAGCTTCAACCGCCCTGCTGCGACAGGACGATGGTGGTGGCCTTTCACCTCCACTCGAACAACGCGCGCTTCACGGCGCACACAAGTTTGTCCACAGGTCGGTGCACGGACCTTGACGTGATCGCCAGTCATTGTCACATTCATCAGTGTCAAGTTACGGGCGCGTACGGCTACACGGACACGGACGGACGGCTGGCATGGCTGGGGAAACCAAGCAACGCACGACGCGACGCTCCGCATTCACCGGGGCGACCGGAACCGCGGGGGTCTCCGGGCTCAGCGCCGAACTGCGCGGATTCAGAGAGGTCCAGCGCCTCGCCTACGAGTGCGCCGAGGCCGTGGCGGCGCAGCTCCGCCCGGGTGTGACCGAGCGCGAGGCGGCGCGGATGCAGCGCGAGTGGCTGCGCGAGCGCGGGGTGCGGGACTGGTTCCACCTGCCGTTCGCGTGGTTCGGTGACCGCACCGCCTTCGCGAACTTCAAGATCCCCCTGCAGTTCTTCCCCACGAACCGGAGGCTGGAGCCGGGGATGCCCTTCATCCTCGACATGGCCCCGGTCCACAAGGGCTACGCCGCCGACGTCGGATACTCGGGGAGCCTCGGTCTGCATCCCGTCCAGGACCGCTTGATGGCGGACCTGCGGCCGCACCGCGAGCTGATCCTGCGACAGGTCCGCGAGCGCCGCTCCCTACGCGAGATATACGAGAACGTCGAGCGGCTCATGACCCGGCAGGGCTACGCCAACCGGCACCGGGCCTATCCGTTCGGCGTGATCGCCCACAAGCTGGACCGGGTCGGGGAGCGGCGCTGGTCACCGACCGTGTTCGGGTTCGGCACCCAGTCCCTCAAGGGTCTGGCGAGCGACGCCCTGCACGGGCACCGCGAGGGTTGGTCACCGCTGTGGAGTCCCTACCACTTCTCCGATCACGTGCCGCGGCCCGGCCTGTGGGCGGTGGAGCCGCACCTGGGCTTTCGTGGGACCGGCGCGAAGTTCGAGGAGATCCTGGTCGTCACCGACTCCCGGGACCCCGAGGAAAGCGCCTTCTGGTTGGACGACGATCTGCCGCACGTGCGGCGCTGGGCTGAGGAGAAGGCGGCATGAGCGGCATCGGCGGAACGGGTCTGGAAGGCGCGCGCGAGCGTCGGGTGAGCACGGGCGGGATCGAACTGTGCGTCGTCGAGCTGGGGGAGGTGGACCGGCCGACCGTCGTGCTGGTGCACGGCTACCCGGACAGCAAGGAAGTCTGGTCGGAGGTCGCCCGGCGGCTGGCCGAGCACTTCCACGTGGTGCTGTACGACGTACGGGGTCACGGCCGCTCGACGGCCCCCGTCCCCCTGCGCGGCGGCTTCACGCTGGAGAAGCTGACGGACGACTTCCTGGCCGTCGCCGACGCGGTGAGCCCGGACAGGCCGGTGCACCTGGTCGGCCACGACTGGGGCTCCGTACAGGGCTGGGAGTTCGCGACGGTCTCCCGCACCGAGGGCCGGATCGCCTCGTTCACCTCCATGTCGGGGCCGTCCCTCGACCACTTCGGGCACTGGATCAAGAAACGGATGGCCCGGCCCACGCCTCGCCGGGCCGCCCAACTCCTGAACCAGGGCGCCAAGTCCTGGTACGTGGCCATGCTGCACACTCCGGTGCTGCCCGAGCTGGCCTGGCGCGGACCGCTCGGCAAGCAGTGGCCCCGGATCCTCCAGCGCATGGAGAAGGTCCCCGCCGGCGACTACCCGACGTCGTCCCTGCCCTCGGACGCCGCGCACGGGGCCTGGCTCTACCGCGACAACGTGCGGTCCCGGATGCGCAGGCCGCGTGCCGACGCGTACGCGCACGTACCCGTGCAGCTGATCACGCCCACCGGGGACGCGTTCCTGTCCGAGCGGCTCTACGACGAGCTCGAACTCTGGGCCCCGGACCTGGTGCGGCGCACCCTGCCCGCGAAGCACTGGGTGCCGCGCACCCGCCCTGATCAACTGGCATCCTGGATCACCGAGTTCGTGACCGCGCGGGAGGAACCGGCGACGCGTGCCCCGGAGCGGAAGGCCCCCGGCCGGTACGCCGACCGGTTCGGTGGCCAACTGGTCCTGGTCACCGGAGCCGCCAGCGGCATCGGCCGGGCCACCGCCTTCGCCTTCTCCGAGGCCGGAGCCCGGGTCGTGTGCGTGGACCGGGACGCGGAGGGCGCGGCGCGCACCGCCGACATGGCCCGCCTGGTGGGGGCGCCGCAGGCCTGGGGCGAATGCGTGGACGTCAGCGACGAGCACGCGATGGAGAAGCTCGCGGAGAAGGTCGCCGCCGAGTACGGAATCGTGGACGTCCTGGTCAACAACGCCGGGATCGGGCTCTCCGGGTCCTTCCTCGACACCAGCGCCGAGGACTGGAAGAAGGTCCTCGACGTCAACCTGTGGGGCGTCATCCACGGCTGCCGGATCTTCGGCAAGCAGATGGCCGACCGCGATCAGGGCGGTCACATCGTCAACACCGCCTCGGCCGCCGCGTATCTGCCCTCGAAGACCCTGCCCGCGTACAGCACCTCCAAGGCGGCGGTGTTGATGTTGTCGGAGTGCCTGCGCGCGGAACTCGCCTCGAAGTCGATCGGCGTCTCGGCCATCTGTCCCGGCATCGTCAACACCAACATCACCGCCACCTCCCGTTTCGCCGGCGTGGACGAGGCCGAGGAGAAGCGTCGCCAGGAGCGCTCCTCGCGCCTGTACGGCCTGCGCAACTTCCCGCCGGAGAAGGTCGCGGACGCGATCCTGCTGGCCGTCGTGAAGAACCAGGCCGTGGTGCCGGTGACACCCGAGTCCAAGGGCGCCCTGTTGTTGTCCCGCCTCGCGCCGGGCGCCCTGCGACGGATCGCGAAACTGGAGCCCCGGCTGTGAGCGGGCCGGTACCCGGGAGGTGAGCGGCGGGACGAGGTGAGCGGGCGACCGGAGGAGTCGTTCGCTCCGGGACTCGCGTCCCGGGGACGACAGGGCCCGCAGGACGCCGCCGGCGCGCAGTGGGCACGGCACGGCCATACCCCGCTCCCGGCTGCGGTCGTACCATCCCTCGCAGGAGGGCTCGCTGCGCAGGGCGGTGGAGTACCTGGCGGCGCCACCTGCCGCCCGGACCGCGGCGGGCGCGGTCGGCCGAGCCGCCATGTCGTAGGGAGCCGGGATTGTCCGATCAGGCGGTAGCCGAGTACCGGATCGAGGATCTGGCGCACCACAGCGGCGCGACGGTGCGCACGATCAGGGCGTACCAGGACCGCGGTCTGCTGCCGAAGCCGGAGCGACGAGGCCGTTCGAACGTCTACCGGGACACGCACCTGGCGCGGCTGCGCCAGATCGCGGACCTGCTGGACCGCGGATACACCCTGGCCTCGATCAAGGAGTTGCTGGAGGCGTGGGACGCGGGGCGCGGGCTGGGCGGCGTCCTGGGCCTGGTCGCCGAGGTGCACGGGCCGTGGACCGACGAGGAGGCGGACCGGATCAGCCGGTCCGAACTCAACGAGCGGTTCGGCGGACGGCCCGACGACGACGCGGTGGGCGAGGCGTGCGAGCTCGGGGTGCTGGAACGCATCCCGGGCCGCCCGGACGAGTTCCTGGTGCCGTCGCCGCAGGAACTGGCGGTGGCCTCGGAGCTGTACGCGGCGGGGGTGCCGCTGGTGGCGATCACCGGGCATCTGAGGGAGTTGCGCGGGCAGGTCGAACACATCGCTTCGCGCTTCCTGGAGTTCACCACCGAGCACGTCTTCGCCCGCTACCTGGGGCACGTCCCACCCACGGACACGGACGCGGCGGAAGCGGCGGCGATGGTCCGCAGACTGCGGCCGCTGGCCCAACAGACGGTGGACGCGGAGCTGGCACGGGCGATGAGGCTGCTGGCCACCCGCCACCTCCAGCAGCACTTGGGCGCGGCCGGCGTCGCACAGCCCTCGGGTCCCACCCCGGTGGCGTTGCCGGCGGAAACGGTACGGGCGGTGCAGGAACTGGTGGGTCCCGACCATGTGGCGGAGTTCGTCCGGGCGGCGACGGAGCGGGAGATCCAGGCCCGGACGATGAACGAACTGGTCGGCAGGGGCGGCCGGTAGTACTCGATCAGTAGTCCACAGGGCGAATCGCCCTCTTGGCTGCAAAACTCATCGAATCGGCTGTGGACAAGTCGGGTTTTCCTGTGGGCAACCCTTCCTGGTCTCAAGCAGTGATACCCAGCTGGGTGTTGGGGCGGGCAATATCGGCCATCGTCGGCTCCGGCCCGATCTCCCCTCCACCGATTCCGGACCGGGCGTCGGGGCCGGCGCTCCGCCCTCCGTCGGGGGTGCCGTCGAGGCCGACCCCGGGCGCGATGTCCGTCACGGCATCCGGAACCGCGTCCGGCCCGGCGTCCGAACCGATACCCGATCCCGCGTCCTGCCCACCGCCCGACGCGGTGTCCGATCCGGCCGGGCGCAGGGCGGTGCGGTCGGTGCCGTAGAGCATTCCGGCGAGGGCGAGGCCGAGGATCCCGCCCAGCAACTGGGCCGCCACGAAACCGGGCAGCGACTGCGGGGCGATCCCGGTGAAGGAGTCACTGAAGGCCCGTCCGACGGTGCCCGCCGGGTTGGCGAAGGAACCCGACGAGGTGAACCAGATCGCCGCCGCTATGTAGGCGGCGACGGCGGCCGGGATCAGTTTGGCCCGGCCGATCCGGCCGAGTCCTTGGATGACCAGGACCAGTCCCGCGGTGGCGACGATCTCGCCGATCAGCAGGTGTCCGCCCCCGCGGATCCGGGTGGCGAAGGTCCCCGGCAGGCGCCCGAACATGGCCTCGGCGAGGAGCGCGCCACCGATGGCGCCCACGGTCTGGGCGACGGTATAGACGAGGGCGTCCCGGCCGTCGAGCCCCTGGCCTCCGGTACGACGGGCCCACCAGGAGGTGAGCGTGACCACCGGGTTGAGGTGGGCGCCCGACAGCGGACCGAAGAGCGTGATGATCAAGCCGAGGCCGATGGCGGAGGCGAGGGAGTTGGCGACGAGGGCGACACCGGTGTCACGACTCAGGGAGGCGGCCTGGATCCCCGAACCGATCACCACCACGAGCAGGCCTGCGGTACCGATGAGCTCGACTGTCGCCCGACGTGGCAGCGAAGCATCGATTGTCATGATTTCTCCCCCATGGGCGCCAGTTCAGCGGAAAATGTATTCCGTATCTTGGAAACGCGATAGAGGGAGTCCAGGTTCACGGGCCCGGCCGAAAATCACTGCCGAGAAGGCCCGCGACCCGGCACGCTGGGGCCATGGATGACAGACGCACCGTGAAGGTGTCCAAATACGTCTCGAAACACCTGCGACATCAGCCGGAACGGATCGGACTGGTGCTCGATCCGCACGGTTGGGTGGAGATCGACGACCTCCTGAACGCGGCGGCCGGCCACGGATTCTCCTTCACCCGGACGGAACTCGACCACGTCGTCGCGGCCAACGACAAACAACGCTTCGCCGTCGACGGCACCCGCATCAGGGCGAGCCAGGGACACACGGTCGCCGTGGACCTGGACCTGCCGGAAGCCGAACCGCCCGCGTACCTCTACCACGGCACCATCGCCGCGACCCTGGACACCATCCGCGCCGAGGGGCTGCGCCCGATGGCCCGTCACCACGTGCACCTGTCCCCGGACCGGGAGACCGCGACCCGGGTGGGCGCGCGGCGAGGGCGACCGGTCGTGCTCAGCGTGGACGCGGGCGCGATGCGGGCGGCCGGACACGTGTTCCGGATCAGCGCCAACGGAGTGTGGCTGGTGGACGCCGTACCGCCAGAGTTCCTGCGTTTCCAGTGACGCGGCACCCACACAATTCACAGGGAGAATGTCAGATCATCCCCCTAACCTGTTCCCACTCCGGGATCGGTGAGGGGGGCACCTCGCGATCGCCGAACCATCCATGCGAACACGTGAGGTGACGCCCCATGACGTCCGAAGCCGCATCCGAAGCCGTATCCGAGGCCGCGCCCGACGCTCCGTCCGAGGCCGCGTCCGAAGTCCCGACCGACATCGCGACCGAAGCCCCGACCGAACCTGCGGTCAACAGTTTCCAGGTCGACCTGCGCGGCCTGGTGGACCTGCTCTCCCATCACCTGTACTCCAGCCCGCGCGTCTACGTCCGCGAGCTGCTCCAGAACGCCGTCGACGCCGTCACCGCCCGCCACGCGCACGAGCCCGACGCGCAGGTCCACATCCGTCTCACCGCCTCCGCGGGCCGTGTCACCATCGAGGACTCCGGCATCGGCCTGACCGCGGCCGAGGCCCACTCCCTCCTCGCGACCATCGGCCGCAGCTCCAAGCGCGGCAACGGCGGGATCGAGGAACACGGCCTGGAGGACACCCGCCGGCAGTTCCTGGGCCAGTTCGGCATCGGACTGCTCGCCTGCTTCGTCGTCGCCCGTCAGATCCGCGTCGTCACCCGGTCCGCACGCGACCCCCTCGCGGCCCCCGTGGAATGGCTGGCCACGGACGACGGTTCCTACACCGTCCGCGAGCTTCCCCACGAAGCGCGCCCGGAGCCCGGTACGACCGTCCACCTGGAGACCCGCCCGGGCGCCGAGGAATGGACCGAGCCCGCCAGGGTCGAGCGCCTCGCGCGCGACTACGGTTCGCTGCTCCACCATGACATCACCTTCGACGACGGCGAAGGCGGCGAGCCCCGCCCGATCACCGATCGCCCCGCCGTGTGGGACCGTTCCTTCCCCACCCCGGCCGCCCGCCGCGTCGCGCTCGCCGGACACTGCGCGCAGCTCTTCGGTTTCACCCCGCTCGACAGCATCGACCTCGATCTTCCGGTCGCCGGCGTGCGCGGAGTCGCCTACGTCCTCGCCGAACCCACCAGCCCCGCCCACCGGGCCGGACACCGCGTCCACCTCAAGGGCATGCTGCTGACCGACCAGGCCGACAACCTGTTGCCGGAGTGGGCCTTCTTCGTCCGCGTCGTGCTCGACACCGACACCCTGCGGCCCACCGCCTCCCGCGAGAACCTGTACGACGACGAGACCCTCGCCGCGGTCCGCGAGGCCCTCGGTGCCCGGATCCGCGCCTGGCTCGCCGAACTCGCCGCGAGCGACCCGGAACGGCTGGCCTCCTTCCTGAGCGTCCACCACCTGGGCGTGAAGTCCCTGGCCCGGCACGACGCCGAACTCCTCGGCCTGATGCTGCCCTGGTTGCCGTTCGAGACCAGTGAGGGGTCGATGAGCCTGGAGGAGTTCGCGGCCGCGCACACCGACATCCACTTCACGCGCACCGTCGAGGAGTTCCGCCAGATCGCCCCGATCGCCGCGGCCCACGGCCTCGGTGTCATCAACGCCGGCTACACCTACGACGCCGACCTGCTGGCGCTCCTTCCCGCCGTACGACCCGAGCTCAAGGTCACCGAGCTTGACGCCGGGGCCGTCACCGAGCGACTCGACCCGGTACCGACCACCGTCGAACTGGCCCTCGCCTCCTTCCTGTCCACCGCCCGTACCCGGCTCGAACCCCAGAGCTGCGACGTGGTGCTGCGCGCCTTCCAGCCCGTGTCCGTCCCCGCGCTCTACCTCGACGACCGGCAGGCCCGGCAGGAACGCGACCGGACCGCGGCCCTCGACAGCGCCGATTCCCTGTGGACCGGCATCCTCGGCGCCCTGCGCGGTTCCGCGCCGCGCGCCCGCCTGGTCCTCAATCACAACAACCCGCTGATCCGCCGCATCGCGAACCTCCCCGACACGACCCTGACCGCGACCGCCGTCGAATCGCTGTACGGCCAGGCGCTGCTGATGTCCCAACGGCCGTTGCGCCCCGCCGACTCCACCCTGCTCAACCGTGCCTTCCTGGGCCTCCTGGAATGGGCGACCCACTCCACCGACACGCGGGAGAACGAGAAGTGAGCAACCTGACCCCGGAGGAAATCCGGAAGGCGCTGCACGAGAACCACCTCCTCCCCCACGGCGCCGCACGCAACGCGCAGGCCGAGGCACTCGCCGCGGCGGCCGAGGTCTGCGGTGACCGGGCCCTGTTCCGGAATGCGCTGGTGACCCTGATCGACGCGTACGAGTACAGCTCGGAACGCACCCGCATGATGGTCCCCTTCGCCCGGCTGCTCCAGGAGTACGACCGCGATCCCGGCACCTTCGACCGGGGCGAGGCCCATTCGCTCTTCTGGCGCTTCAAGTGGATCTCCGGCCAGATCATCAACTCGCCCGAGATCCCGCTGGCTTCCGCCGCCGGCTATCTGGAGGACATGGAGCGTCGCTACCGCCTCGCCGGATACAGCGAGCGCGCGGTGCGCCAGTCCGAGTACTACCTGGCGGACGCCATCGGCGACGACGAGCGGGCGGAGCGCGCGGTCGCCGCCTGGCAGGCCACCGAGCGCGACGAGATGAGCGACTGCCACGCCTGCGAGACCAACAGCCAGGGCTCGTTCTGGGCCACGAAGGGCGACGACGCCAAGGCCATCGAGATCTGGGAACCGGTACTGGCGGGCAAGCAGACCTGTCGGGAGGAACCACACCGGGTACTCGCACGGTCCTTGCTGCCCATGCTCCGCCAGGGCCGGATCGACGAGGCCCGCGCCCATCACCTGCGCGGCTACCGCCTGGCGCGCGGCAACGAGAGCCTGCTGCGCTCGATCGGCCAGCACATCGAGTTCTGCGCCCTCACAGGCAACGAGGCGCGCGGACTGGAGATCCTCTTCGACCACGACGCGCACCTCAAGCCGCTCACCGACGTCAAGGTCCAACTGGACTTCCACGGCGGGGTGCTCGTCCTGTTGGAGCGGCTCGCCACACTCGGCCACGGCGCCGGGACGTCCGTGCCCTACGAGGGATCCACCCACTCCGTCGACGAGCTGTGCGCGGTGCTGCACGCCGGCTGCCTGGACATCGCACGCCGGTTCGACGCGCGCAACGGCAACAGCCGCGTCTCCGACCGGTTCCTCGCCCGGCTCGGTCGGGCCCCCCTGGTCGACGTGCTGCCCCTCGGAGTGCGCAGTTCGGCGCTGCCACAAGCCGCACCGGTCACCGTCCCGACCCCGACCCCCGTCGAGGCCGAGCCGGCGCATCCGGCCGCCCCGGACGCCTCGGTGCGGGCCAGCGTCGACGCATCGGCGGAACGGGCCCGGCACGCCCGCGACCAGGGACACCCGGGTGCGGACGCGCTCTGGTCCGACCTCGCCGTACGCGTGGCGGCGCTCCCCGCCTCTGAGGCGGACCCATTGCTCGCCGCGGACTTGGCGGACCACCGGGCCGTGTCCGCTGCTCGTGCCGGAGCCCCCGAGGCGGCGGAATTGCTGGTTGCCGCCAGGGACCACTACCGGGCCCTGGGGCAGGCGGAACGAGCCGCGCTGGCGGAGCTGCGCCTGGCGGGTGTCGCCGCACAGGCCGGGGCGGATCCCGCGGAGACGCGGAGACTGCTCTCGACAGCCATCAGGGCCGCCGAGGCGCTGGATCCGGCCGACCCGGTACGGGGCCGCCGCATCGCGCGCGCCGAGCTGACCACGATCCGCCTGGAGCCGTACCTGCGGTCGATCGAGGCCACGCACGCACACGACGAGTCCGGGCACGACACCGGGCACGGACACGACCACCAGCACGAACAGGACCACGGCCACGCCGAACTGGCCGCCGAACTGGACTCCTTCATCGCCTCGTACGCGGAAGCGTTGCCTGAGGTGGCGGCGGAGGCGGAGGAGATGCTGGGCCGGGTGCTCCTCACCCAGGGCGACCCGGAGCGGGCCCTGTCCTCGCTGGCCTCGTCCGCCGACCGGGCCGTCACGGCGGGCTGCCCCTGGCAGGCAGTGGACGCCCTGGTGCTGCGGGCCGGCGTGCTGCTCTCGTTGGGCAGGCCCGAGGAAGCGGAGGCAGCGGCCCGGTCCGGGCTCAAACACGCCGCCGAGCTGACCGATCCCGAGGAGCAGGGCGTCGTACGCCTCACCTTGGCCGACACCCTGCTGCGCCGACGGGACGGGGCCGAGGAGGCCGCCGAACACGCGCTGACGGCGGCGCACTGGTTCGACCAGGCCGGACTGAGCGCCGATGGGGGCGCGCAGGCGCGGCTGCTGCTGGCACGCGCGTACGCGCGGACCGAGCGGTACGCCGATGCCGCGGAGGTGGTGCAGTCGACGCTGCCGGACCTGCTGGAGCAGGGTGAGCAGCAGGCCGTCTTCGTACGGGAGTTCCTCGGCGACCTGCTGCGCGAGGTGCGGGACCTGCCGGCCTCGGCGGAGCAGTACCTGCACGCCGCGGAGCTCACCAAGGACTGGGAGGACCCGCGTCCCCAGGCGGGCTTCGCGCAGGCGGCCGCCGACCAGCTCGCCGGCACCGAGCTGGTGCGCGAGGCGGTCGCCGCGTACGAACGGGCCCTGGAACTGCATCGGCAGGCGGGCGGTGCGCCGGTCGCTGAGGCACGGATCCTGCGTTCCCTGGCCTGGTTGGCTCTGCGCGAGGAGGTCACCGTGGACACGACGGCGGCGGCCAGGTCCCTGATGGACGAGGCCATCGGAGTGCTGGAAGCGGCGTTGGCCGCCGATCCGCAGGACCCGGAACTCCGGGCCGAACTCGCTCAGACCTGGCACCAGTCGGCGCAGGTCCTGGACCGTCAGGTCCGGACGATGAAAGCGGCCGACGAGGAGAACGACGAGGAGGGCGGGGCGAAGAGCGCCGTCTCGGCGGTCACCGTGCCCGGCGAGGCGGAGCTCACGGCGCTGCGACTGGAGGAGATCCGCCTGTGGGACCGGGCCGCGGTCGTCTACGCGGAGCTCGGCCACGACCACCTGGAGGACCGCTTCCAGTGCATCAACAACGCTGCCTGGACGGAGCAGGAGCTGGGCCGCCCGGAAGCGGGAGTCGAGCGGGTCACCGCGCTGATGGAGGAGATCCTGGCGCTGCCCGAAGGCGTCGTACCGGAGTGGATGCTGCCGAACGCGGAACGGATCCTCGCCCGCCTGAGGGCCTGAAGGGTTCGAGGGCCTGACGGTTCGAGGTCCGACGCCCTGAACGTCTGCGGGGATTGCGGTCCCGCGGTCCCCGCCCCACCGCTTCATCGCGGCGGGGCGGGGACCGCTCCCGCGTCCGGCGCCGGCCGGGGCCTCAGCTTTCGAGCTGGGTCAGGGCCTCGGTGGCGATGCGCTCGAACACGGCCTCGTCGGCGGCGAAGTCGGAGTTCGGAATCGGTGCGTGGACGACCAGTTCCGTGAAGCCGAGCTCCTGATGGCGGCCGGCGAAGTCGACGAACGCGTCCACGGACTCCAGCAGCGTGCCGCGCTCCGGGGTGAAGCCCGTCAGCAGGACCTTCTCCATCGCCCCGAAGTCGCGCTCGATCTCCACGCAGGCCTTCTCCAGCTTGCCGAGCTGCCCCCGCAGGGCCTCCAGCGACTGCTCCGGAGTCCCCTCGAAGACCTTCGGATCGCCCGCCGTCACCCAGGCCTGGCCGTGTCGCGCCACGACCTTCATGCCGCGGGGTCCGGTCGCCGCGACCGCGAACGGCAGCCTCGGCCGCTGAACGCATCCGGGGATGTTGCGGGCCTCCACGGCGGAGTAGAAGGCACCCTCCTCGGTCACCGCGCCCTCCGTCAGCAGCCGGTCCAGGAGCGGCACGAACTCGGCGAAGCGGTCGGCCCTCTCGCGCGGGGTCCACGGTTCCTGGCCCAGCGCGGTCGCGTCGAAGCCGTTGCCGCCCGCCCCGATGCCGAGGGTGACGCGCCCGCCGGAGATGTCGTCCAGGGACATGAGGTCCTTGGCCAGGGTCACCGGGTGTCGGAAGTTCGGCGAGGTGACGAGCGTGCCCAACCGGATCCGCTCGGTGGCACAGGCCGCCGCGGTCAGGGTGGGGATCGCGCCGTACCAGGGGCCGTCACGGAAGGTCCGCCAGGTGAGGTGGTCGTAGGTGTAGGCGGTGTGGAACCCGAGCTCCTCGGCCCTCGACCACTGGTCGCGGCCTCCTTCGTGCCACGGTCGGACGGGGAGAATCACAGTGCTCAGACGCAGACTCATACAGGCGAGCCTAAGGCGGTGCCCGCGTGTTTCACGTGAAACATTCGCGGCCGCCGCCTGCGCCCGGTCTCGGTTTCACGTGAAACATCGCCCGGGACCCGCGGCGGCACCGCGAAGCAGCAGGAATCCCACACGGCAGGCCGGCCGATCTTGGTCCAGTGCCATGGGCACATGGGCGAAGATGGAACCGTGACCTCGGCTCCCCAGCGCCCGGACGGGCCAACCCCCGCTCCCCGGCTCATCGCCACCGACCTCGACGGCACCCTGCTGCGCGACGACAAGACCGTCTCGCCCCGCACCGTCGCCGCCCTCGCCTCCGCCGAGGAGGCCGGCATCGAGGTCTTCTTCGTGACCGGACGCCCGGCCCGCTGGATGGACGTGGTCAGTGACCATGTCCACGGCCACGGGCTGGCGATCTGCGCGAACGGCGCGGCCGTGGTCGACCTGCACGCCGGCCGCGAGTTCGTACAGGTCCGGGGACTCCCTCGGGCCACCGCGCTCACGGTCGTGGACGCCCTGCGGGCCGCCGCTCCCGGTACGACCTTCGCCGTGGAACGCACCACCGGGATCAATTACGAGCCGGCGTACCCGCCGTTCTTCCAGGACCCGGGTGCCACGGTGGCCACCGCCGAGAAGCTGCTGCACGAGGAGTTGGACGACAGCGCCACACCCGTGCTGAAGCTGCTCGCGCACCATGCGGAACTGGCACCTGACGAGTTCCTGTTCCTGGCCCGTTCCGTCGCCGGTGTGTACGCGTCGATCACCCGCTCCAGCCCGACCGCCCTGCTGGAGATCAGCGGGCTCGGCGTCTCCAAGGCCAGTACCCTGGCGCTGTGTTGTGCCGAGCGCGGGATCTCCCCCGCCGAGGTGGTCGCCTTCGGTGACATGCCGAACGACGTGGAAATGCTCAGCTGGGCAGGTACCTCGTACGCCATGGGCAACGCCCATCCGGACGTGATCGCGGCCGCGTCCGGCCGTACGGTCGCCAACAACGAGGACGGGGTCGCCCTCGTCATCGAGCGCATCCTGACCGAACGCGGCGCGTAGGAAGACAAGCGAAGGCAGCCGGGCCCGGGAGCGGCCGGGCTCGGAGCAGTCGGCCCCGGGCTGCCTCGGGGCGGCGGGGCCGGCGCCCGGGCACTCAGAGCGGGGCCTCCCAGACCAGGGTGGTCCCGCTGCCGTCCTCGCCGATTCCCGGGCCGTACGAGCTCGACCCGCCCAGCGACTCGGCCCGGCGGCGGAGGTTCCGCAGCCCGCTGCGGCGGCCGCCCTCGGCGATGCCCACCCCGTCGTCCGCCACCTCCAACCGGACTCCGGGTCGGCCGTCGGTCAGGTGGATGGTGGAGTCCAGGACCACTTCGATCCGGGACGCCTCGGAGTGCCGGAACGCGTTCGACAGCGCCTCGCGGAGCGCCGCGATCAGGTTCTTGCCGACCAGTTCCCCCACGACCGCGTCGATCGGGCCGAGGAAGCGGTGGGCCGGCTTGAAGCCGAGGGGGACGGCGGCCATGTTGATCTCTCGCAGTACCCGGGTGCGCAATCCCGAAGGGGCTTCCGCCGGGCCCTGCTGGAGGGCGAAGATCGCGGTACGGATCTCCTGAATCGTGACGTCCAGCTCGTCCACGGCCTTGCCGACGCCGTCGCTGACCTCCGGGACGACGGACCGGCGCTGCGCGCCCTCCAACATCATTCCGGTGGCGAACAGCCGCTGGATCACCAGGTCGTGCAGATCACGGGCGATGCGGTCGCGGTCCTCGAACACCGCGAGCCGCTCCCGGTCGCGCTGGGCCTCGGCCATCATCAACGCGAGGGCGGCCTGGGAGGCGAACTGGGTCGCCAGGGTCCGCTCGGACTCGGTGAAGGGCCGCTTGCCGCGCGCCCGCGGGGTGACCAGGGCCCCGAGCACCCGTCCGCCGCTGTGCAGCGGCAGCATCATGCAGGGCCCGTACTGGCTGGTCAGCTTGCTGATCATGCGGGGGTCGGAGGCGGCGTCGTCCACGAAGACGGGCTCGCCCCGCAGCAGCTTGTCCACGACCGGGCTCTCGGCGGGGATGACGACACCGAGCGAGGTCGCCGGGTTCTCGGCGGACACGGCGACGATCTCCATCCCACCGTCCTCGGCCGGCAGCAGCACGATCCCGGCCGAGGAGTCGGCCAACCGGCGGGCCTGCTCGGCCACGACGGCAAGGGCGTCGTCCGCGTCCCCGCCGGACAACAGGGCCGTGGTGACGGCCACCGAGCCGTCGATCCACCGCTCGCGCTGGGTGGCGGCCTCGTACAGCCGGGCGTTGCCGATGGCGATGCCCGCCTCGGTGGCCAGCACGCGGACCATGTGCACGTCGTAGTCGTTGAACTCGCCGCCGCCGTTCTTCTCGGCGAGGTACAGATTGCCGAAGATCTCCCCCTGCACCCGGATCGGGACGCCGAGGAAGGTCTTCATGGGCGGGTGATGGGCCGGGAAGCCCGACGACCGGGGATCCTTCGTGAGATCGGCGAGCTGCACGGTGTCCGGGTGGGAGATGAGCGCGCCGAGCAGGCCCCGCTTCCCGTCGGGACGATGGCCGATCCTCCGTGCCGTCTCGGCGCTGATGCCGAAGGTGACGAAGTCCGAGAGCCCGCGGCCCTCGGTGTCGACGACGCCGATCGCCGCATACCGGGCGTCCGCCAGCTCGGCGGCCGTCTCGCAGATGCGGTCGAGGGTGGAGTGCAGTTCAAGGCCCGTACCGACCGAGCGCATGGCCTCCAGCAGTTGCGGCACCCGGGCGGTGAGCTCGGTGGAGAGGCCCTGCAGACTCCTGGTGGCCTGGGTGGCGGCCTCCAGCGGGTCCGGTGTTCCCCGTGATGGTTCCGGTGGTTCCTGAGACTCCTGCACTGACATGCCCTTGAGCCTAGTTAGTCCCCTTTATTGGGGAAAGTCGGCCTGCGGTTCCCGGCCGGCAGTCCGTCCGCCTCCCGTTCCCGCTCCAGAAGCCGCCGCAGTGGGCCCTCGACGACGGCCAGCTCCTCGTACCCGCCACGCTGTACGACGGCGCCCCGATCCAGGACGAGCACCTCGTCCACCGCTTCCAGGCCGGCCAGCCGGTGTGTGATCAGCACCGTGGTCCGGCCCTCGGTGGCCGCCAACAGGTCCGCGGTCAGCGCGTCCGCCGTCGCCAGGTCGAGGTGCTCGGCCGGCTCGTCCAGGACCAGGACGGGGAAGTCCGCGAGCAGCGCCCGCGCCAGGGCCAGCCGTTGGCGCTGACCGCCGGAGATCCGCTCCCCGTGCTCACCGACGAGGGTGTCCAGGCCGTCGGGAAGCCCGTCGGCCCACTCCAGCAGCCGGGCCGCGGCGAGCGCCTGCCTCAGCTGCGCCTCGGTCGCGTCGGTGCGGGCCAGGCGCAGGTTCTCCCGTACCGAGCTGTCGAAGATGTGCGCGTCCTGGGCACACAGGCCCACGATCCGCCTCACGTCGTCGCCGTCGAGCGAGCGCGTGTCGACCCCGCCCACGGTGTACGAGCCCTGACGCTGGTCCAGGAAGCGCAGCAGGATCTGTGCCAGCGTGGTCTTGCCCGAGCCCGACGGCCCGACGACCGCGACCCGTCGGCCGGCCTCCAGCGTCAGGTCGAGCCCCTCCAAGGCGTCCCGCTCCTGGCCGGGGTGCCGGGCGGTGAGCCCCGCCACCCGCAGAGGGAAGGGCGAGGTGGGCATCGCGTGCGGCCGCTCCGGTTCGGCGACCGGAGCCGGCGCGTCGATGACCTCGTAGACCCGCTCGGCACTGCGGCGCACCCGCTGGCGGTACTGCACCGCGAGCGGAAGTCCGGTGACGGCCTCGAAGGCGGCCAACGGGGTCAGCACGACCACCGCCATCGTCACCCCGGACAGCCGGCCGTCGACCACGGCATTCGCACCGAAGAGGGCGGCGACCACCACGGTCAGGCCACACACCAGGGCGGACAGCCCGCTGCCGAGCCCGGTCGCGGCGGCGCCCCGGGAGGCGATGTCGGTCAGCCCCCGGTCGCTCGCGCGCACGGCGGCCTTCCGCCCCTCCAGCGCGCCGGCGACGGTCAGCTCGGCGGTACCGGTCAGCAGATCCGCCACCCGGGTGGCGAGCCGGCCCCGGGCGGGCGCCAGCCGGCGTTCGGCACGGCGTGCGGCGGCGCCGCTGACCAGGGGCACACCGACACCGGCCGCGAGCAGGCCGACGGCGAGCGCGGCCCCGGCTTCGGGCAGCAGCCAGGCGGTGAAGGCCACCGAGCCGGTGCCGACGAGCACGGCCGTGCCGACGGGGAGGAGCCAGCGCAACCAGTAGTCCTGGAGGGCGTCCGCGTCGGCCACAAGGCGGGACAAGAGATCCCCGCGCCGCTGTTCGCGCAGTCCGGCCGGGGCGATCCGCTCCAGTCGCCGGAACACCGAGACCCGCAGATCGGCGAGCATCCGCAGGACGGCGTCGTGCGACACGAGCCGCTCGGCGTAGCGGAAGACGGCCCGCCCGATGCCGAAGGCACGGGTGGCCGTGACCGCCATCATCAAATAGAGGACCGGCGGTTGCTCCGAGGCCCGCGAGATCAGCCATCCGGAGACGGCCATCAGGCCGACGCCGCACCCGACGGCCAGCGCGCCGAGCAGCAGCCCGAGCCGGAACCGTCCCTGCCAGGCCGCGGCCACCTCGCGCACCCGCCGGAGCGGATCGCGGCCCCCCGCGTCGGTGCCCGCTTCCTTCGCGGCGCCCTCGGAAGCGGCGCCGAGGATCCACTCCCCGGGATCGGCGGGCCCGGTCTCCGTGTCCCGAACCCGTCCCGTTCCCTGCGGGATCCCCGCGCGCGTGGGCGCGGCCGGGCCCGCCGCGGGGAAGGCGCTCGCCGGACCCGCCCCCACGGCCACGACACGGTCCGCGACGGCCAGCAGCGCCGGCCGGTGCACCACCAGCAGGACGGTCCGCCCGACCGCGAGCCTCCGTACGGCCTCGACGACGGCGGCCTCGGTCTCCCCGTCCAACGCCGCGGTCGGCTCGTCCAGCAGCAGTACGGGGCGATCCGCCAAGAAGGCCCGGGCCAGTGCCAGGCGCTGGCGCTGGCCGGCGGACAGCCCCACCCCGCCCTCGCCCAGTACCGTGTCCGCGCCACGGGGCAGCGCGCTCACGAACTCCCGTGCCCCGGCGTCCGCGAGGGCTTCGGCGACGGCGTCGTCGGACGCGTCCGGCCGGGCCAGTCGCACGTTCTCCGCGATCGTCCCCGCGAACAGGTGCGGCCGCTGCGGCACCCACGCGATCCGCTCCCGCCACTGCTCGGGCGCCAGATCGGCCAGGTCCACGCCCGCGACGGACACCCGCCCGGCGGTCGGCTCCACGAATCCCAGCAGTACCTGCAACAGCGTGGACTTGCCCGCGCCGCTCGGCCCGGTGAGGGCCACGCACTCGCCCGGTTCGACGACCAGCGACACCGGTCCGGGCGAGTCCTCGCCCCGGCCCTCGTACCGTACGGCCACACCGTCCAGCGCGATGCGAAGCGGGGCGCCGGCCGACGGGACGACCGAACCGCCGCCCCGCGCGACCGGGGTCTCCAGGACCTCGAAGATCTCCTCGGCCGCCGCCAGCCCCTCGGCCGCCGCGTGGTACTGCGCCCCCACCTGGCGCAGCGGCAGATAGGCCTCCGGAGCCAGGATCAGGATGACGAGTCCGGTGTACAGGTCGAGGTCCCCGTGCACGAGCCGCATGCCGATGGTCACGGCCACCAGGGCCACCGACAGCGTGGCGAGGAGTTCCAGGGCGAAGGAGGAGAGGAAGGCGATGCGCAACGTCCGCATCGTGGCCTGGCGGTAGTCGTCGGTGATCTTGCGGATCGACTCGGCCTGGGCCTTGGCCCGACCGAAGACCTTCAGGGTCGCAAGCCCCTCCACCACGTCCAGGAAATGCCCCGACAGCCGCGAGAGCAGCCGCCACTGGCGGTCCATCCGGGACTGGGTGGCCATGCCGATGAGGATCATGAACAGCGGGATCAGAGGCAGGGTGACGACGATGATGGCCGCCGACACCCAGTCCTCGGTGACGATCCGCGCGAGCACCGCCACCGGCACGACGATCGCGAGCCCCAGTTGGGGCAGGTAGCGGGAGAAGTAGTCGTCGAGGGCGTCCACGCCCCGGGTGGCCAGCGCCACCAGCGATCCCGTGCGCTGCCCGCTCAGCCATCCGGGCCCCAGGTCGGCCGCCCGGTCCAGCAGTCGCCCCCGCAGTTCGGACTTGACCGCCGCACTGGCCCGGTGTGCGGCCAGCTCCGTGAGCCAGGCGATCAGCCCGCGCCCCAGCGCCACCGCCGCGAGCAGCAGCAGTGGCGTCCGGAGCGCCTCACCGTCAAGTCCCTTCTCGAAGGCACCGACCACGATCTCGGCGATGAGCATCGCCTGACCGACGACCAGCCCCGCCCCGGCCAGCCCGAGGGCCACCACCGCGCCCAGGAAGAGACGGGTGGAGCGGGCGTACCGCAGAAGACGCGGGTCGATCGGTTTCACGTGAAACATCCCCTCGGCAGGGTCAGGCAGGCACGGGCTGTCCCCGGATCGAAGAGCCCGGGACGGTCAGCGACTCAGTGCGCGTCAACGATGTGCTGCGTACCGATGCGCTTGCGGAACACCCAGTAGGTCCAGCCCTGGTAGAGGACGACGACCGGGGTGGCCACCACCGCGAGCCAGGTCATGATCTTCAGGGTGTACGGGGTGGACGAGGCGTTGTCGACGGTGAGGCTCCAGGCGTCGTTCAACGAGGACGGCATGACGTTCGGGAAGAGCGTCAGGAAGAGCATCGCGACGGCGGAGGCGATGGTGACCCCCGACAGGGCGAACGACCATCCCTCACGGCCGGCCAGGTTGAAGCCGAGCGCCGCGAGCAGCGCCACGACCGCGACGGCCATGGCGATCAGGCTCTTGCCGTCACCCCGCGAGACCTGGGTCCAGGTCAGGAAGACCAGGGCCAGCACGGCGGTGACCACACCCAGCCGGGTCGCCAGGCTCCGCGAGCGGTCCCGGATGTCACCGACGGTCTTGAGCGAGGCGAACACCGCGCCGTGGAAGGTGAACAAGGTGAGGGTGACCAGGCCGCCGAGGATCGCATACCCGTTGAGCAGGTCGAGGAAGGTACCGACGTACTCCTTGTGCTGGTCGATCTTCACGCCGCGCACGATGTTGGCGAAGGCCACGCCCCACAGGAACGCGGGAATCAGCGAGGTCCAGAAGATCGCGTGTTCCCAGTTGGTCTGCCACTTGTCCTCGGGACGCTTGTGGCGGTACTCGAAGGCGACGCCGCGGACGATGAGGCAGACCAGGATGATCAGCAGTGGCAGATAGAAGCCGGAGAAGAGCGTCGCGTACCACTCGGGGAAGGCGGCGAAGGTGGCACCGCCGGCGGTGAGCAGCCAGACCTCGTTGCCGTCCCACACGGGCCCGATCGTGTTGATCAGGACCCGCTTCTCCGTGCGGTCACGGGCGAGCAGCTTGGTGAGTACGCCGATCCCGAAGTCGAAGCCCTCCAGGAAGAAGTAGCCGATCCACAGGACGGCGATGAGCACGAACCAGACGTCTTGAAGTTGCATGGTGTGGTCTCCTCAGCCTCAGTACGAGAAGGCCATCGGCCGGTCGGAGTTCTTGTCGTCCCCGCCGATCTTGGTGGGCGGGTTCAGGTCGGCTTCCGTCAGTTCGGGCGGGCCCGTCTTGACGTACTTCACGAGCAGCTTGACCTCGATCACGGCGAGCACCGCGTAGAGGGCCGTGAAGACGAGCATCGACGTGATGACCTCGCCCTGCGAGACGCTGGGGGAGACGGCGTCACGGGTGCGCAGGACCCCGTAGACCACCCACGGCTGGCGGCCCATCTCGGTGAAGATCCACCCCCAGGAGTTGGCGATCAGCGGGAAGCCGAGCGTCCAGATCGCGGTGAGCCAGTAGAGGCGGGTGAAGCGGGGATTCAGCGCCTTCCTGAACAGCACCAGATGGGGCCGTTCGTCCTCACCGGTGCGCAGAGCCGGCGGCAGCATGAACTTGCGCCGCGTCAGCCAGAGACCGATGGCCCCGATGGTGAAGGACGCCATGCCGAACCCGATCATCCAGCGGAAGCCCCAGTACGCGACGGGGACCTCCGGCCGGTAGTCGCCGGGCCCGTACTTCTCCTGCTCGGCCTTGTTCACGTCGTTGATGCCGGGCACGTAGGAGTCGAAGGTGTTGTCCGCGAGGAACGACAGCAGGCCGGGCACCTCTATGGCGACCTTGTTGTGGCCCTTGTCGACGTCGCCGTAGGCGAAGATCGAGAAGGGCGCGCCCTTCTCGCCGTCCCACAGCGCCTCGGCGGCCGCCATCTTCATCGGCTGCTGCTTGTACATGATCTTGGCGAGGGTGTCACCGCTCACCGCGGTGAGCAGGCCACCGACCACGACGGCGATCAGGCCCAGCCGCAGCGAGGTGCGCATCACCGGGATGTGCTTCTTGCGCAGCAGGTGGAAGGCGGCGATGCCCACCATGAACGCGCCCCCGGTCAGCAGGGCGGCGGTGAGGGTGTGGAACACCTGCGCCAGGGCGGTGTTCTGCGTCAGGACGAGCAGGAAGTCGGTGAGCTCGGCCCGCCCGGTCTTCTCGTTGATGCGGTAGCCGACCGGGTGCTGCATCCAGGAATTGGCCGCGAGGATGAAGTAAGCGGAGAGGATCGTGCCGATCGACACCATCCAGATGCAGGCCAGGTGGATCTTCTTCGGCAGCTTGTCCCACCCGAAGATCCACAAGCCGATGAACGTGGACTCGAAGAAGAAGGCGATCAGGGCCTCGAAGGCCAGCGGCGCTCCGAAGACGTCACCGACGAACCGCGAGTAGTCGGACCAGTTCATGCCGAACTGGAATTCCTGGACGATGCCCGTGACGACGCCCATCGCGATGTTGATCAGGAAGAGCTTGCCCCAGAACTTCGTGGCCTTGAGGTACTTCCCCTTCTCGGTCCGCACCCAGGCGGTCTGCAAGATCGCGACCAGCGCGGCGAGCGAGATCGTCAGAGGGACGAAGAGGAAGTGATAGACGGTGGTGATGCCGAACTGCCATCGCGCCAGGGTCTCTGGCGCCAGAGCTTGGTCCACGTCGTCGTCTCCTTCGTGTCGCCGTGGTCACAGCCGCACTTTGTCCGTTGTGCACTGCTCAATACGGGATGAAGCAGTACACGCTTGTGAACGCGTTCACATTCACAAGCATTATGGCGCACGTGGTTTTCGGACGCTTGAGCGGGGCCCCCCTAGTCAACAGATTCAACAGATTGTTGAATGCGGCCCATGAAGATTCGAATCTCCTGGCCTGCGGGTCAGCTCACCGCGACGCTCGAAGAGACCCCGACCAGCAAGGCCCTGGCGGAGGCACTCCCGATTTCCGCCTCCGCGAACACCTGGGGCGAGGAGGTCTACTTCGACACCGGGATCTCGGTGGATCTGGAACACGACGCCCGACAGGTGGTCGACCCGGGCACGGTCGCCTTCTGGACCGACGGCGACGCGCTCGCGCTGCCCTACGGCCCCACGCCCATCTCACGCGAAGGCGAGAGTCGCCTGGCGAGCCCGTGCAACGTCCTCGGCTCGTTCGACGGCGACCCCCGCCTGTTGGCCACCGTCCGCGACGGCGGCCCCATCCGCGTGGAACTCGCGTAGTCGAGTCCCGCGGGCTCCTGCCCGCTCTCTGAAACCCGTACAGCCCTTACAGCTCTTACAGCTCTTTGAGGAACGCCTCCGCCGCGTGCAGGAAGAGGTCGTTCGCCTCGGTCTCACCGATCGTGACCCGCAGGCCCTCGCCCGCGAAGGGCCGGACCACCACACCGGCCTTCTCGCAGGCCGCCGCGAACTCGGCGGTCCGCTCACCCAGCCGCAGCCACACGAAGTTGGCCTGCGTCTCCGGGACCACCGTCCAGCCCTGCGCGAGCAGCGTGGCGTGCACCCGGGCCCGCTCGCCCACCAGCGCGCCGACCCGGCCCATCAGCTCGTCCTCGGCGCGCAGCGAGGCGACCGCCGCGTCCTGTGCGAGCTGGCTGACGCCGAACGGGACCGCCGTCTTGCGCAGCGCGGCGGCGACCGGCTCGTGCGCCACCGCGAAACCGACGCGCAGGCCGGCCAGCCCGTAGGCCTTGGAGAACGTACGCAGCACGCACACGTTGGGACGATCGCGGTAGAGCTCGATGCCGTCCGGAACATCCGTGTCACGCACGAACTCGCGGTACGCCTCGTCCAGCACCACCAGGATGTCCGAGGGCACCCGGTCCAGGAACCGCTCCAGCTCCGCCCGGCGCACCGCGGTACCGGTGGGGTTGTTGGGGTTGCAGACGAAAATCAGACGGGTCCGCTCGGTGATCGCGGCGTACATCGCGTCCAGGTCGTGCACGTCCCCGTCGGTCAGCGGCACCTGCACGGACGTGGCGCCCGAGATCTGCGTGATGATCGGGTAGGCCTCGAAGGACCGCCAGGCGTACATGACCTCGTCGCCCGGGCCGGCCGTCGACTGGATCAGCGACTGCGCCACCCCGACCGAGCCGGTGCCCGTCGCGATGTGCTCGACCGGAACCCCGAACCGCTCCGCGAGCTCGTTCACCAGGCCCGTGCAGGCCATGTCCGGGTAGCGGTTGAAACGACCGGCCGCCGCGACGGCCGTCTCCAGGACGCCGGGCAGCGGCGGGTACGGATTCTCGTTCGAGGACAACTTGAACGCGACGGGTCCACCCGCGGCCGCGGGCTTGCCCGGCTTGTAGGTGGGGATGCCGTCCAGCTCGGCGCGCAGCCTCGGGCTCTTCTCGCTCACCGCAGGTCCTCCTCGACCGTCCCGTCGACGTCGCCGTCGACTCAATGCTGCACACCTTATGAGGATTCCGCCGATCCGAGAATGGCGGGCGCCAGGATCACAGGGGGAGCGCGCGCATATATGCGCGCGCTGGTGGCCTGCGCCGTGGCGCGCATCCCTCGTCCAGGTGAGTTGCCACCGACCAGACGGCGCCCCGTTTTGGCATGCCCGTACCCGCCGACAAGCTCCAATCTCACTCCACGCAACCAGAAGCCTTCTTTTCCAAGGTCATTGAGGGTGGCGAACCATGCAGAAACGTGCCTGTCAACGCGTGCATATGCACCCGGACCAGCCGCCTCCACGAGCCCTACTATCGGCTCGCCATGACAGCAGCAGGGAAGCATCAGGTGAGCCGGACCGAGACCACCCGGCGGACCGGCGGCCGACAGGGCCGGGCCGGCATCAGAGACGTGGCCGCCGCGGCGGGCGTCTCCATCACGACCGTCTCCGACGCGCTCAATGGCAAGGGGCGGCTGCCCGACGCCACCCGTCGCCACGTTCGCGAGGTCGCCGACCGTCTGGGCTACCGCCCGTCCGCCGCCGCCCGAACCCTCCGCACGGGCAAGTCGGGCCTCATCGGCCTGACCGTGACCACGTACGGGGATGAACCTTTCACCTTCACCGAATTCGCGTACTTCGCGGAGATGGCGAGGGCGGCGACCTCCGCCGCGCTCGCCCGCGGCTACGCCCTCGTCATCCTGCCCGCCACCTCACGACACGACGTCTGGTCCAACGTGGCCCTCGACGGCACCGTCGTGATCGACCCCTCCGACCACGACCCCGTGGTCAGCGAGCTCGTCCGCCAGGGCCTGCCCGTGGTCTCCGACGGCCGACCGGCCGGGTCCCTCCCCGTCACCGCCTGGGTCGACAACGACCACGAGGCCGCCGTACTCAACCTGCTCGACCACCTCGCCGCCGCGGGCGCCCGCCGGATCGGGTTGCTCACCGGCACCACCACCGACACCTACACACGGCTCTCCACCACCGCCTACCTCAACTGGTGCGAGCGCGTCGGCCAAGACCCCGTCTACGAGTCCTACCCCGCCCACGACCCGTGCGCGGGTGCGGTCGCCGCCGACCGGCTGCTCGCCCGACCCGACCGACCCGACGCCGTCTACGGGCTCTTCGACCCCAACGGCACCGATCTGCTCGCCGCCGCCCGGCGCTACGGGCTGCGTGTTCCCGAGGACCTGTTGCTCGTGTGCTGCAGCGAATCGACCGTGTACGCGAACACCGAACCGCCGATCACCACCCTCTCCCTGAAACCGCGGCGCATCGGCACGGCCGTCGTGCAGTTGCTCATCGACGCGATCGAGGGAGTCGACACCGGCCGGCCCGTCGAACAGGTCGTCCCGACCGAACTGATCATCCGTACCTCCTCACAGCGCAGGCAGCCCCGCACGACCGTCAGCCCGCCCCGCTCACCTGCCCAGGACTGACCGCTCGGCGGGTCGAATCGGCGGCGGCGGACGCCACACCGACGGGGCCGACAGCCCCGTCAAAGATTTCAACCACACCGATATCGGTAGAAAGTGGCAGGAAGGACCGGCTCCGGCCAGGATTCACCACCCCTGGTGCGTCACAGAGCGCGAGCCGCATTCCTATG
This sequence comes from Streptomyces sp. H27-H5, assembly GCF_026627505.1. Taxonomy (GTDB): domain Bacteria; phylum Actinomycetota; class Actinomycetes; order Streptomycetales; family Streptomycetaceae; genus Streptomyces. The sequence goes on along the minus strand of NZ_JAPNLK010000082.1, from coordinate 9,402 downwards.
ATGGGCGCACGACATCACGGACCCTCCGACCGGAGGTCAGAGGGTCCGCAGGTGTACGGCAGCGCGACGGTGGTGGAGGGGTCGATGACTCAGGGGGCCGGTCAGGGACCCGCGATGCGGACGGACACGCTGCGAGACTTCCGCGTGCCGGTCATCGAACCCGCCCCGTACGCGGCGGCCGTCGGCTTGTCCGGCGAGCAGCCGGTGTACGGCGAGTACCCCGCGTACTACGGCGAGGGCGCGCCCGGACACGGGCTGCCCGAGTACCGGACGGAGCCCGGCACCCACCCGACGGACCGCGTCGCGGTGCGCCCGGAGGTCGAACACGTGCCTCACCAAAGGGTCGTCGGCGCGTACCCGGGCCTCGCGCCCGTCGCGTCGGACGTGCCGGACGCGCCCGCGCCGGCCGAGGACGAGGACCCCGAGGGGTACACGCCCACGCAGCGCGACCTGCCCGTCATCGGCCGGGGCGCACAGGGCGGCCCCGGCGACACCGTCCAGGTCCACTACGTCCCCCAGGAGACCGCGGCGCCCGGGCCCGGCCCGCTGTACGTCGTGGGCGACGTACACGGCTACCTGGACGAACTCGTCACCGAACTCCAGGCGCAGAACCTCATCGACGCCGACCGACGGTGGTCCGCGGGCAACGCCCGGCTCTGGTTCCTCGGGGACTTCACCGACCGGGGACCCGACGGCATCGGGGTCATCGACCTGGTCATGCGGCTCTCCGCCGAGGCCGCCGCCGCGGGCGGCTACTGCAAGGCCCTCATGGGCAACCACGAGCTGCTGCTCATCGGCGCCAAGCGCTTCGGCGACACCCCGATCCACTCCGGCGCCGGCACCGCCACCTTCCAGGCCGCCTGGCTGCTCAACGGCGGTCAGCGCACCGACATGGAGCGCTTGGAGGACGTGCACCTCCAGTGGATGTCGCGGCTCGACGCGGCCACCCTGGAGGACGGGCACCTGCTGCTGCACTCCGACACCACCGCCTACCTCGACTACGGCAGCTCCATCGAGGACGTCAACGACACCATCCACGAGCTACTCAACCGCAACGACGCAGACATCACGTGGGACCTCTTCCGAAAGTTCACCAAGCGGTTCGCCTTCCGCGACGAGGAAACCGGCCCGCAGGCCGTGCGGGAACTCCTGGGCACCTACGGAGGTGGCCGCGTCGTACACGGACACAGCCCCATCCCGTACCTGTTGGGTGAGGTGGGCACCGAGGACGGCGACGAGCCGCGGGGCCCCGAGGTCGTGGACGGCCCGCACGTGTACGCGGACAGGCTGGCCATCGCGATGGACGGCGGGGTCACGATGGCCGGAAAGCTCCTCGTCGTACAGCTGCCTCTGCGCGACTGAGCGTTCGCTGAGCGGGGTATTTCCGGAAAGCCCCTGTCACGGCGTGGCATGGTCGCTCTACCATCGCTCTATCCGTAGCAGGCTCTCCTCCGTTTGTGCCGGCGCCCGGGTCTACGCGGGCATACCGGCTTGTACGGAGCATCGGGGGATGCACATGACCAGCGCTCCGCACCTGCTCACCGAAGACCGACCGGAGTTCGATCGGCTCCTCGACGAGGCGCTGCGCACAGCGAACGAACGGCCCGAACTCGCCGCCCTGGGCGAACGACTGAACGCCGAACAGTTGCGCACCATGGCCATGGGCGCCAGCGCGATCCTGACGGCGGCGGCCGCCGCCGAGTACGACCACTTCGTGAAGGTCCGCGAGGACCTGCGCGACGAGGCCCTGACGGCCTCGGGAAGGGGCGGAGAGCACCAGGGCGACGGGCAGGACGGCGGGGCGGGAGTGAGCGCCATCGTGGCCGTCCTCGCGCCCGTCTTGGCCGGCACCGCCATGCTGATCTTCCTGCTGGTGGGCTACAGCCTCAAGATGCTCGATCCCGAACCCGCCTTCGCCAAAACGATGCTGACGGCGGGTTGGCTGTTCGGCGCCCTCACCGTGGCCGCACTGCTGTTCGCGGTGATCGGGCTGTTGGTGACCGCGATCCGCAACAGCTCCACCGAGGTGGCGGCCGAGGAGACCGTGGCGATACCCGACGAGCTCTCCCGCGCACGGGAGGCCTGGCGCAACGCCCTGCTGGAACGGGGCATCATGCCGTTCCTGCGAGACGCCTTGGCCGACCCGAGCACACGCCCGGGCTCGCCCGTCCGACGTCTTCCGTCCAGCCGGATGCCCAACCTCGGTTACACCGCACCGGACTTCACGAGTCCCGGCACCTCCGGCGGGGCCACCCGGCCCGGCTACTCGCCGCCGGACTTCACCAGCCCGGACTTCGGAGGCCCGGACCACGAATCGGAGTGACCTGATCGGAGGCCGCCCACGTGGGGCGGAACGGCCCATCGGGCGCAGCCACTTGGCCGTGCCTCCGGGGTCCACGCGGGCCGCGCACCGGCGTGCCGTGCCACGGCCCCGCGAGACCGTCCCCAGGGTCAGCGGCCGTGAACCCGACCATTTGCCTCTGCATGATCTGAAAGAACGAGGCCGCCGTCATCGAACGCTGCCTCGACTCCGTACGGCGTCCAGCCCTGGGTGTACCGGTGGGGGCTGCTTTCGAGCACTCGATCACCTCGTACTGGGTGGGGGACATGGCCGGCTCCCTCCTCGCCTGTGACCGGCTCCTCGCCATGCCCGATCTGCCGGAGACCTATCGACGGCAGACCGAGGTCAACCGCGGGTTCGCCGTCTCCCGCGCCCCCGTCCGGTCCGTGATGCCTGCTTCACGTGAAACATCCGGGTCTGTTTCACGTGAAACATCGCACGACTCCGGCGCCTAACCCGCCGAGCGGTCCCCGAGCGTCCGCCGCCGCTGCGCGACCTGCGTGAGCGCCGTCGGGCGCCAGACGCCGTCGGGCTGGTAGAGGTTGTGGCCCGGCGGCACGATCTCGTCGATCCGGTCGAGCGCCGCGTCGTCGAGGACCAGGCCCGCCCCGTCGACCAGCGACTCCATCTGCTCCATGGTGCGGGGACCGATGATCACCGAGGTGACGGCCGGGTGCGCCACCGGGAAGGCCACCGCGAGTTCCGGGAGTGAGCAGCCGATCTCGTCGGCCAACTCGACGAGCCGTTCCACGGCTTCCAGCTTCGCGACGTTGCCGGGAATCGCCGGATCGAACCGGGCGGGCGTCAGCGCCGCCCGCCCCGACGTGAGGTCGACCGGTCCACCGAGCCGGTACCTGCCGCTCAGGAATCCGGACGCGAGCGGGCTCCAGGTCAGGACGCCCATCCCCTGGCGCCGGGCCACGGGGAGCACGTCGGCCTCGATGCCGCGCGCGAGGATCGAGTACGGCGGCTGCTCCGTGCGGAACCTCGGCAGCGCTCGGCGCTCCGAGACGTGGTACGCCTCGACGAGTTCCTCGGCGGGGAAGGTGGAGCACCCGAAGGCCCGGATCTTGCCGGCCCGCACCAGGTCACCGAGTACGGCCAGGGTCTCCTCGACGTCGGTGCCGTGGTCGGGCCGGTGTACCTGGTAGAGGTCGATCCAGTCGGTGTCCAGCCTCCGCAGGCTGTCCTCCACGCCCCGGACGATCCACCGCCGCGAGTTCCCGCTGCGGTTGCGTCCCTCCCCCATCTGGAAGTGCACCTTCGTGGCGAGCACGACGTCGTCGCGACGCCCCTTGAGTGCCTTGCCGACGATCAGCTCCGACTCGCCCGCGGAGTACATGTCCGCGGTGTCGACGAAGTTGATCCCCCGGTCGAGCGCGGCGTGGATGATCCGTACGCACTCCTCGTGATCCGGGTTCCCCACGGCCCCGAACATCATCGTGCCGAGGCAGTGCGCACTCACCTCGATGCCGGTCCCGCCCAGATTCCTGTATCGCATGGTCATGGCGGTGGACTCTAGGAGTTGAAGCACACTCGAACGCAAGGGATTCGAGGTGCGAATGTCACCACCGACGGGCGAAGGTGCCGCCGCTGTCCGATCCCCCCGGTCCGGACAACGGCGGCACCGCGCCCTGCGTCAGTCCGCCAGCGGCAGGTAGACGCGGTTGCCCGAGGCGGCGAACTCGGCGGACTTCTCCGCCATGCCCGCCTGGATCTCGTCCGCCTTCAGGTCACCACCGTGCTCTCGGCGGATGTCCTGGGAGATCTTCATCGAGCAGAACTTGGGACCGCACATGGAGCAGAAGTGCGCGGTCTTGGCCGGCTCCGCCGGGAGGGTCTCGTCGTGGAAGGAGCGGGCCGTGTCCGGGTCGAGGGCCAGGTTGAACTGGTCCTCCCACCGGAACTCGAACCGGGCGTCCGACAGGGCGTCGTCCCACTCCTGGGCGCCCGGGTGCCCCTTGGCCAGGTCGGCCGCGTGCGCGGAGATCTTGTACGTGATGACACCGGTCTTCACGTCGTCCCGGTTGGGCAGACCCAGGTGCTCCTTGGGCGTCACGTAGCAGAGCATTGCGGTGCCCCACCAGGCGATCATGGCCGCGCCGATGCCGGAGGTGATGTGGTCGTACGCGGGAGCGACGTCGGTCGTCAGCGGGCCGAGCGTGTAGAACGGCGCCTCCTCGCAGATCTCCTGCTGAAGGTCGATGTTCTCCTTGATCTTGTGCATCGGGACGTGGCCCGGGCCCTCGATCATCGTCTGGACGTTGTGCCGCTTGGCGATGGTGTTCAGCTCGCCCAGCGTCCTCAACTCGGCGAACTGCGCCTCGTCGTTCGCGTCGGCGATGGATCCGGGGCGCAGGCCGTCACCCAGCGAGTACGTGACGTCGTACGTCGCCAGGATCTCGCAGAGCTCCTCGAAGTTCGTGTAGAGGAAGTTCTCCTTGTGGTGCGCGAGGCACCACGCCGCCATGATCGAGCCGCCGCGCGAGACGATGCCGGTCTTGCGACGGGCGGTCAGCGGCACGTACGGCAGCAGTACGCCGGCGTGCACCGTCATGTAGTCGACGCCCTGTTCGGCCTGCTCGATGACCGTGTCCTTGTAGATCTCCCACGTCAGGTCCTCGGCACGGCCGTCGACCTTCTCCAGCGCCTGGTACAGCGGCACGGTGCCGATCGGGACGGGGGAATTGCGCAGTACCCACTCACGCGTGGTGTGGATGTTGCGGCCGGTGGAGAGGTCCATGACCGTGTCGGCGCCCCACTTGGTCGCCCAGGTCATCTTGTCCACCTCCTCCTCGATGGAGGAGGTGACCGCCGAGTTGCCGATGTTGGCGTTGACCTTCACCAGGAAGCGCTTGCCGATGATCATCGGCTCGATCTCCGGGTGGTTCACGTTCGCCGGAAGCACCGCGCGACCTGCCGCGATCTCCTCACGGACGACCTCGGGGGAGACGTTCTCGCGGATCGCGACGTACTCCATCTCCGGGGTGATCTCGCCCCGTCGGGCGTACGCGAGCTGCGTGACGGCGGCGCCGCCGCGGCCCCGGCGGGGCTGACGGGGCCGGCCCGGGAAGACCGCGTCGAGGTTCTTGAGACCGCCGCGGGGCGACGTGTGCTTGATGCCGTCGTCCTCGGGGCGCACGGGACGGCCCGAGTACTCCTCGGTGTCGCCGCGACCGATGATCCAGTTCTCGCGGAGCGGAGCGAGACCCCGACGGACGTCCGTCTCGATCTGGGGGTCGGTATACGGACCGGACGTGTCGTAGAGCGTCACGTCCTTGCCGTTGGTGAGGTGGACCTGGCGGACCGGCACCCGGATGTCGGGCCGGGAGCCCGCCAGGTATCCCTTGTGCCAGCCGGGCTGGCGCTCGGTCTGGCCGTCGGCGTCCTGGCTGACGGCAGGCGTGCGTGCGTCCTGAATGGTCATGAGACCTGATCTCCCTACGCCGGCATTACCCGGTAACAGGTTCGGCGGTCGACGCAGCCTCTTCCCGTACGTCGTGACGACGTGCGTACGGTGATCAGCGTCCTCTCAGCCCGGTGCTCCGAGCTCCCGCGTTGTGCAAAGGTGCCCCCACGCTAGCGTCATCTGTGGCGTGCTGAACAGTGGGCCCCCTCATCTCTTGCGATGATCGGCCGGTGACGACCTCGCCGCAGCCCCCCACCGAACCCGTTGAGCACACCGGTCACACCGGCCACGAACACGCCCCCTACGGGCATGTGCCAAGCCCCTCCCACGGACATTCCCACAGCCACAGCCACGGCCCGGCCGCTCCCGTTTCCAAGCACCTGCGCAAGGTCATCGCGGCCGTACTGATCCCCTTCGCCACCGCGGTCTTCATCGGCATGGTGATCCTCTGGCCGGGGGGTGCCCCCGCCCACGAGCGGACCGGCGTCGGGTTCGACCGCCAGACCCAGCAGGGGAAGGTCGTCACCCTGGCGCAGGTCGACTGCAAGTCGGTGAACGCCTCGCAGGTGCCCTCCACGGGCGACACCTCGACCCCCGAGGGCCGGGAGGCCCAGGCCTCGCAGACCGGTGAGTGCAAGAAGGCCACCGTCGAGGTCACCGGCGGCCCCGACAAGGGCCGGACCTTCTTCGAGATCGTTCAGCCCGGCGCTCCGCGCCAGTTGGCGAAGGATCAGGAAGTGGTGGTCGCGTACGCCCCGGACGCCCCCCGGGACCTCCAGTACTCCGTGATCGACGTCAATCGGAAGTTCCCGATGGCGCTGCTCGCCGGGATCTTCGCCATCGCGGTCGTCGTCGTCGGGCGGATGCGTGGGTTGTTCGCGCTGATCGCGCTCGCTGTCAGCTTCACCGTCCTGACCCTCTTCATCCTCCCGGCGATCCTCCAGGGGTCCAACCCCCTGCTCGTCGCGGTCATCGGGGCCAGCGCGATCATGCTGATCGCCCTCTACATGTGTCACGGGCTGACCGCGCGCACCTCGGTCGCCGTGCTCGGCACGCTCGTCTCGCTCCTGCTGATCGGCCTGTTGGGGTCCTGGTTCATCGGCTGGGCGTTCCTCAGCGGCAACACCGACGACAACACCGGCCTGATCCACGGTCTTTACCCGGAGATCGACATGAGCGGCCTGTTGCTCGCAGGCGTGATCATCGGTTCCCTCGGCGTCCTCGACGACGTGACGGTCACCCAGACCTCGGCCGTCTGGGAACTCCACCAGGCCGACCCGAAGATGGGCCCGCGCGCCCTGTACCGGGCGGGCATCCGGATCGGCCGCGACCACATCGCGTCCGTGGTCAACACGCTGGTACTGGCTTACGCGGGCGCGGCGCTGCCCCTGCTCCTGCTGTTCTCGATCGCGAACAGCAGCATGGGGTCGGTCGCCAACAGCGAACTGGTCGCGGAGGAGATCGTACGGACCCTCGTGGGCTCGATCGGGCTCGTGGCCTCGGTACCGGTCACCACGGCACTGGCCGCTCTGGTGGTCTCCGCCGACCGCCCGGGCGCTCCGGACACCACGCCGGCCGCGGGGCCGGTACGTGGCGGCAGGGGACGGCGGCGCAAGCGCTGAACGTCGGGGTGGGACCGGACCGGGGCAACGGCGGGTGGTGAACGCGGCGAACGGGGCGGCCGCTCAGCCCGCGTTCCGCTCGTTCTGCTGGGATTCGTCCAGGATCTTGCCGAGCGCCTCGTCGAGGTTCCCCTCGAAGTCACTCAGAGTGCGCTCCTGACCGAGCGGAACGAGCCGGTCGGTCCGGTCGAGAAACGCGACGAGCGGCGCCGCGCCGGCACGGAACAGCGCCCGGTCTCCACCGACCTGCAGACGGATGTGCACATCGGACAGCTCTTCCGGCTCGGTGGGAGAGATGTGCACATCACCTTCCCCGCAGGCCTTGTTGATGCCGTCGAGGAGCAGTTCTCGGCCGAATGCCCAGGTCACAGGCGCGTCTCCGGGGAGGTGGAAGGTCAGGCGCACCGCGTAGGGGTCGTGAGCGTCGTACCGGAGTTCCACCGGGATGCGGAACGAAAGCTCCTCGGAGACGAGGAACTTCATCATGACCTCTGCCTGTACGGACTCGCGCATTGCCTACCCCGCTGTCATGGAAGTGGCCAGGAATGGTCCCTCGAGGCCTCTTGACAAGAGTGGTGGAAGTGCTTGCAGATCACAAGGAGTGAGTTTTCAGATACTGATAGAGAAGGAGAGGGTGCTCAACAGCGCGCCTACTTCACTCCGTAGTCGATTGGCTACATAGAGCAACTCGCCCTCCTGGTGCAGGGGGAGAGAAATGGCCATCGTCGCGGCGGTGTCACCCGCCGTGATCGGGATGGCCGCGCACACCGTGCCGAGGGAGTACTCCTGCCGCTCGACAACCGGCTGCATCCGCCCCAGGGATCCGATGCGCTGCTCCAGGGAGCGCATGTCCCGCACCGTGTACGGGGTGATGGGCTCAACCGGGTGCCGCTCGTAGTAGTCCTTGCGCGTATCGTCGTCGAGCTGGCCCAACAGGCACTGGCCGATGGCGTGAGCGTGGCCGGTCTCACGGAAGTCCGCCCACTCCTCGCAGGCCGGGCTGGACGGGGTGTCCGAGACACCCACGACCTCGATCTCACCCTCGCGGAAAACCGCGAAGTAGACGGGAGCCCCCACGGCGTCGCGGAAGTGGGCGAGCGAATCGAGGATCATGCTGCGACGTTTCTGCTGAAGTCCCCCAACGGCCAGCCGGCCCGCGGCATCGCCGAGTACGAAGACTCCGCCCTCCCTGCGCAGATAGCCCTCGTGGGTCAGGGTGCGCAGCAGGTGATACGCGGTGGGAAGCGGGAGCCCGGCTTCGCGCGCCAGTTGCTTCGCCGGCGCTCCCCCGCTGTGGGAGGCCACGGCTTCGAGCAGTCTCAGCGCCCGCTGCACCGAACCGATCAGAGTCGGTACAGCGGAATTGGGAACCGAAGACAAAGCTCACCCCCAGGCATGGCGCGGGCCTTGAGGGCCCGCTCTGCGGGGGCCACCCCCGCACATGCCGTGATCCTGGGGGTCACACGTGTCGGCTATGCGTCATAGCCGCGGGTCAGAGCGGCCGTACCGGCTTTTCGGTGCCCCGGGAACGGCACAGATTGCCACTCTATCCGCCGATTCCTGGGGTATGGACGGTTTCACACGTCACGTTCCCCCTCCTGGCTCAATCCCGGTGACGGTCGATCCGGTTGTCCTACCAGTCCCGGGAGGAGGACTTCGAACCGGCGCCGGTGAACTTCTTGACCACGAAGATCAGACCGCCGACCAGGGCGACGAAGAGCAGCAGCTTGAAGACGAGCGCGATCAGCGTGCCGAGAACGGTCGTGATCACACCGCCGAAGACGAGCAGAGCCAGCAGGGGAACGGCGATCCACTTGACCCACCACGGCATGCCCTCGAACATCGCTCGGATCCCGTCCATGTCCCCTACCTCTTCCTCGTCCGTGACTTCCTGCTCTCGATGCTAGTGCAGCGCGTTGCAGGTCCTTTTCCGGTTGGGCGGGTTGGGTGCGGTCACGCCTCGTGGTCGGCGAGGTGGACGATGGCGGCGGTGTCGAAGGCGTCGTTGGGGTGGCCGATGTCGGTGCCGG
>NZ_JAPNLK010000081.1 GCF_026627505.1 Streptomyces sp. H27-H5 | reverse complement strand
GGCACCGACATCGGCCACCCCAACGACGCCTTCGACACCGCCGCCATCGTCCACCTCGCCGACCACGAGGCGTGACCGCACCCAACCCGCCCAACCGGAAAAGGACCTGCAACGCGCTGCACTAGAGCTTCTGCTGCCGGATGATGTCCTCCAGCGAGCCGGAGGGCAGCGATCCGTCGGGGGTCAGCTTGTCCACGGCCCGGGGCAGCGACTGGGCGATCTGGTCGGCGGCGTGCTCGGGGCTGACGCCCGTCTGCTCGGCCACCTTCTGCAGGGCCTCGTTCGGCAGTGCCTCGGCGATCTGCGCTCCGGTGACGGCCTTGTTCTCGCCGGTGCCGACCCACGACTGGGCCTGGTCGACGAGGCCGGACTTGGTCAGCATGTCCATCAGCCCGCCGAGCGGGTTGTTGCCGCCGCCGGCCGCCTGGGCGCCACCGCCGGCGAGCGCACCGAGCAGGGCGCCGAGGATGTTGCCGCCACCGCCGCCGCCGCCCGCCTGGCCGCTGCCGCTGCCGCTGCCGCTGCCGCCGAGGAGCGAGCCCAGGAGAGAACCGAGGTCGTTACCCGCCATCGTCATGCCTTTCGGAGAGGGACCGGTCCGCGCTCGTACGGCGCCACCGGCTTCGAGACAGGGACAATCTCACCCGGATCACCCCATGACGCCACTTGGCGCACGGCCCCGAACCCGCCTCCGGGGCACCTGGGGTAGAACGATCGGCATGATCTTCCACATCGTCGCGCTCACCGACTGGACGGCCGCGCCCGAGCTCCCGTACGCCCCCGTCTCGCTCGATTCGGAGGGTTTCGTGCACTGCTCGGCAGACCGTGCGACGGCTCTCGCGATCACCGAGGCGTACTACCGGGACACCCCCGGCACCCTGCTGACCGTGGAACTGGACGAGGCGGCGCTGACCGCCGAGGTCCGCCGGGAGGGTGAATCAGGCGGCCTCTACCCCCATGTCCACGGCCCGTTGAACCGGGATGCGGTGGTACGCGTGTGGGAGGTGGTGCGCACACCCGGCACTCCCGCCACATGGGAACCGTGGCAGTCGGGCGACCGACGCGCGCCGCACGGCAGCGAAGAGCCTGGCGCGGCGGACTTCTCCTGAAGGCCGCCGCAGACCAGGATGCTGCTCGCCCAGCCTGGCCACACAGCGAGGAGACAGTCATGAGCGACCCCACACGGACCGCCCGGCGCACCGTACTGGCGGCAGGGGCGGTGGCCCTCACGGGCGGTGCCCTCACGGCGTGCGGTACGTCCTCCGAGAAGCCCGCGAGCGAGGCGGGTACCGGATCGACCCCACAGGACGCCGGGTCCTCGGCCGGGGGCGCCGCGCTGGTGAAGTCCTCGTCCGTACCGGTCGGCGGCGGCACCGTGCTCAAGGAGCAGAAACTCGTGGTGACCCAGCCGACGGCCGGGTCTTTCCGCTGCTTCACCGCCGTCTGCCCCCACCAGGGGTGCCTGGTGAACAAGGTGGAGAACGGCAGCATCGACTGCCCCTGCCACGGCAGCAAGTTCGAGATCACGGACGGCGCGGTGACCAAGGGTCCGGCCGCCACCGGGCTCGCCGAGAAGAAGATCGTCGTGTCCCCGGGCGGTGAAATCTCCCTCGCGTAGCGCGGGGGCGTCCGCCTACTCTCCCGGGATGAACGACCTCAGCCTCGTCCGGGACCACACCGTCTACTCCTGCGTGATGGGCTCCCGCGCGTTCGGGCTGGCGACGGAGGCGAGCGACACCGACGTGCGCGGTGTCTACCTCGCCCCCACGCCGCTGTTCTGGCGCTTCGAGAAGCCGCCCACGCACGTGGAGGGGCCGCGTGACGAGGAGTTCTCCTGGGAGCTGGAACGCTTCTGCGAACTGGCGGTGCGCGCCAACCCGAACATCCTGGAGTGCCTGCACTCCCCGCTGGTGGAGCGGGTCACCCCGGTCGGCGAGGAACTCCTGTCCCTGCGCGGGGCCTTCCTCTCCCGCTGGGCCCACGTCACGTTCACCCGCTACGCGGCCGGTCAGCACGGCAAGCTCCTCGCGGACGTGCGCACCCACGGCGCGCCGCGCTGGAAGCACGCCATGCACCTGCTGCGCCTGCTCGGGTCCTGTCGCGACCTGCTGCGCACGGGCCGCCTGGAGATCGACGCCGGCGCCGACCGGGAGCGTCTCCTGGCGGTACGGCGCGGTGAGGTGGGCTGGGCGGAGGTGGACTCCTGGATGTCCCGCCTGACCGGGGAGGCGGAGGCGGCCCTCGCCGGCAGTCCCCTGCCGGCGGAGCCGGACCACGCCCGGGTGGAGGACTTCCTGATCCGTGCCCGCCGCGGGGCGGGCCCGGCCGGGTCGGGATCGGTTCAGGCGTCCCAGAGGGCCCCGAGGGCCAGGAGTTCGTCGCGGTACTCGATGCGGCCCTCCCAGTCCCGGGGCCAGACGTCCGCGCCGAGGTGGGCGCCCGCGAAGGCGCCGGCCAGGCAGGCGATGGAGTCGGAGTCGCCCTTGGTGCAGGCGGCCCGGCGCAGGACGGTCAGCGGCTCGTCGGGGAAGAGCAGGAAGCAGTGCAGGGCGGTGGCGAAGGCCTCCTCGGCGATCCAGCCGTCGCCCGTGGCCAGGCAGGGGTCGGTCTCCGGGGACGGCGACTTCAGCGCGGCCGCGACCCGGTCCAGGACGCCCAGGCACTCGTCCCAGCCGCGGGCCATGAAGGTCCGCTCCGTGGCGTCGGAGGTGCTGCGCATCCACAGGTCGCCCAGCCAGTGCTCGTGGTAGCGGGTGCGGTTCTCCAGGGCGTACGAGCGCAACTGCCCGACCAGGCCCGTCACCTCGGTGCCGCGCGCGAGCAGGTACACGGCCCTGGCCGTCAGGTCGGAGGCCGCGAGGGCCGTCGGGTGGCCGTGCGTCAGGGCGGACTGGAGCTGGGCCGCGCCGGCGCGCTCCTCCTCGGTCCAGCCGGGCACCAGGCCCACGGGGGCCACCCGCATGTTCGCGCCGCAGCCCTTGGACCCGATCTGGCTGGCGTCGCGCCAGTCCCGCTCCGGCTGGTCGAGGAGCCGGCAGGCGCGCAGGCAGGTGTTGCCCGGGGCCCGGTTGTTCTCCGGCGAGTGGTACCACTCGACGAACTCCTCCCGGACGGGGCGGGTCAGCCGCAGGGGTCCTGTGCGACCCCGCTCCCCCGCGGTGCGCATGCCGCGGGCCAGCGCGAGCGTCATCTGGGTGTCGTCGGTGACGATCGCCGGGCGGGGCAGGGCCATCTGCCGCCAGGGTCCGGTCTTGGAGAGGATCGACGGGACGTCGTTGAACTCCGTCGGGAAGCCGAGGGCGTCGCCCAGGGCGAGGCCGAGCAGGGCCCCGGTCGCCGCGCGCTTCTTCGTCGTCACGGTCATCGTGCGTGTCCTTCCGAGGGGCGGAGCAGGGGCGGGTGCAGGGCCGTCGCGGGCCCGGAGCGGTAGAGCGCGGCCGGTTTGCCGCGGCCGCCGGTCAGTCGGGCCGCTCCCGCCACGACCTCGACGAAGCCGGGGGTGGCGAGGACCTTGCGGCGGAAGTTGGGGCGGTCCAGGGCGGTGTCCCAGACGGTCTCGTAGACGGCCTGGAGCTCGCCGAGGGTGAACTCGGGCGGGCAGAAGGCCGTGGCCAGGCAGCTGTACTCCAGCTTCGAACCGATCCGCTCGCGCGCGTCGTCGAGGATGACGGCGTGGTCGAAGGCCAGTCCGGCGGCCTCGCCCACGGGCACCCAGCGTGCCCCGTCGGCGTCGCCGCCGCCGTCCGCGGCCGGCTCCGGCATGTCGGGGACCAGTGCGGTGAAGGCCACCGAGACCACCCGCATGCGGGGGTCGCGGTCGGGTTCGCTGTAGGTCCGCAGCTGTTCCAGGTGCAGGGCGGCGACCACGGCGTCGGACAGGCCGGTCTCCTCGGCGAGTTCGCGGCGTGCGGCGCTCTCGGCGGACTCGCGGGGCAGGACGAAACCGCCGGGCAGGGCCCAGGCGCCGGCGTACGGCTCCTGTCCGCGCCGGATCAGCAGCACGTGCAGGGCGCCGGCGCGGACGGTGAAGACGGCGAGGTCGACGGTCACCGCGAACGGTTCGAAGGCGTGGGGGTCGTATCCGGTGGTCATCCGGTCTCCACCCGCGCGTTCTCGGGCAGCGGGTCCGTGAAGTGCCATCCCTCGGCGAGCAGTTCGTCGACCGCGGCCACAGCCGCGGTCAACCGCGTCTCCCGGTCGCCGCCCATGAGCAGGAAGCGCTTCCCGGTGGCGGTGAGTTCTTCCCGGAAGCGTCCGGTCATCCACGGTCGCAGATGGGCTCCGTCGCGCAGCCCGTCGTCCTCGAAGGGCACGTCGACGTCGTCGGTCAGCAGGTACAGGTCCCGCCGCGTGCGGGAGGCGATCTCCTCGACCTCCTCGTTGCGGCCGCCCATGTACCGCTCGTGCCAGATGCCGGTCGCGAAGGAGTCCGTGTCGCAGAAGAGCACCGGTGAGCCGAGCCGGGCCGCCTGTTCCTCCTCGGCGTCCTGGCGGCGGGCGATCAGGGGGAACTCCCGCGACGCGAAGGACACCTCGGACCAGGAGGCCGCCGGGTCCGCGGCCCGCGCCGCCGCCAGCTTCTCCTCGCTGTACCGGCGCCCGTACTCGGCGACCCAGCCCGTCTTGGCCCAGACTCCGCCGCGGCGGCGGTAATGGGCCGCCAGGTCGCGCGAGAGCGTGGTCGTGCCCGTGGACTCGGCGCCGAGGACGACCACGCGCCGGGTCAGGGCGGCCCGTACGGCCGGGCCCAGGAACTCCCAGCAGGCGGCGGGGTCCGCGCGGACGGTCGTCCCCGACACCGGGAAGAGGGTGCGGTCCGGGTCCACGCAGACCTCCTGGGCGCCGAAGCGCCGCGCGAGTTCCGTCCCGTACGCCTCCGAGGTGAAGACGGCGTCGACCCGGCCGGGCACGGCGGCGCGGAAGATCGCCATGTGCGCGTCCCAGATCGCCGGGTCGTGCAGGTCGACCGGGATGTCGTCGACCGCGCCGACGACGTGGGCGCCGGGGTGGGCCTCGCGCATCCAGGCGACCCGGTCGGCGAGCGGCACCGATTCCACGGAGGCCGCGCACACCAGCACGGTCAGCCGCTCGCACTGGTCCTGGGCGGTGCGCACCAGGTGGTGGTGGCCGGCGTGGGGCGGGTAGAACTTGCCGAGCACCAGCCCGTGACGGTGGCGCCTCATGCCGTCGCCGCCCGCACCGGCCCGCGGGAGCCCTCGGGGCCGTCGGTCCCCTCGGTCGCGGCGAGGGCGCGGCGCCAGCCGATCAGTCCGGCCACGCACAGGGCCAGGAAGCCGACGTACAGCACGGCCGTCACGTACAGGTCCTTGTGGACGTACAGCGGGATGGAGACGAGGTCGGTGGCGATCCACAGCCACCAGGACTCCAGGAGCTTGCGGCACTGCCCGTAGGTGGCCATGAGGGAGAGCCCGACGGCCAGCGCGTCCCAGAGGGGGACGGTGGAGTCGGTGGCGCGGTCCAGCAGCAGGGTGAGGGCGAGCACCCCCACCGCCCCCGCCGCGGTCAGGGCGACCCATTCGGTGCCCGTGGTCCGGCGCACCGGCAGGGCCTCGGCGGTTCCTGGTCCACCCCCGTGGGTCCAGGACCACCACCCGTAGGCGGCGAGGGCGATGAAGACCATCTGGAGCCCGGCGTCGGCGTAGAGGCCGGCCTGGGCGAAGAGCACGATGAAGAAGACGTTGTTCGCGATCCCGATGGGCCAGTTGGCGATGTGCTGCCGCGCCACCAGCCAGACGCACAGGGCGCCGGTGGCGGCCGCCAGGATCTCGGTCCAACTCGTCTGCCAGCCCATGGAGGCCCCACCTTCTTTAATAGTCAGGTTGACTATAAACATGATCGGGCGTGCGGGCAAGCAAAAAGCCCGCGGTGCCGAAGGGCACCGCGGGCTTTTCGGCCCCGGTGGACGGGGCTCGGTCGTGCGAGGGGTCGGGCAACCCCGCGCGAGGGTCCTACAGACCGACCTCGCGCATGAGCATGCCGACCTCGGTGTTGGTCAGGCGGCGCAGCCAGCCGGACTTCTGGTCACCGAGCTCGATCGGGCCGAAGGAGGTCCGGACGAGCTTCTCCACGGGGAAGCCAGCCTCCGCCATCATGCGGCGGACGATGTGCTTGCGGCCCTCGTGGAGGGTCACCTCGACCAGGTAGTTCTTGCCGAGCTGGTCGATGACGCGGAAGTGGTCGGCGCGGGCGTAGCCGTCCTCCAGCTCGATGCCGTCCTTGAGGCGCTTGCCGATCTCGCGGGGCAGCGGGCCGGTGATGGCCGCGACGTAGGTCTTCTTCACGCCGTACTTCGGGTGCGTGAGGCGGTGGGCCAGCTCGCCGTGGTTGGTGAGCAGGATGATGCCCTCGGTCTCGGTGTCGAGCCGACCGACGTGGAAGAGACGGGTCTCGCGGTTGGTGACGTAGTCACCGAGGCACTGGCGACCGTCGGGGTCCTCCATGGTGGAGACGACGCCGGCCGGCTTGTTCAGCGCGAAGAAGAGGTACGACTGGGTGGCGACGGTCAGGCCGTCCACCTTGATCTCGTCCTTCGGCTGGACGCGCTTGCCCTGCTCCAGCACGATCTCGCCGTTGACCTCGACGCGGGCCTGCTCGATGAGCTCCTCGCACGCACGGCGCGAACCCATGCCGGCGCGGGCGAGCACCTTCTGCAGACGCTCCCCCTCCTCCTCGGCACCCGGGAAGGTCTTCGGCGTCTTGATCACGGGCTTGTCGGCGTACCGGTCGCGCACGCGCTCCTCGATCCGCGCGTCCAGCTCGCGGGGGCGCGACTGGCCGCTGCGGCTGCCGGGGCCGCTGCGCGGGCCGCCGGCTCCACCGATGCCGGGGGTCCGGGAGGTACGGGGGCCACCCTTGGCGCCACCGCGCGCGGAGTCGCCGCGGGCACCGCCGCGGTTGCCGTCGGCCGCGCCGCGGGCACCGCCGCCGCCCGCCTTGGCGCCGCCGCGGCCGTTGCGCTCGCCCTCGGGGCCCACGTCGTAGCGACGCTCCTCGGGGCGGGGGTTGCGGGGACGCTGGGGGGCCTGGTCACGGTCACGGTCGCGCGAGGCGCCCGTGCCGGAGCCGGCGCCGCGGTAGCCGCCGCCGGAGCCACTGCCACCACCGGAGGAGCCGCCGCGGTAACCGCCGCCGCCGGACGAACCGCCCGAGCCGCCGCCTCGGTAGCCGCCGCCACCGCCGGAGCCGCCGGACGAACCGCCGGAGCCACCGCCCCGGTAGCCGCCGCCACCGCCCGAACCGCCGGAGGAGCCGCCGCGGGGGCCGCCGGAGGAGCCGCTGCCACCGCCGGAGCCGCCACCGCGGTAACCACCACCGCCGGAGGAGGGGCCGCCGCGGGCGTTACCACGCCCGCCGCCACCACCGCCGCCGCTGTTCCTGTTGCCGCCACCGTTGCCGTTACCGCTGCTTCGCATCAAAGTTCCGTCGTCTTGTCGTCTTCAAAGTAGTCCGGTGCATCAGGTGCGTCCGGATCGAACGACGGAACACCCTCTTGCGTCTCGGCTTCGATCGCGTCCGCCTCGGGGAGGAAGGGCGCGAGCTCCGGGAGCTCGTCCAGGCCGCGCAGGTCCATCCGCTCCAGAAAGTAGTTCGTCGTCCTGTACAGGATCGCACCTGTTTCGGGTTCCGTCCCCGCCTCGGCCACCAGACCCCGTTGCAGGAGGGTCCGCATGACCCCGTCGCAGTTCACTCCGCGGACCGCCGAGACCCTTGATCGGCTCACCGGCTGGCGGTACGCGACGACCGCGAGGGTCTCCAGTGCCGCCTGGGTGAGCCGGGCCTGCCGGCCGTCCAGCACGAAGGCCTCCACCGCCGTCGCGAAGGCCGCGCGACTGTAGAACCGCCATCCGCCGGCGACCAGGCGCAGTTCGAAACCCCGCTCCTGGGCGGTGTACTCGTCGGCCAGTTCCCGCAGGGCGACCGCGACCTCGCGCGGGGTCCGTTCCAACACCTTGGCCAGGTGTTCCTCGGTCGCGGGTTCGTCGACGACCATGAGGACGGCCTCCAGGGCGCCCTTGAGGGCGAGCTCCGCCGGCTCGGTCATTCCTTCGCCTCCACGATCTGATCGAACTCGTCCGTCACCGTCGGCATCCCGTCGCCGTCCCCGCCGCTCCAGCGCACGGTGAGCGTCCGCAGGGCCTCCTCCTGGTCGAGGACCACGGCCTTCTCCCGGTACAGCTCCAGCAGGGCCAGGAAGCGCGCCACGACGGTGAGGGTGTCCGGGGCGTCCTGCGTGAGTTCCGCGAAGGTGGCCTCCCCGCGAACCTTGAGCAGGGCGACGACCAGGGCGGCCTGCTCGCGGACACTGACGAGCGGGGCGTGGATGTGGTCCACGTAGACCTGGGGCGTCGCCCTGGGCTGCATGGCCTGCACGGCCAGCCGGGCGAACCCCTCCGCGCCGATGCTGATCACCACATCGGGCAGCAGTTCCGCGATGTGCGGCTCCAGTGCGACGGTGCGCGGGTACCGCAGGCCCTCGTCCTGCGCCCGGTGCTCGAAGATCTCCGCGATCCGTTTGTACGCCCGGTACTGCAGGAGCCGGGCGAAGAGCAGGTCCCGGGCTTCCAACAGCGCCAGGTCGGCCTCGTCCTCCACCTCGGCGGCGGGCAGCAGCCGGGCGGCCTTCAGGTCGAGGAGGGTGGCGGCCACGACGAGGAACTCGGTGGTCTGGTCCAGGTCCCAGTCGGGTCCCATGGCACGGATGTGCGCCATGAACTCGTCGGTGACCCGGGACAGCGCGACCTCGGTCACATCGAGTTTGTGCCGCGAGATCAACTGGAGCAGCAGGTCGAAGGGTCCCTCGAAGTTCGCCAGCCGGAGCGTGAACCGGCCGTCGCCCGCGTCGACGGGTGCGTTGACGGGAGCCTCACCGGCGACCTGGAGGGCCTCAGGGGGCCCTGTGGGCGCCTGGACCGCCTCCGAGGCCTCCTGGGCGCCCGAGGGGACTTCGCGGGCCTCCGGGAGCCCTGTGGGCGCCTCGGAGGGGATCCGGGCCGGCGTCTCGGGCGGGAGGGGCGGCGTCTCGGGCGGTACGGGGGCCGGCTCCCGGCCTCCCGGCTCTCGCGGCCCCTCGTCCCCCTCGGCGGGGGCGCCCGGGCCGCGGCCCAGCCGGCGGCGGGCGGGGTGGTCGGGTTCGGCGGGAGGGTGCATCGAGGTCCAGGGTGGTGCGAGGGCGTACGGACGGGCCGGCACGGCGGTGCCGCCGAGGCGACGTTAGCGGGCCGGCCCTCGCCCTGGCGTCAGGCGCCGGTCAGCGCCCGCGCAGTCTTCGTACGAGGATGCTCGCGTCGCCCCGGGACTCCAGGTCCGCGAGGACCACGGCGACCGCCTCGCGGACGATGCGGCCGCGGTCGACGGCGAGGCCGTGCTCGCCGCGCAGCACCAGCCGCGCGTGCTCCAGGTCCATGAGCTCCTCCGCGGAGACGTAGACCGTGATCTTCTCGTCGTGCCGCTCGCGCCCGCTCGGCCGCCGGTTCGCGCCCCGGCCCTGCCCCTTGCCGCGCCGGGGCGCGGACGCCCCGGCGGCGGCGGTGGCAGAACCTTCCTGCGGCCTGCGCTGCGCGCCCACCGCCGGCTCGCCGGTCTCCCGGCCGCGCCCCTCCGTCGTGCCCTCCGCCGAGTTCGCCGGGTGTTCCGACTGCGCCGAGCCGCCCGCGGACTCCTCGACGCCCCGCCGCGGCGAGGACGACTGCAGCGCCATCCCCCCGGTCGTACGGAACAGTTCGTCGGCTCCGGGCAGACTCACTCGGCGGGACACCGGGCGAGCACCTCCCTGGCCAGCTGGCGGTAGGCGGCGGCGCCCACGGAGTTGGAGGCGTACGTGGTGATCGGTTCACCGGCGACCGTGGTCTCCGGGAAGCGCACCGTCCGGCCGATGACCGTGTGGTAGACGTGGTCGTCGAAAGCCTCGACGACGCGCGCCAGCACCTCACGGCTGTGCACCGTCCGGGAGTCGTACATCGTGGCGAGGATGCCGTCGAGTTCCAGCTCCGGGTTGAGCCGCTCCTGCACCTTCTCGATGGTCTCGGTCAGCAACGCCACACCGCGCAGCGCGAAGAACTCGCACTCCAGGGGGACGATCACCTTGTGAGCCGCCGTCAGGGCGTTCACGGTCAGCAGACCCAGCGAGGGCTGACAGTCGATCACGATGTAGTCGTAGTCGGCCATCAGGGGCTTGAGGGCCCGCTGCAGGGTGGACTCGCGCGCGACCTCACTGACCAGCTGCACCTCGGCGGCGGACAGGTCGATGTTGCTCGGCAGCAGGTCCATGTTGGGGACCGCCGTCTTCAGCAGCACCTCGTCGGCCGACATGCCCCGCTCCATGAGCAGGTTGTAGACCGTCAGGTCGAGTTCCATCGGGTTCACGCCGAGACCCACGGACAGCGCGCCCTGGGGGTCGAAGTCGACGAGCAGCACGCGGCGCCCGTACTCGGCGAGCGCGGCACCCAGGTTGATGGTCGACGTGGTCTTTCCCACGCCGCCCTTCTGGTTGCACATCGCGATGATCTTCGCCGGACCGTGGTCGGTCAGTGGACCGGGGATCGGGAAGTACGGCAGCGGCCGTCCGGTCGGGCCGATCCGCTCACGGCGCTGACGTGCAGCGTCGGGGGCGAGAGTGGCCGCGTACTCGGGGTCGGGCTCGTACTCCGCGTCGGGGTCGTAGAAGTGCCCTTCGGGCACGTTGTCATAGTCGGCGAAACCCACGGGCTTTTCGCCGCTCAGGTCGCCGGCCCTGGAGTTCACGTCTAGGCCGTCCATGCTGTTTCGGGGCGTCGTCATGTGCTGGTGGTTTGCGAAGGTGCGGACTGCGACGGAGCCGACAGCTTCGATTCCGGCAGGGCCCTGGCCCCGCGCAGGCATTCCTGCTCGACCACCCCCAGGAGCAAATGTCGACTCATTCACAAGTCGTCTTACCTCCTCGGACGTGACCAGGACACTTATCGATAGGTCAGCGTGGCACCATGCCGACGGTTGGCGACTCTATGGCGTGTCACCACCCAGCGGCAACACAATCCACCGGACCCGACGCGTTGTGTCGGCAACCGAACACCACTCTGTCAAGGGCGTACGAGCTGTCGCCGCGAAGTTTCGCAGGTGTGCGAAAGGGTTAAAGGGTTACGTTCGAGGCGAGTTGAGCAGCCTCGACGCGCACCCCGAAAACGCGTCCGGCCGGACCTCGCGAGCAAGGTCCGGCCGGAGACGTGAGATTGACGTCAGTCGTTGACGGTTCAGCCGAGCAACGTGCTCAGCGGGAGCGTCGGGAGACCGTGGGCGTCGGCGACGGGACCGTAAACGACCTGCCCGTCATGGGTGTTGAGGCCCAGACCGAGGGCCGCGTCGCGGCGCAGCGCCTCGACCCAGCCGAGATTCGCGAGCTGCACGATGTAGGGCAGGGTCGCGTTCGTCAGGGCGTAGGTGGAGGTGTTCGGCACCGCGCCCGGCATGTTGGCGACGCAGTAGAAGACCGAGTTGTGGACCTGGAAGGTCGGCTCGGCGTGCGTGGTCGGACGGGAGTCCTCGAAGCAGCCGCCCTGGTCGATCGCGATGTCGACAAGGACACTTCCGGGCTTCATCTTGGCGACGAGCTCGTTGGTGACCAGCTTCGGGGCCTTCGCACCCGGGATCAGCACCGCGCCGATGACCAGGTCGGCCTCGGTGACGGCCTTCTCCAGCTCGAAGGCGTTGGAGACGATCGTCTTGATCTTCGTGCCGAAGACCTTGTCGGCCTCGCGGAGCTTGTTGATGTCCTTGTCGAGCAGGGTCACGTGGAAGCCCATGCCGATGGCGATCTGAGCCGCGTTCCAGCCGGAGACACCGCCGCCGATGACCACGCACTCGCCGGCGTGGGTGCCGGGGACGCCGCCGGGCAGGACGCCGCGGCCGCCGGCGGAGCGCATCAGGTGGTAGGCGCCGACCTGCGGGGCCAGCCGGCCCGCGACCTCGGACATCGGGGCGAGCAGCGGGAGCGCGCGGTTGGCGAGCTCGACCGTCTCGTACGCGATGGCGGTGGTGCCGGACTCCAGGAGGGCGTCCGTGCACTCGCGGGAGGCCGCCAGGTGCAGGTAGGTGAAGAGCGTCTGGTCCTTGCGAAGGCGGTGGTACTCCTCCGCGATCGGCTCCTTGACCTTCAGCAGGAGGTCCGCGGTTGCCCAGACCTCGTCGGCGGTGCCGAGGATCTCGGCGCCGGCGGAGACGTACTCCGCGTCCGTGATCGAGGAGCCGACACCGGCGTTCTGCTCGACGAAGACCTGGTGGCCGTTGCGGACCAGCTCATGCACGCCGGCGGGCGTGATGGCGACCCGGAACTCGTTGTTCTTGACCTCGCGGGGGATGCCGACCTTCATCGTCGATCACGGTCCTTGGCTCAGGGGATTTTTCGGGTCACTTCCATACATACCCGCTCACAAGAACGCGCAACGGGATGCACCACGAGATGACGTGGTGGAGCCAGTCTAATGAAGGATGAGTCGCTGTCTAGCCTTGCAAACAAATAATCTCAGTCGGAATCACTACGGATTTCGCAGGCAGCAGGGTCATCTCCCAGCAATCTGTCGGCTGCGGACCGGTGCAGCCTTGCAGCCGCGGGGTCGCCCAGCCTGTCCAGCGTGTCGGCCAGCCGCACCTGCAGCGCGGCCTGAAGTCGCAGGTCCCCGGCCCTGCGCGCCAACTCGATCGCCTCGCGGCAGGTGTGCAGGGACTCCTCGGGTCGTCCGGCGTACTCCTGGATTCGCGCCATCTCGCTCAACGCCTTTGCCTGGCCCGGGACATCGGCCAGCCGTCGGTAGCCGGCGGCGGCGGCCCGCCAACTGCGCAGCGCCTCCCCGTAACGGCCCGCGTACGTGTGCACGTTGCCGAGCCGGCCGTACAGCCTCGCCTCGTCCAGACGCTCCCCCCGGGCGAGTGCCTGGGTCAGGGCCCGGCCGAACCAGTCGGAGGCCCGGTACCAGTCCGCCAGCTCCTGGTACGCGCCGCCTACGGATTCCATCGCGCGGCCCGTCGCGTACGGGTCGTTCGCCGCCTTTCCGGCGACCAGCGCGGCCCGGTACCGCTCCAGCGCCTCGTGGGTGCGGCCGGTCTCGGCGTCCAGGTCGGCCAGGTTCAGCAGTGCGGCGGCCTGCTCCCGGTACAGGTCGCGGCGTTCGGCGACGTCCAGGACCAGGCGGTGCAGCCCGTACAGCTCGGGAGCGGCCGCCTCGGTCCCGCGGTGTTCCGCGAGGGCCCGTACGAGGGCCGAGACCAAGCGGCGGGCCAGGGTGTCCAGGTCCCCGTCGGCCACCGCGAGGGCGGCCGACGCGGACAGGGCGGGCAGCCGGGTGTCCAGCCAGCCGGCGGCGGCCCGCCGGTCGGCGAAGCGGAGGGCGCGGGGCAACCCGTCCAGTCGCTCCCGCACGAGCTCCTCGTCCTCCTCGGCCATGGCCCGGCAGGAGGTGAGAAGACGCACGGTCCGCTCCAGCATCCGGGCCCGGGCCAGCTGCACCTCGGCCGGTCGCTCCTTGGCCTCCAGCAGGGCCTGGAGCAGGGGCGCGAGGCAGCCGGGCAACAGGAACAGACCGTCGGGGGCGTGCCGGACGAGACCCAGCCCGGCGAAGTCCTCCAGGGTGGACTGCGCGGCGGCCACGGAGCAGCCGGCCAGGGCGGAGGCGGTGTGCGCGTCGATGAAGCCGGCGGGCGCGAGCGGAAGCAGGCGCAGGGTCCGCTGGGCGGGCTGGGGCAGCGATTCGTAGACGAGCCGGAAGGAGCGGGCCAGCGGCCCGCTGGTGCCGGGCGGCATGTCGTGGAGCTGCTTGGCCACGTCGGCCACGGCGGCCTTCGGGTGCGCGGCGAGCCAGCCGCCGACCAGGGCGAGTGCGGCGGGTTGTCCCCCGCACTCCTCGGCGAGGGTCTCGGCGGCGCGCGGGTCCACGGTGATCCGGGTGTCCCCGATGCTGTGCGCGAGCATCTGGACGGCGGAGGGGGTGTCCAGTCCCCCGAGGGTGCAGGGGCGGACGTCCGGGATCCCGGTGAGCGGCCCTTCGGCGGTCACCACGACCAGGCACTCGGGGGTGTCCGGCAGCAGGGCGTCGACCTGGTGGGGGTCGGCGGCGTCGTCGACGAGCAGGATGACCCGCCGCCCGGTGAGCGCGGTGCGCAGTTCGGAGCTGAGGTCGTCCTCGCCGGCCCCGGGCGGGGTGGAGTGACCGAGGCCCTCCAGCAGGGTCCTGACGGCCCGTTCGGTGGCGACGGTCTCCCCGCCGGGCGTGGTGAGCCTCACCTTCACGACCCCGTCGGGGTAGTCGTCGCGCACTTCGCGGACGAACGCCTCGGCGAGCGCCGTCCGCCCCGAACCGGGGCGACCCGCGACGAGCAGGACCCTCGCGCGGGGCGCCTTCGCCTTGCGCCCCGAGAGGGTGTCGAGCCCGGTCCGTGCGATGTCCTCGCGCAGCTCCTTGAGCTCACGCCGCCGCCCGACGAAATCCGTCACGGGATCCGCTCCTCTCCCTGCCTTAGGGTTGCCGAGCGTAGTTCACGCAGAGCGACGACCCGTGTGGAGCGCGGCGGGCACATCGCCCGATCGGATCAGCCGATGGTCACACCAGGCCCCCCGACGGCCCTCCGCCCACCCCCGGACCGGGCCGCGACGGAGCGGAACAGGGTGGAGCGGGACGGCGCGAGGCGGCCCGGCGCGGCGAGGGCCGGGCGGCTATGCCTCGTAGGGCCGGGCCGACCACGGCGCGTCGGCCGGGCGCAGGGCGTCCAGACCGCCCTCGACGGCGAGGGCCGCGGACAGGGCCAGCACACCCGACACCAGTCCCGGGTTCGCCAGCTCGCCGGCCAGCACCCCCCGCACGAGTTCCGCGAGCGGGACCCGGGCGAACTGCATGTCCGCCTCCTCCTCCGACACCTCGAAGCGCGCGCCCTCCGCCTCGGCGAGGTCCCGCGCCAGGAACACGCGGATCGCCTCGTCCGAGCCGCCGGGCGAGGCGTAGAAGTCCACCAGCACCCGCCAGTCGTCGGCCTTGACGTGCACCTCTTCGTACAGCTCGCGCTGCGCGGCGTGCAGCGGGTTCTCCCCCGGCACGTCGAGCAGGCCCGCCGGCAGCTCCCACAGCTTCCGGCGCACCGGGTGTCGGTACTGCCGCAGCAGGAGCACCTGCCCGTCCTCGTCCAGCGCCAGCACGCACACCGACCCCGGGTGCACCTGGTAGTCCCGGCGCACGGTCGCGCCGTCCGGCATCCGGACCACGTCGGAGCTCACGGCCGTCTTGGCGCCCTCGAAGGGCCGCCGGGTCGAGACCGTCTCCCAGGTTTCCGAGGTGTCCTTGATCTCGATGTCGATGCCCATGCAATGTCCTCCACAACGCGCGACAGCCGGGGTACGGATCTCCGTGCCCCGGCTGTCTACGTTATGCGGTCAGGCCCTCGGGCCCCGCAGGCTCACTTGGCGGACTGCTGGCGCTCCACCGCGGCCTTGACCAGACCCGCGAACAGCGGGTGCGGCCGGGTCGGGCGGGAGCGCAGCTCCGGGTGCGCCTGGGTGGCGACCAGATAGGGGTGCACCTCGCGCGGGTACTCGACGTACTCGACGAGCTTGTTGTCGGGGGACACGCCCGAGAAGACCAGACCGGCCTTCTTCTCCAGCTCGCCGCGGTAGGCGTTGTTCACCTCGTAGCGGTGACGGTGACGCTCGTCCACGTAGGCCTCGCCGCCGTAGACCTCACGGACGATGGAGCCCTCGGCGAGCTTCGCCGGGTACATGCCCAGACGCATGGTGCCGCCCAGGTCGCCGGCGCCCTCGACGAAGGCCAGCTGCTCCTCCATGGTCGAGATGACCGGGTGCGGGGTCGAGGCGTCGAACTCGGTGGAGTTGGCGTCCGCGATGCCCGCGAGGTTGCGCGCGGCCTCGATGACCACGCACTGCAGACCCAGGCACAGGCCCAGCAGCGGGATCCGGTTCTCGCGGGCGTAGGTGATCGCGCCGACCTTGCCGTTGACGCCGCGGTCCCCGAAGCCGCCGGGAACGCAGATCGCGTCCACGTCGCCGAGTACCGCCGCCGCACCGGCCGGGGTCTTGCAGTCGTCGGAGGTGACCCACTTGATCTGCACGCGCGCCCTGTTGGCGAACCCGCCGGCGCGCAGCGCCTCGGTCACCGAGAGGTAGGCGTCGGGCAGGTCGATGTACTTGCCGACGAGCGCGACCTTGACCTCGTGGTCGGGGTTGTGGACCCGGTCCAGCAGGTCCTCCCAGACGCGCCAGTCCACGTCGCGGAAGGGCAGGTCGAGCTTGCGCACGACGTAGGCGTCCAGGCCCTCGGTGTGCAGCACCTTCGGGATGTCGTAGATCGACTTCGCGTCGATCGCGGCGACCACCGCGGCCTCGTCGACGTCGCACATCAGCGAGATCTTGCGCTTGATGGAGGTCGGGACCTCACGGTCGGCGCGCAGCACGATCGCGTCGGGCTGGATGCCGATGTTGCGCAGGGCCGCGACCGAGTGCTGGGTCGGCTTGGTCTTCAGCTCGCCGGAGGGGCCGATGTAGGGCAGCAGCGAGATGTGCACGACGAAGACGTTGTCGCGGCCGACCTCGTGGCGGACCTGACGGACGGTCTCCAGGAACGGCAGCGACTCGATGTCGCCGACGGTGCCTCCGACCTCGGTGATGACGACGTCGACGTCCTCGGTCGCCATGCGGCGGATGCGGCTCTTGATCTCGTTGGTGATGTGCGGGATGACCTGCACGGTGTCACCGAGGTACTCGCCGCGCCGCTCCTTGGCGATGACCTGCGAGTAGACCTGGCCGGTCGTGACGTTCGCCGAGCCGTCGAGGTCGACGTCGAGGAAGCGCTCGTAGTGGCCGATGTCCAGGTCGGTCTCGGCGCCGTCGTTGGTGACGAACACCTCACCGTGCTGGAAGGGGTTCATCGTGCCGGGGTCGACGTTCAGGTAGGGGTCGAGCTTCTGCATCGTGACCCGCAGGCCGCGCGCCTTCAGCAGCGCACCCAGGCTGGAGGCCGTCAGCCCCTTGCCGAGGGACGAAGCGACACCCCCGGTGACGAAGATGTGCTTGGTCGTCATGGCTGTGCTGTTTCGAAAAGCAGCGGGCGGCGTCGCCAAGAGGGGGCTCCCGTGGTCGCGAGGTGAGGTGCGTCCGGCGCCGGCCACCGTTGAACCGGAAGGGTCTCAGGGGGCGCCGAAGCTGCGGTTTCGGGGCTCCTGATTCGCACAGGCAGACCACCGGTCCACGGGGTACCAGCCTATCAGCGCCCGGGCCGGTCTGCCTCCGGCGACGCGGTCCGGGCCTCGCGTAGCGTGCGCGCCACACCCGCGCGTCCGGCATTTGCGCAGGTCACCCGTTCGGACGAGCCGCATTGTCCCGAGACTTAAGGAGATCACTAGGGTGCCGTCATATCCTGCTCGAATATCGCTGCACATCGCCGCCGAGCAGTCCGGCCTACGGTGTAACCACGCCGGTTCCGGAATCATGGACTCTCCGCGGGGATCCCTACACACACGAAGATCGCGCAACCGCGCAATGCAAGCGCCCTCAGGGGCGGACGTGGCCGTTCGACTGGAGATGCAACGTGTCCGGGCGCATCGAGGATTACGCACTGATCGGGGACATGCAGACCGCTGCGTTGGTCTGCAGGGACGGAGCCGTGGACTGGTTGTGCCTTCCACGGTTCGATTCCCATGCCGTCTTCGCGAGCATTCTCGGCACCGAGGAACACGGGTTCTGGCGGGTCGGTCCCGCGGTCCCGTCCGGCACCCCGGCCCCGCGGGCCGATCGCCGGCGCTATCGCGGTGACTCCCTGGTGCTCGAAACGGAGTGGGACACCCCGAGGGGGACCGTCCGTGTCATCGACTTCATGCCTCCCCGCGAGGATCACGCACCGCAACTGATCCGCGTCGTGGAGGGCGTCAGCGGGCGCGTCCCGATGCGCTCGGCCCTGCGGATGCGTTTCAGTTACGGGCGGATCGTGCCCTGGGTGCACAAGGTGGACGGCCGCACGGTGGCCGTCTCCGGCCCGGACTCGGTCTGGCTGGACACCGACGCGCAGACCTACGGCAAGGACCTGACGACGTACTCCGACTTCACCGTCGGGCCCGGCGACCGGGTGGCCTTCGCCATCAGTTGGCAGGCCTCGCACCGGGGCGCCCCCGAGGCGCCGGACGCCGAGGAGGCGCTGGGGGTCACCACCGACTTCTGGCGCGAGTGGGTCGACCAGTGCACGTACCACGGCCCCTACCGGGAAGCCGTGGTCCGCTCCCTGATCACGCTCAAGGCCCTCACGTACGGGCCCACGGGCGGCATCGTCGCCGCGCCGACCACCTCCCTGCCGGAGGAGATCGGCGGCAGCCGCAACTGGGACTACCGGTACACGTGGCTGCGCGACGCCGCCATCACCCTGTCCTCGCTCCTGCGCACCGGCTACCGCGACGAGGCCTCCGCCTGGCGGGACTGGCTGCTGCGCGCGGTGGCCGGCGACCCCGAGAACCTGCAGATCATGTACGGCATCGCGGGCGAACGGGAACTCGGCGAGACCGAGCTGGACTGGCTGCCCGGCTACGAGAACTCCCAGCCGGTCCGCGTCGGCAACGGCGCCGCCCACCAACTCCAACTCGACGTGTACGGCGAGGTCACCGAGGCCCTCCACCTGGGCCACATGACGGGCCTGGCCCGCAACGACTACGCCTCGCTGCTCCAACTCAAGCTCATCCGCTACCTGGAGACCCACTGGAACGAGCCGGACGAGGGCATCTGGGAGGTGCGCGGCCCCCGCCGCCACTTCGTGCACTCCAAGGTGATGGCGTGGGTGGCCGTGGACCGCACGATCAAGCTGATCGAGAGCGGTGACGCGGACGGCCCGCTGGAGCGGTGGCGCGAACTGCGCGACGAGATCCACGCGGACGTGTGCGAGAAGGGCTACGACAAGGACCGCAACACCTTCACCCAGTCGTACGGGTCGAAGGAACTGGACGCCTCGCTGCTGCTCATCCCGCAGATGGGCTTCCTTCCACCGGACGACAAGCGGGTCATCGGCACCATCGAGGCGATCCAGCGCGAGCTGTCGACCCCCGACGGCTTCATCCTGCGCTACCCGACGGCCGGCGAGGAATGCGGCGTGGACGGCCTGGAGGGCGACGAGGGAGCCTTCCTCGCCTGCTCGTTCTGGATGGCCGACGACCTCGCGATGATCGGCCGGGTCGACGAGGCCCGCCGGCTCTTCGAGAAGCTGCTGTCGCTGCGCAACGACCTGGGCCTGCTCGCCGAGGAGTGGGACCCCAAGCTCCAGCGCCAGGTCGGCAACTTCCCGCAGGCCTTCAGCCACGTCCCGCTGATCGACACCGCGCTGCGCCTGACGGCGAGCGGGGCGTACGGGGGCTGACCCCGGGCCCGCCCGGTCCCACCGACGCCTCAGAACGCGCCGGTAGGACCGGGCCCGCCTAGCCTGGAAGGGTCTTGTGTGCCCCTCCGCGGAAGGGGGCGGTCATGGCCCCGCTCTCGAAGGCGGGCGCGGCGTTGACCGCGCTTCGCGAAGACCTCTCCGGTGCGGTGCTCGCGCCCGACGATCCGGGCTACGACGAGGCCCGGACCGTCTTCAACGCCATGGTCGACCGGCGTCCCGCCGTGATCGCGCAGTGCGAGAGCGAGTCGGACGTGGTCACGGCCGTGCGGTTCGCCCGCGCGTTGGACCTGCCGATCGCGGTGCGGGGCGGCGGCCACAGCGTCGCCGGCACGGCCCTGGGCGACGGCGCGCTGGTGGTGGACCTGCGCCGGATGAACGAGGTGACGGTGCATCCGGGGGCGAAGGCCGTACGGGTGTCCGGCGGCGCCCTGATGAGCGACCTGGACCGGGCCTGCGCGCCGCACGACCTGGCCACCACCGGCGGCCGGGTCTCGACGACCGGGGTCGGCGGGTTCGTGCTCGGCGGTGGCTCGGGCTGGCTGGACCGGAAGTTCGGCCTGGCCGTCGACAACCTCCTCGGGGTGGATCTGGTCACCGCGGACGGCGACATCGTCAGCACGACCGCCGAGGACGAACCGGAGCTGTTCTGGGCCCTGCACGGCGGGGGCGGCAACTTCGGGGTCGCCACCTCGCTGACGCTGCGACTGCACGAACTGCCCGCGATGTCGGTCGCGATGCTCATGTACGCCCCCGAGCGGGGTCCCGAGGTCACCCGCCTGTACCGGGAGATCATCGAGGCCGCGCCGCCCGAGGCGAGCGGTGGCGTGATCCACCTCACCGCGCCGCCGGAGCCGTTCGTGCCGCCGCACCTGGTCGGCACGATGCTCTGCGGGGTGCTCCTGACGTACGCCGGTCCCGAGGACGCCATGCGCGCGCTCCTGGCGCCGCTGCTGGCCGTGCCGCACGAGGTGGAGATCGTCACCGCGATCCCGTACGCGGACCTCCAGTGCATGATCGACGACCCGCCGGGGATGCGGAACTACTGGTCCGCCGAGTACCTGACGGGGCTGCCGGACGAGCTGGTCGACCTGTACTGCGCCCGCGCCGCGTCCATGCCCGTTCCGACCGGCACCCAGCACATCCTGTTCCCGCTGGGCGGGGCGATCGCGCAGGGGCCCGCGGACTTCCCCGTGCCGTACCGGGACGCCGCCTGGGCGGTGCACCCGTTCGCCGTCTGGGAGGACCCGGCGGACGACGAGCGGTGCCGGCGGTGGGTGCAGGACGTACGGGCCGACGCGCAGCCGTGGAGCACCGGGGCGGTGTACCTCAACTTCCTCGGCGACGAGGGCGCGGACCGGGTCGCGGCGGGCCTCGGCGAGGACAACCTGCGGCGCCTGGCCTCGGTGAAACGGCGGTTCGACCCGGACAACGTCTTCCGGTTCAACCACAACATCAAGCCGGCCTGAGGCCCTGGTAGCGTCCCGCGACATGGACAACCAGGGCGGGATCACTGTTCAGCGGGCGCTGGAGCTGCCGGGACTGCGCAGCGGTCTGCCGGAGGTGATGGCCTGCGCCGATCGGCTCGGGCGGACCGTGCGCTGGGTCCACGCCGGCGAGGTCCCCAACATCGCCTCCCTCCTCAAGGGCGGCGAGCTGCTCCTGACCACCGGGCTGGGCCTGGGCACCCGGCCGGCCGAACAGCGTGCCTTCGTGCGCCGCCTCGCGGACCGGGGCATCGCCGCGCTGGTCGTCGAACTGGGCCCGCGCTTCACGCGCCTGCCCGCCACCATCGTCGAGACGGCCCGGGCGGCCGGCCTCCCCCTCGTGCAGCTCCACCGCGAGGTGCCGTTCGTCACCGTGACGGAGGAGGTCCACACCGAGATCGTCAACGGCCACTACGCCCTGCTCCAGCGGGCCGAGGAGGTCCACCGGCGATGTACCGAGGCCCTGCTGGGCGGCGGCGGGATCCCGCAGGTGCTGAGCATCCTCGCCGACTTCACGGCGAACCCGGTCTTCCTGGAGACCCCCGACGGCCGGCTCCTCTACGCCGCCGGGCCGGTCTCCGGGGACGCCGCCGCCGACCCGCTCCAGGTGTGGGAGGGCCTGCGGGGCCAGCGCGGGGCCGAGCCGTCCGCCAACGCGGTGGTGGTCGACGTGCCCGGGGGTGGTCACGGCACCGGCTCGGTGCGGGCGCGCGTGGTCCTGCTCGGGGTCTCGGCCCCGCTGCTGCCCGTCCACCGGATGGCGGCGGAGCGGACGGCCGGCGTGCTGGCGGTGGTGTTGATGCAGGCCCGTCAGGAGGACGAGCTGTCCGCGCGCGGCCGGGGCGACTTCCTGACGGATCTCGCGGAGGGCCGCATCTCCGCCGAGGACGCCCCGGCGCAGGCGCGCGTCCTGGGCTTCAAGCCGGGCGCGGGCCCGCTCCTGCCGGTCGTGATGCGGCTGGCCACGGACCCGGGCCCGTCCGGGAACTGGGCGGTCCTCGCGCGGGCGGTGCTGGAGGAACTGTCCTCGGTCGGCGTCCCGGTGATGCTGGGCGTCCGCCCGGTGGAGGGCCGGGTGCCGCTGCTGGTGTCCCTGCGGACGGAGTCGGAGCGCACGACGGTCGCCGACCGGGTCGCGGCGGCGTTGCGCGCCGGCGTGGAGCGGGCCGGGCTGGACCGGGCGGGTGCCTCGCCGGCGGTGGTCGTGGGCGTCTCGGGGAGTTGGGCGGCGGCCTCGGCCGGGCTGCGGCACGCCGCCGAGACGGCGACGGCGGCCCACGGTCTGCCGGCCCGCCCCTGGTACGACGCCCGGCGCCTGGACATCGACCTGCTGCTGTGGCGGCTGCGCGAACACCCCGACCTCGCCGCCTTCGTGGACCGGGCGATCGGCCCGCTGCGGGTGCACGACGTGGCCTCCCGCCCCTCGCTGCTGCCGACCCTGGAGACGTACCTGGCGCACGCGGGCCGCAAGGCGGAGACGGCCCGTGAGCTGCATCTGAACCGTCAGACGCTGTACAACCGGCTGGCCCGCATCTCGGAGCTCCTGGGCACGGACCTGGACGACCCGGAGACGGTGCTCTCCCTCAGCCTCGCCCTGCGCGCCCGGCGCCACACCGCCTCCTGAGCCGGGGGGCGGCGTCCGGGGGACCTACCGTCCGCGCTCCATCAACTCGTCGTACACCGACAGCACCTGGGCCACCGTGTCGTCCTCCGACGGCCAGGAGGCGGCCTGCGCGCGGCCCGCCGACGCGAGGGCCGCCCGCCGGGCCGGATCGCCGAGCAGCCCCGACACCGCGGCCGCCAGCGCCTCCGGGTCCCCGTACGGCACCAGCACCGCCGCGTCCCCGACCAGTTCCGGCACTCCCCCGACGTCCGTGGCCACCAAGGCCACGCCGGAGCGCAGCGCCTCCTGGGCGAGCAGCGAGCGGCCCTCCCAGCGGCTCGGCAGGACCGCCACGTCGGCTGCGGCCAGCAGCCGGTCCGCGTCCCGGCGCCGCCCCAGCAGCCGTACGGGGAGTCCCTCCGCCTCGATCCGGCGGGACAGTTCGGCCCGCAGCGGCCCCTCCCCCGCGATCAGCAGCAGCGGTACGGGGTCCAGCGCGCGCCAGGCCCGGGCCGCGTCCAGCAGCACGGAGTAGCCGCGCCGGGCGACCAGGCTGCCGACCGCGATCACCAACGGCCGCTCCACCGAGCCCAGTTCGGCCCGCACCTTCTCCGGGTCGGCGGCCGGTTCGGGGATCGCGGGCAGCGGCGCCGCCACCGCCGCCAGTCGGGCGTCGCGCGCGCCGCGCGAGCGCGCCCGGTCCACCTGGTCCGAGGAAGCGCCCAGGACCACCGCGGCGGCCCGGGCCACGCGGCGTTCCAGCAGCTGCCCCATCCGCCCCAGCGCGCCCGGCGCCTCGGCCGCGCCGCCGTGCCAGGTCACCACGAGCGGGGCCCGGTGGCGGCCGCCGCGCAGGGCCAGCGCGGCCCGCAGCCCGGCCCGTACCCCGTGCGCGTGGACCAGGTCGGCGCCGGCGCAGGCGGCGCGCAGGGCGCTCGCCGCGTCGGGCGTGAACTCGGCGCCGGCGCCGGTGAAGTCGTACTCGCCCTCCGCCGCGACGGGGGCGCACACGGTGACCCGTACGCCGCGTGCGGCGAGCCCCGTGGTCAGGGAGCGGACGTGCGCGCTGCTGCCCGCGCCGGCGCCGCCCAGCACCTGGACGGTGCGCAGGGGCGGCCGGCCGTACGGCTGGGCGGGAGGGGGGAACGAAACCGGGGAGCTGCTCACGGGCCGAAGCTCCAGGGTGAGGGAGTCAGAGACGTCGCCCAGGATGCCAGTCCGCACGCGCGTTCCGGGACCATACGGGTGCGGATCCCGCAGGAGATACCGCCAGACACCCCCCAGCCTCACCCACACGGGCTACCCGCCGCCACCCGGTCGGCGAAATCTCCCCATGCCGAACGCGTACGGGGCCCGGGACGCGTCGCGTCCCGGGCCCCGTACGGCACGTTCCGGAAGGGGCGCCCTAGGCGTCCGCGCGGGCCGTCGCGAGGAGTTCCTCGGCGTGCGCGCGCGCCGTCTCCGAGTCCTCCTGGCCCGCCAGCATCCGCGACAGCTCGCGGATGCGGTCCTCGCCCTCCAGGACGGTGACGCCGCTGCGCGTCACCGATCCGTCGACGGTCTTCTCCACCAGCAGCTGCCGGTCGGCGAACGCCGCCACCTGCGGGAGGTGGGTGACGACGACGACCTGCGCCGATTTGGCCAGTTTGGCGAGGCGCCGGCCGACCTCGACGGCCGCCTTGCCGCCGACGCCCGCGTCGACCTCGTCGAAGAGGTAGGTGGGCACCGGGTCGGAGCCGGCGAACACGACCTCCACCGCGAGCATGACGCGCGACAGCTCGCCGCCCGAGGCGCCCTTGGCGATGGGGCGCGGCTGGGCGCCGGGGTGCGGGGCCAGCAACAGTTCGACCTCGTCCGCGCCGGAGGGCCCGTAGGCCACGGTGCGGCCGCCGACCTCGACGCCTTCGGGGTCCTCGATCTGGCGGATGTCGAAGGTGACCCGGGCGTGCGGCATGGCCAGCGAGGCGAGTTCGTCGGTGACGGCGGACGCGAACCGGGCGGCGGAGTCCATCCGGGCGTCGGTCAACGCCTGGGCCAGTTGGGACAGTTCGACCCGCAGGCCGTCCCGTTCCGCGGTCAGTTCCGCGATCCGTTCGTCGTCGCCGTCCAGTTCCAGGAGCCGCGCGGAGCCCTGCTCGGCCCACTCCAGCACGGAGTCGACGGAGTCCCCGTACTTGCGGGTCAGCTGGGTCAGGGCGGCCCGGCGCTCCTCCACCGCGGCGAGCCGCAGCGGATCGGCGTCGAGGTCGTCGGCGTAGCCGGCGAGTTCCCCGGCCACGTCGGCCAGCAGGATGCCCAGCTCCCCGATCCGCTCGGCGAGCGTGCCGAGGGCCGGGTCGTGGGACCGTACGGACTCCAGTGCGCGGTGGGCTCCCGCGACGAGGGTGTTCGCGTCGATGCCCTCGGGGTCCTCGGGGTTGCCCGCGAGGGCCGCGTGCGCGGCCTGTGCGGCCGAGGCGAGCGATTCCGCGTGGCCGAGGCGCTCGGCCTCCGCGGACAGTTCGGCGTCCTCGCCGGGCAGGGGTTCCACGGCCGCGATC
Organism: Streptomyces sp. H27-H5; assembly: GCF_026627505.1. Taxonomy (GTDB): domain Bacteria; phylum Actinomycetota; class Actinomycetes; order Streptomycetales; family Streptomycetaceae; genus Streptomyces. The sequence goes on along the minus strand of NZ_JAPNLK010000081.1, from coordinate 11,255 downwards.
TCGTCGAGGCCGAAGCGCAGGTGGTCCGCCTCCTGGGCCCGTTCCCGGGCCCGGGTGACGAGGGTGTCCAGTTCGACGGCGACGGCACGCAGCCGCCGGTAGGCGCCGGTGTACTTCTCCAGCGGGACGGCCACGGAGCCCCCGGCGTACCGGTCGAGGGCCTGGCGCTGCCGGGCGGGCCGCAGCAGGCCCTGCTGGTCGGTCTGGCCGTGTACGGCGACGAGGTCGTCGGCGAGTTCGGCGAGCAGGCCCACGGGCACGGAGCGGCCGCCGACGTGGGCGCGCGAGCGCCCCTCGGCGGACACGGTGCGGCTGATCAGCAGGGCGCCGTCGTCGAGCTCGGCGCCGGCTTCCTCGGCCCGGAGCGCGGCGGGGGCGCCGGGGGGCAGCACGATGCGCCCCTCGACCACCGCCGCCTTGGCCCCGATCCGGACCAGGGCCGGGTCGGCGCGGCCTCCGAGCAGCAGGCCGAGGCTCGTGACGACCATCGTCTTGCCCGCGCCGGTCTCGCCGGTCACCGCGGTGAAACCGGGCGACAGCTCGACCACCGCGTCGTCGATGACCCCGAGCGACCGTATCCGCATCTCCTCAAGCACGGGACGACCATACCGAGGTTTGACGGGTGCCATGCGACGTCACCCTCGCCGAGTTCTCCGAACGCACGTGCTAGTGGCGTGCTTCGTGCGGGGCCCCGCGCCACCCCGACACGGGCAGCGCGAACTTGGCGACGAGGCGGTCGGTGAAGGAGGCGTGGTGCAGCCGGGCGAGGCGCACGGGCACCGTGCCCCGCCGGACCTCGACCCTGGCGCCGGCCGGCAGTTCCAGGGTGCGGCGACCGTCACACCACAGCACCCCGTGCGGGGTCCCGGGCTGCACCTCCACGGCCAGCACCGAGTCCGGCGAGGTCACCAGCGGCTTCGCGAACAGCGCGTGCGCGCTGATCGGCACCATCAGGAGCGCCTCCACCTCGGGCCAGACCACGGGTCCGCCCGCCGAGAAGGCGTACGCCGTCGAGCCCGTCGGCGTCGCGCACACGATCCCGTCGCAGCCGAAGCCGGTCACCGGGCGCCCGTCGATCTCCAGGACCACCTCCAGCATCCGCTCCGGGGACACCTTCTGGACGGCGGCCTCGTTCAGCGCCCAGTCCCGGTGGAGGACGTCGCCGTTGGTGCGCACGACCACGTCGATGGTCATCCGTTCCTCGACCTCGTAGGCGCGCGTCACGACGCGTTCCACGACCTGGTCGAGGTCGTCCCGCTCGGCTTCGGCGAGGAATCCGACCCGGCCCAGGTTCACACCGAGCATCGGCACGCCCGAGCCGCGGGCGAACTCGGCCCCGCGCAGCAGGGTCCCGTCCCCGCCCAGCACGATCAGCAGCTCGCACCCGTCGAGCACCTTGGGGGTGCACTCCGCGACCAGCTCGACCTCGGGCGGCAGCGGCAGGTCCACCGCCTCGTCCGCGAGGACCCGTACGCCCAGCCCGGACTTCAACAGTCCCTGGACGACCAACTCGGCGCTGCGGATGGCCGCCGGCCGTCCGGTGTGGGCGAGCAGGAAGACGGTGCGTTCCCCCGCGCCCCCCGCCGCCGTCGTCGAACCCGTGAATGCGCCTGTGTCTGCTGTATCGGTCACTGCGGCCCCTCCGCCACTGCACGATCGACGTCCCCCGGGTCGAGTGCCGGTGCCCCCGCCCGCAGCCACAGAAAGTACTCGACGTTGCCCGACGGCCCGGGCAGCGGGCTCGCGGTCACCCCGAGCACCCCCAGCCCCAGCTTCCAGGCCTTCGCCGCGACTTCCCGTACGGCTTCCGCGCGCAGCTCGGGGCTGCGCACGACTCCTCCGCTGCCGAGGCGGTCCTTGCCCACCTCGAACTGCGGCTTCACCATCAGCACCAGATCCGCGTCCGGCGCGCAGCACCGGACGAGCGCCGGCAGCACCAGACCGATCGAGATGAACGACAGGTCTCCGACGACCAGGTCCGCCGGAACGCCGTCGATCAGCTCGACGGTCAGCTCGCGGACGTTCGTGCGGTCCTTGACCGTGACCCGCTCGTCGCTCTGCAACGACCAGGCGAGTTGTCCGTAGCCGACGTCCACCGCGACGACGTGCGCGACGCCCGCGCGCAGCAGCACGTCGGTGAACCCGCCGGTCGAGGCACCCGCGTCGAGCGCCCGCCGGCCCTCGACGACCAGCCCTTGCGGCCCGAAGGCGGCGAGCGCGCCCGCCAGTTTGTGGCCGCCCCGGGAGACGTAGTCGGGGTCGCTGTCGTCCTTGAGGACGACGACGGCCGCGCTGGTCTCGACCTGGGTGGCCGCCTTGGTGGCGGTGGTGCCGCCGACGGTCACCCGGCCCGCGGCAATCAGCTGGGCCGCGTGCTCGCGCGAGCGGGCCATGCTGCGGCGTACCAGTTCGGCGTCCAGGCGGCGGCGTGCCACTCCTGCCACGTTCGGTTCAGCTCCTGTTTTCGTACGGTCCGGGGACGGGCGGTGCGTCCAGCGCGGTCAGCGCTTCGCGCAGCCCCCTGTGCACATCCTCGTACACCTCGACGTGCCCGTCCGCCGTGAGGTGGTCAGCGTCGGCCAACCGCTCCAGGAGCACGTCCACCCCGGCATGCCCGGTGGGCGTCCGTACGACGCCCAGTGGCGCGGGTCCGGTGGGCTCGCCGGCGGCCCCCGCGGACTCCTCGGGGGCTTCCGGGACTCTCTCGGACGCTTCGTCGGTCATGCCCCGACGCTACCTCGAAGCGCGCCGCGACCACGTACGGCTCTGCGGTACCGTCGTGATCACGATGGCTACGATTCAGGAGTGCCGCGAAGCACTCGACCGACTCTCGGACAACCTGGCCCGGGCCGACGGCGACGTGCGCGGCGCGGCCGCCTTCGACCGTTCCTTGAGCTGCCACATGACCGACCTCGACCAGACGTTCACGGGCCGGCTCGACGCCGGCCGGATCCGGGTCGACGCGGTCGCCCCGGGCCCGCCCCGCACCAAGGCCGAGATCCGGTTGGCGATGTCCGGCGACGATCTGCTCGCCCTGGTCGCCGGGGAGCTGAAGTTCGCCAAGGCCTGGGCCTCGGGCCGGGTCAGGCTGGAGGCCGGTTTCCGCGACCTGCTCCGCCTCAAGAGCCTGCTGTAGGCACGAGGCCGGGCGGCGCGGGCTGTCGGGTCCCTCGGACGGAGACCTTCGCGCGGGCCGCCCGGCCCGCCGGGATCACCAGCGGCGTCCCCGTCTGCGGGTCGTCGATGATCTGGCAGCGCAGCCCGAACACCTTCTCCACCAGCTCCGCGGTGACCACCTCGGCCGGCGGCCCCTCGGCCACCACCACGCCCCCGCGCAGCGCGATCAGGTGCGTGGCGTAGCGGGCCGCGTGGTTGAGGTCGTGCAGCACCGCCACCAGGGTCCGGCCCTGGTTCTCGTGCAGTTCGGCGCACAGGTCGAGGACGTCCAACTGGTGCTGGATGTCCAGGTAGGTCGTCGGCTCGTCGAGGAGCAGCAGCGGGGTCTGCTGGGCCAGCGCCATCGCGATCCACACGCGCTGGCGCTGCCCGCCCGACAGCTCGTCCACGGCCCGGTCCGCGAGCTCGGCGACCCCGGTGGAGGCCATCGACTCGTTCACGATCCGCTCGTCCTCGGGCGACCACTGGCGCAGCAGCCCCTGGTGCGGGTACCGACCGCGGGAGACCAGGTCGCCGACGGTGATGCCGTCGGGGGCGATCGAGGACTGCGGGAGCAGGCCGAGGGTCTTGGCCACCTTCTTCGCCGGCATCGACCCGATGGCGTGGCCGTCGAGCAGGACCCGCCCGGCGGACGGCTTGAGCATCCGCGACAGCGCGCGCAGCAGCGTGGACTTGCCGCAGGCGTTGGGGCCGACGATCACCGTGAAGGAGTTGTCGGGTATCTCCACCGACAGGTTCTCGGCGATGATCCGCTGGTCGTAGCCGAGGGTCACGTTCTCCGCGGTCAGCCGCTGCACTGGGGTACTCCTCAAGGTCTTCATATACGTCCCGCCTTGCGCTCGGTGACGAGCAGCCAGAGCAGATAGCCACCGCCGACCAGCCCGGTCACCACACCCACCGGCAACTGGTCGGCGCCGAAGGCCCGCTGTGAGGCCCAGTCGGACACCAGCAGCAGGACGGCGCCCATCAGCGCGCCGGTGAGCAGGTTCGAGCCGGGCGAGCGGGTGAGCCGCCGGGCCAGCTGGGGTGCGGCCAGCGCGACGAAGGTGATCGGTCCGGCGGCCGCCGCGGCCGCGGTGGTCAGCACGATCGCGGCGAGCATCAGCAGCAGCCGGGTCCGCTCGACCCGGACGCCGAGGGCGTGCGCGGCGTCGTCCCCCATCTCCATCATCCGCAGGGCCCTGCCCTGTCCGAGGATCACGGGGAAGAGCACCGCGCAGGTCACGGCCGGCGGCCACACCTGCGCCCAGTCCCGGCCGGCCAGCGAACCGGTCAGCCACACCATGGCGCGGGTGGCCTCGGTCAACTGCGCCTTGGTGATCAGGTACTGGATGAGGGCGACGAGCATCGCGGAGGCGCCGATGCCGACGAGCACCAGGCGGTACCCGTGGATGCCCTTCTTGTACGCGAGCAGGTAGACGGCGACGCCGGCCAGTACGCCCCCGACGACGGCGCCCATCGCCACCTCGGTCGCGCCGCCCTTGAACACGATGATCACGGTGAGCGCGCCGACCGCCGACCCGTACCCGAAACCGAGCAGGTCGGGGGAACCGAGCGGGTTGCGCGACACCGACTGGAAGACGGCGCCGGCCATCCCGAGGGCCGCGCCGACGAGCACCGCGACAAGCACGCGCGGCAGCCGCAGGTCGTTGACGATGAAGTCGTCGGCGGGGGTGCCGTTGCCCAGCAGCGTCTGCACGACGTCCCACGGGGCGATGTCGAAGTCGCCGGTGCCGATCAGCAGGACGACGAGCAGCAACGCCACGACGCCCAGCAGCAGCCCGGTGAGCAGCGCGCGGGGTTCCGTGCGCAGCGAGGCACCGGCGGGCCCGCGCAGGGCGTGCGGGCGGAACCCGGCGCCCTTCGCCCGCTTGGTGGTCCGCACGGGGGCCCCGGCGTCCACCGCCTCCCCGGTCTTCGTGGTCACGGTCACAGCTGGGCCATCCTCTTGCGCCGAACCAGGTGGATGAAGACGGGGCCGCCGATGAGCGCGGTGACGATGCCGACCTGGAGTTCCGCGGGCCGGGTGACGACCCGTCCGACCACGTCGGCGCCGAGCAGCAGCACGGGTGACAGCACCGCCGAGTAGGCGAGGACCCAGCGCATGTCGGGGCCGGTGATCATCCGTACCAGGTGCGGGATCATCAGCCCGATGAACACGATCGGCCCGCAGGCGGCGGTCGCCGCCCCGCACAGCAGGGTGATGGCGAGCATCGCGCCGATCCGGGTCCGCGTCAGGTGGGCGCCGAGCGCCCGCGCGGTGTCGTCGCCCATCGCCATCGCGTTGAGCGGCCGGCCCAGCGAGAGCGCCAGCACGGCGCCGATCAGCAGGAAGGGGGCGACCTGCCGGACGGTGTCCATGTTGGCCGAGGCCAGCGAACCCACCGTCCAGAAGCGCAGCTTGTCCAGCGCCTTGCTGTCCATCAGCTGCACCGCGTTGATGTAGCCGACCAGGGCCGCACTGGCCGCCGTCCCCGCGAGCGCGAGGCGGACCGGCGTCGCGCTGCGGCTGCCGCCGAGCACGTACACGACGACCGAGACGACCGCGGCGCCCAGGAAGGCCCACCAGACGAACTCGCTCAGCGAGGAGGCGCCGAGGAAGCTGATCGCGGACACGACGGCGGCCGCGGCGCCCGCGTTGACGCCGAGGATGCCGGGCTCGGCCAGCGGATTGCGGGTCAGCGCCTGCATCACCGCCCCGGACAGACCCAGACCGAGGCCGACCAGCACGCCGAGGAGGGTCCGCGGAACCCGCAGGTCCCGCACCACCACGTCGTTCGCGGTCCCCGCGTAGTGGAACAGCCCGTGCCAGACCTGGTCCAGGGGCATCGGCTTGGCGCCCACGGCGATGCTCGCGACCGCGATCACGGCCAGCACCGCGAAGGCGACCAGCAGACCGACGGCGCGAGCACCGTGGCGCGCGCGGGTGGCGGCGACGGGCGCCGCACTCGGTTCGGGGGGACTCTCGACCAACACGGAAGTTAGGTTAGCCTACCCTCCCAGTTGGTCGGATCCGCCGAACGTCCCCTCGCCCGCCGACCGCCCGGCCCCGCAGGCTCTAAAGTCCCAGCCTGGCCAGCGCCTTGCCGGCGTCGAGGTCGCAGGACCCGTCGCCCGCCCGCGTCCAGGCCGCCGCGCACAGCGCCCGCAGGCCGTCGACGGCATCGAGTCGATCGCCGCCCTCCCCGCGCAGTTCCAGGACGTCACCCGACACGAGCGCCGTCCAGCCTCCGCACCGGAACCCGTCCTCGGCCTGCTCGACCTCCGGCTGCCCCGTCAGCAACCCGCGCAGGTCCCGGTCCACGTACGTCGGCCGGTACTTCGGCTCGGCGCGCAACAACTGCGCGGCGTCCGTCACCCCGGTCAGCACCAGCAGCGAGTCCACCTCCCCGTTGTAGGCACCCTCGATGTCGGTGTCCAACCGGTCCCCGACCACCAGCGGCCGCTTCGCGCCCGTCCGCAACACCGTCTCCCGGTGCATCGGGGGCAGCGGCTTGCCCGCGACCTGCGGCTCCGCGCCCGTGGCGATCCGCACGACCTCCACCGCGGCCCCGTTGCCCGGCGCGATCCCGCGCGCGCTCGGAATCGTCAGGTCGGTGTTCGACACGTACCAAGGCACCCCGCGATTGATCGCGTACGAGGCCTCGGCGAACCGCTCCCACCGCAGGTCCGGCCCCCCGTAGCCCTGGACGACCGCCGCCAGCCCGTCCTCGTCGGCGGAGTCCACGGGCACCAGCCCGCGTTCGCCCAATGCGACCCGCAGTCCCTCCCCACCGATCACGAGCACCTTCGACCCGGGCTCCACCTGCTCGGCGATCAACCGGGCCACCGCCTGCGCGGAGGTGATCACCTCGGCTGCCTCCGTCGGGATGCCCAACTCGCCCAGGTGCTCGGCGACCGCGTCCGGGGTGCGCAGCGCGTTGTTCGTCACGTACGCCAGGTGCATCCCGTCGGCCCGCGCGGAGGCCAGCGACTCCACCGCGTGCGCGATGGCCCGGCCGCCCGCGTAGACCACTCCGTCCAGGTCCAACAGGGCCGTGTCGTACGCCTGGTGGAGACTGCGCTCACTGCCCTCGGGGCGGGTCCTGCTCTGCCGGCTCATCGTGTCCGCTCCTCATCCGAAACGTCATGCGAACGATCTTCGATCGGCGCTGTCCGCGTTCCACGCCTGCCTGCCGCTCCCCCGATCATCCCGCATCGCGAGACGCGTCCTACCATGCATCAATGACCACTTCAGACAACGCGGAGCACGGACTGCGGCTGACCCCCTTCAACGGGCTGCGCTACGTCCCGGAGCGTGTGGGCAGTCTGGCCGCCGTCACCTCACCGCCGTACGACGTGGTCGTGCGCCCCGACGGAGTCGACTACCTCGAATCCGCCGACCCCCACAACATCGTCCGCCTGATCCTGCCGCAGGCGGAGACACCCGCGGCCCGCAACGAGCAGGCCGCGCGCACCCTCCGCGAGTGGCTCGCCGAGGGCGTCCTCAGCGCGGATCCCACACCCGCCCTGTACGTGTACGAGCAGCGCCGGGCGGGCGTCCTCCAGCGCGGGATCATCGGCGCCCTCGCCCTGTCCGCCCCCGACGCCGGCGTCGTCCTGCCCCACGAGGACGTCATGCCGCACGTGGTGACCGACCGGGCCGGCCTGATGCGCGCCGCGTCCGCGAATCTCGAACCCCTGCTCCTGACCTACCGCGGTGACGACCCCGCGGCGGGAGCGGCCGCGGTCGTCGAGCGGACCGTCCGCGGCACGCCGCTGTTCTCCACCACCACCGAGGACGGTTTCCAGCACCGGCTGTGGGCCATCACCGACCCCGCCGACCTGGACGCCGTCACCGCGGATCTCGGCCACCGGCAGGCGCTGATCGCCGACGGCCACCACCGTTGGGCGACGTACCTGCGCCTCCAGGAGGAGCACCGCTCCCCCAGCCCCTGGGACTTCGGCCTCGTCCTCCTCGTGGACACCGCCCGCTATCCGCTCCAGGTCCGCGCCATCCACCGCATGCTGCGCCGGCTCCCGCCGGCCGAGGCGCTGGCCGCGGTCGAGGAGCACTTCCGCGTGCGTGCCGTGGACGGCCCCCTCCCGCTGGCCCTGGAGGCCCTCACCGACGCGGCCGAACGCGGCAACGCCTTCCTGCTCACCGGGGACGGCAGGTTCCATCTGGTCACCGATCCCGATCCGGCGCTGATCGAGCGCACCGTCCGCCGCGACCGCCCCGAGGCCTGGCGCCGGCTGGATGCGACCGTGCTGCACGCCGCCCTGCTCGACACTCTCTGGCAGGTCCCCGACGAGCCGGAGCACATCACGTACATCCACGACACCGCCGCGACGGTGGAGATGGCCGAGCGCCACGGCGGCACCGCCGTCCTGCTGCATCCCGTACGCGAGGAAGTGGTCCGGGACCTGGCCCGCCAGGGCGTCACCATGCCCCGCAAGTCGACCTCGTTCGGTCCGAAGCCGGCCACCGGCCTGGTCCTGCGCAGCCTGATCTGACGTTCCCCCGGGGGCGCCCGGACATGCGAAAGGGCGGTACCCCCGGTGGGGGTACCGCCCTCTCACGTCAGATCACGCCGACGAAGACCGGTCAGGCCTTGTCGCGGTCCTCGCGGTCCTCGCGCTCGTCACGCGGCTCGTCGTCCTCTTCGTCCTCGATGACGACGATCTCGTCGGTGACGTCGACGTCGGAGTCGGAGTCCGGGACGGGCTCGTACTCGTCGTCGTCCTCGTCGTAGTACTCGGCCTGGTCGGTCGCGCGCTCGGCGGCGGCCACCTCGGCGTCGTCCTGGTCGTCCTGGTCGTCTTCCTCGTCGATCTCGTCGTCGAGGTCCGCGTCGTCCATCGCGGCTGCGTCCACGAACTCGACGCCATCCAGCTCGGCGAGTCGGTCCGAGGCGTCCGTCGCCCCGTCCTTGTCCGCCTCGATGGTCTTGGCGAACCACTCGCGGGCCTCGTCCTCACGACCGGCGGCCAGCAGCGCGTCGGCGTAGGCGTACCGCAGACGCGGGGTCCACGGCTGCACGGAGTGGGAGGCGAGCTCCGGGCTCTGCAGGGTCACGATGGCGGCGTCGAGCTCGCCCATGTCCCGACGGGCACCGGCGGCGACCAGACGCATCTCGACCTGGCCGGCCTTGTCCAGCTTCTGCACCTCGGGCTCGCCGGCCATGGCCAGCGCCCGCTCGGGGCGGCCGAGGCCGCGCTCGCAGTCGGCCATGACGGGCCACAGCTCGACGGAGCCGGTCATGCGCTTGGCGGCACGGAACTCCGCGAGCGCCTCGCTGTACTTCTGCGTCGCGTACGCGGCGAAGCCGGCGGCCTCGCGGACGGCGGCGACACGGGAGGCCAGACGCAGGGCGATGCGGGCGTACGCGTACGACTGCTCGGGGTCCTCGTCGATCAGTCGGGCCACCATCACGAGGTTGCGGGAGACTTCCTCCGCCAGGCCCTTGGGCAGGCTCAGGAGTTCCTGACGCACGTCGGCGTCGATCTCGTGACCGGTGATGTCGTCGTCGATCGGGAGCCGCTTGACCGGGTCGCGGTCGGCGCGGAAGTCACGGTCGCCACCACGGTCGTCACGACCGCCGCGGTACCCACCGCGATCGCCACCGCGGTCATCGCGACGGGGGTAGCTGGGACGGTCCCCGCCACGGTCGTCACGACGCTGGAAACCACCGCCACCACCGGTGGGACGACCACCGCGGTCATCGTCACGACGGGGGTAGCTGGGACGGTCGCCACCACGGTCGTCACGACGCTGGAAGCCGCCGCCGCTGGGGCGGTCGCCACGGTCATCGCGACGGGGGTAGCTGGGACGGTCCCCGCCACGGTCGTCACGACGCTGGAAACCACCGCCACCACCGGTGGGACGGTCACCCCGGTCGTCACGACGGGGGTAGCTGGGACGGTCGCCACCACGGTCATCGCGACTCTGGAAGCCGCCGCCGCTGGGGCGGTCGCCACGGTCATCGCGACGGGGGTAGCTGGGACGGTCCCCACCACGGTCGTCACGACGCTGGAAACCACCGCCACCACCGGTGGGACGGTCACCCCGGTCGTCACGACGCGGGTAGCTGGGACGGTCCCCACCACGGTCGTCACGACGCTGGAAACCACCGCCGCTGGGGCGGTCGCCACGGTCGTCACGACGGAAGGAGGGACGGTCGCCGCCACCGGTGGGGCGTCCACCGCGGTCGTCATCGCGACGGGGGTAGCTGGGACGGTCCCCGCCACGGTCGTCACGACGCTGGAAGCCGCCGCCGCTGGGACGGTCACCCCGGTCGTCACGACGGGGGTAGCTGGGACGGTCCCCGCCACGGTCATCGCGGCGCTGGAAACCGCCGCCACCACCGGTGGGACGGTCACCCCGGTCGTCACGACGCGGGTAGCTCGGACGGTCGCCACCACGGTCGTCACGACGCTGGAAACCACCGCCACCACCGGTGGGACGGTCGCCGCCACCGGCGGGGCGCCCGCCGCGGTCGTCACGGCGGAAACCGCCGCCACTGCCGATCGGACGGCCACCACGGTCACCGCCACGGTCGTCACGGCCCCCGCGGTAGCCGCCCCTGTCACCGCCGTCGTTGCGCCGAGGCTCGCGCTCCGGACGATCGTCGGGAGAGTTGGACATGGGTGTGACTCCTGTCGTCGGGGTACCGCTAGTCATTCTTGCGCAACCAACCCATGGCCGCGCTTCGGCGTAAAAAGGTGAAAAACAAAAAGGACCCTTGGTCCAGCGTTGAACGCTGGACCAAGGGTCCTTTGAAAGATTGTTCGGCGGCGTCCTACTCTCCCACAGGGTCCCCCCTGCAGTACCATCGGCGCTGAAAGGCTTAGCTTCCGGGTTCGGAATGTAACCGGGCGTTTCCCTAACGCTATGACCACCGAAACCCTATCGGTTTCGAGCGAACAAGCACACTTTATAGTTATGTTCTAGCTCTAGAAACCAGTAACTGTTCGTTACTTCAGAACTAACACAGTGGACGCGAGCAACTGAGGACAAGCCCTCGGCCTATTAGTACCAGTCAGCTCCACCCGTTACCGGGCTTCCACATCTGGCCTATCAACCCAGTCGTCTACTG
>NZ_JAPNLK010000080.1 GCF_026627505.1 Streptomyces sp. H27-H5 | reverse complement strand
GGGTTCTACCTGCGGATCCGGTATCCCGTGGTCATCAGTGCTGGCCACTGTGGGCACTACTCCTTCTCCACCCTCAACTCAATGAATCATCCAGTATGCCTGGCTTGAGTCACTTTGACAGAGAGGGCTGGGAACAGCCGTGGCGGGAACGATCCTGGTCTCGGGGCTCAGCACCGGCGCATACGCGACAGCCATGGTCGCCCTCGCCGTCGTGGGTGTCGGCGGCCTGGCAGCCGCCGCCCTGCTCCCACGCACCCACCCGACAGCGACCACCACCCCCGACACAGGGCCACCCGACAGGCCCTGACACGCCGCCCGGCCGAGAAACAGCGCGCCTACGACCGGGCGCAGCAGCCCAATGAAGGTGACGCCGACCCGGCACTCCACCGTACGACGACACCCGCGTCGCGGTCCGGGCCGTGGGCACTCGTACGAGCCTCGGGCAAAGCAGCGGCAACCACGGCAGCAACCGGGTCCGTCCCAAGTGCCGGTGACGTTGTTCGGTGTCATCGTTGCTGTACAGGTGAAGCCACCCTTCCCCTCCCGCGTCCTGTTGCCGTTCCTGACGGCGTGCGCCATGGGCTTGTCCGGCGCTCCTTCCGCCTCCTCCGCCGCGGCGCCCCGGCCGCCTCACGGTTGCCAGAAGTGGACCGCCTACGCCGACCACAAGTACTACTACGTGAAAACCGAGGTGTGCCTGCAAGGCGACGCCACTGCCGTTGCCGTTGGAGCAGTTGTCGGCGTGGTCACCCACCCAGTTACCGAGGACGGGCACCACCGCGACTGCCTGAAGGCACACGGCCGCGGCCGTGAAGTTCCAGTTGTTCGCGCCCGCGCACGCCGCCACCGAAGTTCGAGTCGCTGTCGGCGTGCGCGGGCGCGGCAAGCGCAACGCCGGCGAGGACCAGCGCGGCCACAGTGATCATCTTCTTCATGACCGGGGAGACGAGGACCACGGGCCCGATTCACGACTTGATCATGCGGCACTCCGCCACAACGCTTATTGCTGACCGGCAGGAACGGTCGCGGCCGTTCCCACTCGGCATCCGTGAGATCACCCCGCCCCATGCCCACATCGACGACACGGGCCCGAAGTAGTCCCATGATCGGCCGGACAAGGTCCGAGGTCGTATGACGAAAGTCCCGCCTGCCCCTCGGTCGAACGACGGGGCCTGAACAACAGCCCTAGGCAACCCGGCAACTCGGCGGGGCCCGTCAGTCCGTGGCCGGCAGCGCATTGTCCAGGAGGATCTCCGCCGCCGTCCGCGCGTACCGGCCGTAGTCCGCCTCGTCCAGCACCATGGCGCGGCTGGCGGCGCCGTCCGCGAGGGTCACGAGCTGCTCGGCGAGGACGGTGGGCCGGCGGCAGCCCAGTTCCGCTACCAGGTTGGCAACCAGTCGCACCATCAGCAGTTTCCGTTCACGGGCGTAGGAGTGGCCCCACGGCCCGTACTCGGCGGGCACGTCCCGCCACGGAACACCGGTCCGGACCCGGGTGTTTCGCGAACGTTTCGCACGTCAAAGCCCCTTACGACAGGCCCCCTAGGGCGAACCCCAGCCCCATCGCGACGAACAACGCGCCCAGGGCGCTGAACAGCCACCAGAAGGGGGTGCCCTCGGCCGGGAGGGTCCAGCGTGACGGGTCTGCCTCGTCGTATCGGACCTCGACGCGGGCACCGACGCGTAGGGTCCTGTCCTTGGGTCGAGCGATGTCCGTCCTGGTTTCCATCACACGGCCGTCGCCCGTACTCCAAGTGATGACCGGGTAGTACACGGTGGTTCCGACGCTCCGGCTGGTGCTCCCGGCATCCGAGGCCGGCGCGATCCGGGTCTCCTCAAGACGGGTCACCACGCCCCGCGCAGTAGTGCCCTCCCTCAGCAGGAACCGGACGCGTCGGATCTTGAGGGAGGCGACGACGCCGATAACCGACCCCGCGGCGGTGAAGACCGATGCCAAGAGCAAGAGGATCTGGGAAGCAGACACAGGGCCATCTCGATTCTGGAGCCGAATAACTCCTGACAGCATGCCAGTGCGGCGATCTCCCCCTTACGGCAGGCGCGTGGCCGGGACGGACCTCAGCGCAGCCCCGCCGACGATCTCCTCCCGAAGGAGGAGGCCGGGCCGGGACGCAGGTCCCGGGCCAGGGGTGGGTCCTCGTGCCCTTGGGCGATGTGCCGTACCAGGGCGGGTTCCTAGCCTCGGGGCATGCGATCACACCAAGCGGACGATGCTCAAGGAGACCCGGTGACCACTGTCAGCCCCGCCGCACGCCGCGCCTTGGCCGTGGGCCTCACCCTCGCCGCCTGCCTCACGTCCTCCCCCGTCCTGGCCACGGCCGCCGAGACCCCCGCCCAGGACAGCTCCGGGGCCGGACTGGACCGGTACTACCGCCAGCACCTCGGCTGGGGCAGCTGCATCAAGGGCCCCGACGACACCACGGGCCGCGATCTGGACCAGGCAGGCGTGCAGTGCGCGGACGTGACCGTGCCCCTGGACTACGCCGACCCCCGGGGGCGCACGATCACCGTGGCGATCTCCCGGCTCAAGGCCACCGACACCCGCCACCGCATCGGCGCGATCCTCCTCAACAACGGCGGTCCGGGCGGTCCCGCGCTCCAGTCCCCGCCGCAGGCCCGCGCGTCGATGAAGGAGGTCGGCGCGCGCTACGACATCGTCGGCTTCGACCCGCGCTTCATCGGGCGCAGCACCGCGCTGGACTGCGGCTTGCCCGTCGGCATGACCTGGCTGTCCGCCGGCACCGGCCGGGCGGGCTTCGACCGCCAGGTCGCCCTGCAGAAGAGCCTGGCCGACAAGTGCCGGGCCACCGACGCCGCGGTGCTCCCGCACATCACCACCCGCAACACGGCCCGCGACATGGACGTCATCCGCGGCACGCTCGGCGAGCGGAAGATCTCCTTCCTGGGTTACTCGTACGGCACCTACCTGGGCACGGTCTACACGCAGATGTTCCCCGGCCGCCACGACCGGATGGTGCTGGACGGGGCGATCAACCCGAGCGACTACCGCCCCCGGCTGCTGAAGGGCACCGAGCGCGAGAACGAGAAGGCGCTGTCCGACTGGGCCGCCTGGGCCGCGGAGCACCACGACACCTACGGCCTCGGCCGCAGCCGCGCCGAGGTGCTCGCCGCCGTCGACCGCATCGTCGCGGCGGCCGCGCGCGGTCCGCTGACCATCGGCGCCGGCGCCGATGCCTTCCGGATCGACGACAGCCAGGTGCCGCTCCTCCTCTTCTCGGGCATCGCGGACGACACCGCACCGGCGCGGGCGTCGTTCGGCGAGCTGCTTTCCGTACTGACCAAAGCCGCGGAGGGCCGGCCGACGACGGTACCGCCGATGCTCGTCCCGGAGCTCCGGTACGTGCTGCGCGGTGAGGGCGAGCCCACCGGCGCGCAGTCCGCCGTCATCTGCGGGGACGTGGCCGCCGCGCGCGATCCCGAGCTCTACTGGCGGGACATCGAGCGCAACCGCACCGGGCACCCGCTGTTCGGCGCTCTGACCAACAACATCAACCCGTGCGCCTTCTGGGACTCTCCGCGCGAAGAGCCCACCCGGGTACGGCGCGATGCTCCTGCACTGATCGTCGCCGCCACCGGTGACCCGCGGACCACGTACAAGGGAAGCGTCGAGCTGCACAAGCAGCTGCCGAGCTCCAGGCTGGTCACCCTCGAGGGCGCCAACCGGCACGCCCTCTTCGGGCGCTACGGCAACGCGTGCGTGGACGACCAGGTCAACCGGTACCTGGCCACCGGGAAGCTGCCGGCGAGGGACCGGACCTGCGTCAAGCAGGCGGGGTAGCAGCCCGCGGTTCACGTTCCGAGTGCGCGGGCAGGCAGCATTCTGCGGTTGTTCGTCGCGGTCGTGGCGAACACCGACTTGAGGTGGTCCTGCACGGTGTGCTCGGAGACGAACATCTGGCGGGAACCCGACCAGACACCCTCCCCCGCCCCCTCGGACGGTCACGCGAAAGGGGCCGAGCAAAGCACAGCAGGCATTCCAACGGGGCCTGACAGCGCTCACGCAGTGGGTCGCGCGGGAAGGCGCCCACCGGCCGGTCCCAAGGACCACCCACGGCAGCCGATAGCGGTCGAAGGCGAGGCTGAGCCGGCGACCGTGAAGCTTGGCGTATGAGTCTCCAACACCAAGACTCGATGCCACAAACTCGACCAGCAGCAGCGGGACGCACTGCGCGAGCTTGGAGTGGAGTGGGCGTGACCGCTCCCTGAGGCAGATCTGCATCCGAGGCCCCGGGCTTGACGCCCGGGGCCTTCCCCGTGCCCTGGGGCGCCGGACAGGGTGCAGCACGGGCTGCAACGCGGCAACCAGGCCGACCGTTGCCGGTTCAGGCAGGTCAGGGGCTGCAACGCGGAGGTGTGTTGCAGTGCCCGAGTTGCACGGCCGAGCGGGCACGTTGCAGTCGCCGGTCCGCGCGGCCGACCGACGGGGCCGGCGGTGACGTGGCCGCTTCACCGCTTCGAGTGGCGGAGTCTTCGCGATCGGGGGTGCCTTGCCGGGAACCACACATCCCGTGTGGTCTGCGTCGGCCATACCGGAGCGGAGCCGCCTGCCCTGCTCGCCGTAGGAGAAGGAGAGCGGTGCCTGCGGACTTCCCCACATGGGACCGCGGCTGCGCCTTCTTCCGGCGCAGACGGGACAAGGGTCCGGTCGCCGAGTTCCACGACCGGCTGCGCGACCGTGCTGCCGAAAAGGTGGCTGGTGGAACGGACGGTACGACAGGCTTCAGACCGCGATGCAGAATCTGAACGATGAGCTGTTCAACACCTGGCAGTGGCAGCTCAGCGGGGCCATCGTCGACGCGGGCGTCAATCGGCAGCATCATGCTGGAGGCCCTGGGGATGTTCGCCACGTTCATCTCCATCTGACGCAACGAGGACGACCTCTCCTGCGAACGCGGCCTGGTTCTCGACCAGCGCACCCTCGCCGTGCTGAGCCACCGCGGGTACACCGAGCTCCACTTCAACGGCGACGGCCACCACGCGCTGAAGGTCGAATCCACCGGCCCGGCAGTGCCCTTCCCGCAACACACCCTCGAATACACCGTGCGCAGCGGTGACAGCTGGGGCGCGCCCATCACCCTGCACGAAGTGCTCCTGCCGGCGGGGCCACCTACAGGCCACCACGCACCGTCAGACACTGGGCATCGGCGGACCGGTGTGATCGACGGGCAGGGCGAGACGTGAGCCGAGCGCCCGCTGTCCCGTGACAGCACACCGTCGGTGCGAGGACTACTAAGATCTCGCCGATGTCCCGTGCCCTGTCGGTGTGACCGGGACGAAGAGCTCTTCGGCATTCCAGTGAGATGTTCATCTCGATGAGGGTGTTGCGCGTGTACTGGTATTCGCGGGTTCCCTCTTCCAGAGCCCGCAGCCGGACCAGGAACAGGCGGGAGAGTTCCCGGGCGTCGGCGAGCGCCACCTGACGGGCGTTGTCAATGTGGGGAAGGTTCTGTGCGTGCTGTCCGCTTCCGGGTGCGGCGGACCTCGGGGTCTCCACCGCACTGGTGGTGTTGGTGATCCTGGCGGTCTGAGACATGGATCCCCCCCTGGGCAGACGACGTGTGCGCCTTCGTGCCCGCACAACCGTGATTCAAACCTCGGCCGGCGTGCTGAGCCCACGTCCGGTGCCCGAAGCGGTGAGTCGTGGCATGTCGCGCATGGCCATGGGCAGGCGATGACGGTATGAACGCGTCCCCAGAAGCCGATGACAGCCGCGGCTCCGGATCCCGCGACGACCGCGGTCACGTGAGCGTCGATGTTCGCAGCCACGGCGGTGGCAAGACGGTCAGCGCCGAACTGCGGCCGGCCTGACCGCTCCCCCACTGCGCGACGCCCATGCCGCGGCGGCAGCGAGCCGGCGGTGTCGCATTGCGGGGTGCGATGAATCCACGGCGAGTACGACCGGCCAACTGTCCGCTTGGTCCGTTTCATGTGAGCCGTGGGGTCTCTCCTCAGGTTCTTCACACGCCGCCCCAGGCGCCTCGGCGACTGCATCGCAGAAAGCCTGCCGCAGGTCCTTGACCTGTGCCTTCCCTCGGGTGTGGCCGCTCCTCGCGTGTGGAGCGACAGCGTTGATGCGGTGCCCTTGGGCCTGAGACCGCGGGCGAAATGCCTGTTCGGGGCGGGTATCGGTGAGGGGTGGGGTTGCAGGGGAGGGGGCATATGGACGATGGTTGCCGCACGGCAATACATCGATCGGATGAGGTGAGGGGTTCGCGTAGCGGGCCTTCCTGGTTGTGACTTCCACCCAGCAGGTCCATGGCGCGAGCGCTGACGCTCCGTCCCACATGGCATGGACGTACGTGCCCCACCCCGTCCTGATCGCGGACGCCTCGGGCACGGTCCGGCACGCGAACCCGCAGGCCACCCGAGCGTTCCCCGACCTCCGCTCCGGTGGTCCCCTGACCGGAAGCGTGCCTTCCTGGCTGGCTGACGGCCATGCGCGCCGGGTGACAGCGGGACGCGATGAGGACACGGTGTTGTCGGGTCAGGTGGGAGAGCGGAGCTTCGAGGCTCATCCCACTGTGCAGGACGACGGGGACGTCGTGTGGTGGCTCGTGGACGACACCGACCTGCGGTCGGCCCGGGAGGACCTGCGGGTGGAGCGTGAGCGGACCGCGTTCCTCGCCGAGGCCTCCAACACCCTGCTCTCCTCCCTGAACCTGGAGCGGTGCATGGAGGTGACCGGTCAACTCGCGGCGGAACATCTCGCGGACGCCGCGCTGGTCATCGCGCCGCGCAGCGGAAGCCGACTGCCGGTCGTCACCTGCCTGCGCGACGGCGCACCGAGGCGTTCCTGGTGGGACGCGGGCCCGGAGGAGGTTCCTGGTCTGGCCGAGGCGCTCCAGGGCTTCCCGCCCGTTCCCTCACAGTGGATCGAGCCCTCGTCCGCGCCGGACTGGGTGGTTCCCGAGGGGTTCGGCCCGGTCGGTTCGATCGTCGTGACGCCGCTGCCCGGGCACGGTGTGCCCGCCGGTGCGTTGATCCTTCTGCGGCGCAGTTCGGGGGCGGTGTTCAGTGAGGGCGAGGAGGTCATCGCCCGTCTCTTCGCGGCCCGCGCCGGTGCCGCGTTGTCCGCGGCCCGCCTGTACGCGGAGCAGTCCTCTCTTTCCCAGACCCTGATGCAAGACCTGTTGCCGCCGGTCCTGCACCAGATCGCGGGGGTGGACTTCGCCGGCGGCTACCGTCCCTCGAAGGACAACGAGCGGATCGGCGGCGACTTCTACGACGTCCATCCCGGCAAGGCCGAGGGCGACGCCTCCTTTGCCGTGCTGGGCGACGTCTGTGGCAAGGGACTGGAGGCCGCTGTCCTGACGGGCAAGATCCGCAACACGCTGGAGGCACTGCTGCCGATGGCCGACGATCATCAGCGGATGATCGACCTCCTCAACGGTGCGCTCCTGAACTCGCACCACACCCGTTACGCGACGCTCGTGATGGCCTCGGCGGTGCGCGAGGCGGGGTCGGTGCGGCTTCGGGTGACCAGCGCCGGGCATCCGCCCGCCGTGATCGTGCGACGTGACGGCGTCGTGGAGGAAGCGGCCTCGCGCGGCACTCTGGTCGGTGTTTTCCCCAAGGCTCCAGCGACGACCACGTGGGAGACCTTGGCGCCCGGTGAGTTCTGTGTGCTGTTCACCGATGGTCTCACCGAGGCCCGGGGTGGACCGCTGGGTGAGGAGATGTTCGGTGAGGAGCGGTTCAGGCAGGCGTTGTCGCAGTGTGCGGGAATGCCGGCCGAGGTGATCGTGCGGCATGTGCAGATGCTCGTCGGCCAGTGGGTGGGATCGGGGCCGCACGACGACATGGCCGTCGTGGTCATCGGCGCTCCCCGCGCGCACCACCTCAGTGCGGTGGGCGGCCATACCCGGGGCAGGTTCACCTCATGAGCCTCATAGCCACCGCCTCGCGCGAGCACCGAATCGATCTTCTGTGGGAGGCGGTCTGCCATGGTGAGGAGCAGGCGGCCATCGACGCGGTGTTCGGCGCGCTGGAGGACGGCATACCGGCGGAGCGCGTCCTGTTGGACCTGATTGCCCCCGTCCAGCGCAAGGTCGGCGAGGAGTGGGCGGCCAACCGCCTCACCGTCGCCCAGGAGCACGCCGCGTCCGCCGTCAACGACCGGGTCATCGCCGCTCTTTCCCGCCGCTGCGCCGCCCCGGCCTCGGCCGGCCGGGGCACGGTGGTGGCCTGCGTGGACGGGGAATGGCACGGGCTGCCCGCCCGTCTTCTGGCCGAGGTGCTCGCGCTGCGCGGGTGGACGGTCGACTACCTCGGCGCGCAGGTTCCCACCAGCCACCTGATCTCCTGGATACACCAGAGGGGCCCCAAGGTGGTGGCGCTCTCCAGCTCGATCGCCACCCGCCTGCCGGCCGCACACGCCGCGATCACCGCGGTCCAGGCCACCGGTACCCCGGTTCTGGTCGGCGGGGCAACCTTCGGCCGTGACGGCCGCTACGCTCGGCTGCTCGGCGCCGACGCCTGGGCACCGGACGCGAGCTCCGCCGCGGATCGACTCGACGAGGGGCCACTGGCGCTGCCCGCGCCCGCGCACCAACCCCTCAAGGACTTTCCCCGGGCCATCCTCATGCTCGACCAGGCCGCGGACCGCCTCACCGGGGCAGGGTCCGTGATCGCCTCCGACTCCAGGACCACCGTATGACGTCGCCGCACGGTTTCGACTCCACCCCGTTGCGCCTGATCCCCTGCCACCGCGCCGCTGAGGACGTACTGCGCCTGGAGGTGCACGGGTTCCTGGACTTCGACAGCTCCGAGGCCTTCCTGACCGCCGTCACCGCGCACCTCGCCGACACCCCCGGCCTACGCTCCCTGCACCTGGACTGCGGCGGCCTGGGCGGCATCGACTCCATGGGCCTGGCCATGCTGCTGATGCTCCACCGCCGCACCACCGCCGAGCACGTCACCCTCCACCTGGAGGCCCGCACACCCGCCCTGGACCGAATGCTGACCATCACCGGCGTCCTGGACCACCTCGTCCCCCGCGGCCCGGGCCAGACCGGCGCTCACGCCGAGCCCCAACGCATGGCATATCGTCATACGTCAGAGGACGGCGCACCCCTGGAGAACCCCGGCCGGCAGCCACACCCGACCGGGCCCGACACTCGTACCTGACGCCCGACCATGCGCACACCGACAGCCGGAACCCACACCCAACCCCTCGGACGGGGAAAACGCATGACAGAGAGCACCCCCCACACCCCCGACCCCGTCCATGCCGCCGCCCGTCAGGCCGGCCGCATCGTCGAACTCCTCGACATCCTGTGGGAACAGGCCCGCAACGACATCCCACCCCCCTACGTCCCCGTCTCCCAGCTCCGCGTGATGTACATCGTCGAGAGCGAGGACCGGATCCGCATGCGGGCCCTCACCCGTCTCCTGTCAGCAGCGCCGCCCTCGGTGTGCCGCCTGGTCGACCGCCTCCAGGCCCTCGGCTTCATCGAGCGTCTGCCCTGCCCGGACAACGGCCGCGAGGTCATGCTCTCCGTCACCGGCGCGGGCCGCGAACATCTGGCCCGGATCCGCGCCTGCCGCGACGAACTCCTGATCGAAGCGCTCGCCACCATGCCCTTCCACCAGCGCACCGCACTGACCGATGTCCTCGCGGGATTGCAGGAAGCCCTGGTCAAGACGCCCATGCTCCTCGTCGGTCAGGACACCGGGCTCGCCCCGAAGCCGCACGAAGCGGCCGAAAGCGCGTAGCACGAAGATCCGCCTGCTCGACGGCGTGCGTCAGGTAAAGCCCCACTTCAGGGCCGGAGTGCGGGCGCCCGGTCTACGGCGGATGCGCGCGCCTGAGGCCCCGGATGCCGAGGGGTGAGCAGGAGCGTGAGTGGGCCGAGATCGCACCGGACGCCAGGCCAGGGCCGTCGTTGCTCAGGCGGGCGGGGCGAAGGCGGCGGTGAGCCGGTCCAGGCGGGCGTACAGGGCACGAATCAGCCGCGCCCGGTCTTGTACGCACGCCGCGGTTGCCTCCAGTGGTTCGGCCAGGATGCGCTCGGCGTCGCCCAGGACGACCTCGGCCAACGCGCGCCTGCCGTCGTTGTCGGGGAGCCGGAGGGCGTGGTGGCGTACGTCGGCGGCGACAACGCGGGCGTGTTCGGTCATCTGGAGGGCGATCTGCTCGTGGTCGCAGTCGTCCAGGTGCGAGGACTTCCAGGCGAGGACCGCCCTCACGAGTGCTTCGTAGGGGCCGCGGTCGAGGGAGGGTGCCGGGCCGAGCAGGTCTTCGGGGTCGCGCTGAGCCTTGGGTGTGCTGATCATGAGTGCCTCGATGTGTCGTCGTGGCGGTCGGCATGTGTGAACGAACGACACGTGGGTCGTTCGTGTGCCGAAGTTGGGGTCGCCTCCGGTCCTCGGGGCGGGCCCGCCTGAACCGGCGGGCCGCCCCGAGACGTATCTACCGGTCAGGTCAGCGGGCCTGATGCCGGACGCCCTGCTGATGCGGAATCTCGGTCAACTGTGGTGCGCGGGAACGGCGGTGGCCCGCCACCCGGCGATGGCCCGGGACGGGGTTTGTCCGCGCCGGGGTGCTGGGGGCCAGGATCAGCAGCACGATGGGCACGAGAACCGCGACGAGGATGAGCACGGTAACGAGGGTCATGTTCCTGCCTTCCGTCGGGTACTGACTGCCTGTAGCTACTTGGTGTAACCAAAATGCCGGGTCGCAAACACCCACCGTGACGGAAAGCGTCGTGAGTCGACGTGCGCGGCAGGCCGGCACAGCGTTGGACCTGTGGATGTGCAGCGCGTGCAGTACGGCTGGTTCCCCCGAAGAGGTGAGATGACGAACAGGCGGGCGCGATGACCCGCCCCGGCGCGGGCCTCACGATGCCTCCGGACATGACGGAGGGGCCCACCCCTGGTGGAGGGGTGGGCCCCGTGAGCCTTGTGTCGGTACGTGAGCCAGTGGGCCGGAGCCGCTACCAGCGGTACCAGCGGCCGCTGCCTCCCTTGGGACGGGCGACGAATCCGATCAGCCAGAGCACCAGCACGGCGATCGCGACCCACCACAGGATCTTCACCGCGAAACCGGCACCGAAAAGGATCAGAGCGAGCAGAAGAACAAGAAGCAGGGGAACCATGATTATCAACCTCCGAAGCGTCTCGTGCCCGCACATTCGGGTCTCACACCCACCTTTCACTTGTGCCACCCGGACACGCTTACGTAGGGGGCGGCTTGTGATCTGAAAGGGGAGACCGGGTGTTTGGCGAGGGCCACAGTGGCCACAAGGGGCTCTGTAAGACTTGGCTCAAGGAGACCGCCGGCCGGCTGACGGGCAACGAGCGCCTCACCGCCGAAGGGCGCGCCGAACAGGCGAAGGGCGACGCCCGCGAGGCCAAGGAAAAGATCAAGGACACGTTCAAGCACTGACCTTCACCGACGGGGCTCGGACCGCAACCGCGGTCCGAGCCCCGTCGCATGTCCGCGGGCGGCCGCCTGTCGGGTCGGATTCAGGCGGCCAGCTGGGGCTGTCGCAGTTGCGCCTGACCGAACAGGAGGGCGTAGCCCTCGGGGAGTCGGTGCAGGATGCGCGCCAGAAGGTCGGGTCCTGCGAGGGAGGCGACGGCTGCGAGGACGGCGCCGGTGTCCCAGCGGGCGACCGCCGGTGTGCCGCCGGTGCGGGTGGCCAGGTCTTTCACAAACCCCCAGCCGGTGAGCTGTTCGGCATCCGGCGCGGAGGCGGTCAGAGTGAGGGCGGCCTCGGTGGGCAGGCGGTGCGCGAGGTCGACGCGTTCGTCGCCGGTGATCTGCCTGCCGAGTGCGGTCAGGACGGCGCGGACGGCCTCTTCGGCGCGCTCTCGGGTGGGGTAGGCGCCCTCGTAGCGCACGCGTTCCAGCATCTGATCGAACGTCATGGCGATGGAGGGCCGGTCGAGGCGAGGCTGGTCGTACATGGCGGTGCGGTTGCCTTTCTCTTCGAGGGTTCGACGCGGGCTGTGGCGGAGTCAGGTGGACTGGGGGTGGCCGAACAACAGGTCGTAGCCCGGAGGGAGCTGGAGCAGGACGTCGCGGGTGAGGACGTCGCCCGCGGCTGCGGCCGTCGTGGACAGGACGGCGCCGATGTCCCACAGGGCCGTCTGCTCGGTGGCGCCCTCGATCCAGGCCGCGGCGGCCCGTACGAATCGCTCGGGTGGGAGAGGTTCGGCGGCCTGCAGGGGGTTGAGAAGGACCAGGGCGTAGGACTCGGGGAGCCGTGCGGCGAGGTCGGCACGGACCGTTCCTGCCAGGTGTGCGCCCAGCAGGGCCAGAATGACGCGAGCCACCCGGTCGGCGTCTTCCAGCGTTTCGTACTCGCCACGTTCCTGGACGTGGGCCAGGAAGGATTCCCTTCGCATCGACATCACGTCACCTCCGGGGAAGGAGTGAGAGTGAGAAGCGGCGGAGACCGAGACCGGCAGCGCCGGGGCCGAGAGCCCGGGCATCCCCGAGGGCCGGCGACCTGTCAGCTGGAGGTCTGCCGGTCGCCGGCCTCGCGGTGGATGCCCGACCCGTTGCCGCAGGGGTCCGGTTCGCGGCCCCCGCCGTGCTTCACAGGAGGCAGGTTCAGCCGGAGATCTGCTTGCGGTCGTCGGTGCCGCCGATGCTGATCTTGCGGGGCTTGGCGCGCTCGGCGATCGGGATCCGCAGGGTCAGGACACCCGCGTCGTAGTCGGCTTCGATGCGCTCGGTGTCAAGGGTGTCGGCCAGCATGACCTGGCGGGAGAAGACGCCCAGGGGCCGCTCGGAGAGTTCCATCTGCACGCCGTCGGACTTACCCGAGGGGCGACGTTCGGCCTTGACCTTGAGCATGTTGCGCTCCACGTCGATGTCGATCGCCTCACGGTCCACACCGGGAAGGTCGAAGGCGATCACGTAGACATCGCCCTGCCGGTAAGCGTCCATCGGCATCACCGACGGCTTCGACCACGTGCCCGACGTACCCGACAGCTGCTGGACGATCCGGTCCATCTCGCGGAACGGGTCAGTGCGCATCAACATCGCGAAACACCTCCACTTGGTTCAGGCAGAAACTGCCAATGCGCTTCAACGTGCATCCGTTGTAACATGTCATCGAAGCGATGACAAGTGAAACGTCATCTGGAGGATGACGCGACCAATGGAGAGCTCCATGAACGAGGCCGCCCCGCCCGCACCGGTCACCTTTCTTGCCGCTGCCGCGGCATTGGAAGCCATCAGCAAGTCCGTGGACGAAGCGCGGCAATCCGCAGGAACGCCAACGGCCAAAGCACCGCTGTCGGTTGAATCCGGCCCGCACCCCGCGTTGGCCGCGCTGCTGACGCTGCGCGAGATCCGCGAGCAGCTCGCCGGGTGGGAGAGCGCGCTGATCGAAACCGCCCGGGATCAGGGCGCGAGCTGGGCCGACCTCGCCGGCCCCCTCGGCGTCGCGAGCCGCCAGGCCGCCGAGCGCCGCTATCTGCGCCTGCGCCCGGGCACCGCGGGCAGCACCGGAGAGCAGCGCGTCCAGGCCACCCGCGACTCCCGCGCCGCCGATCGCACCGTGACCGCCTGGGCCCGCGACAACGCCGCCGACCTGCGCCGCCTCGCCGGCCAGGTCAGCGCTCTCACCGACCTTCCCGCCGGCTCCGAGAGCGCCATGGGAGACCTGAATCAGGCCCTCGCCGACAACGACGCCGCCCAACTCGTCCAACCCCTGGCCGACACCCGGGCCCATCTGCGCCCCGAGGACTCCGATCTCGCCGACCGCATCGACATCATGACCCGGCACACCGACCGACTCCGCCAGGACAGCCACGACCAGCGCAGTACCTGACCTGACCGACGCGTTGGGCCCACCCTTCAGCGTGGGGCGCGGCGCACGGACCGCCTCGTCGCCCGAGGCACACGAGGGACCGCCGGTCGACCGCCTCCCCGCGGGTGGCAGTCGGCGACCGGCCATGACAGGTCCCGGGCGGACGCATCCGAACAGGCCTGTGCACGCGAAGATGATGTCTTGGCCTCGAACCCTGTGGCCACCGGTTCCCCGGTGTGTCCCCGCCCGATCCACCCCCTCTCGAAGAAATGATCCCGCCCATGACGAACTTCCTCGCCGTTGAGCGTGCTTTGCGCACGGCCGCGCCCCACAACCTTCTCCGGTCGATCCGCGCCGCCTTGATGGAGCACTACCACGCGATCGAGGTCGACCTCCTCATGGCCGACTACAGCCTCACCGTGCTCCAACCGGTGACCGCACTGCCCCACACCGCCCATCCCCTGCCCGTACAGGCAAGCCCCGAGGGCCGGGCCTTCGGCAGCCAGGAACCGTACGAGCAGTCCACGGCACAGGACGGCGCCGTGGACCTCCACCTGCCGGTGACTGTTCGCGGTGACCGGATGGGGATCCTCACCGTGCGGATGCCCGAGGACGCGTCCACCCCGGAGACCGTCGGTGAACTGAACGACCTGGCGGAACTCCTGGGGCACGAGATCGTCGTGGCCGAGCGCGACACCGACCTCTACCTCCAGGCCCGGCGCGCCAGTCGACTCACCCTGGCCGCCGAGATGCAGTGGCAGCTTCTGCCCGCGCGAGCGTGCGCCCGCCCCGAGTACGCCATCGGAGCCCAACTGGAGCCCGCCTACGACATCCACGGCGACAATTTCGACTGGTCGACCACCGCCGAAACCCTCACGCTTGCCGTCACCAACGGAATGGGCGAAGGCATCCAGGCCTCACTTCTGACCAACCTCGCCATCAACGCGCTGCGCAACGCGAGGCGAGCCGGGGTCGACATCGCCGACCAGGCGGCGCTCGCCGACCAGGCCATCTACGGGCAGTACCGCGGCCACCAGTACGTATCCACCCTCCTGCTGTCCTTCGAGCTGGCCACCGGACGAGGCCGAGTCGTGGACGCCGGCTCTCCACAGCTGTGGCGCTACAGAGACAGATCCGTCGACCGCATCGAGTTCGAAGCGCAACTCCCCCTCGGAATGATCGAGGAATCCGACTACACCGCGCAGGACTTCCAGGCGTTGCCCGGCGACCGCCTGATCTTCGTCAGCGACGGCGTGTACGCGGCCGCCCGCGAAGGCGGGGAAACCTACAGCGAACGCGCCCTGGCCCGGGCGATCCACGCCACCAGCCTGCTCCCGGCCGCAGCCGTGCCCCGCGCGATCCTCCAGGAACTGGCCGCCTACCGCGACACCGACCCCGACGACGACGCCTTGGTCCTGTGCATGGACTGGTTCGGCAGGCCCTCCCCAGCCTGACCGGCAGCCACAGCGCAGCGCCAGGCCGGCCGGGCGTCCGGTCTCCCCCGCTCGAACTCGGCGCGAACAAGCGCGGCGGCGGTGCCCGGAGCCGGGCGCACGGTGGAGGCATGGCCGGGCGGGTACGCCGCAGTGCGTACATCGTTTCTGGCGCGGGACGGGTGCGGGCGGTGTGGCGAGGACGCGGTGTCAGGGCTGTTCGATCCGGATGGCGGCCTCCTCCAGATCGGCGACGGTCCCCGACATGATCGTCCGTACATGCCGGGTGATGTGCTGCACGGGCCAGTCCCACCACGCCACGGCGAGGAGCCGGGCGATGTCCGCAGCGTCGTAGCGGGTGCGGATGAGCCGGGCGGGGTTGCCGCCGACGATGCCGTAGTCGGGGACGTCGCCCGTGACCACGGCACCGGCGGCGATGATCGCGCCATGACCGATGCGTACACCGGGCATGACCGTGGCGCCGTGGCCGAACCACACGTCGTTGCCGACGACCGTGTCGCCCCGGCCGGGCAGGTCGGTGATCAGGTCGAAGTGCTCCGCCCAGGAGCCCCCCATGGTGGGGAACGGGAAGGTGGACGGACCGTCCATGCGGTGGTTGGCGCCGTTCATGATGAACCGGGTGCCCGTCCCCAGCGCGCAGTACTTGCCGATGACAAGCCGCTCGGGACCGTAGTGGTACAGGACGTTGCGCGTCTCGAACGCGGTCGGGTCGTCCGGATCGTCGTAGTAGGTGAAGTCACCGACCTCGATCAGCGGCGACTTCACCAGCTGCGCGAGCAGAACCACGCGCGGGTGCTCGGGCATCGGGTGGAGCACGGTGGGGTCGGCGGGAACGGGCGGCATCGTGGAAGCGGTTCCTCTCCACTGGACCTGGGCGACAACTGTCGCGTGAGGATGCTGGCACAGCCCTGCCGCCTTGATCAACCGGATACTGATGGCCGATGACAGACCCACTGGACACGATGTCGGACCGCCGTCCGGGCGGTCGCACCGCCCGCATCCGCGCCCAGGTTCTCGATGCGGTGCGCGCCGAACTCGCTGAAGGCGGTCACGAAGGACTCACGATGGAGGGTGTCGCGACGTGGGCCGGAGTGCACCGTGCCACGGTCTACCGGCGTTGGCGCGATGTCGGCGGCCTGCTCGTCGACGTCATCGACGCCGCCGGCGAGAAGGACTGGCAGCCACCGGACACCGGCTCGCTGCGCGGCGGCCTGACGGCCCTCAACCAGGAGATCCAGGAATCCCTGGTCGTACAGCCGTCGTTCGCCGTCGCCCTGATGGCCGCCTCGTTCCACTCCGAACAGGCCGCGCGGGCCCAGACGCAGTTGTGGACGGACCGGTACGCCCAGTGCGAGATCCTCGTCGAGCGTGCCATCGAGCGCGGTGAACTCCCCGCACGGCACACGGACGCGCGGAGCCTGCTGATCGCCGCCACGGCGCCGCTCTACCACCAGCTGGTGCTCCTGCGCGCCGACCCGGATTCGCAACTCCCGAAACGGGCAGCGGAGGCGGCAGTCCTGGCGGCTGCCGCGGGTGCTTTCTCCGTCCGTCAGGAAGAGAGCGTGTGATCGAGGAGACAAGGAGCGAACGCAAGCGCAATCAAGAGCGCGACCGCGTCTTCCTGGAGGAACGGGACGACCAAGGTGCTGCCGCTCCTTCCCGTGAACATCCAGAGCGCCGGTGATCACTGAACGCCGCCGGAACCCACGAACAACCGGCAGGCCCCGGGGTCGTCGGGCAGGCTGTCACGCTTCGAAACGGGTGGCTTGTGATGAAATGTGACCTGTCCGGTGCAGGCGCGGATCGCTGCGGATCCGGGATGGAGCCCCCGGGTCGGCGTCGAGCAGTAAGGGGTTGCTGTGACCGCAGGAGAGCCGGACGACGGGCAGCCTCCGATCTTCCCGTGGGCGGGATCCGGCGGGGTGAGGCGATGACCTTGGCGGGAACCTTGGAGGCGGCGGAAGCCGCGGCGCCCGTGGAATCGCTCGACGTGGTGGCGCGCATGCTCAAAGAGCACCTCGGAGCCGCTTCGGTGTCTTTCCTGATCACCGACTTCACCGGCCGTTCGGTCGTATGGCTCGGCGCCGCGGGCAGCGTCGAGACCGGTGGGCCGGCCCGGCGCATCCCGCTGCGGGGCACCCTGTACGACGACGTGAACCGCAGCCAGCGGCCGAGGGTCGAGGACAGGGGCGGGAATCAGCCGGTGCGGGTCGTCGCCCCGGTGACCAACCGCGGGGACGCCCTCGGCCTCCTCGAACTGTTCCTCCCCGCGGCACCGGGTCCGCGGGTGATGCGGGAGATCGGCGAGACCGCGCACGCGTTGGCGTACATCGTCATCGCGAACCGGTCCCACACCGATGTGTACCAGTGGGGCCGCCGTACCGAGCCGCTGAGCCTGGCCGCGGAGATCCAGCACCGTCTGCTCCCCGCGTCACTGGCGTGCGAGGCGGCACAGTTTGCGGTCGCGGGGGCGCTGGAACCCGCCGACCATGTGGGGGGCGACACCTTCGACTATGTGCTCGACCGGGACACGGTCCAGCTCTCCGTGACCGACGCCATGGGTCACGACGTCGACGCCGCACTGCTGGCCACCCTGATGGTCGGTGCCCTGCGGCGGGCACGGCGGGCGGGAGCCGACCTCGCGGAACAGGCCCACCAGGCCGACCAGGTGGACGATGACGCGACCGTCATGTGCCTGGACTGGCACGGCGTCGGCAACTCCCGGCGTGACGCCGCCACCGGCGCAGACCTCACCGACGCCTCACGACCGTCCAAGGACGCGACGGCCCACTGCCGGGCCATTCCCCTGGGGTGAGGAACAGGACCGTCACGGCGCGGACCTGAGTCACCTGGCACCCGGCGGGCACGCCCCTCTTCAGTCCGCGGACGGCGGATCCGTCGCCGCGGCGGCGTTGCGGTATTCGGCGTTGAGGCGCTGCGCTTCTTCCAGCTGGTCTTCGAGGATGACGATGCGGCAGGCAGCCTCGATCGGGGTTCCCTGGTCGACGAGCTCCCGGGCGCGGGCCGCGATCCGCAGTTGGTAGCGGGAGTAGCGGCGGTGCCCACCCGCGGAGCGCAGCGGTGTGATGAGGCGGGCGTCGCCGATGGCGCGGAGGAAGCCTTGGGTGGTGCCGAGCATCTCGGCCGCCCGACCCATCGTGTAGGCGGGGTAATCGTCGTCGTCCAGGTGACCGCCCAGGGGGCCGGTCGGAGTCGCTGCTGTCATCACACCTCTCTGTGAAACGCGTGGAGGGGCCCCGGTGCCTATGGCACCGGGGCCCCGAAGGAACTACTACACCATCTACCGGCCCTGATACTGCGCCGGCCTTCTGTTTCCGCCAACCCGACCTGGATGCTGTCGGGGATGCGGGGATCGCGGTTGCTTGACCGGAGACCACCTCACTATCGATGTCCTGCGGTACCCGGACCCTGTCACCGCGTCCGGGCGATCCTGATGGCGCTTCACTCCTCCGTTCATCCCTCGGATGATCAACTACTTACCTGCGGGAACTGCTGATACTGCGAACTGCTGTACTACTCCACTCGGTACTACTCGTGACCTGATCCAGCGCCACGCTCCGGCAGCCAGCCCCGTCGCCCATCCTGCGTCTGCCCTGGCTTGGAACCCCACTGCCGAACTTCCCGATGCGCGCGCCCGCAGCCGACGCCTTCAACGAGGTACCACTCACTGACTTCACTGCTGAGTACTGCTGGTACTTCACCACCGCGTCAACCGCGGTACTGCTCGTGGCGGCCCCTGATCACTGCGGGCCACCCGGTCCGGTCACCAGTCCCGTCGCCGTCCCGCAACCGCTCTGGCTTCGAAACTCCACCACCGCACCGTCCAAAACATTGCAACTACGGGTACTGCGAGTACTTCTGCCTGCCAGTTCGTCTCTGCCAGGCCTTGCGGTCTATCTGGTTACGAGTGAAACCATAACCACATCACCACCCGATGTCTACTCCCGCTGGGATAGATTTCTGTGGGCTTGGTGGGAGAGGTATTCGAGTCCCAGCAGGGTTGATGGGACTCGCGGCGGGGCACGAACGGCTGGGCGGGCAAAGCTGGGCGCGACAACAGGGACCGGGGGCCGAGCCCCCGAGCCCGGCGCTGCGGCCTCTCACTCGGCGCGGCCACCCGACCGTCCACCGGCGCCATGCCACGCTGCGGCCTGTCTGCGGCAGCCCCCGCCGCCACGGCCACTACTCGTACGAGCTCTCGCCTGCGGCCCCGCGCGAACGTGTGCGCCGGCTCGATCACAAGAAGCGGCGAATGGGCTGCACTGCCAGTTCCCGGGCCCGCTGAAGGACAGGGCGCTTCTTCCAGCGGCCCTCTCGGATCAGCTCGCTCGCCGCGATGTCCTCATCGAAGTGTCCGTCGAGTATCCCGGTGAATCGCTCGTCCAGTACGGCGAGCATGACCTCTTCGTCACGATCGAGAGAGCGGCGATTGAAGTTGGTCGATCCGACCAGTGCGGCGACGCGGTCGACGGTGATGACCTTGGCGTGCATCATCGTCGGCTGGTACTGGTAGATCTTCACCCCGCAGGAGACGAGGTCCTCGTAGTGGTGCTGGCCGGCGAGCTGGCAGACCCGCTTGTCGGTGTGGGGACCCGGGAGCAGGATCTCAACCTCGACCCCCCGCCCGGCCGTCGCGCACAGCAGCTCGATGAAGTACTCGTCCGGTGAGAAGTAGGCGGTCGCGAGGCGGAAGCGTTCCTCGGCGGACTCCAGCATGACGCGCACCAACGTCTGCATGTCCTGCCAGCCGAAGCTGGCCGAGCCGCGCACCACCTGCACGATGGCGTCGCCTTGGTGCCGGTGGTCGACGAATCGATCACGGTCGTCGAAGAGCTCGTCGTGGCACTCTGCCCAGTTCTGCGCGAACGCGGCGGCGATCCCGTCGACGGCGGGTCCTCGGACCTCGACGTGCGTGTCACGCCATTCACGCTCATTGCGCGCGTTGCCGCACCACTCCTCGGCGATCCCGACCCCGCCGGTGAACGCGGTTTCCTCGTCGACGACGAGGACCTTGCGGTGGCAGCGGTGGTTCTGCTTGAGCGGGGAGAGGTAGAGCGGCTTGCGGAACCAGGCCACCGTCACTCCGGCCTCCTCCATGGAGTCCAGCAGTTCCCGCTCGATCAGGCGGCTGCCGAAACCGTCGAGCAACAGCCGCACCCGCACTCCGGCACGGGCCCGCTCGGCAAGGGCCCGGGCGAAGTCACGGGCGATCTCGCCCTTCCAGTACACGAACGTCATCATGTCCACGGTGTGCCGAGCACCGCGGATGCCGGCCAGCATCGCGGCGAAGATCTCGTCTCCGTTGCGCAGCGGGGTGAGGGCGTTGCCTTCGGTCGCCGCGATCCCTATCAGGCGCTCCAAACGCCGCCGAAGCCTGGCCACCCGGGCGTCGGCGGTCTGCACTCCCAGAGACCGAGAAGGCTTTGGGCCCGACTCGGCGGGATCTTGGGTCGGGGTCATCGGGGCTCCCAGGCTGAAGGAGTAGAACAAGCATGGCAGGCACCGTGTGCCCGGTCCGGTGCTCCCTGAACAGCCGGGCGACCCCGCATGCACCCAGGAGCATCCGGGTCCGACCCACCGACAGGCGGGCGGTCCCCGCCGGCAGCACAATCCGACCAGGTGGACGAGGACGGTCGCGGCGACACGACGGACACGCCCGGCAACTGCGCCTCGGCCGCCGCCACGAGGTCAGCGAACCGGTCTTGGACGAGGGAGCCCCGGCCGGCGGGTCTGGAGCGGTACCCGCCCGCCCGGCCCCAAGGGTCCCGGGCACACCGGGGCCCCTGGCGTCATACGTCGGCCACCGGCATAAGCCGTCACATGGAACCCACTCACGTCATATGCCGGTGAATGACATATGGTGGTCGCATGACTGACCGTGCCATGCAAGAGCCGACCCTGCTTCTCCTCACCGCGCTCGCGGACGAGCCGCGCCACGGCTACGCGATCGCGCGCGAGGTGGAGACGATCTCGGACGGCCGAGTGAAGATGCGGACCGGGACGCTGTACGGCGCGCTGGAGCGCCTGCTACAGCAGGGGCTGATCGAGGTCCACAGCGAGGAGGTCGTCGACAGCCGACTGCGGCGCACCTACACCCTGACCACCTCCGGCCGCGCGACCCTGGCCGCCGAAGCCGAGCGGATCGCGGCCACCGCCCGCGAGGCCACCCGGCGCCTGAGCGTCACCGGCCAGGGCACCACCGGCAAGGTGGCCACCGCGTGAACCCCGTACTCCTGCGCCTGTACCCGGCCGGCTTCCGCCGCGCGTTCGGCACGGAGATGGCCGAGGCCTATCGGGAGGCGGTCGAGGGCGCGGGCCCGCGCGCCCGGCTCCGCGAGGCCGCCGACGTCGTCGCCCATGCGCTCCGGCTCCGGCTCGGCATTGGTTCCGCGTATCCCGGCGGCCGGCTCTTCGCCGCCGCCGCCCCCTTCGCGCTGGCCGCGACCGCCTCGTACGCCGCCTTCAACCTGATCGGCAACGCCGCCGACTGGTACGTCATGCGCACCGCAGCGAACGTCGTCGGCGACCCGGCCGCGCTCACGACCCTGATGAACGGCAGCTACCTGCTGACCCTCATCGGCGCGGTGCTCGCGCTCGCCGGCCGGTACGTCCCCGGCGTACTGGCCGCGATCGCCGGGACCGCGCTCACCGCGGTGACCTTCCTCTTCCCGGTCTGGCGCATGGCGCCGGAACTGTACTTCGCGGTCTACGGCTTCCTGTTCGCGCCGGTCTTGGTCGCCGCCCTCCCGCTGGCCTGTCCGCCGGACCTGCGGCCCGCGCGCCGGGTGCGGACCACGGTGGGGGTGTTCGCTCTGGTGGGGTGGGCCGTGCTGCTGGTGACCCTCATGGTCGTGGTCGATCCGCTCGGCCTCGGCCTCGTCGTGCCCTGGCGGCTGGGCGTCCCGCTCGCCGCGGCGCTGGTGCTGGCCGGCCGCCCGGCCTTTGCCGGGATCCGTACCCCGGCCCGACTCGCCTTGGCCGCCGTGCCCTTGCTCGTCATCCTGTACTTCTCCGGCTGGGTGAGCACCGAGAAGGTCCTCACGGCCGCCGGCGCCGTGGCGGTGACCATGGTGGCCCTGCGCATCCACGACGGACGCGGAAACAGCTCCGACACCGCCAACCCGGCCTGACGCGGAGTCGGCTCCGACCCCCCAACCCGGTCCGGTCGCGGCTCGCGCCGTCCCGAGCCCTCGTGTCCCCGCCCTGCCGGCCCGCATGAGCCCGGTGGGCAGCCGCGGCATGCCCTCATTCCTCCTTCCCTCACCGGCGGCCCTGCCGTAATCGGCCGCCCTGCCACAGGAGACTCCATGTCCGACTCCGCACTCCGCGAAGCCGACCGCACTCTCGTCCGGCCCGCCCGGGCCCCGGAAGCGCACCCCTCGGGTGCGCCGGCCCAGGCCGGGCGGCTGGCGGCGATCGATGCGCTGCGGCTGCTCGCGGCGGTCGCGGTGGCGGCCTACCACTACGTCGGCACCCCGACCCCCCGCTTCTGGGGCGAGCGGTACGACCTGCCGCAGGCGGCACCCCTGTTGCACGCGGTCAGCGGCTACGGCTGGCTCGGCGTCGAGGCGTTCTTCCTGATCAGCGGCTTCGTCATCTGCATGAGCTGCTGGGGCCGCACCCCCGCGCAGTTCGCCGTCTCCCGCATCGCCCGGCTCTTCCCCCTGTACTGGGCGGTGGTCCTGCTCGTCGTCGTGATGGGCACCGTCACCGTGTTGCTCGGACAGCGCTCGGGAGCACCCACCGACCTGCGCACCACCCTCGGTAACCTGACGATGATCCCGGGCCCGCTGGGCGTGGACTTCACCGCCGGCGTCGCCTGGACCCTGTGGGTGGAGGCCCGCTTCTACCTGCTCATGGGCGCCCTCCTGCTGTTCGGCCTGACCTACCGGCGCGTGGTGGCCTTCGGGCTCCTCTGGCTGGTGCTCGCGTCCATCGGCCGCGAGCTGCACTCCACCGTCCTCGACGAGTTGCTGCTGAGTCAGTACGCCGGGCTGTTCGTGGCCGGCATCGCCTGTTACCTGATGCACCGCTTCGGCCCCAACCTGCTGCTGTGGCTGCTGACCGGCTTCGCCTGGTGCTACACGCTGACCGTCCTCGACGACCGGGTCGCCAGCCACCCCACCTCCAACTGGGGGGCCAGCGCGGCCGTACTCACGGGCTTCCTCGTGCTCCTCGCCCTGGCTTCCCTCAGTCGGCTGCGCCACCTGAGATGGCGCAACTTCGTCTACGCGGGCGCACTGACCTACCCCTTCTACCTGGTCCACCAGAGCATCGGCATACCCGTCGCCCGCGGCGTCCTCAAGGCCGCCCCGGCCCTCGGGCTGCTCCCCTCCGTCGCCGCCGGACTCCTCTTCTCCCTACTGCTGGCCGCCGTCCTGAACAGCCAGGTCGACCGCAGGCTCGGCCCGCTGCTGCGACGCCGCCTCACCGCGGCCCTCGACCCGGGCCCACGGCCCATGCCGCTTCCTTCGGATCATCGGGTCGTTGGTTGAGGTGTGTCGTTGACTGATGCCCAGTGAGCGAGGATCGAGCCGTTACCGCCGGACCGGACCCCGAAGCGGGCTGGCCGGTGGTGGGATCACCTGCAGGTGATCGACGCGCTCGCATTCAAGTACCGCACCGGGACACCGTGGATGGGTCTGCGCGAGCACTTCGGTTCGCGAAGGCCCCCCAACCGGCTGCGGAAGTGGGCAGCCGACGGCACCTGGGCAAAGGCCTTCACCACCCACCTCGCGCAAGCCGACGAAGGCGACCTGGACTGCCGACGTACGCGTCAGCCGGCCCGGAGACCGACCGCCAGCGTCAGTTCGAGGACCCGGTGTGGCGATGCAAGATCCGGAAAGAGGCCCCGCAGCTGCGACATCCGGTACCGGACCGTCTGGGGATGGACGAACAACGCCGCTGCCACCTCGTCCCGCCTGCCCTGGTGCAGCAGCCACGCCCGCAACGTCTCCTCCAGCCGCCGTGCCGTCGCGACAGGCAAGGCCCGCAACGGTGCGAGGGCTCGGGCACGCAGGTCTGCGAACGCGTCCGCGTCGGCGCTCAGCACCAGCTCGGGCAGGTGGTCCTCGGTGTCGCGAATATCAGAGGAGAGGGAGCGCGCGCGTACCGCTCGTGCGTACGAGGCGGAAGCACGAGTCCATGGCCGGGCCGGTCCGACCACGGCGGTGCGGTCGGTCAGCTGCCGCAAGAGATGTGATCGGTCGGCATCGGGGACGAGCAGCACACCGGTGCCGTCCGGCAGATCGTCGAGGACGAGGGTGCTCGGGTCGAGCGCGCGGTAGGCAGGCCGGGCCTGGGCGGCGGGCAGCAGGACCGCGGTCAGCGAAACCGGCGGCTGCCACCCCGCACGTTGAACAGAGGCCAGCAGCACGTCCGGGCTCGCGCCGGCGAGGAGATCGCGGGCCAGGTGTTCCAGGTGGAGCTCGTGGGCCCTGCCCCGGGCGGCCAGTTCGTCGGCGTGGCCCGCGGCGCTCGCGGCAGAGAGCTCGTCGATGTACGCGAAGGTCAGCTCGGCGAACTTGGCGACGTCGGCGGCGGGCAAACCTACCGGTACGGCACCCGCTGCCAGGCATCGCCAGGCCACGCGGGCGCCGACGCGGTAGGCGCTGAGCAGGGCGTCCATCGAACGGCCGTCGCGCACCTCGCCGCGGCCCAGCTCGTAGGCTGCGTCACCGGCGTCGCCGCCTGTGGCGTTCCCGCTCGCGAGGTCCAGGTAGTGCCCCAGGGCGGTACGGACGGCTCGGCGGATGGTGGCGCCCATACGGCCCGAAAGGGCGTTGGCGTAGGGAGGGACCTCGTCGATGATCGCCTGCACGACCTCGTCGGCGGTGGTCTTCAGCGCGGCCCGAAGTGCGGTGACCGTCGTCTCATCCAGGGCCAGTTCGCCGGCCCTTCGGATTGCATGGCTCACGGTTTTGTTCCCTGCGAACAATCTAGCTGATCAGATTTACGTCCTGCGGTCAGGACTTTACGCCTTGCGGCGCAGCAAGCTGGAGTCATGACGAGTGCAACCCTCCGCAGCAGGGCGTGGAAACTGCTGGAGATGGTCACGACGCCGCTGCTGCCGTCGGACTACCTCGACCTGGTCAGCCCGCTGCGTGCGGGCGCTGACCTGCGTGGGCGCATCGAGGCCGTGCACCCCGAGACGGCTGACGCCGCGACTATCGTGATCAGGCCTGGACGGGGCTGGCGCGGCCACACAGCCGGTCAGTACGTGCGGCTCGGGATCGACGTCGACGGGGTGCGCCTGTGGCGTGCCTACTCCATCACCTCACCGACAAACCGCCAGGACGGCCGCGTCACGATCACCGTGAAGGCGATCCCGGACGGCAGGGTCAGCAACCACCTGGTCCGCAGGGTGAAACCGGGCACGCTGGTCCAGCTCGATCAGCCGACCGGTGACTTCGTGCTGCCGCAGGCCAAGCCCGCCAAGGTGCTCTACCTGACGGCCGGCAGCGGCATCACGCCCGTGATGGGCATGCTCCGCGACATCGAGTTCGACGACGTCGTCATGGTCCACTGCGCACCACAGCCGCAAGACGTGATCTTCCGCAAGGAACTGCACGACCTGGTCGCGGACAAGAAGCTGCGGCTCACCG
Source organism: Streptomyces sp. H27-H5 (assembly GCF_026627505.1). GTDB lineage: Bacteria > Actinomycetota > Actinomycetes > Streptomycetales > Streptomycetaceae > Streptomyces. The sequence continues at coordinate 11,511 of NZ_JAPNLK010000080.1, read as the reverse complement.
AGGTGCACACCGACACGGACGGCATCCTCGACATCTCCCGTCTCGACGAACTCGTGCCCGACTGGGCCGAGCGCGAGACCTGGGCTTGCGGGCCTGCGGGCCTGCTCGACGCCGCCGAAGAGCACTGGAGCGAGCACGGCGTACGAGAGCGCCTGCATACCGAACGCTTCCGCCCTGGCATCGTCGTCGCCGGCGACGGTGGCGAGGTCACGTTCAGCGCCACCGGCAAGACCGTCGACGCGGACGGCGCCACGCCGTTGCTGGACATCGGCGAGGAGGCCGGCGTGCTCATGCCCTCCGGGTGCCGCATGGGCATCTGCTTCGGCTGCGTCACGCCGCTCAAGGCGGGCGCCGTCCGCGACCTGCGCACCGGCGAGATCACCGAGGCCGAGCCGGGCGTCCTCATCCAGACCTGCGTGTCCGCCGCGGCGGGCCCCTGCGACATCGAACGGTAGGAGCACCTTGACCGCCATCGACCCCACCGCCCACCTGACCGCGGAGCAGATCGAGGAGCTGGGCCGCGAGCTGGACGCGATCCGCGACGAGGTGATCGCCGACCGCGGCGAGAAGGACGCGGCCTACATCCGTAAGGTCATCTCGGCGCAGCGCAAGCTCGAGCTGGTCAGCAGGGGCGTGCTGCTGTTCTCGATCTTCCCGCCCGCGTGGCTGCTTGGCACCGCCGGTCTGTCCGTGGCGAAGATCATGGACAACATGGAGATCGGCCACAACGTCCTGCACGGCCAGTGGGATTGGATGCGAGACCCGAAGATTCACTCCACCACCTGGGAGTGGGATCACGTCTCACCGTCCGAGCAGTGGAAGCACTCGCACAACGAGCTGCACCACACCTACACCAACGTGATCGGCAAGGACAACGACCTCGGCTACGGCATCATGCGCGTCGACGAGGACCAGAAGTGGCACCCGTTCCACCTCGGCCAGCCGCTGTGGAACTTCATCAACGCCTGCTTCTTCGAGTACGGCATCGCCGCGTACGACCTGGAGCTCGCCAAGAACCTGCACAAGCGCCGCCGCAAGAACCCGGAGTTCCGCGCGCGAGCCAAGGCCGTGGGCCGCAAGATCCGCAAGCAGGTGCTCAAGGACTACGTGATCCACCCGCTGCTGTCGGGCCCGTCGTTCCTCACCACGCTCGCCGCCACGTTCACCGCCAACCTGGTCCGCAACATCTGGACCCACTCGGTGATCATGTGTGGGCACTTCCCCGAGGGCGTACAGGTCTTCGAGCGCCGGTCGATCAAGGGCGAGACGCGCGGCCAGTGGTACCTGCGCCAGATGATGGGCTCGGCGAACATCAGCGGCAGCAGGGCCATGCACTTCATGACCGGCAACCTGTCGCACCAGATCGAGCACCACCTGTTCCCGGACCTGCCGAGCAACCGGTACGCCGAGGTCGCGGTGAAGGTGCGCGCGCTGTTCGAGAAGTACGAGCTGGAGTACGTCACCGGGCCGCTCCCCAAGCAGGTGTTCTCCGCGTGGCACAAGGTCTTCCGACTCTCACTGCCGAACAAGAAGCCCAAGGTCAAAACGCCGGACCGCGAGCAGGACCTGGTCGCGGCCTGATTCCCGGTATGGGTTCAGAGGCCCTGGTCCATGAGGCCGGAGCGGCCGGCGGCTGCGGCCGGCTTGTCGAAGCCCTCGGGTGCGTCGATGACGAGGCCCAGGTCTTCCTGGTCCGCATCTGCCTGGGGTGCATCGGCCCCAGCCGTCAGGCCGCTCTCGACTTCGTCGTGCGGGCCCGGGAGCTGCACATCGGACATATGGCACTGCCTTCATGGTGGGGACTGTTGGTGCGGAATACCGCGAGGCACGCTCCCACAGCCGAGAGTGATCGAAGATTCACTCTCTGGCTGGAAGGGTTTGCAGGGACTCGTGTGTCTGGCGTGCGGCCGGAGGGGAAGGCTGGGGCGGCCCAGGCCTGGCCTGGGCCGCAGGAATGTTGTGGCTGGAAGACCCGTCTGTTCTCACCCGATTGGGCGCGGAGTACCTGCCGCGATCCGGCGTCCTCAGGGCAGGCAGGCGCCGTCGTCGCGTTCCGGCAGGTGGAGTGCAGACGAGTGCCGGAGCAGGCCTTACCGGTGCCCGTACAGGTGAAGGGGCATCATCAGTCCGATCTCCTTGCGTCGTTCATCGCGCGTTGGACTATCTGGATGGCCAGGCGCGTCATGGTCGCGGACGGGGTCGGAAGCCCGCCCGCGTGTGAGCCGGTGAAGAAGTCGTGCACGGCGGTCGGCACGACGGCGTCCCACGTGGAGCGGGCCAGGTCGAAGGCGTCGGCGTCCGCGTCACCGATCATGTAGCGCAAAAGTGCTGTCGCCGGAGGCACGGTGATCTCTTTGGGCCGGCCAGCGAGGAGAAGTACTCGATCGTCGCCTTCACGTACTTCGCGGACTGTGGCGTCACCCGCGCGTGGAGGGCGTCGACGGCCGCCGCGCGCTGGCGGGCCGCTGCCAGGGTCGGGGCATGCCGTCCGCGGTGATCCCCATCAGGCAGCGCCTTCGGGTCCGCCCAGGCCGGCAGTTGACGGGTCGTCTCCAGGAAGTCGCGCAGCTTGGCGGGCAGACCGTCGGGGATGGCCTGGCCATTGGTCTTCCATCCCTTGAGCGCTTCGTTGACAGCGGCGCCCTGCCCTCGCTCGAAGGCCTCGGTCACGGCCTCGTCGCACTCGGGGTCCGCGATGCGCTTCAAGCCCTCCAGATAGGACTTCTCCTCAGGGGCGATGTCGGCTGCGGCGGCCGGTGAGGGCGCGGGGCCGGATGCGGCCCGGGCGGCGGACGCCGTGGTCCCGCCACCAAGGAGGGCGGTGGCGCCGACCACCGCCGCGGCCAAGAATGTGACGTCGTGTCAATGTTGCTGCTCATGCGACGGTCTTGGTCGGTCGGCGCGGCGAGCACCGCATCGGAACACCAAGATCCACTCGATCGAATGACAATGATCTCCCTTCTCGCCGGCGATCCCTCCGGATCGGACACGCCTGAGTCTTGGAGCCGCACAGGCAAGGGCCCTTGGGGCGGTGGCTCGCGCGGTCCATGCCGGCTGAAGGCGGGCCGGACTGACGGAAGACAGCCCGCCCGGCTGTCGACTGCGCCCGTGATGGTCGCCGACCGCACCCAGATAGAGCACCGATGCGGCCAGGCCGAGGGAGTACCCCACGGCGACCATGTTCAGGGCGGTCTGGGAGGAGTCGAAGGCCTTCCCGATCGCGGGCAGCGCCACGTTGGCCACGGACAGGTTCAAGTTGGCCACCGCGGCAACGATGATCAGGGATGCCAGAACGAGCGGCGCCCGGGCCGGGGCCTCACGCGGAACGTCGATGCGAGCCGCGCCGTTTTTCGACATGGAACCTCCGGGGCGAAGTGGGGCTTCGCGAGAGTCTTGCCTGATCCACCGTGCCGCACATCGCCCCATTGGGATGACACGCCACCGTCGCCGACTCGGTCGGCTCGCCGCGCCCGCGCCGACGTGGGGTGCGACGGGCAGTGCCGTGCTTGGACCAGCCTGACCTCATGCTGTGTGACGCCGACCGTCTGGCCACTTGTATGGCACGGTCTCGCCGCTGGTATGGCGCTGAGGTTCCGAACGAACGTCGCGGAAGTTCAAGTGCGTGCCGTGTCGGTGTTCCTAAGATTCGACGGCAGGAGGGAAACCCGGGCTGTTCCTGGACGGGTACACACCAAGGACAAGAAACTCGTGAAACAAGAGAAGTCCAGCCGCATGGCCGTCATCGCAGGTCCCGGCGCCGACATGAACATCCCCAACGGGGTGATCGGCAATGGCCGGACCGGGCGTGCCCAGGGCCCGTCGGATCAAGGTGATCGTTTGTCACCGGGCCACCTCGGTGTCCCTCAGCACCAGCAGCGCGCGCGGCCTGTCTCCGGACAGCCCTGCTCCACTGGAGCCCACTCGCTGCTGATCAGCCGGTTCCACGCCTTCTGCGCGCCGAGCTCGGAGGCGCCCGGGCGAGGCACAGGGCCGACCTGAAGAGAACCATCCCAACTGTCGGCCCCTTGAGTACATGCAAGCAATCAGCTCTTTGATCGTCGATGAGCTTTTTCCTGAAGCCCGGTGGTCGGACAGTGCTGCCGTGGGAAGCGGAGACATGATGGGCCAGAGTCCTTATGACTATGTTGTGGTGGGAGCGGGGACAGCGGGATGCGTGATTGCCTCCCGGCTTTCGGAACGCCCCGCCGTGCGGGTGCTGTTGCTGGAGGCGGGAGCCCGGGACGCGACCGAGGCGATGGCATCTCCTTGGGGGTTCCTGGGGTTCGATCCGTCATCCCTCTGGCTGGGCGCCTCGACCGTGCAGGCCGGTACAGGCAGGACCGCTGACGTGCTGCGCGGTAGGGCGCTCGGCGGATCGTCGACCATCAACGGCCTCTACCACCTGCGGGGGCACCGCTCCGGTTACGACGAGTGGCCCGGACTGGGTGCTCCGGGCTGGGGTTTCGACGATCTGCTGCCTTATTTCCGCCGCAGCGAGAGCACTCGCAGTCGTGATGCCTCCGTGCGGGGCACCGACGGGCCGGTCGTGGTCGCCCCGGTTCCGGAACCCCATCCCCTTGCCACGGCGGGCGTCGATGCCGCGGTGCAAGCTGGGTTCACACGTGCCGATGACATCGGCGGCGGCCTGGAGACCGGGTTCGGGTGGAGTGACATGAATCTGCCCGGCGGCGCCCGCCAGAGCGCGGCCGACGCCTACATCCGTCCGTTCCTCGACCGGCCGAACCTGGACGTCGTCACGGACGCGACCGTGCAGCGGCTGCGCATCACCGCGGGCCGCTGCACCGGCGTCGAGTACATCGTGGGTGGCGAGCACTTGTCCGTCGAGAGCGCCGAGGTCATATTGACCGCGGGGGCCATCGGTTCCGCGCACCTCCTGATGCTGTCAGGGATCGGCCCGGCACGACAGCTTGGCGAGCACGGCATCGACGTCGTCGCCGACCTGCCGGGAGTGGGCTCCCATCTGCAGGACCATCCGATGGCGGGCGTGGTGTACGAGGCCAGTCGGGCCGTACCGTTCCTTCCTGCCAACCCACCGGCCGAAATGATGGGCCTGCTGTACAGCGACCCCGCCGCGGCCCGGCCGGACCTTCAGGTCTACATCGTCGCCGCACCGCTCCCGTCGGCATGGGGCCGGCCTCCGGCCAACGGCTACTCCATCGCTTTCTCCGCGATGGCTCCGTACAGCAGCGGCACCGTGCGCCTGGCGGACGCCAATCCCGCCAGTGCTCCCGTCGTCGACCCCGGCTACCTGAGCGATGACCGTGACCTGGAGGTCATGCGCAAGGGCCTGGCAGTGGCACGCCGCATCGGGGAGGCCGACGCGTTCGCCGACTGGCGCAAGCAGGAAGCGGTGCCGGGCTCGGGGACGAGCGGCGAGTCCGTGGACGCGTTCATCCGCACGGCCACCGGCCCCTACTTCCACTTCACCGGTACCTGCCGCATGGGAACCGACGCCGAAGCCGTCGTCGACCCTGCGAACCTCCGCGTACATGGGATCGCCGGACTGCGAGTCGCCGATGCCTCGGTGATGCCGTCCATCCCCTCGGCCAACACCAACGCGACCGTCTACGCCATCGCCGAACGGGCCGCCGAACTACTCGCCTGAGCCTTCTTCCGCGCCCACGGCGCTTCCACAACCCGCTTCATCGCCTCCGTCGTGCGCCGAATACTGCCCAGACTCCGGATCAGCGCGGGGGCTTTGACATACAGACGCGCGGCCGCCCCGGCCACACTGCCCTCTTCGAGCAGCGCGTCGAGCGCAGGGGGCAGGTTCAAATCCAATTGCATGTGAGTAATCCTATCCGTGCTTGACATGCATTTGAAGTTAATGGTGGGGCTCTATACCTTCGAGACGAAAGCGCGAGAAGCAACGCGCAGTTCGGCCCCCACCGGCCTCATCACCCCACCTCAGACAGGAGCACCACCATGTCCGAAACCTTCCAGACCACCGATGTCGCCGATGTCGCCATCTCCGATGTCGACCTGCTCGATCAGACGGTGATCGCCGTGCGCGCCGCTGGTTCGGCGTTGCGTGAACGCTTCGGCGAGGTGGTCCGCTACGAGAGCCGCGAGGAGTTGATGCGCGCGCTCGCCGTCAACGACGACGCGGCGCTCGACATCCTGCGTCCCGCCCTGTCCGGTTTGCGGCCGGAGGCCGGTTGGGTGGAGGACGAGTTGGACGGTGGGGCGCTGCCGCCGGGTGAGTGGTGGGTGGTGGATCCGGCCGAAGGCAATGTCAACCACTTGCACGCGCTGGCGGACTGGGCGGTGACCGCCACCCTCGTGCGTGAGAACCAGCCGGTGCTCACCGTGGTGCACCTGCCGTTGACCGGCGAGACCTACACCGCGCTCACCGGCGCCGGCGCCCACCTCGACGGTCGCCCGCTCCACGTCTCCCCGACCACGGACCTCGCCCTGAGCATCGTGGCCACCAGCCAGGCCCGCCCGGACGAGGACGAGAAGATCGTGCGACGCGTCGGCTCCTCGATCACCGCGATGCTCTTCGACGCGCTCGTCGTTCGCACCTCCGTGCCCGCGACCCTGCACCTGGCGAACGTGGCCGCCGGCCGGATCGACGCCTTCTGGCAGTTCGCCGGCGCCCGCGCGGACCTGCTCCCCGGCGCCCTGCTCGTCACCGAGGCCGGCGGAAAGATCTCCGACGCCGAGGGCCGCCCCTGGACCCCGCACAGCGAGACCTTCCTGGCCGCCGCCCCCGGCATCCACACCGAAGCCGTCACCACACTCTCACGCTGACCACGCACCACAACCCCCACCCGCACCCCGCACCCCGCACCCCGCACCCACGCAAGGAACACGACACCATGACCACGATCGCAGTACTCGGAAACGGCCGCGTCGGCGGCAACCTGGCCACCGCCCTCACCCGGGCCGGGCACGAGGTGACCGTCGCGGACCGCACCCCGGGCGCCGCCGCCCACGCCGCCCGGACAGCCCGGATCGTCATCAACGCCACCCCCGGCGCCGGCTCACCGGAACGCCTCACCGCCCTGCGCGACGAACTCCGGGACAAGATCCTCATCGACGTCTCCAACGCCACCATCGACGGACCGGACGGACTGCCCGCCGACCTGATCCACCCCGGCTCAAGCCTCGCCGAACGCCTCCAGGAAGCACTCCCCGAAACCCGCGTCGTCAAGACACTCAACACCATGCTCTTCCCCGTCATGACCGCCCCGGCCACACTCACCCAGACACCCACCGCCTTCCTCTCCGGCAACGACCCGCAAGCCAAACAGACCGTCCACGAACTCCTCGTCGACCTCGGCTGGCACAAGGAATGGATCACCGACCTCGGCGACATCCACACCGCCCGCGCCACCGAAGCCGCCATACTCTTCGTCCCGCACATCATCCGGGCCAACGGATTCACCCCCTTCGCCATCTCGATCGCCCGCTGACTGTCGAGCCGCGCCAGTTGCGGGTGACCGGAGCCGGCGCGGGCATCGATGGGTCGTTACGTCCGGCCGGTGAGCCGGTACCGGTCGGAACACACGACTTCCAGGACAGGCAGGGCCTGGCGAGGCGATCCCATACGGGATCCATGACATCGCCGCGAACACCGGCCGGGTCAGCGTCGGCACCGATCACGACACCCGCCGCGTTCGCGGTCGCCTCCACCTGCCGTTCGTGGCGGCCCCGAGGCGGGCCCGACGGTCCGGCCGCCGCCCGCCTGCTGATCACTGCGGACGCAGGCGGGTCCAACGGCTACCGCATCCGAGCCTGGAAGACCGAACTCGCGCTCCTCGCCGCAGAGACGGGCTCGGACATCACGGTCTGCATCGTCGGCTACGCGACCTGCTCCCCGCACCACCCCGCCACCGGGCACCCAATGCCGTTGTTCGAGTATTCATCGAGCTTGTGGGTGACAGGTGAGCAATGGGTCGCCGGGCCAGCTGTGCATCCGTGGGGGTGGAGTATCCGAGCGAGCGGCTGGGTGTGATCACGCAGGGGGGGACGCCCGAGCCGGTGGGCGAGGTGCTGGCGGAGTGCCGTAGGCCGGACCGCCGGCTGGGAGCGTTGCCAGCGGGCTTCATGGTCTACGTCGCGTGGCCCCGGCGCTGTTCCATCAGGACTCCAATGACGATGTAGCCGAGCATCTGGTCGGCGAACTTGTCCCGGTCTTTGTGTCCGACGGCCTGTCTCCGGACCGGAATCTCGGTCCCTGCCATGATCCCGGTCTGCCCGCAGGCGCCGGGATGGCCGATGGCGTCAGCCAGGGACCGCAGGCGCACACCTGGGCTGACAGGGCAGCCTCGTTCAGCGAGCAGAGGCCACACCTCGGCGGAGATGGACAAACGTGGCCAGGAGTTGATGGAGCGAACGCGACTCCTGGTGATCGGGCTGCGAGAAACCTGATCACCAGGAGTCGCGTCTCGCGTTGCCGAACTGGGCGAACCGACCACCACGGCACATACCCGGACGACCAATTCCTCTTCTCGCCGATTCGCAAGCATCAGCTCTGCCCCTCGACCACTGCCATGCGGGCCGTCCATTGGAAGATTGGCACAGCGCCGCCCACGTGAGCCATGGCCACGCCTACGGAACACGATCACCACAGGATGGCGTTGAAGCAGTGAATACGAGGAATCGGAGAGGGATGCACAGGACTGGAGCGGAAGTCGACGGCGCGAGCGGGGTGTTCGCAGTGGACTCGACCGTCCCGGGCGCCGCACCGCAGGGACTCGACGCCTTCCGGCGCGGGTGGGAGACGCAGATCGGCGACGATGTTTTCCAACTGCCGGCCTTCAGCCCCGACACGATCGGTGACTTCCGGGTCAAGGGCAAAGTGGCCAAGGTGCATGGCGCGGCGATCGCCGATCTTCACGCCGCGTCGGCAACCCGGACCGCGGACGTCCCGGGCGGCGATCAGGATCTGGTTGCCATGTACATCGTGCGGCGCGGCGCATGGACACTGGGCGGCCCGCCCGCTTACGGCGACCAGACGGTGTCGGCTGGGCAGTTCCTCGTCCGGCACCTCGGGAGCTTGACGGCCTTCGAGACGACGGCGGACCTCACGGCGAAGTTCCTCGTCCTGCCCCCCGGCGAGCTCAAACCCCTGCTCGGGAACCGGGTCATCACCGGGTCGGCGCACTCGGCCGAGATGCGCTTGCTGACGGCCCTCACCGACATGATCCACATAACCGTGGCCGACCTCGGCCCGGCCGGTGTGACAGCTGCCCAAGGCACCCTGATCGAGCTGGCCAAGGCGGTGGCGAAGGGCCGGTTCGACGACGTGGAACCCCGGCTCGCTCCCGCTCTCGCCCAGGCGGCCAAGGACCTCGCGGACCGTCGCCTCGCTGATCCCGAGCTGTCACCAGCGATGCTTGCGCGTGAACTCAACGTCTCCGTCCGTACGCTGCATCGGGCATTCGCCGCGGTGGGTGAGCAGGTGACCACCTACATCCGCCACCGGAGACTGCACGAGGCCCGGCTCGCCCTGGCCGCGCCGTCAGGGCGCCTGAGTATCTCGGAACTCGCCGCACACTGGCAGTTCGCGGACGGCAGTCACTTCACCCGAGCCTTCAAGAAGCACTTCGGTCAGACTCCCACTGAATACGCACGTTCGACCGAAGCAGCCACACTCTCGCCGGACCGGCGCCCGCCGGGCCATGGGCCGGCCGAAAGCGCGTGACGGTCCTGCTGGTCTCTCTCGCCTGAGGTCTGTCCCGTAACTGATCTTCGAGGGACTTCGAGTCGTTGCTGCCCGTCAGTTGCCAGCGCGATCAAAGGTGGCTCCCCCGCGCGGGGGAGCGTGATCGTTCGCCAGGACGACGCCCTGTCGTGGAGGTTCAGCAACGGTGGAGTTGTGACGATCAAGCATTCTTTGGACGATACAGTCCGTCCGCCCCTGAGCTGGGCGCTCCGCCTCCATCTGGGCAGGTGGCCCGGGTTCACCGTTGCGGCATGGGGGTTCCTGTTCGCGGTACCCAGCTTCGTCTGGGCGTTGGGAGGCACCTTCGGTGTGCAGGCCACGGTGGCTCCGCCGCTGGTGAGGCTTGCTCATGACCGGGTGACGTGGTTCCTGGCAGTCTTGTGGGTGACCGGTTTCCTGAAGCTCTTCGGAGTGCTGGTCGGTATCGGTTTGACGCGCCGTCGCGGCAAGTGGACCGGTCGATTGATGGTGCTCTGTGGCGGCGGCGCGACAGTGCTGCTCGTCTGGCATGGATGTCAGTTCGTGATCCACGGAGTGCTGGTTGAGACTGGGGCCCGCGCTGTGGCGCCTGATCTGGTCGGGTTGACCCGCTGGTACCTCTACCTGTGGGGGCCGTGGTTCATTGCCGGTGGCCTGGCCTTTGCCGCCGCCGCCACGCGCTATGTCCGCCGCCACGATGGCCGGCGTGAGGTGAGGCTTTACGGCTCTGCGGGGGCGCTGGGCGCGTTGCTCCTGTCTTTGGCCTCGGTAGTCACCGGGATTGGTTGACGGCTACCAGTCCGGAAGGGGCGGCCGTGGAGCCTTCCGCTGGAGGACCGGGCCCTGCCGGTCGCGGCCCACTGGTGCACGAACCTGACGATGCGGCGGCTCGCCCCGCTGTTCGGAGTCTCCAAGTCGGCGGCGGACCGCATCATGGACCACCTGGGGCGGATGCTCCCGCTCCAGCCCCTCAAGCGGTTCGCCAAGGACACCGTGCTGATCGTGGACGGCACCCTGGTGCCTACCCGGGACAACAGGATCGCCACGCCGAAAGAGGCGCGAGGGCGGTCTTTGTGGAGCGAGTCCTGGCCGCCGGGCCTTCGCGGACCGGCGTCAGTACACGAGCAGACGGTCGCAGGTGGTGGTGCCGCTGGGGAGTGAGGCGTCGCTGTTGAGGACGTAGAAAGCGTTGTCGAAGGCGGTCGGGGTCATCCTCGGCACGACGACCAGCGTCTGGCCCGCCATCTGGAGCCCGAACCGCCGCACCACGTTCGTGTTCAGCAGGGCGAACAGGTTTGTCGTCAGCGCCGGGAGCCGCAGGATCCGGTAGGTGCGGTCCCCTTGCGTTCCGGTCACCAGCGACTGGTACTGGGTGTCCCCCCACTGCGACGGGTGTGTCGCGACCCGGGCCGCCGCGTCCAGGGCCTGCAGCCGCAGCTGCGTGCTGACTCGGACGCCGGCCATGTGGATGTGCAGCTGGTTGAGCTGCCGGGCGGCCTGCGAGTTGATACCCAGCCCGATGTAGGGGTACTGCACGGGAACGTCGCCGCCCCTACGGGCGTTCTCCCAGGCCTCGTGCCAGTAGTTCGCGACGTTGGGCGTCAGCAGGAACGGGCACTCGATGCCCGTGATCCGGCAGGTGGGGATGGTCAGGTAGTTGTGCGTCGACACGGGCTCGCCGTGCAGCACCACGTGGTTGGGGGTGGTCTTGAGAAGTCGTTGCTCTATCGATCATGGTGGGCGTCAGTTCGACTGGGATGACACGGTCGGATGATCGGCGGCACGCGCGCGCATGAAGGCAGGGCCTCCGAGGCAGTGCGGAGTTGTTGAAGCCACGC
>NZ_JAPNLK010000007.1 GCF_026627505.1 Streptomyces sp. H27-H5 | reverse complement strand
CCCGGATCCGCTCCTACATCTCCACCGTCCGCAAACACGGCATCAACCCCCTCACCGCCCTACGCGACCTCTTCGCCGGACGGCCATGGATGCTGCCCACAACCAGCGGAAACCCCTAAACAGTTACTACCAGGTAGAGGCCGATCTATTTGCGGCCAATACCTCAGTCGTGTCTATCCCTACCAAGGACCCTCTGATCAGCGTGGGCGAAGGCGTATTCGAGCATGCAGGCAACCTGTCCATGACGGAGATGCTCTCTGTGCAGGAGCTGTACCAGAGCGCATGGGCCGACCAGGCAGTCTCTTACACAGTCAATGTCGACCCCAGTAAGTATTCAGTTGACGAACTCATTGACGCGCTTCGACCATACCTAGCGCAGCTCAAGGGAACCACGGTCTTCCCCGAGATGAGCTTTCGGCAGCCGCCATATGAGCGAATTGATAAGGCTACCTACGACGAGATGATAGCAATGGTGGGAACAGAGACCTCTGATACCTCCTACGACGAAGTTTGCTCGTCGGGAGCCTGTCCTATTTAGCCTTGCCCAAAAAGTTGCTTTTCGGTCCACGCCGAAACGCACCAACCCTGAAGGACGGTACGGATGAGTTTTCCGAGCCCCTTTGACGGCGCCTCCCCGTGGGGCGAAACCGCAGAACCAACCACTTCCAAGGAGAAGCCTATGACTGAGATCAACGACGTCCCCACTGCCCCCTTTGAGGCGGGGGTCACCATCAAGTTTGGTGCTGGCTTTGACGCCCCATGGTGGACGCCTCGGGTGCACGGCAACACTCCGGACGAGGTGGCCAAGGGCACCGTTGCGCTTCTGAAGGCCTTCGTGGATAACGGCGGACCTGAGGCTCTTGTGTTCGTGGCCAACAAGGCGCAGGCAGCCTACGGCCCGCCTGCGGGAGGCTCCGCCCCGAAGACGTTCCAGGGGGGCCGAGTTCAGTCCGCCCCACAGGCGCCGGCCGCTGCGGGGGGAGCTGGCGATAGCTGCCCGCACGGGCGTACACACCGCAAGGGAACGAGTGCGCGGGGCGAGTGGGAAGCGATGTTCTGCTCTGCCCCTCAGAAGCACGAGCAGTGTAAGGCGCTGTTCCTTCAGAAGGACGGTTCTTGGGCCTAGCCAAGTAGTTAGTGACCAGGAGAGGGGCCGGGGAAACTCGGCCCCTCCGCTTTAGGAGGCCAACAGTGCCAATGCAGTTGCGCAGTGACGTGACAGTCAAGCTCATCAAGTCGTCCGCGAATGACATCGACGTTGCCCGAGCGGCGCGAGTCTCCACCCAAGGAGGTCAGTCACTTGGTGACGGAGGTAAAAGCGAAGGGCTTATCAACTATCTGGTTCGAGATCGGCACGGCAGCCCTTTCGAACACAACTCGTTCACCTTCCTGGTGGAAGCGCCGATCTTCGTAGCCCGAGAGCACATGCGCCATCGGGCCGGCTGGTCCTACAACGAAGAATCGGGGCGGTACAAGGAACTCGAAGGAGTCTTCTACATGCCGGACGGAGACCGCCCGCTAGTACAAGTAGGCAAGCCCGGCGCCTACGAGTTCCAGGCGGGTACGCCGGTGCAAAAGCGGGCAGTGGTGGAGAGCTTCTACTCGGCATACACCTGGTCCTATCAGGCGTATCTGTCACTTCTGAAACGTGGTGTAGCTCGGGAGGTAGCGCGAATGGTGCTGCCAGTCGGTCTCTTTACGTCCTACTACGCAACCTGCAACGCGCGCTCGCTCATGCACTTCCTTTCCCTGCGCACCCGCTCCGAAGAATCCACCTACCCGTCATTTCCTCAGCGCGAGATTGAGATGGTGGCTGAGCAGATGGAGGAGTCATTTCGGGATCTCATGCCAAGCACTCACGCCGCATTCCTAAAACACGGAAGGGTCGCCCCGTAGGCCCAGCCGAACGCCGACGAAACTTCTTCTGCTTCTGCTTCGGTGTCACAGCCTCTAACTGCGTCTATATCGGGGTGATGGTTCTTACTCGAAAATTCTAGGAGGGCCCTTGCGCCACATCACTTACCGACTCAAAGGCGAACCAATCAGCATCCGGGTGGTGGAAGACCCTGCGGACATCAGGGCCTTCGCTGACTGGATCTCACGGCAACGGATCGCCGGATTCGACACCGAGACAACCGGACTGGACTGGTGGAACGCAGATAGAGGTTTCAGGTGCCGGCTAGCGCAGTTCGGTACTGGATCTGAAGCGTGGGTGATCCCCGTTGAGAGAGGCTCCGTTTATGTTGAAGCGGTCAGGACAGCCCTCCTTAGTCTTGAGTGGCTTGTAGCGCACAACGGGACGTTTGATCTGCACGTTGCTGAAGCCTGCCTAGGCATTCCGATGGAAGACCTTGCTCAGAAGATGTGGGATACGAGCCTGTTGGCGCATCTCGTTGACCCGAGGGGCGTCAAGGAAAAGGGGCCTGGGCTCAAGCTCGAAGAGCTGACCAAGCACTACATCTGTCCTGTGACAGCCCAAGAGGTCAAGGGCTCCATGACAGAGATAGCCAAGAGGTACAAGACGACCAAGGAGAAGATATGGGCACTCGTTGATTTGCAAGACGAGGAATACAACCGCTACGCGGGCATGGATCCGGCGCTTGCTTATCGGTTGTTCCAAATCCTTTACCGTCTTGTACCGTACCGCTCCAAGGAACGTGGGCTCATCGGGTGGGAACACCGCCTAGCCCACGTCACAGCAAAGCTTGAGCGGTCCGGATACCTGTTGGATGTTCAGTACGCCGAGACGCGGTGTGCGGAGCTGGTCCAGGAACAGCAAAAGTGGGAGTCAGTAGCCCTCTCCTTCGGAGTCGAGAACCCCAACTCAAATCAGCAGCTCATTGAAGCCTTCGCGGGCTTCGGGTTGACTCTGACCAAACGAACGAAGCCCACCAAGAACCATCCAAAGGGCCAGTTGGCCATGGATGACGATGTCCTGTCGTCCCTCAAACACCCCTTGGCTGATGCGGTAATCAGGGCTAAGAAGGCCGGCAAGTGGCGCAAGACCTGGTTTGAGCGGGCCTTGAATGGCCGCGACTCGAATGATCGGGTACACGGAAGTATAAATAGTCTCCAGGCCAGAACATCCCGGATGTCAATTTCGGGGAGCATCCCAGCCCAGACGTTCCCCTCGGGGGACGGTTACGTGAGGCACATGTTCCTTGCTGACGAGGGTCACGTCTCATGCTCCATCGACTTCGGAAACATGGAGCTCCGCTATCTAGCTGCGTTCTCGCGTGACCCCACGATGTTGAACGCCTTCCTCAACAATATGGACCTGCACCAGATTACGGCTGATGCCGCTGGTGTGAGTCGCAAAGTTGGGAAGATGGCGAACTTCCTAACGGTATTTGGTGGCGGTTGGGCAGCCCTTATGGAGCAGGCTGCTGTAGACGAGGCAACCGCTCGCAAGGTATTGGAGGCCTTCGCCGCTACCTATCCCGGCGTAGGTGCCTTCGGTAAGCGTCTGGCGGAAGAGGCAAAGAAGACCGGCTACGTCTGGACAGCAACAGGCCGGCGACTTCCTGTCGACCCCGGTAAGTGGTTCCGCGCACTCAACTACTTCATTCAGGGCGGTTCCCGGGATGTCACTGCCAGGGCAATCTTGGAACTCGACGGAGCAGGCTTCACGCCATACATGAGGCTGCCGATTCACGACGAGATCGTTTTCAGTTTCCCCGAGAAGGAAGCTTCCGAGATGGCTCGCGAAGCGGCCCGCCTCATGCAGTTCCCCGTACAGGGTTTGCTGATTCCGGCTGATGCCGAGATCGGTAAGCGTTCATGGGGAAGCGTTTTGGAACTCGAAGACAGCAAACACTAGGAGAGCTGATGGACGACAATGCGTTTGAAGAGCTTGTAAGTGGCATTGAGGTTCAGATGAACTCGGAGCTGCTTCAGAAGAAGGGGGCCTATGCAGTTACGGCCGCCAAGATTTCCGGACTCGTCTTAACCGAGGCCGTAGCCACTGGTGTGCCGGCTTCCGTGGCGCAGGAGATGGCTTCCGACACCTGGATAGGCCTCATGGGCTTTCCCGTCCTCACCGAGACTGATTCGGAGGACTCGGAGTGAGCCCATTCCCGCGCTTTGACTACGAGGGCGATCCCCAGTATCTCGACCTCAAGAACATCCCTAAGTCGGCAGTCACGGTGACAGTAAATATCAACGACGAGAAACTTCGCACAGCGGTCAATGAACGAATTCGCATGTACGAGGCATCCCGAGAGCAGGCGATCAAGGATGAGTCCTACGGTGTGGCCTTCAGGGTGGAACTCAAGCTGAAGGCTCTCCGGGATGTTCTTCAGGACGCAGGTGTTTCCTGATGTGGGACGACGAGGCTTCGGAAATGGAGAACGACTGTGAGTGACATGCCCACACACCTTATCGAGTCAAGCCGATACGGATACAACAGCGGCCGGCACCGACTGGCCTACGGACATCAGCATGTGAGGAACAGCCTAAAGGGGCTGCGTGCACGTTATCCAAGTGCCGATATGCGGGTTCTCGACCTTGCTGAGCTTGTCGATGTGACGGAGGATTTTATGCTGGGGGTATCCGATGGCTGACGCTCGATGGCGAAACTTCAGTGATGCCGAGATCAAGGAATTGTGTTGGCTCGTCGGACAGGGCGCAGAAGAGTATTACGCCGATGACTACGAACTAGCTTGCTCACTCTCCTACAGCCTGCATGAGGAGTACACGATCCGTGAAGGAAAGTGACCCCAGCCGGCTTCGCTGGGAGGAATTGTTTCCCTCAACCACGAAGCGGCCCCGTTGGGACGAGTGGGCGCTAGGAGTTGCGGACGCTGTGGCAGTTAGGGGGGACTGCACCCGATCACAAGTCGGTGCGGTCCTCCTGGACCGCCGGCGCCGGCTCTGTGCCGCCGGCTACAACGGCACGCCTCCGGGAGAGAAGTCCTGCCTTGCAGACAGCTGGTGCCCACGTGGCCGGCTGACCTATGAACAGATTCCAAGGGGTTCTGATTATGGCAACTGCATCAGCATCCATGCTGAGGAGAACCTACTAATCCATGCAAACCGGGAGGACCTGATGGGCGGCACGGTCTATGTCACCCGGGCTCCCTGCTCCAGATGCAGAACACGCCTTCAGGCGGCCGGGGTATTCCGGGTGGTCTGGCGGACTGAAACTGAGTGGGATGCGAAAGTTTTGAACTAAGAGAGGTAGGGGAGTTGGGAGGGGCATGCTTGGTCGACTTGGAAGAGTGGATTGAAGAGAAAGTGAAAGCTGCCCCTCCTTTGGGGGAGGGGCAGCTAGAAGAGATCAGGAAGCTACTGGGCTAGTGCGGGCGCCTGTAGACAACCTCAATTAGGTTGGGATCGAAAGGCGCACTCCGGGACCGTCCTTCAGGGTATGGGTGAACAATCACCGCCTGAAGGACGGTCTCTATTGCTTTGCCCTTTTGTTTGATGTCGAACGCCCCCCACTTCTCTCGTGTAAACCCAGCCAGGAAGTTTCGAGCAGCCTGCTCTTCCAGGAAGTGCCTTTGATCCTGCTCGGAATCCGAAATCTTGGCGTCGATGTCATCGCGAAACTCAATGTACTCAGCCATGTTGAGAGCCTCGCTCTTGAGGAGAGCCTTCAGCTCCTGCTTGCGAAGTCGCAACTTTTCTAGGGTGGCTAGCCCATACCACTGTTTTTCTTCAGGCTGGGCAGCAGCGTATTGCTGCTCAAGAGTACGGATGACGATCTCTTCTACGATGTAGTCGATCTTATCCATTCGCCGGGACACCCTTCTACAGTCTGTCCCGTTGCAGACGTAGTTTCCAAAGAGGTGGCGCCCGTGTGCCTTTCTTCCGATCATTCCGTGTAGGCAGAGTTCTCCATCCTCTTTCAGCCAACCGCATCTGAGGATTCCGGAGGAAACGTGCTTCCGCAGACTCTTGGCTTTCTTGGCAGGCTTCTCGCCAGGCTCGCCATTCGGGTTGTAGGACTTCCAGAGCCTGACCCACTCTTCCGGTGTTGCAACTGTCTCCCAGCTACCAACAACCGGTTGCCCTGTTATAGGGTCTGTTATCAACTCGCCGTTGAGAATCCTGTATCCGCAAATGGCAGGATTAGTGAGCATGCCCCGTACCGCAATGGCCGTCCACGCAGCAGCACCGCTGACGGTAGGGACGTTTTCCTTTATGTACCAAGTAGCGATGGTGTTCCAGCCCTGACCTGCTAGCCGGCGTTCAATGCCAGCCCGAAGGTACGGCGCCTCGTAGGGGTCCAGCTTCTCATTGCTGAGCCGACCGAACCTGATGTCCTTCCCCAGCCAACCGAAGCGCCGGGGGCCGCCATGAGACTTGCCCTCGATGGCGCGGTCACGCGTGTTGCGAGTGACGCGGCGCTTGACCCTGCGAACTTCGCCTTCGCCAGTAGAGGCCATGACAAGGCCTCGTGTCTGCTCAGACTCGGCATGTACGTCTACAAGCTGCCGCTTGTCTGTGTAGTAGAGGCAGCCCTCCTCATCTACGGTGAGAGCGCGGTAGAGCCTCAGGTAGTCCTCAGGTAGCCGGTAGACGCGCTCATCCTCTACGGCAATGAGCCCCTTGATCGGATAGCCGGCCTCCACGCTTCGTGCCCTGAGGTCACGGACCATCTGTACGAAGGCTGGCCGGGTGATGTCCGGATCGGCTGCTGTGATGTGGTTGTCCGTGTACCGGTAGACCACAGCCCATCCGAGCTTCTCCGCAGCCGGGTCGCAGTGATGCCCGTGCTGCCTCCCCACCCCGATCTGCTCTTTGCCATGCTGCTGCCTGTCCTTGGTTATACGTGCGTAGGAGCAGACAGGCACCCGTCCACCTAGCCACTCTTCGAAGGTCAGACCCTCCTTGAGTGCAGCGGCAAGGCTGGGGTGTATCTCCCACTGTGAGTGTGCTGCCACCGTCCCCCCTCATGTTGTGCGTCTTAGAGATAATGACGTACACGCGCTCCTCGACGAGTACGCCGGGGACGGCGACGGCGAGCGGATCGGCCGCGCGCTCGGCCCGTACAAGGCGCTGATCCTGCGCAACCAGGGGCTGCTGACGGTCGGGGACTCCGTGGACGCGGCGGCCTGGTGGTTCATCGCGGCGGAGCGGGCCGCGCAGGTGCAGTTGATCGCCCGGGCGGCCGGGAAGCCGGTGCCCGTCGACCACCGCGCCGCGGTCGCCACCAGGGAGCGGTTCGGGACGGACCTCGCGGCCTGGGTGAGCTACCAGCCGCTGTGGCAGACCGTCGCGCCGTAGGCCCGTCCCCGCGCCCCCGGACGGGTGACGTCAACATCATGAACGGTTAATCACCTGCTCTGACATCGTGCGCAATCCGGAGCACTGTCGCAGTGGTGCACAATTCGCTGGCATTGCACCGGAGTTCAGAGAGGCGGCACGCACGTGGCTGTCCAAGAGATCCCCAGAAGTACCCACGGCGGCGCCTGCACCTGCGACGACTGCCCCCACGGAGCCCGGGAGGAACACCGCCGGGCGGTGGCCGCCTTCCTGGAGAAGCGCGAGGAGTTCGCCGCCGGCCAAGGCCTGCCCGCCGCACTGTCCCGATCCGCCGGCGCCTCCCGCCAGTGGGTCTCCGACGAGCTGACCCTGTCCGCCCGGGCGGTCGCCGACCGGGGCCGCGAGGCCGGGCACTCCTGGCTGTACCTGCTGTCCCGGCGGGCCGTCCTCGCCCTGTGGATCGCCGCCGGGGTGCTGCTGCTGGTCCAGGTCGGCACCGCGCTGGGCGCCGGCTGGTCGTCGGCGCGCACCGCCGGACTGCTGGCCGCGCTCGTGCTGGTGGCGCTGCTCACCGTCGGGTCCCGCGCCCAGTCGCTGCGCGGCGGACTGCTGGCCCCGCTGGTCGGCGAGGACAACCGGCTGTCCACCTCCAAGGCCGTGCCGAGCGCCTGGCTGGTCCTGATCGCCTTCTCCGCCCTGCTGCCCGCGCTGCGGCTCGCCGTCTCCGCGCCGGGGCCCGAACGCGAGGCCCTGTACGCGGGGCTGGCGCTCGGGCGGGCGCTGCCGCTGCTGGCGGTGCTCGCGCTGACGTCGGGGGTGGCGGTGCTGGTGCGCCGGGTGGTCTCCGTACGGATCATGGGGCAGCGGCTCCAGAAGCTGCCCGCCGACCGACCCTCGGGCGCCGACCTGCTGACGGACGACGCCGGCCGGGGAAGCCTCGCGGACGCCCAGTACGTGCTGGTCTCCACGGTGGTGCTGGCCTTCGCGGCGGTGTCGCTGGCCCGGTTCCCCGACCGGCTGCCCCGACTGCCGTGGGCGCTGGCCCTGCTGGTGGCCCTGTCGGCCGCCGTGTACCTCGCGGCGAAGTACGCGGAGGGCAGCCGTCCGCTGGTGCTGTCTGTGGTGCGCAGACGGGAGCCCGGGGACCTGGACTCGGCCGTCCGCCCCGGGGACGACATCGAGATCCGCGGCGTCGGCTTCGTGCCGCCCGGCGCGCAGACGCCGGAGATGCTGGCCCGGCTGGTGGTGCGGATCGGAACGGTCCACGTGCACGTGCCGTTGGTGCCGGTCGCCGGCGGGTTCACCAACCCGTCCGACGCGGTGCTGACCGTGCCGGTGCCGGCGGAGGTGGAACCGGGGCGCGTCGACGTCCAGGTGGTGACCGCCGCCGGAGTGGAGTCGAACCGCTGCGGCATCGACGTGGCGGAGTGAACGGCGACGGGGTAGACATGGGGCGTGACCCGAACTGACGTCCTTTCCGGTGCCGCCCCCGGGCTGCGGGAACGCGCCGCCCGGCACGCCCTCCTCCCCCTGCGGATCTTCCTCGGCGTGACCTTCGTGTACGCGGGTCTGGACAAGCTGACCGACTCGGCGTTCCTCTCCGCCGCGGGCGACGGCTCCATCGGCGACCTGATGCGCGGGGTCCGCGACACCTCCGCGATCCCCGCCCTGGTCGACCTGGCGCTCAAGGCGCCCGTCGGCTTCGCCGTCACCCTGGCCGTCGGGGAACTCCTGGTGGGCCTCGGGCTCCTGGCCGGACTGCTGACCCGGATCGCCGCCCTGGGCGGTGCGTTGATCGCGCTCAGCCTGTGGCTCACGGTCTCCTGGGCGGTCACCCCGTACTACTACGGCAACGACCTGATCTACCTGATGGCCTGCACCCCGCTGATCCTCGCGGGGGCGCCCTACCTGTCGCTGGACTCCGTGATCCGCTCGCGCCGGTCCCGACGCACCGCGTAGGTCACCACCCCGACGACGGCCGCGAGCGCGAGGCCGCCCGCGGCCATCGGGACCACGGCGAACCAGGGCAGGTCCACCTCGCCTGCCGCGTCCAGCAGGCAGAGCGTGCCCGCGGCGAGCAGCACCAGCCCCGCGATCAGCCGTCCCGGCTGGAACTCATGACGCCGCACGGGCCACCTCCACCTGTCCCACGCCCGCTTCGAGGCGCAGCTCGATCGTTCCCCCGGCCTCGGTGCCGCCGGCGGGGGGCAAGGTCTCCGACCGGTGCTCGCCGCCCCTCTTCACGCGCACCTGCCCGCCCGGCTCACCGGGCAGCCGCAGGTCGCCCCACCGGACCGTCATGTCCGACCGCGCGGTGACCTCGCGGGGCACGACCACCTTCAGCCGGCCCGCGTCGATGGAGGCCCGGACGGACAGCGTGGTGCCCCTCGGCACGTCCAGCCGGCTCAGGTCCAAGGTCGCCAGCCCCGTGCCCGCCTCGTACGAGGGCCGTACGTCGGCCACCGCGGCGGGCCGCCACGAGACGTCCCGCCAGTCCGTGCCGATCTCCTTCGGCAGGGCGCTCGCCCCCGCCAGGAGCCCGGCGGTGATCAGCGACAGCAGGACGGTGCCGAAGCCGGTGCGGCCCTTGACCGAACTGACGGCCAGCCCCAGCCCGAAGACGGCCAGCGCGGCGGCCAGCCCGACCGTGAGGGCGTGCGAGAGGGTGCTGCCCTCCCACACCGAGGCGGTGGCGACGGCCCCGCCGAGCAGCGCCAGCACGAAGACCCGCCCGCCGATGCCACCGCGCCCGACCGCCCGGGAAACCGGCGCGGCGGGCTTCGGCGCCCGGTCCGCGGGGGCCTCCACGTCCGCCGGACCCCACAGGTACCCGGTGGCCCCCACCGGACCGGTCGTGCCGTCCTTGACCAGCGGGTCCCGCCACCAGGAGGGGCTGCCGGGCGCGGGCGGCGCCTGCGTCTCCGGCGGCGGCACCGCCCGGGACGCCGGTGGGGGCTGCGCCTGCGGCGCGGCGCCGGCCCGCCGCCGGGACCAGTACGAGGCCCCGCCGAGCGCCAGGATCACCAGGATCGAGAACACCCCGAGCCCGCCGTTGTCCACCATCGTCAGGAACAGCGCGCAGCCCACCAGCGCCGCGAACAACGCCGCGAGCGTCGCCCCCTCCACCCGGCCCGTCAGCAGCTTCTTCGCCTCGGACTCCTCGTCGCCGTCCTGGGGGAGCAGCAGCCAGGCGAACCCGTAGAAGATCAGACCGACGCCACCGGTGACGGCGAGGACGGCCAGCACGATCCGGAACACCACCGGGTCCAGGTCGAAGTACCGGCCGAGTCCCGCGCACACGCCGGCGAGCACCTTGTCGCGCCTGCCGCGGCGCAGGGGAGGGTGTTCGGGAGGGGCGGGAGCCCCGGAGTCCGCCGGCGGGGCCTCGTGTACGTCGGTCATGGGTCCATGGTGACGGGCCGTCGGCCCCCGAGGCATCCGGCCCGACCCTGGGACAACCCTGATATCCCCCCGATCGAAGTGGGGGGCTGCCCTGATGCCGCGCGACCGCCGACCGTGTGACCATCGGTGCCATGCCCGCAGCAGCAGCCGCCCCCCGCATCCCGCACGTACAGGAGTCCCCGCCGGGCTCCGAGGCACCGCACCGCAAGCTCTACCGCAGCGCCGACGGCCGGATGCTCGGCGGGGTCGCGCGCGGGCTCGCCGGGCACCTCGGGCTGCCCGTCGTCTGGGTCCGCCTCGCGTTCCTCGGCCTGTTCCTGTGGGGGGACGGCCTCGGCGTGCTGCTGTACGCCGCGTTCTGGGTCTTCGTACCGCTCGGCATCGGCGGTCGCACCGGACACCGCTCCTACTTCGAGACCCTCGCCGACGGCAGCCGGCGCCTGCGCAAACCCGACGGGGGGCAGGTCACCGCGCTGATCGCGCTGTGCGTGGGCGCCGGCATCTTCTTCTCCCAGCTGCGGGTCGGCGGCGCCAACGGCCGCTACGTCTGGCCCACGCTGCTCGTCGGCGCCGGCGTGGTGCTGGTCTGGCGGCAGGCCGACAACGCCCGCCGCGCCCACTGGAGCGCCGCCGCCGGACGGCACGGCCGGCTGCTCCAGGCGGCCAGGGCGCTCGCCGGGGTGGCCCTGGTCTGCGTGGGCCTGACCGTGTTCATCGTCGTACGGGGCTCCGCCGCCCAACTGGGCAACGTCCTCACCGCCACCCTCGCCGTCCTCGTCGGCGTCGCCCTGCTCGCCGGCCCCTGGCTGATCCGGATGACCCAGGACCTCTCCGAGGAACGCCTGATGCGCATCCGCGCCCAGGAACGCGCCGAGGTCGCCGCCCACGTCCACGACTCGGTGCTGCACACCCTCACCCTGATCCAACGCAACGCCGAGGACGTCGGCGAGGTCCGCCGGCTCGCCCGCGCCCAGGAACGCGAACTGCGGAACTGGCTCTACAAGCCCGAGGGCACCGGCAAGGACGAGGCCGAGGAACCCACCACGCTCGCCGACGCCGTGAAGCGGACCGCCGCCGAGGTCGAGGACCACCACGGCGTCCCCATCGAGGTCGTCGTCGTCGGCGACTGCCCGCTCGACGAGAAGCTGGCCGCCCAGATCCAGGCCGCACGCGAGGCAATGGTCAACGCCGCCAAGTACGGTGGCGAGGGCGGACCGGTACAGGTGTACGCGGAGGTCGAGGGCCGCACCGTGTTCGTGTCCGTTCGGGACCGCGGCCCCGGATTCGACATCGACGCGGTACCGGACGACCGGATGGGCGTACGAGAATCGATCATCGGCCGGATGCAGCGCAACGGCGGGACCGCGCGGCTGCGGTCCGCGCCCGACGGCGGCACGGAAGTCGAGCTGGAGATGGAGAGGGCGGCGAACGCAGCATGACCGAGGACAACGCGAACACCGGCGCGCCGACCGGGGGAGCCCCCGACGCCGGCCCGGGGAGGGTCCGGGTGGTGCTCGTCGACGACCACCGGATGTTCCGCACCGGCGTACAGGCCGAGATCGGCGAGACCGCGCGGACCGGCGTCGAGGTCGTCGGCGAGGCCGCGGACGTGGACCAGGCCGTCACCGTCATCACCGCCACCCGCCCCGAGGTGGTGCTCCTCGACGTGCACCTGCCCGGCGGCGGCGGGGTCGAGGTGCTGCGGCGCTGCGCCCCCCTGATGTCGGCCGCCGAGAACCCGGTGCGGTTCCTGGCCCTGTCGGTGTCGGACGCCGCCGAGGACGTCATCGGGGTCATCCGCGGCGGGGCGCGCGGCTACGTCACCAAGACCATCACCGGCACCGACCTGGTGAACTCGATCTTCCGGGTGCAGGACGGGGACGCGGTGTTCTCCCCCCGGCTCGCCGGTTTCGTGCTCGACGCCTTCGCCTCCACGGACGCGCCGCCCGTCGACGAGGACCTCGACCGGCTCACCCAGCGCGAGCGCGAGGTGCTGCGGCTGATCGCGCGCGGGTACGCGTACAAGGAGATCGCCAAGCAGCTCTTCATCTCGGTCAAGACGGTCGAGTCGCACGTGTCGGCGGTGCTCAGGAAGCTCCAGCTCTCCAACCGGCACGAGCTGACCCGCTGGGCCACGGCCCGCCGCCTGGTGTGACCCCGAGGGGGCCGCGGGCCGCTGGGTCCGGGCCTACGCGGGTCGGGAGGCGCCCGCCCAGGGCATCGAGTCCACGGGGGCCACCCGGACCGTCGAGCCGGGGCGCGGGGCGTGGATCATCTGGCCGTTCCCGATGTACAGGCCGACGTGGGTCACCCCGGAGTAGAAGAAGAGCAGGTCACCCGGGGCCAGTTGGTCACGGGCGACCCGGCGCCCGGCGTTGATCTGGGTGTAGGTGGTGCGGGGCAGCGAGACCCCGGCGGCCCGCCAGGCGGCCTGCGTCAGGCCCGAGCAGTCGAACGAACCCGGTCCGGTGGCACCCCACACGTACGGCTTGCCGATCGCCCCGTGCGCGAAGGCGATGGCCCGCGCGGCGCGCGAACCGTCGGCCGGCGCCGGCGCGGCGGTCCGCAGGCCGGCCGGTGACGCCACGCCCGCCGGCGATGCCGCCGCGGCGGCGGTGGTCGGCGCCGAGCGGGCCTCGTACGCCGCCCGCTCCTGCGCGGTGAGCCTCGCCAACAGCCGCTTGGCGCCGGCAAGCTTGCCCTCGACGAGGGCCTTGGTCTCGGCGAGCTCGTCCCGCCGCCCGCGCAGGTCCGCCAGCCGCCCGGAGGCCTTCTCGCGCACCTTCGCGACCTGATCCAACTGCGCCCGTACGGAGGCCACCTCGGCGGCGGTGCGGTCACCGGCCCGGCTCAGGAACGCGGCCCGCTCCAGGTACTCCTGCGGGTCCTCGGCCATCGCCAGCTGGACCGCGGGCCCCAGGCTCCCGCTGCGGTACTGGCCGGCGGCGAGGGAACCCAGCGCGCCGCGCGCGGTGTTGAGCCGGTCCGTCCGGCGGGCGGCCTCGTCACGCAGGCCGGTCAGCTCCCGTTCGGCCTCGTCGGCCTTCTCCTTCGCCCCGTTGTACCGCTCCGTCGCCGCCTCGGCCTCCTCGTAGAGCCGGTCCACGTCCGCCGCGACCTGGGCGGGAGTCTGGCGGGGCTCGGCCTGGGAGACGCCTTCGAAGGTGGTGGCGGTGGCAGCGCCCGCGAGGGCGAGGGTGGTGGCCGCCGTTCGTACGGCGGGGCCGGAGAGCGGGCGCTGCCTGGGCTTTCGATGACTTGCCACGGGGGCGTCACGTCCTTCCGTTGGTCTTGGGGGAGGACGTTAAACCTGAAGGTAACGGGCCGATGACGAGATGACCCGAATCGACCGCAGTTGACCGGTCAGTGCCAGAGCAGGGCGATAAAGATATTGGCGATGGTCAGTCCGCCGACCGCGCCGAAGAGGGCCTTGTCCACCCGCTCCTCGTCCCGCTTCACGTAGACCAGCGCCAGGATCACGAAGAGGACGGCGAGCTTCACGCCTATCTTCACCTGGTTGATCGTGCCGCCGTCCATCTCCCGGAAGCCGACCAGCAGCACACCGGTCACGAGCATGGTCAGCGCGCCGTGCAGCATCGCCGGGACGAAGCGGGCGGTGCCCGCTGCCATGGCCTTCATCTGGGTGAGGAACCCGCCGAGGAGCGAGGCGATCCCGATGATGTGCAGGCCGACGAAGACCTTGATCAGTACGTCCATGCCGTCGAGCGTACGGGGCGCCCCCCGAGCCGAATCCGGCAGGTCGACAGGGCGCCGCACAGCCCGGTGAGGCCCGTCCGGGCCTGCGTAGAGTGAGGACATGGCCGCCACTCCCGCCGCTGAACCACCCCACCCCGACGCCGACCGACCGCACGTCGACCACCCCGACGCCGACCGGCCGGAGGTCGACCGGCTGGAACTCGTCGAGGTCCTCGCGGCGCTCGGTCACCCCGTCCGGCTGGAGATCGTGCGCAGGCTCGCCTCCGGCGCGGAGGCGTTCTGCGGCGAGGTGGTCCCCGACCTGCCGCGCTCCAGCGTCACGCACCACCTCAAGACGCTGTACGAGAGCGGAGTGATCACCCGCCGCCCCGCCGGACGCCGGCTCTACCTGGCCCTGCGGCGCGAGGACCTGGAGCTGCGCTTCCCCGGCCTGCTGGCGCTGGTACTGGGCTGACCTGCCCCGGAAGGGCCCCGGAGCCGGGCCGGCAGGGCATGGCGGGCCGGGTGTGGGCGGGCCGGATACGGGCATATGCCGCCGATTTTTCGGGGCCGGGACCGGCTGTCGGTCCGGCCCCCTAAACTCGGAAGGCGATGAGCAGCCTCTTTGACGACAGTTTCCTGGCGGACCTCTCCCCCTCCGACGAGGTCCAGCCGCCGCCCGAGGATCACGCCGCCCCGGAAACGGGCGCGGACGACCTCTTCGGCGGCCGGTTCGACGTACCCATGAGCGGGGACTCCCACTACCGCGACGGGGCGCCCAAACCCGTCATCGACCCGGCGGCGCTCCTGGACGGGCTCAACACCGAGCAGCGCGCCGCCGTGGTCCACGCGGGTTCCCCGCTGCTCATCGTGGCCGGCGCCGGCTCCGGCAAGACCCGGGTCCTGACCCACCGCATCGGCCACCTGCTGGCCGCGCGCGGGGTCCACCCGGGGCAGATCCTGGCGATCACCTTCACCAACAAGGCCGCCGGCGAGATGAAGGAACGCGTCGAGAACCTGGTGGGCCCGCGCGCGAACGCGATGTGGGTCTCGACGTTCCACAGCGCGTGCGTGCGCATCCTGCGCCGCGAGTCGAAGCGCCTCGGCTTCACCTCCTCGTTCTCGATCTACGACGCGGCCGACTCGAAGCGCCTGATGGCGCTCGTCTGCCGCGACCTGGACCTGGACCCGAAGAAGTTCCCGCCGAAGTCCTTCAACGCCAAGATCTCGAACCTCAAGAACGAGCTCATCGACGAGGACGCGTTCGCGGGCCAGGCGGCGGACGGGTTCGAGAAGACGCTGGCCCAGGCGTACGCGATGTACCAGGGACGGCTGCGCGAGGCCAATGCCCTCGACTTCGACGACATCATCATGACCACGGTGCACCTGCTCCAGGCGTTCCCGGAGGTCGCCGAGCACTACCGGCGCCGCTTCCGGCACGTCCTCGTCGACGAGTACCAGGACACCAACCACGCCCAGTACACCCTGGTGCGCGAGCTGGTCGGCACCGGCTACCCGGACCTGCCGCCCGCCGAACTGTGCGTGGTGGGCGACGCCGACCAGTCGATCTACGCCTTCCGCGGCGCGACCATCCGCAACATCCTCCAGTTCGAAGAGGACTACGCGGACGCGACGACGATCCTGCTGGAGCAGAACTACCGCTCCACGCAGACCATCCTGTCCGCCGCCAACGCCGTCATCGAGCGCAACGAGAACCGCCGGGCGAAGAACCTGTGGACCGAGGCCGGCACCGGCGCGGTCATCACCGGCTACGTCTCGGACACCGAGCACGACGAGGCGCAGTTCGTCGCCGACGAGATCGACCGGCTGACCGACGCCGGCGACGCCAAGGCGGGCGACGTCGCGATCTTCTACCGCACGAACGCGCAGTCCCGCGTCTTCGAGGAGATCTTCATCCGCGTCGGCCTGCCCTACAAGGTCGTCGGCGGTGTCCGCTTCTACGAGCGCAAGGAGGTCCGCGACGTCCTCGCGTACCTGCGCGTGCTGGCGAACCCGGAGGACAACGTCCCCCTGCGCCGCATCCTGAACGTACCCAAGCGCGGCATCGGCGAGCGGGCCGAGGCGATGATCGACGCCCTCGCTATGCGCGAGAAGATCACGTTCCCGCAGGCGCTGCGGCGCGTGGACGAGGCCTTCGGCATGGCCGCGCGCTCGACCAACGCCGTGAAGCGGTTCAACGTGCTGATGGAGGAACTGCGGACCATCGTGGAGTCGGGCGCGGGCCCGGCGGTGGTGCTGGAAGCGGTGCTGGAGCGGACGGGCTACCTCGCGGAGCTCCAGGCCTCGACCGACCCGCAGGACGAGACGCGGATCGAGAACCTCCAGGAACTCGCGGCGGTGGCGCTGGAGTTCGAGCAGGCGCGCGCGGCCGGCCCGCAGACCCCGGCGGCCGACGCCGACGCCGGTACTGAGGGCGAGGGCGGTGCCGACGCCGACGCTGATGCCGACGCCCCCGCGGCCGGTCCGGGTCCCGGCACGCTGGCGGAGTTCCTGGAGCAGGTCGCGCTCGTCGCGGACTCCGACCAGATCCCCGACGAGGACACCGACGGCAGCGGGGTCATCACCCTGATGACCCTGCACACCGCCAAGGGCCTGGAGTTCCCGGTGGTCTTCCTGACCGGCATGGAGGACGGGGTCTTCCCGCACATGCGCGCGCTGGGACAGACCAAGGAACTGGAGGAGGAGCGACGCCTCGCGTACGTCGGCATCACGCGGGCGCGCGAGCGGCTCTACCTGACGCGTTCCTCGATGCGCAGCGCCTGGGGCACGCCCTCGTACAACCCGCCGTCACGCTTCCTGGAGGAGATCCCGACCGAGTACCTCCAGTGGAAGCGCACGGGCGCGACCCAGAAGCCGGCCGGACCGATGCGCAGTTCGGGCTACGGCTCGGGCTCCTCGGGCGGCTCCGGTTCCAGGAACTCGTTCGGGACCTCGCCGGAGTCGTTCCTGTCCTCGTCACGCACCAAGTCGGGCCCCTCGGGGTTCGCCACGCGGCGCGCCTCCGACAAGCCCGTCATCACGCTGGTGGTCGGGGACCGGGTCACGCACGACCAGTTCGGTCTGGGCACGGTCATGGAGGTCAAGGGCGCCGGCGCGGACGCCCAGGCCACCATCGACTTCGGGGACGACAAGCCGAAGCGGCTGCTGCTGCGGTACGCGCCGGTACAGAAGCTCTAGCGCGGACGGCGGGGCGGGTCGCCTGCGAGGGGGCGGCCTTCGCCGGACGGCGCGCGGCGGGGCGGCCTGTGGAGGGGGGCCGCTCGCCGGGTGGGAGGGGGCTCGCTCAGCTCGGGTCCAGGCCGTGGCTGCGCAGCCACGCCTGGGGGTCGATCGGGGAGCCGCCGCCGGGCCTGACCTCGAAGTGCAGGTGCGGGCCGGTGGAGTTGCCGGAGTTGCCGGAGTAGGCGATCACCTCACCGGCCTTGACCTTGCCGGACCGGATCTTGGTGCTGCTGAGGTGGCAGTACCAGGTCTCGGTGCCGTCGGGCGAGGTCAATATGGCCATGTTCCCGTAGGCGCTGTTGAACTGGGTGCGCACGGTGCCGTCGGTGGCGGCCATGACCGGAGTGCCGTACGAGACCGGGAAGTCGATGCCGGTGTGCACCGACATCCACATGCCGCCGGCCTGGCCGAAGCCGGCGCTCAACCCGTGCTGGGCGACCGGAACGGCGAACTTGGGGCGGGCGGCCTCCTTGGCCGCAGCCTCCTCGGCGCGCTTCTTCTTCTCTTCCAACTGGCGTTCGCGAAGGTCGATGCGCTCCTGGGTACGGCTCGCCCGGTCGGCGAAGTCGCCCGCGTCGGCGCTGAGCGCGGCCAACTGCGTGTCGAGCTTGTTGTTCGCGGCGACCGGCTTCACCGAGGCCGGGTCGGGTGCCGCCATCGTGACGGGTTCCTCGGCGGGCTTCTCCACACCGC
Organism: Streptomyces sp. H27-H5; assembly: GCF_026627505.1. Classification (GTDB taxonomy): domain Bacteria; phylum Actinomycetota; class Actinomycetes; order Streptomycetales; family Streptomycetaceae; genus Streptomyces. Next base: position 125,120 of record NZ_JAPNLK010000007.1, on the reverse strand, counting down.
CGGTGAGTCCGCCGACGGAGGCGGCCGCGACTCCCGCGACGCCCATCACGCAGGCGGAGGGAACGGCCACCGTCAACAGGGCGGAACGCTTCGCCGGAGTGCGCCGGCGACTGCTGCCGCCCGCCCTCGCGGAACTCTTGACCGCGCCCTTGGCGGGAGCGCCGGCGCGGCGCGTGGGCCGCGGTTCGTTCTCCGCGCGGGGGGTCACGGGCATGGCCTGGGTGGGCATGTCGTGCACGGCGCCCCGCGGTTGCGGCTCGTCGTCCGGGAGCGCGTCGGTGACGGCCTCGAAGACGGCGGTTTCGGCGGCGTGCAGGTCGTTGTTCGCGTACGGATCGGCGCTCGGGTAAGGATCGGCGACGGTGATCGGGACGACGGTCGTCGCCTCGTACGCGGGCTCGTAGGAGGCCTCGTACGAAAGGGAGTCGGCGGGGGCGGCCTGCATGGTGTCGTACCCGTACGCGTATCCGCCGTCGGGCTGCGACGGGTAGTCCTGGACACTCGCGGTGACCGTCGTCGCGCCGGTGAGGTCGTTCGTGGCGGCCCCGCCGTTCCACGCGGTGGCGTCGTACGCGCCGGTGCCCTGGGGGTAACCGGTGAAAGTGGACCACTGGCCGGTCTGCTCCGCGCCGCCGGACTCGTAACCGAAGGACGACGGTTGGGAGTCGGAGCCGGCGGAGTTCCAGGCGCTCGCGTCCCACTGCCCGGTCGTGTCCTCGGGGGCGCCCTGGGTGGGGACGGTCGACAGGTAACTCTCCTGCGAGGCCCAGGCGGTGGCGTCGTGCGTACCGGTGGACTCGTACGAGCCGTAGGCGTCGTAGGTGCCGGATACACCGTAGTTGTAGCCCTGACCCTGCGTTTCGTAGGAAACGTAGGCCTGGTCACCAGCGAAATTGGTGGTGGAAAGGCCGTCGTACCCGGTTTCGGGGTACTGGCCCGACGGGGGGCGGTCGTTCACCAACTTCTCTTTCGCCTCGGCAGTGGGGGGCCTGGGTGGCCGGTGAACTCGAGATTCACCGGAGGAGAGCAGTGGCGTGACTGTACCCGTCGGTCACAGGCAACGACAATCTTCGGCGGAGGTCGGTATCGCGGGAACCGGGCATTCGGCCGCCTTTCGGTCGCACAAAGACGCAGCCTTGGCCTTGAGTTCGAAATGTGTTCGACTCCAAGGGCGGAATGTGCAAGTCGTCCGCCTCGGCGAAACCGCCCGGTGGGGCGGGCGCCGCGAGGATCGCGACGCCCGCCGTCACCGTGCGTCAGAGCGGACTTACCAGTTCCGGCGGTTGGTGCTCACGGTCCGCCGGTTTCGTCCCGGATCCCGGTGTGTCGTGACCTTGTTCGCCGGAGTTTCAGACGGCCAGGCTCCGACCCTCGGGTCCCGAGTCGGCGGTCCGATCGGCCGCGCGGTCGGTGGTTCGGTCGCCGGCTCGATCGTCGGCTCGCGCGTGGGCGGTGGTGAGGTCGTCGAGGGCTCGACGCACCGCGGCGATCACCGCGGGGTGGACCGCGAGGGCCAGATGTCCGATGCCGGTGACCAGCACGTTCTCCGCGTCGAGGTCCGGATGCTCGATACGGGCGGTCCCGGTCGGCGCCATGATCGCGTCGAACTCGCTCCAGAACGCCACGCACCGGGTCCGGCAGCCGGGCGAGGGCGCGGCCAGTTCGACCATCACGTCGGAGTCGGGTCGCATCTGGCGGACCAGCGGGTGCGCGTCCATGAAGGGGGCCACGCGGGTGCCGGCGTGCGGGGTGCCCAACGTGACGAGGGTCCGCACCCGGGCATCACCGCCGAGCCGCTGGACGTAGTACCGCGCGACCAGCCCACCGAGGCTGTGCCCCACGAGGTCCACGCGCTCCTGCCCGCTGCGCTCGCACAGGTCCTCGACGCGACGGGCGAGATGCCGGGCGGCGGCTCGCAGATCCCGGGTGAAGGGGGAGTAGTTGTACGTCTCCACGCGCCGCAGGCCGTCCGCCCCGAGGGCGCGCCGCAGCAGGACGAAGATCGATCGGTTGTCGTTGAAGCCGTGCAGCAGCAGGACGGGAGGCCGCTGCCCGCAGGCCCCGGCGGCCGGCCTGGCGGCCGGACGCTCCTCCCGCACCCCGGTGGGATACAGCAGCAGGTGCCCCGTGAACACCACGGCCTCCAGCGCGGCGGCGCGCAGGGCGGCCCCGGAGGCGATCAGGGACAGGGGTAAGGACAGGGATGACGGCAGGGGTGGGGACGGGCGTGGGGACGGGGTCGGCGCGGACGGGCGGTTCGGAGCGGATTCCGGGGCCACGTCCGGCGCGGACCCCGCAACGGCGCTCGCGACGGGCCTCGGAGCGGGACTCGTAACCGGCCTCGGCCCGGGAAGTGGGAGGGACGGCGGCGTGCTCGACAGCCCCATGAACGGCCTCCCCTGGGCCTTTTGGGTGGGTGGCTGGGTACGCGGCCGTGATGCCGAGGTGGCCCCACCGCCGCGCCGGGCGGCTGACGGCGCGGTGGCGGGGCGACTCGGTGCGGTGAATCAATGGCGTCCCACGTGTGATTTCCCCCTCCTGGTTGACCGCGAAACGGCGGCGTGCGCGATGCTGTACTTAACGTTCGTTCACTCGGGAGGCAGTGCGATGGGTGTGACCGGTCCGATCCGTGTGGTGGTGGCCAAGCCGGGTCTCGACGGCCACGACCGCGGCGCCAAGGTGATCGCGCGTGCGCTGCGGGACGCGGGCATGGAGGTCATCTACACGGGCCTCCACCAAACCCCCGAGCAGATCGTCGACACCGCGATCCAGGAAGACGCCGACGCGATCGGCCTGTCGATCCTCTCGGGCGCGCACAACACGCTGTTCGCGCGCGTGCTGGAGCTCCTCAAGGAGCGCGACGCGGAAGACATCAAGGTCTTCGGCGGCGGGATCATCCCGGAGGACGACATCGCCCCCCTCAAGGCGAAGGGCGTCGCCGAGATCTTCACCCCCGGCGCCACCACGACGGCGATCGTGGACTGGGTCAACGGCAACGTACGCCAGGCCTAGGCCGGCCCTTTCGGCGTCCGCCGGGTCGCTCGGGTGGTGCCGGACCCGGCACCGCGCCTGCCCGCGCGTTGCCGGACGCCCGTGCACGTCTCCAGGTGCGCCGCGTACGTTCCGTGCGCGGCGCACCGCTCCGCCTTGCCCGGCACGGCGCCGGACCCCGTGGGTCCCCCGGCCCCGGCCGGTGCGACCGGGGGAGCGGGCCCTCGCGGCTCCCCGGCGGACACGACCTCGGGGAGCGGCCCGGCCGACTGCGCTCCGAAAGGCGCCGGGTCCTGCCCGGCCGGCGACCGCCAGGCCCGCCGACCGGCCAGGGAATGCGGATCGGCCGGCGGGGCTTCGCCTGACCCGTTTCGCTGCGCCGTCACCAAGAGGCGTCCGGCGAGGGCCCGGAGAGTCAGTCGGGCGGGGTGAGTTCCGCGAGCATGGCCGCGCGTACGCGCAAGGTGGCGACCAGGCGCTGAAAGGCCTCCGCCCAGTAGGCGGCGGCTCCCGGCGACGTGTCCGGCGGGTCCTGTGACGCCGAGGTGAGCGCCTCCAGCCGACCCGCTTCCGCCGGATCCAGGCAGCGCTCGGCCAGACCCATCACCCCGCTGAAGCTCCACGGATAGCTCCCGGCCTCCCGTGCGGTGTCCAACGCGTCGACCACCGCCCGCCCCAGCGTCCCCGCCCACGGCACCACGCAGACCCCCAGCAGCTGGAACGCCTCCGACAACCCGTGGGCCCGGACGAACTCCGCGACCCACGCGGCCCGTTCCCCGTCGGGCAGGATCGACAGCAGCTTCGCCCGCTCCGCCAGGGACGCCGTACCCGGTCCCGCCGCAGGTGGCGCGGAGGCCGAACCGAGCAGGGCCTTCGACCACGCGGGGTCACGCTGGCGCACGGCCGCCCGGCACCAGGCCGCGTGCAGTTCCTCCGCCCAGCCCTCGGCGACCGGCAAGGCCACGATCCGCGCCGGGGTCAGCCCCCCGAACCTCTCCCGCCAACAGGACAGCGGCGCGGCCTCCACGAGTTGCCCCAGCCACCAGGCCCGCTCCCCGCGTCCGGCCGGCGGTCGTCTCACCACCCCGTCCCGGAGCATGCCCGCGTCGCAGTCGGCCGGTGGTTCCACCCCCTCGGGCCCCACGCAGGCCAGTGCCCGCCGCGCCATCCGGCCGGCCAGCGCCGAACCCGTCAGCGCGGACAGCAGCTCGGCCGCCGTCGCCCGGACGTTGCGGCTCCGATCATCCAGCGCCGACTCCAGAAACGCCTCGTCCGCCGGCGACAGCCCCACCCGCAGCGAATCGAGGAACATCAGCCGGTCCTCGGCCCGCTCGGTGGCCCAGGTGGTCGACAGCAGCCGGGTCGCCGCCGCCGGCTCATGAGCCCGTACGGCGCCCAACAGGGCCACCCGCTCGGCGAACAGGCCCTCTTCCCAGAGGAGTTCCACGCCGGCTCGATCCGTCGCGTCGGGCAGCTCGCCGGCGCCCCCCGCCGCGCCCCGCAGCGCGAACCGCCAGTCCGGGTTCAGTCGGGCCAGCCACAGGCCCCGCGCGCCGGCGAGGGCCAGGGCCGGTGGCCGTAGATCGGTCCGGGCCCGGGCCGCGTCCAGCAATGCCGGTACGAGCGCCGCCGGCGCGCGGTAGCCGTGACGTCCGGCCGCCGCCAGCCATTGCGGCAGCAACTCCGTCAGGTCCGGGGCGGCCCCCCGCCGCCCGCCGGATCCGCCCGCCGCGGTCCGGCCCGCCAGCAGCTGCGCGAGCCGCCGGCGGGCCGCGTCCGGCGGCTCGGGCCGCGGATCGTGCACCGCCGGCTCCGGTCTCGGGGCCGCCTCGGCCGGCCGCAGCCCGGCCCGGCGCCGTACCGTCTGCACAGCCGCCGCGTCCAGCAGGGCTTCCGGCGAGCCGCCCCGGCGCCGACCCGTGCCCAGCAGCGCGGCGCCGACCAGCTCGTCCCAGTCCTCGTGTGCCGTGTCCATGCGACCCCCTCCCTCGTGAATGTCCCCGTGCTCCGGTCCCGCCCCCTCCACGGGACCGGAGCAGTATGTGGATTTGTCGTGTCAATTCATGCTTCAGCTGGCGTGGTTGTCGTCCATCAAAGCCCCCCGGCTTTCTCGTTCACACACGGCGGCGCCCCCGCGCCGCCATTCCCTCCCCGGCGCCGACGCTCCCCCGCGTCGGTCGCCTCCTGCTCTTCCCGCCGGTCCGACCCGGGCCCCCCGGCCCGGTCAGACCAGCGGTATCGGCTCGGCCGATCCCGGCTGCCAGGCCGTCAGGGGCGTGAACCCGCGATGGCCGACCTCGCCGAACACCGTCACCGGCCCCCCGCCCGACAACGCGGCCAACCGCCACAGGCCCGCCCGGGACCCGCTGTCCGACCCCGACAGGGGCACCGGCAGGGCGGACGTCCCCTCCGAGTCCGCCAGTTGCCAGCCCACCTCACCCGGTATCGGCACCACCGGGCCCAGCACCACCGGCCAGGACTCCAGCCAGGGATCCTCCCGCAGAGCGGTCCCGTACGCCTCCAGCGCGGCCGCCGTACCGATCCCGGCCGGCGCCCCGGCGCCCGGCGCCGCCGCCGAGAGACGTTCCCCGAGGTCGACCCGCAACCCCGCGGAACCCGGGCGGAAGCGGGCTTCCGCCTCCCACACCAGGCCGATCGGCAACGCCAACCCCGGAGGCCGCCCCGGCGGACCGAAGTCCAACACCAGTGCCGGACGACCGCTCTCCTGCCCCCGCAGCCAGATCCGGCGGGTGGTGAGCCGCCCGTCCGGGGAAACCGAGTCGTACTGGGCCAGCACGAGCCAGCGATCCCGTACGACCTCGCCCTCCGCGGACACCGGCACGCCCACCCGGCTCCTCGTCGTCGCGGCCAACTGCCCCGGCAGCCCGGACACCCCCAACCAGGCCCTGTTCAGCAGGTGCAGCAGCGCGAACTCCTCAAGCATCCGGGCGGGCCAGCCGGGGCCGCAACCGGGTATTGTCCCCAACTCCCGCACCCGCGCAGCCAGTCCGGGCGCCTGCGCGTCGACCATCCGGGCCGCGGTCTCCTCCCAGCCCGCGTACCCCGCCTGTTCCTGCCCGGCCAGACCGCCGTGCACCAGATCGCCGAGCCGCCGCTCCAACTCGACGACACCCGCGCCCACCCGGGCCGCCCTCCGTTCGGCCCGCCGGCGCGCCCCCTCCTCGTCCACCGGTCCGGCCGTCCCGGCGGACGGCCGCGCGGCCTTCTCCGCCCGCCCGGTCAACCACTCCTGCGCCCAGTCCGGCGCCGGCGCCGGGTCCCCCACCCCTTCCGCTGCCCAGAGCAGCAGCAGTCCCAGAGCGTGCTTGCACGGGAACTTCCGGCTCGGACACGAGCACTTGTACGCGGGTCCCGTCAGATCCACGACCGTCCGGTACGGCCGACTGCCGCTGCCCTTGCACAACCCCCACAGAGAACCGGAAGCGGAACCTCCGATCTGCGACCACGGAGCCGCCTCTCCCAGCCTTCCCCCCGCCTTTCTCGACACGTCGTCAGGAGCCAGAGCCAGTACCTGTTCCGCCGTCCAGCGGACCTCCTGCTCAGTCATGTGTCCCACCGTAGAGACCCCCACTGACAATCGCCCTGACCTGCAACAACCGTCTTCGCGAAGGCCGTTGTCAGTGGTGTGGTGCACCGTGGTCACAGCAGTCCGACGCGGCTGCCGAGCATTGGAGGGGGACCATGACCATGCCCGAGAACGGCACCGGTACCGACGTGCTGCGCCCGCACGCCGAAGACGCCTTCGCGCACGAACTGAAAGCCTTGGCCGCAGCCGACGACCGGCCCCGACCGAGCCGCTGGAAGCTCTCCCCGTGGGCCGTCGCGACGTACCTCCTCGGCGGGGAACTGCCCGGCGGCACGGTCGTCACACCCAAGTACGTCGGACCCCGGCGCATCGTCGAGGTCGCCGTCACCACGCTCGCCACCGACCGCGCCCTGCTCCTCCTCGGTGTCCCCGGCACCGCCAAGACCTGGATGTCCGAACACCTCGCCGCCGCCGTCAGCGGCGACTCCACCCTCCTCGTCCAGGGCACCGCGGGCACCCCCGAGGAGGCCATCCGGTACGGCTGGAACTACGCCCGCCTCCTGGCACACGGCCCCAGCAGGGAAGCCCTCGTCCCCAGCCCCGTCATGCGCGCCATGGCCGACGGCATGACCGCCCGCGTCGAGGAACTCACCCGCATCCCCGCCGACGTCCAGGACACCCTGATCACCGTCCTGTCCGAGAAGACGCTGCCCATACCCGAACTCGGCCAGGAAGTGCAGGCCGTGGGCGGCTTCAACCTCATCGCCACCGCCAACGACCGCGACCGCGGCGTCAACGAGCTCTCCAGCGCCCTCCGTCGCCGCTTCAACACCGTCGTCCTCCCGCTGCCCGCCACCGCCGAGGCCGAGGTCGAGATCGTCGCCCGCCGCGTCGACCAGATGGGCCGCGCCCTCGACCTGCCGGCCGTGCCCGAGGGACTGGAGGAGATCCGCCGCGTGGTCACCGTCTTCCGCGAGCTGCGCGACGGGATCACCGGCGACGGCCGCACCAAGGTCAAGTCGCCCAGCGGCACCCTCTCCACCGCCGAGGCCATCTCCGTCGTCACCGGCGGCCTGGCACTCGCCGCCCACTTCGGCGACGGCGTCCTGCGCTCCTCCGACGTGGCCGCCGGCATCCTCGGCGCCGTCGTCCGCGACTCGGCCGCCGACCGTGTCGTCTGGCAGGAGTACCTGGAGACCGTCGTCCGCGAACGCGACGGCTGGAAGGACTTCTACCGCGCCTGCCGGGAGGTGTCCGCATGAGCCCCGAGGCCGCGGGGCCCCTGCTGTTGGGCGTCCGGCACCACGGGCCGGGCTCCGCCCGCGCGGTGCGGGCCGCGCTCGACGCCGCGACCCCGCGCGCGGTCCTCATCGAGGGACCACCCGAGGGCGACGCCCTGCTGCCCCTGGCCGCGGAGCCGGGGATGAGACCGCCGGTCGCGCTCCTCGCGCACGCCGCGGACGACCCGGGCAGGGCCGCGTTCTGGCCGCTCGCCGGGTTCTCCCCGGAGTGGGTCGCCCTGCGCTGGGCACAGGAACGCGACGTCCCCGTCCGGTTCATCGACCTGCCCGCCGCGCACACGCTCGCCGCCCCCCGGGATCCGCAGGCGTCCGACCCCGACGCCGTACGGATCGACCCGCTCGCGGTGCTCGCCGAGACCGCCGGGTACGACGACCCCGAACGCTGGTGGGAGGACGTCGTCGAGCACCGGGGCAGCGGAGCCGTCCGGGACCCCCGGGCGACCTTCGAGGTCCTCGGCGAGGCCATGGGGGCCCTGCGCGAGGCGTACGGGGACGGCGGACACCCGACCGACCGGGTGCGCGAGGCCCACATGCGGCAGCGTATGCGCGCCGCCCGCAAGGAGTACGGAGACGCCTACGCGGTGGTCTGCGGCGCCTGGCACGTCCCGGCCCTGCGCGCGAGGACCACCGCCGCCGCCGACAAGGCCCTGCTCACCGGGCTGCCCAAGGTCAAGGTGGAGACCACCTGGGTGCCCTGGACCCACCGCCGGCTCGCCCGGGCGGACGGGTACGGGGCCGGCATCACCTCACCCGGTTGGTACGCCCACCTCTTCGAGTCCCGGGACCGGCCCCTCGAACGCTGGCTGACCCGGGCCGCCGGGCTGCTGCGGGCCGAGGACCGGCAGGTCGGCCCGGCCCACGTCATCGAGGCGGTCCGGCTCGCCGAGACCCTGGCCGTCGTGCGGGGACGCCCCGTCCCGGGCCTCGCCGAGACCCTCGAAGCGGTGCGGGCGGTGATGTGCGACGGCTCCGACGTCCCCCTCGCGCTGATCGAGGACCGCCTCGTCGTCGGGGACGTCCTCGGCGAGGTCCCCGACTCGGCGCCCGTCGTCCCGCTCCAACGGGACCTCACCCGATACCAGCGCGGCCTGCGGCTCAAGGTCGAGGCGCAGGAACGGGACCTGGAACTCGACCTCCGCAAGGACACCGACACGGCCAAGTCCCTGCTGCTGCACCGGCTGCGGCTGCTCGGGATCGACTGGGGGACACCCACCGCCTCCCGGGGCAGCACCGGAACCTTCCGCGAGACCTGGCGGCTCCGCTGGGAACCGGAGCTGTCCGTGCGGGTCGCGGAAGCCGGCATCTGGGGCACCACCGTCGTCGGCGCCGCCACGGCCAAGGTCGAGGCCGACGCGCTCGCGGCAACGGAGTTGGGCGAGGTCACGGCCCTGGCAGAGCGGTGCCTGTCGGCCGGGCTGTCCGAGGCGCTGCCCGTCGTGCTGCGGGCCCTCGCCGACCGGGCGGCGCTCGCCACCGATGTGGCGCGGCTCGCCGAGGCACTGCCCGCGCTCGCCCGTTCGCTGCGGTACGGGGACGTGCGCGGCACCGACGCCAAAGCCCTCGGCACGGTCGCGGCCGGGCTCGCGGACCGGATCTGCGTGGCCCTGCCGCCCGCCTGCGCGGCGGGCTTGGACGCCGACGGCGCGGCCGAACTGCGCGGGCACGTGGACGGGGTGCACGGTGCGATCGCGCTGTTGGAGGTGGACGGCCTGCCGGAGCGCTGGGCGGCGGTGCTGCGGACGCTCGCCGGCCGGGACGGCGTGCCCGGGACGATACGCGGCCGCGCCACACGACTGCTGCTCGACGACGGGCGGTTGCCGCCCGAGGAGACGGCGCGGCTCATGGGGCTGGCGCTCTCGCCGGCGGTCGCCCCGGCCGACGCGGCGGGCTGGATCGAGGGCTTCGCGGGCGGCGGCGCGGGCGGCGGGACCCTGCTGATCCACGACGACCGGCTGCTGGGCCTGATCGACGCCTGGCTGGTGTCGGTGCCGGAAGGGGCGTTCATCGACGTCCTGCCCCTGCTGCGCCGGACGTTCGGGGCGTACGAGTCGGGCGTGAAGCGCACGCTGGGCGAACTGGTCCGCCGCGGCCCCGGAGACCGGACCGGGAGGCGCCGGGCCGGTGCGGGCCCCGAGGGCTTCGCCGCCGAGCCGGACCCGATACGGGCCGACGCGGCGGCGGAGCTGGTCCGGCTGATCCTCGCGGCTCCGGCGGGATGACGGCGCCGACGGGACGGGTGGGGCGGCGGGGAACGGGACGGCAGTAGGGGACGGGGACATGGGGGACGGGACGGCAGTGGGGGACAGGGGCATGGAGAGGGCGGGGAACATGACGGCAACGGAGACCGGCACCACGGACACCGGCACGGCGGACGCGGAGCGGCTGCGCCGCTGGCGGTTGGTGCTCGGCGGGGGCGAGGGCGACGGGACGGGCCGCGCCCTCGCCGGGCGGGACGCCGCGATGGACGCCGCGCTCGGCGCCCTGTACGGCAGCACCGGCGGCGCCGGCGACGGCAGGCCGCCGGGCGAGCGGTCCGCCGGTCTCGGCGGGTCGGCGCCCCGGGTGGCCCGCTGGCTCGGGGACATCCGGACGTACTTCCCCGCCTCCGTCGTCCAGGTGATGCAGCGCGACGCGATCGAGCGGCTCGGTCTGGCGTCCCTGCTGATGGAGCCGGAGATGCTGGAGGCCGTCGAGCCGGACGTCCACTTGGTCGGCACCCTCCTCTCCCTGAACAAGGCGATGCCGGAGACGACCCGGGAGACGGCGCGGGCCGTGGTCCGCAAGGTGGTCGAGCAACTGGAGAAGCGGCTGGCGGCCCGCACCAGGGCCACGCTCACGGGCGCCCTGAACCGTTCGGCGCGGATCAGCCGCCCCCGCCACCAGGACATCGACTGGGACCGGACGATCCGCGCCAACCTCAAGAACTACCTTCCCGAGCACCGCACGATCGTCCCCGAGCGACTGATCGGATACGGCCGGGCCGCCCGGTCCGTGAAGAAGGAGGTGATCCTCTGCATCGACCAGTCCGGCTCGATGGCCGCCTCCGTCGTCTACGCCTCCGTCTTCGGCGCGGTGCTCGCCTCGATGCGCTCGATCGCCACCCGCCTCGTCGTCTTCGACACCTCCGTCGTGGATCTGACCGACCGGCTCACCGATCCGGTGGACGTCCTCTTCGGCACCCAACTCGGCGGCGGCACGGACATCAACCGCGCCCTCGCCCACTGCCAGTCCAAGATCACCCGGCCCGCCGACACCGTCGTCGTCCTCATCAGCGACCTCTACGAGGGCGGCATCCGCGACGAGATGCTCAAGCGGGTCGCGTCCATGAAGGCGTCCGGAGTGGAGTTCGTGACCCTGTTGGCGCTGTCCGACGAGGGCGCCCCCGCCTACGACCACCAGCACGCGGCGGCGCTCGCCGCGCTCGGCGCGCCCGCCTTCGCCTGCACCCCCGACCTGTTCCCGGACGTGATGGCCGCCGCGCTGGAGAAACGGCCCCTGCCGATCCCCTGAAGCCCCTGACCGCCGGTGGTCAGGCGGCACACCGGCGGTCCACCGTCCGCCCCACCCGCCGTCCACCCCCGGCGAACACCGCCCGCTCATCCCCGGCCCATCGCGTCCGCACATCGGCAGATCACACGAACGCGCAGTTCAACCGTCAGGCGATCTGTGACAGGTATCACCGCTCAGGTGTGATCTGCGATTTAGGGACCCACGGCCCACGGGGATAACCTGCGGGACGGACATGCCGCGTCCACGGTCACCGTGTGCGCCTTCCTTGTGACAGCGCCGTCACGTTGCCCTCCGCGGCACGCCCACGCAGATAGCAGACAACCGCGAATCACTGCGAATCTTTGAAGACAAGGGACGGACGCGCGTGGACCTGTTCGAGTACCAGGCGAGGGACCTCTTCGCCAAGCACGGTGTACCGGTGCTGGCCGGTGAAGTGATCGACACGCCTGAGGCGGCGCGCGAGGCCACCGAGCGGCTGGGCGGCAAGTCGGTCGTCAAGGCGCAGGTGAAGGTCGGTGGCCGAGGCAAGGCCGGCGGCGTGAAGCTTGCCGCGACCCCGGACGAGGCCGTGGCCCGGGCGACGGACATCCTCGGGATGGACATCAAGGGCCACACGGTCCACAAGGTGATGATCGCCGAGACCGCTCCCGAGATCCTCGAGGAGTACTACGTCTCGTACCTCCTCGACCGCACCAACCGCACCTTCCTGGCCATGGCCTCGGTGCAGGGCGGCATGGACATCGAGGAGGTCGCGGAGAAGACCCCCGAGGCCCTCGCGAAGGTCCCGGTCAACGCCAACGAAGGCGTGACCATCGAGAAGGCCCGCGAGATCGTCGCGCTGGCGAAGTTCCCGGCCGAGGTCGCCGAGAAGGTCGCCGAGGTCCTCGTGACCCTGTGGGACACCTTCATCGCCGAGGACGCGCTCCTCGTCGAGGTCAACCCGCTCGCGAAGGTCGCCAACGGCGACGTCATCGCGCTCGACGGCAAGGTCTCGCTCGACGAGAACGCCGAGTTCCGCCAGCCGGGTCACGAGGAGTTCGTGGACCACGCTGCCGCGAACCCGCTGGAGGCCGCCGCCAAGGCGAAGAACCTCAACTACGTGAAGCTCGACGGCGAGGTCGGCATCATCGGCAACGGCGCGGGTCTCGTCATGAGCACCCTCGACGTCGTCGCGTACGCCGGCGAGGCGTACACGTCGGTGAATGGCGGCGGCGTCAAGCCCGCCAACTTCCTGGACATCGGTGGTGGCGCCTCCGCCGCCGTCATGGCCAACGGCCTGGAGATCATCCTCGGCGACCCGGACGTCAAGTCCGTGTTCGTCAACGTCTTCGGTGGCATCACCGCGTGTGACGAGGTCGCCAACGGCATCGTCCAGGCACTCCAGCTGCTGGCGGACAAGGGCGAGGCGGTCACCAAGCCGCTCGTCGTCCGCCTCGACGGCAACAACGCCGAGCTGGGTCGCAAGATCCTGTCGGACGCCAACCACCCGCTGGTGCAGCGCGTGGACACCATGGACGGCGCGGCCGACAAGGCCGCCGAGCTCGCGGCTGCGAAGTAAGGGCAGAGGTCACAGACTCACATGGCTATCTTCCTCAACAAGGACAGCAAGGTCATCGTCCAGGGCATGACCGGTGCCACGGGCATGAAGCACACCAAGTTGATGCTGGCTGACGGCACCAACATCGTCGGCGGCGTGAACCCGCGCAAGGCCGGCACCACCGTCGACTTCGACGGCACCGAGGTGCCGGTCTTCGGCTCCGTCGCCGAGGCGATGGAGAAGACGGGCGCCAACGTCTCCGTCCTCTTCGTCCCGCCGGCCTTCGCCAAGGCCGCCGTCGTCGAGGCCATCGACGCCGAGATCCCGCTGGCCGTCATCATCACCGAGGGCATCGCGGTGCACGACTCCGCCGCCTTCTGGGCGTACGCGACCGCCAAGGGCAACACCACGCGGATCATCGGCCCGAACTGCCCGGGTCTGATCACCCCCGGCCAGTCCAACGCCGGCATCATCCCGGGCGACATCACCAAGCCCGGCCGGATCGGTCTCGTGTCCAAGTCCGGCACGCTGACCTACCAGATGATGTACGAACTCCGTGACATCGGCTTCTCCTCCGCCGTCGGCATCGGTGGCGACCCGGTCATCGGCACCACGCACATCGACGCCCTCGCGGCGTTCGAGGCGGACCCCGACACCGACCTGATCGTCATGATCGGCGAGATCGGCGGCGACGCCGAGGAGCGTGCGGCGGACTTCATCGCGAAGAACGTCACCAAGCCGGTCGTCGGTTACGTCGCGGGCTTCACCGCTCCCGAGGGCAAGACCATGGGCCACGCCGGCGCCATCGTCTCCGGTTCTTCCGGCACCGCACAGGCCAAGAAGGAAGCCCTCGAGGCCGCGGGCGTGAAGGTCGGCAAGACGCCGACCGAGACCGCCAAGCTGGCGCGCGAGATCCTGAACGCCGCCCAGTAGGCAGTGGCTGTACGCGTGTACGGGCGTGGCCCGCACCCTTCGGGGCGCGGGCCACGCCCGTTTCACGTGTCGGCGCCGGCCGTCACCCCACCGTGGGCGCGAGGCGGTCGGGTCGGGCGGCCGGGTGGAAGCGCAGCGTGTCGTGGAGTTCCTTGCTCCGCTCGGTGAGCGCCTGCGGACCGCTGTGCGGGGGCACCCCGGAGACGTTCGCGCCGGGGGAGACCGGGGGCTCGTACCGGGTGGGCGCGGTCGTCAGCGTGTACGCCGTCGCCACCGCGATCACGGCGGTCAGGCCGATCGCGGCGCGGGACCACAACCGGGCCCGGCGCTCGCACGCCACGCGCACGACGGACGCCTCGCGCGGGTCCAGCCGTACGGGCGGGCGTACCGCGCCCAGGCGCTCGCGCAGCAGGGCGGAGTGCCGCTCGGCCGGTACGGCGGCCAACTCGGGGATCCGGTCGGCGAGGTCGGCGTGCGCGTGGAGCAACCGGACGCCGGCGGTGGGGGTGCTGGCCTCCGTCTCGGCGGCCGTGTCGGGCAGGTCGAGGCCGACACCGTCGTAGAGCAGCACCGTGCGCCGGTGCGTGGGGGGCAGCGCCAGCATCGCGTCCATCAGGATCCGGTCCGCGGGCTCGGCCGGGGCCTGGTCGGGGTTGCGGTGGGCGCGCCGCAGCCGCTGCCAGGGGGACAGGGCGTGCTCGTACGCGGTCGCGCGCACCCAGCCGACCGGATCCGGGTCGGTGGCGACCTCGGGCCAGCGCTCCCAGGCGTTCTGGAACGCCCGCTCGACGGCCTCCAGGGAGAGGGCGCGGCGGCCGGTGAGCAGGTACGTCTGGCGTGCCAGGGCGGGTGCGGCGTACGCGTAGAGCGCGTCGAAGGCCTGGGCGGGGGTGAGGGCGGCGCCCGGGGCCGGGGCCGCCTCGTCCGCGGGGTCCTTCCCGGTCCTGTCCTCCTCGGCCCGCTCGCCCTCGGCCCGCTCGCCCTCGGCCCGCTCGCCCTCGGCCCGCTCGCCCTCGGCCCGCTCGCCCTCGGCCCGCTCGTCCGCGGCCCGATCGTCCTCGGACTTGCCTGCCTCGGCCGTGTCGGGCTCGGCCGTCTCCGGCTCGGGCCTGTCGGTTCCGGTCGTGTCCGGGGTGGCCTGGCCCGTCGTCGTCCCGTCGACCTCGGCCCCGGCCACGGCCTGGCTCGCGGGGGCCGTCGCGACGTCCTCGGCGGGGGCGTCGGGACGGTTCCGGCCCCCCGACGCGGGGGCGTAGGGCGGTTCGGCGCGGCCGGCGCCCCCGGAGCCGGATTTCACCGGGGTCTTGGACTCGTGGCGCGCCAAGGAGGCCGGGGGCTTCGCGGCGCGCTTCGCGGCGACCTTGGGCCGGTGCGAGGGGTTCGCGGGACGCCCCTGACCGCCGGCAGCGAAGGCGCGCACGGCACCGGCCATGCGCCGGGCGGCCCCGGATGCGGGCGTGGCGCCCGCCTCGGTATCCGCTTCCGCGTCGGACCCGGGGTCCGCCTCCGGGGGCGCGGCGGGGGCGGCGCCCCCGGCGGTCGCGGTGGCGATAGTGGTCGCGGCCTCGGCCGTCGGGTGCTCGGCCGTCGCCGCTGCGGGAGCCGCAGGTTCGGTCTGTTCGGTCGGCTCGGCCTGCTCGCTCGGTTCGACCGGGGGGTCGGCGGTCGCGCCCTGCTCGGCGGCGAGGTGGGCGAGCAGCTTGGCGTACGCCTCGCGCTTGCGGCCGCGCGGGCCCGTACGGCCGTTCTCCCAGGAGCGCGCCGTGTTCGTGGTGACGCCCAGGGCCGACGCGAGGTCCTCGTGCGTCAGCTCGGCGGTCTCACGCAGCCTGCGGCGCTCCTTGGGGGAGGGGAGGTCGGTCTCCCCGGTGGCGGAGGCCGTCTCGACGTCCTGTGTCATGCCACACTCCCCGCGACCCGGCAGCCCTGCGCGAAAAAGTACATAAACGTATATTGAGCGACACCACGGACATTCGCCTGTTACCCGCCCATAGCGCGTGTCGTTGGCACCATGGCGGGGTGACCCAAGTGACCGAACGCGGGACCCTGTTGCCGACTGCCCCGCGGGCCGCCGCGCGGCGCCGTTCACCGGCCGCCGCCGCCTGTGTGCTGGGCGGCGCGGTGGCCGCCGGACTGGGGCTCGGCTTCCTGGCCGTGCTCGTGATCGTGCTGTGGATCAGCTCCCCCTACCCCGACAGCGGCCCCGGCGGCGCGCTGCACCTCGCCGCGGGCCTGTGGCTGCTGGCCCACGGGACGGAACTCGTCCGCTACGACACTCTTTCCGGTGTACCGGCGCCCGTCGGAGTGACCCCGCTGCTCCTGGTGGCGCTGCCGGTGCTGTTGATGCGGCGGGCCGCGCGCCTCGGCAGCGCCTCGGGCGACGGCTCCATGGACGACGAGGTACTGCCGCCGAGCGTGGTCTTCTCGGCCGTGACCTGCGGATATCTGACCGTCGGAGCGATGGCCACGGTGTACGCGGCGGGCGGCCCGATGCCGGCCGATCCGCTGAGCGCGGCCTGGCACGTACCGCTGGTCGCCGTACTGGCCGCCGCCGGCGGAGTGTGGGACGCCCGGGGGAGGCCGCCGGTGACGCTCCCGCCCTGGGCGCCGGGATGGGCGGTCGGGGGCGTACGAACGGCAATCGCGCGCCCCCGTTACGCGCTGGCCCTGCGCTCCGGCGCGGCCGGGGCGCTCGTGCTCCTGGGCGGGGGCATCCTGCTCGTCGGCGCCTCGCTGGCGTGGCACGGGCCGGAGGTCCAGGGATCCTTCCTGGCGCTGACCGGGGTGTGGTCGGGACGGTTCGCGGTCCTGCTGCTCGCGCTGACCCTGATCCCCAACGCGATGGTGTGGGGCGCGGCGTACGGGCTCGGGCCCGGCTTCGCGCTGGGCACCGGCGCGACCGCGACACCGCTCGGCTTCGGGGGAACGCCGGCGCTGCCGAGGTTCCCGCTGCTCGCGGCCCTGCCGCCGGAGGGCTCCGGAACACCCCTGACCTGGGCGGCGGTCGCGGTGCCGGTGGCTGCGGGGCTGGGCGTCGGATGGTTCGCCGTGCGGCGGGCGCGGGAGGTCTCGTACGGGGAGACCGCGCTCACCGCAGCGCTGGGATCGGTGGTGTGCGGGCTCGCGATGGCCGGACTCGCGGCGGCGGCGGCCGGACCGATGGGCGCGGCGGCACTGGCGAGCTTCGGACCGGTCTGGTGGCAGGTCGGGGCAGCGGCCACGGGATGGACGCTGGGGCTGGCCGTGCCGCTGGCCGTGGCGGTGCACGCGTGGCGGACGCGGCCTGCGCGGGGGGCCGCGTCCGCGGCCGACGAATGGCACGACTCCGGGGTACGGGAACTGCGCTGGGCGGCGCTGAGGCGGGCGGCCACGCCGATGGTTCCCGTGGCG
Source organism: Streptomyces sp. H27-H5 (assembly GCF_026627505.1). Lineage (GTDB taxonomy): Bacteria > Actinomycetota > Actinomycetes > Streptomycetales > Streptomycetaceae > Streptomyces. The sequence goes on along the minus strand of NZ_JAPNLK010000007.1, from coordinate 107,911 downwards.
GTGGCTCCGCCGGTGGCTCCGCCGGTGGCTCCGCCGGTGGTGGCGGTGACGGGGGCGGGGCTCTCGTCACCGCCCGTGCCGGTGGCTCCGCCGGTGGTCTCCGTGGAGCCGGGGGTGCCCGTGGCGCCGGTGGTGCCCGTGGTGGCGCCGGTTGTGGCGGTGGGGCCGGGGGCCGGGCCGGAGGTGCCTGCGGCCGTTGCGGAAGGGGTCGCACCGCTGCTTCCCGGGGTGTCCGGGGCCCGTGTCCTGTCGCGGAAGCCGTCGGAGTAGTCGTCGCGGTGACGGCGCCGTCGCTGCCGGCCCCGGCTGCGCCGGGCGCCTCAAACGCCGGCGGGGCTGGGAGGGCGGGGGTGGCCGGTGCGGTGGGGCCGGGATGGTGTCGCCGGGGCCGGCCGATGGCGTACCCCGGCTGCGCCGGGCGCCTCCAACGCCGGCGCGGCTGGTGTGGTGCGGCGGGGCTGAGATGGCGCGCCCCGGCTGGGATGGCGGGGGTGGCTGCGTCGGAGCCGGATGGTCCGGCCCGGCCGGGATGGTGCGCCGTGGGGGCCCTGACCGCCCCGGTGGGGTGGTCAGGGGGTGGGGTCAGCGTTGGACCTTGAGGACCTTGCCCAGGAAGTTGTCCGGCAGCAGGGTGTTGCACTGGAGTTCCGCGGTCTTCGTCAGCGCGTCCTCGCGGCACACGTAGAAGTCCTTGTAGGCCAGTTGCAGGGCGTACGAGCTCATCGCCAGCAGCAGTGCCAGCGACGCCGTGACCAGGCCGCTGATCGCGGCCGTGCGCTGGGGGCGGGCCGCCGGGCCGAGGGCCGCGAGGCCGCCGGGGGTCGGGGTGGTGGCCGGCGCCGGGGTGGTCGGGGTCGCCGCGGTGGGGTCGGCGGCCGGGGACGCGGTCGCGGCCGGCTCGGCCGGGCGGCCGCGCAGGGCGCTGATGCCCCAGTACATGGCCAGCGCGCCGAGCAGGAGCCCCACCGACGGGATCCCGAAGATCCCGAAGAAGAACCCCCACATGCCCGCCAGCAGGGCGTACCGCGCACGCCGCTGGATCGGGTCGGTGGGGTCCCAGCGGGCCGGACCGTCGGGGCCGGAGGGGTTCGCGTCCCGCTCCCGGTCCTGACCCTGGCCGGGGCCGCCGCCGCGCGGCTGCCACGGCTGGTCGGGCCGGCCCTCCGGGGGAGCCGCGAAGGGGTTGTCGTCGGTCGAGGGGTCGGGCTGACGGCGGTCCGGCATCGAGTGCGTTACTTCCCCTGCTGTCATGCGGCCCAAGGCGTCGCGCCGCGTCGTTTGTGGCTTGTATGCCAGACGCTACCGCCCGGCCGTCCCCCCGTCCCTCGGGGGCGGTCCCGTGTGCCGGTATCGTTGCAGGCGGTCGGTGGCTTCGTATGGTTCCCCGTATACCGGTGCCCCGTAGTTTCATGCGATCGCACAAGACGAACGCCGTATTCACGTGAGAAAGGGCCGTACATGGCCGCCTCCCGCCTGGTCGTGCTGGTCTCAGGGTCCGGCACCAACCTCCAGGCCCTGCTCGACGCCATCGACGCCCACCCCGAAGGCCCCGAGGGTTTCGGTGCCCGCGTGGTCGCCGTCGGGGCCGACCGAGACGGCATCACCGGGTTGGAGCGTGCCGAGAAGGCCGGCATCCCCACCTTCGTGTGCCCGGTCAAGGCGTACGCCACCCGCGCGGAGTGGGACGTCGCCCTCACCGAGGCGACCGCCGCCCACGCGCCCGACCTGGTGGTCTCCGCCGGGTTCATGAAGATCGTGGGCCGGGAGTTCGTCGACCGCTTCGGCGGCCGGTTCATCAACACCCATCCCGCGCTGCTCCCCGCGTTCCCGGGCGCGCACGGCGTGCGCGACGCCCTCGCCTACGGCGCGAAGGTCACCGGCTGCACGGTCCACTTCGTGGACGGCGGCGTGGACACCGGTCCGATCATCGCCCAGGGTGTCGTCGAGATCCGGGACGGGGAAGACGAAGCCGCTCTCCATGAGCGCATCAAGGAAGTCGAGCGCACGCTGCTCGTCGACGTCGTGGGGCGCCTGGCCCGGCACGGCTATCGCATTGAGGGACGAAAGGTAACAATCCAGTGACCGCCGCAGACAGCAGCAGCAACGACCCGACCACGACCCAGCGGCCGATCCGTCGTGCGCTCATCAGCGTCTACGACAAGACGGGACTGGAAGACCTGGCCCGCGGCCTGCACGAGGCGGGCGTCGCGCTCGTCTCGACCGGCTCCACCGCCTCGAAGATCGCCGCGGCCGGGGTGCCCGTCACCAAGGTCGAGGAGCTCACCGGCTTCCCCGAGTGCCTCGACGGCCGCGTCAAGACCCTGCACCCGCGCGTGCACGCCGGCATCCTCGCCGACCTGCGGCTGGAGGACCACCGCAACCAGCTGGCCGAGCTGGGCGTCGAGCCGTTCGACCTGGTGATCGTCAACCTCTACCCCTTCCTGGCGACCGTCCAGTCGGGCGCGACCCCGGACGAGTGCGTCGAGCAGATCGACATCGGCGGTCCGTCGATGGTCCGCGCGGCCGCCAAGAACCACCCGTCGGTCGCCGTGGTCACCAGCCCCGAGCGTTACGCCGACGTCCTCACCGCGGCCCGGGGCGGCGGCTTCGACCTGACCGCCCGCAAGCGGCTCGCGGCCGAGGCGTTCCAGCACACCGCGGCCTACGACGTGGCCGTCGCCTCCTGGTTCACCAACGCCTACGCCCCGGAGCCCGAGGCCGTCCTGCCCGAGTTCCTGGCCGAGGCCTGGGAGCGCAAGTCGACCCTGCGCTACGGCGAGAACCCCCACCAGGCCGCCGCCCTCTACACCGACGGTCAGCCGGGCGGGCTCGCCAACGCCGAGCAGCTGCACGGCAAGGAGATGTCCTTCAACAACTACGTGGACACCGAGGCCGCGCGCCGCGCCGCCCACGACCACGAAGAGCCCTGCGTCGCGATCATCAAGCACGCCAACCCGTGCGGCATCGCCGTCGACAAGGACGTGGCCGCGGCCCACCGCAAGGCGCACGCCTGCGACCCGCTGTCCGCCTTCGGCGGCGTCATCGCCGTCAACCGCCCGGTGACCGTCGAGCTCGCCGAGCAGGTCGCGGAGATCTTCACCGAGGTCATCGCCGCCCCCGACTACGAGGCCGGCGCGGTGGAGATCCTGGCGAAGAAGAAGAACATCCGGATCCTGAAGGTGGCCGGCTCCCCGCACCAGCCCGGGGACCTCAAGCTGATCTCCGGCGGCGCGCTGCTCCAGCAGAGCGACACGTTCGCCGAGGGCGCGGGCCGAGCCGAGGGTGACGACCCGGCGAACTGGACCCTCGCCACCGGCGAGGCCCTCTCCGCCGACGAGCTCGCCGAGCTGTCCTTCGCGTGGAAGGCCTGCCGCGCCGTCAAGTCCAACGCGATCCTGCTCGCCAAGGACGGCGCCTCCGTCGGCGTCGGCATGGGGCAGGTCAACCGCGTCGACTCCGCGAAGCTCGCCGTCGAGCGGGCGGGCGCCGAGCGCGCGCGGGGCTCGTACGCCGCGTCCGACGCCTTCTTCCCCTTCCCCGACGGGCTGGAGATCCTGACCGCCGCGGGCATCAAGGCCGTGGTCCAGCCGGGCGGTTCGATGCGTGACGAGCTGGTCATCGAGGCCGCCAAGGCCGCGGGCGTGACGATGTACTTCACCGGTACCCGTCACTTCTTCCACTGACCGGACCCCGTCCGCACACGACGAAGGCCGCGCCCCGGAAAGGGGCGCGGCCTTCGTCGTGCGGTGTGCGTCAGACGTTGCGCTGACGGTTGAACCAGGCCGAGCCGTCGGACTTGGCGACGAACACGATGACGAGGATCAGCAGCACCAGGTGCACGAGGCTGAGCGGGAAGAACGGGTACAGGCTCAGGACGATGCCCAGACCGGCGTAGACCATGATGCCGATGCGGGCACCGTTGCCGCCCTTGCCGCACTGGATGGCCAGCACGATGGACGCGACCAGGTAGACCACGGCCAGGGCGATGAGCCCGTACAGCACGCCGGAGCCCAGCTTGGCCATGTCCTCGAACTGCGCGTTGCCCTGGAGGTCGGGCTCCTGCTTCAGCCGCTCGATCAGGGCGAGGGCGGCGAAGAGCACGCCGACGCCGACGACCTGGAGACCGGCGATCACGTACAGCATGACGCGGGCGGCCTTCACGCCACCGGGCATCGTCTGCGGAACGCCCGGGTAACCGCCCGGGTAGGCCGGGGCGCCGCCCGGGTATCCGTAGCCGCCCTGGGGCGGGACGCCCTGCGGGGCCTGCTGCGGGTAGCCGTAGCCGGGCTGGCCCTGCGGCTGCTGCTGCTGCTGTCCGTACGGGTTGTTCGGGTCGCCGAAGCTCATCTTGGGGTGTTCCTCCGTGGAAGTGCGGGGACGCACGGCACTATCGGAGGAACTCTGCACTTCTCTGCGGTCCGCCCCCCGGCACTGCCCGCGGCACTCATTGCCCGTCATCGTGGTCCGGCCGACCCCGCGTTGTCCAGCCAGGGCGCGAACGGCGTGCCACTTGTTGTGCAAGTGCAATGAAGCACGTCACCCGCGTGCAACCGACGGTCCACCGGAGAGCCCTTGACTGGAACCCGGGCCACTCCATCCGGGAGGATGGGGGGCATGACCGCCCAGATTCTCGATGGCAAGGCCACCGCAGCCGCGATCAAGTCCGAACTGACCGCCCGCGTGGCGGCGCTGAAGGCCCGGGGCATCACCCCAGGCCTCGGCACCCTGCTGGTCGGTGACGATCCGGGCAGCCGCTGGTACGTCAACGGCAAGCACAAGGACTGCGCCGAGGTCGGCATCGCCTCCATCCAGCGCGAACTGCCCGCGACGGCCTCCCAGGAGGACATCGAGGAGGTCGTGCGGGAACTCAACGCCAACCCCGAGTGCACCGGCTACATCGTCCAACTCCCGCTCCCCAAGGGCATCGACACCAACCGCGTGCTGGAACTGATGGACCCGACCAAGGACGCCGACGGCCTGCACCCCATGTCGCTCGGCCGGCTGGTGCTGAACGAGCCGGGCCCGCTGCCCTGCACCCCGTACGGGATCGTCGAACTGCTCCGCCACCACGGTGTCGAGATCAACGGCGCGCACGTCGTGGTCCTGGGTCGTGGCATCACCGTGGGCCGCTCGATCGGCCTGCTCCTGACCCGCAAGTCCGAGAACGCGACCGTGACCCTGTGCCACACCGGCACGCGCGACCTGTCCGGGCTGCTGCGCCAGGCCGACATCGTCGTGGCGGCGGCCGGTGTCCCGCACCTGGTCAAGCCGGAGGACGTGAAGCCGGGCGCGGCCGTCCTCGACGTCGGCGTGAGCCGCGACGAGAGCGGGAAGATCGTCGGCGACGTGCACCCCGGTGTCGCCGAGGTGGCCGGCTGGATCTCGCCGAACCCGGGCGGTGTCGGCCCGATGACCCGCGCCCAGCTGCTCGTCAACGTCGTCGAGGCGGCGGAGCGGACGACCAGTGCGGGCTGAGCGCGACACGGAACCGGCGGAACCGGCGGAGGCCCCGGCGCCGCGGGCGCCCGAGGACGCCGTCGAGCCGACGAAGGGGCGGCAGCCGCAGCCGCCCCCCGTCGAGAACGAGGCGGACGAGGCGGTGGCCGCCGGTGACGAGAGCGACGGGAGCGGCGAGAGTGATGCGGACGAGGTCGACGGCGACGGGTCGGAGGCGGCGGCGAAGTCCCGGCGCTTCCCCTCCGTCACCCGGGACACCGCCCGCCCCGAGGGCGGCGGCCGGGCCGCGCCCGGGGGCGCGCCCGCCCCGGCGCGTCAGTGGCCGATGCTCAGCGTGTTGGCCGCCACCGCGATCGGGCTGCTCACCACGGCGATCGGATTCCCCCGCATCGGCTGCCTGATCATCGGGGCCGCGCTGATCGCGGGCGCGGTGATGCGCCGGATCCTGCCGTCGGTGGGGATGCTCGCCGTGCGGTCCCGGTTCACGGACATGGTCACGTACGGCCTGCTGGGCGTGTCGATCACGTTGCTCGCGCTGGTCGTGCAGGCGCCCAAGGCGTGGCTGGAGATCCCCTTCCTGACGGACGTGGTCCGCTTCACCGTCCGCTAGGGCCTGTCTCAGGTCCTGGTTCAGCTCCTGTCTCAGGTCCTGTCTTTGGGATCAGGCCGGAGACCGCCCCGTCAGATGCGGCCGCCGAGCGGCGCGCGTACGCCGCTCGGCGCGCCCCGCCCGGTCAGGCACGCCAGCACCGCCGCGACGGCCGGCTGGGCCTCGGTGCCCGCCCGGACCACCGCGTCCAGGGTCCGGCCCCGGCCCGGCAGCTCCACCACGGCGACGCCGGGCGGCGGGGCGTCGCACAGCAGCCTCGGCAGGATCGACACCGTCCGACCGGTGGCCACCAGCGACAGCCCGGCCCGCAGGTCGGCGCACTCGTGCGCGATGTGCGGGGGGAAACCGGCGTTCCGGCAGGCGGGCAGCGTCCCGTGGCGCCCCCTGGGCGAGCTGACCGCGCAGGACGTGCGCGACGGCCTTGAAGGCAAGGCCGTCAGCCGGATCGAGCTGGTCCGCCAGGGAGCGGCGCGGCTGCCCGCGCACGCCCCGTACACGCTGATCACCGGGATCCTGGCCCGCGAACCCCTGCTGACCGGCTCGGTCGCCTCCCTCGTCAACGGCGCGGTCGAGGCCTTCGTGAAGGCGGCCGCCATCGAACTGCCGGGCCGGCAGCGGATCAACGCGGTCAGTCCGACCGTGTTCGTCGAGTCCCTCGACGCGTACGGGGACACGTTCGCGGGCTTCGACGCCGTCCCGGTGGCGCGCGCCGCGCACGCCTACGTCACGTCCGTGGAAGGGCACCGCACCGGCGAGGTCTTCCGGGTGGAATGAGGGCCCCGTCCTCGCCGCCGCCTTCGAACGCCCGGGTCCGTGTGCCCTGCACCACACGGACCCGGGGGTTGGGCGCCCCCCGGGTCGGATAGCCTGATCGACGGATGTCTCTTCACGTCAAGATGTACAGGGTCGGGGAGCGGCGTCCTCCCAGCACAGGGGGCAGGGACGCCCCATCGCCAGCTGTCTAACGGAGAAGGCCATGACCCGCACTCCCGTGAATGTCACCGTCACCGGCGCCGCCGGACAGATCGGCTACGCGCTGCTCTTCCGCATCGCGTCCGGTCACCTCCTCGGCGCGGACGTGCCGGTCAGGCTCCGCCTCCTGGAGATCCCGCAGGGCATGAAGGCCGCTGAGGGCACCGCCATGGAGCTTGACGACTGCGCCTTCCCGCTGCTCGCCGGCATCGACATCTTCGACGACCCGAACAAGGGCTTCGAGGGTGCGAACGTCGCGCTGCTCGTGGGCGCCCGCCCGCGTACCAAGGGCATGGAGCGCGGTGACCTGCTCTCCGCCAACGGCGGCATCTTCAAGCCGCAGGGCGCCGCGATCAACGCGCACGCCGCGGACGACATCAAGGTCCTGGTCGTGGGCAACCCGGCCAACACCAACGCGCTCATCGCGCAGGCCGCCGCCCCGGACGTACCGGCCGAGCGCTTCACCGCGATGACCCGCCTGGACCACAACCGAGCGATCTCGCAGCTGGCCGCCAAGACCGGCGCCGCCGTCTCCGACATCAAGCGCCTGACCATCTGGGGCAACCACTCGGCGACCCAGTACCCGGACATCTTCCACGCGGAGATCGCCGGCAAGAACGCCGCCGAGGTCGTCAGCGACGAGCAGTGGCTGGCCGACACCTTCATCCCGACCGTCGCCAAGCGCGGCGCCGCGATCATCGAGGCGCGTGGCGCGTCCTCGGCCGCCTCGGCCGCCAACGCCGCCATCGACCACGTGCACACCTGGGTCAACGGCACCGCCGCGGGCGACTGGACCTCGATGGGCATCCCGTCGGACGGCTCCTACGGCGTCCCCGAGGGCATCATCTCGTCCTTCCCCGTCACCACCAAGGACGGCAAGTACGAGATCGTCCAGGGCCTGGACATCAACGAGTTCTCCCGTGCGCGCATCGACGCGTCCGTGGCGGAGCTCGTCGAGGAGCGCGACGCGGTGCGCGAGCTCGGCCTGATCTGATCGAACCCGTACGCACGCCAAAGCGCCCCGGCCACACCAGGCCGGGGCGCTTTGGCGTGGATCCGGCGCCGGGCCGCGACCGGCGGGCTCAGTGCTTGAACATGCCCGGCGTGTAGTGCCCCGGCGCGAGGCGGCAGGTCACGCCGAACCGGTTCCAGGCGTTGATCGCCGTGATCACGGCGATCAACTGGGCCAGTTCGGTCTCGTCGAACAGCTCGGCGGCCTTCCCGTAGACCGCGTCCGGGACGAACCCGTCCGTCAGGACGGTCACCGCCTCGGTCAGCTCGATCGCCGCCAACTCCCGCTCGGTGTAGAAGTGCCGGGACTCCTCCCAGGCGCCGAGCTGGATCAGACGCTCGACGCTCTCGCCGGCGGCCAACGCGTCCTTGGTGTGCATGTCCAGGCAGAACGCGCAGTGGTTGATCTGCGAGGCGCGCACCTTGACCAGCTCGACCAGCGTCGGGTCCAGGCCCTTGCGGGCGGCGACCTCCAGGGACACCAGGGCCTTGTAGACGTCGGGGACCAGCTTCGCCCACTGCAGGCGGGCGGGGTGCTCGGGGGCGTACGCGGGGGTTTCGTTCGTCGTCGTCATGTCTCCACCGTAGGAGGCCGGCGGCCCGCCGATATGGTCCATTCCCATGACGGAATCCCGGGCCACTTTCGGCGCCGACCTGCATCTCGACCTCACCGCCGGGCGCGGGCTGAGAGCCGGACTCACCGAGGCGCTGCGCGAGGCCGCGCGCAGCGGTCGACTCGCCCCGGGAACCCGACTGCCCTCCTCCCGGTCCCTGGCCGTCGACCTCGGCATCGCCCGCAACACGGTCGCCGAGGCGTACGGCGAACTCGTCGCCGAGGGCTGGCTGACCGCCCGTCACGGCTCGGGCACCAGGGTGGCTGAACGGGCCGTGCCGCGCCATCCCGCGCGGGCCGCCCGGGTCCGGCCACCGGCCCGGCGGGGGCCCGCGTACAGCTTCAAGCCGGGCTCCCCGGACCTCGGCAGTTTCCCGCGCACCGCCTGGTCGGCGGCGGCCCGGCGGGCCCTCGCGGCCGCCCCGAACGACGCCTTCGGGTACGCCGCGGACGCGCGCGGCCGGATCGAGCTGCGCGAGGCGCTGGCCGACTACCTGGCCCGCGCCCGGGGGGTGGACGCCGATCCCGACCGGATCGTGCTGTGCGCCGGGTTCGTGCACGGGCTGTCGCTGCTCGCCCGGGTGCTGCGGGCGCGCCGGGTCCGCGAGGTGGCCGTGGAGGGGTGGAGCCTCGACGTGCACCGGGACCTGCTCACCGGGGCCGGGCTGCGGACCCGCCCCTTGTGGCTGGACGGCGCGGGCGCCCGTACGGAGGACCTGACGTCGACGTCGGGGGCGGTGCTCCTCACGCCGGCGCACCAGTTCCCGACGGGTGTCGCGCTGACCCCGGCACGGCGGGCGGCGGCCGTGGACTGGGCCAGGACCACGGGCGGGCTCATCCTGGAGGACGACTACGACGGGGAGTTCCGCTACGACCGCCAGCCGGTCGGGGCGCTCCAGGGACTGGACCCGGACCGCGTCGTGTACCTCGGCACCGCGAGCAAGTCGCTGGCGCCGGGGCTGCGCACGGGCTGGATGGTGGTGCCGGCCGGGCTGGTGGACGAGGTACTGGCGGCGAAGGGCCACACCGACTGGATGTCGGGCGCGCCGGACCAGTTGACGCTGGCGGAGTTCATCCGGTCCGGGGCGTACGACCGGCACGTCCGGAGCATGCGGCTGCGCTACCGGCGCCGGCGCGACGCCCTGGTGGAGGCCCTGGCCCCGCGGACGGCGGTGACCGTCTCCGGCATCGCGGCGGGCCTGCACGCGGTGCTCGACCTCCCGGCCGGCACCGAACGCCCCCTGATCCAGGCGGCGCCCTGGCACGACCTGGCCTTGGAGGGGCTGTCCCGCTTCCGGCACCCGGATTCGGCCATGCCCGCGCGGGACGCGGTGGTGCTCGGGTACGGGACCCCGTCGGAGAGCGCGTGGTCGGGCGCGCTGGCGGCGTTGGAGGCGGCCCTCCCGTAGGAGGCGCGTGGGGCGCGGGTCAGGGAACCGGACCGGCCACCGGACCGGCGGGGTCCGCGGGGTCCGCCGGGTCCGCGGGGTCCGCCGGGTCAGTGGAGTCCGCCGGGTCCGCCGGGGGTTCGCCGAAGCGGGCCAGGGCCAGCGAACCTGCCACGGCCACGACGAAACCGAGCACCGCCAACCAGGCGAGCCCCTCGCGGGTGCGGTCCCCGAGCCACACCACCCCCACCACCGCCGGCCCGATCGTCTCGCCCAGCACCATGCCGGCCGTGGCGGCCGTCACCGAGCCGCGCTGCAGGGCCGAGGTGAGCAGCAGGAAGGCGGCGCCGCCGCCCAGCAGGAGCGCGTACAGGGCCGGGTCGGTCAGCGCCGACCAGGAGACCCCGTCGATCAGGCGGACCGCGACCTCCACCACCCCGAAGCCCGTCCCGGCCGCGAAGCCGAGCACCAGCGGCCGGGAGCGGTCCGGCAGGCCACCGGCCGCCGCCCCCACCAGCAGCACCAGGACCGCCACCGCCAACAACCCCCACTCCAGGGCGGGCGGACCGGTCCCGGAGCCCTCCTCCCCGGAGGCGAGCCCCAGCATCAGCAGCCCCGCGCTCACCACCGCGACGGCCGCCCACTCCCTCCGGTTCAGCCGTACGCGCAGCAGCCGGGCCGCGACCACCGCCGTCACCGCCAGGCTGGCCGCCAGCGCGGCCCCCACCGCGTAGATCGGGATGTGCCGCAGGGCGATGATCTGGAGGACGAAGCCGACCCCGTCCAGGCCGAGCCCCGCCAGGTACCGCCACTGGCGCAGGGCCCGCAGCAGGAGTGCGGCGTCCACGCCGGACCCGGTTCCCGGCTCCGCCGCCCGCGCCGCCATGGCCTGGAGGACCGAGGCAGTACCGAAACAGACCGCCGCACCGAGTGCGCAAATCATCCCAACAAGCACGAACCGACTCTAGGTCACCGTCGTGACAAGGGTGTGACGACGGCTGGATTCCATCCCCCGGTCACCCCGCTCTAGTCTGTCGGGAGCACGCCACCCAGGGGGAGCGAACTCACATGGACACCAGCAACACCAATCGGCGCCGGATGCGCTCGGGCGCCGTCGCGCTCGGCGGCATGGGCCTGCTCGCCGCGACCCTCGTCGCCTGCGGCAGCAGCGACGAGCCCGACAAGCGGTGCGCCTCCCGCTCCACGCTGAACCACCTGAACAACAAGGAATGCAAGAGCGGCGGCACCGGCGCCTACTACTACGGCGGCAGCGTCGCCAACGGCAAGGTCGGCGGTGGCAGCTTCGACAAGTCCGCCGTCACCCGCGGCGGCATCGGCAAGAGCCACTCCGGCTCCAGCGGCGGCTGATCCCCGGTGGAGCGGCACACGATCGAGCCACGCCCGAACTGGCAGCGGACCGTCGAGGAGCAGGGGCTGATCTACCCCCTGACCCGGTACCCCGACGACACCCTGCGCCCCTACTGGGACGAGAGCGCGTACTACTCGTTCTCCCTCCCGGAGGTCGAGGCGCTGGAGAACGTCGTCGAGGAACTGCACGCCATGTGCCTCGCGGCGGCGGCCCACATCGTCGAGCACGACCGCTTCGCCGACCTCGGCATCACCGACCCGAAACTGGCCGCCCGCATCGCCGAGTCCTGGCGCCGGCGCGCCGAGCAGCCCTCCCTGTACGGCCGCTTCGACCTGCGCTACGACGGCTCCGGCGGCCCGGCCAAGATGCTGGAGTACAACGCCGACACCCCCACCTCCCTGGTGGAGGCGGCGAGCCCGCAGTGGTTCTGGATGGAGGAGCGGTTCCCCGGCGCCGACCAGTGGAACTCCCTCCACGAGCGGCTCGTCGACGCCTGGCGCCGGCAGGCCGAACTGCTGCCGCCCGGTCCGGTGCACTTCGCGCACTCCGAGACCGACGAACTCGGCGAGGACCTGATGACGGTCGCCTACCTCCAGGAGACCGCGGAGCAGGCCGGCCTGGACACCGTCGCCATGTCCGTCGAGCAGATCGGCTGGGACAGTCTCTCCGGCCGGTTCGTCGACGAGAAGCTCCGCTTCATCCGCGGCATCTTCAAGCTCTACCCGTGGGAGTGGCTGGCCACGGACGAGTTCGGGCCCCAGGTGCTGGGCACCTACGACCACGGCGGCGGCTCCGGCACCACGGCCTGGATCGAGCCGCTGTGGAAGATGCTGCTCTCCAACAAGGCGCTGCTGGCGGTCCTGTGGGAGCTGTTCCCCGAACACCCGAACCTGCTGCCCGCCTACCTCGACGGCCCGCGCGAGCTCGCGGACACCACCGGCTACGTCGCCAAGCCCCTGCTGGGCCGCGAGGGCGCCGGGGTGACCCTGCACGAGGCGGGGGAGGACGGGGAGCCGTTCACCCCGGTGGACGACGAGACGTACGTCTTCCAGGCCCTGGCCCCGCTGCCCGACTTCGACGGCAACCGGGTGGTGCTCGGCGCGTGGGTCGTCGAGGAGGAGGCCGCGGGGCTGGGCATCCGGGAATCGGCGGGGCCGGTCACGGACGAGTACGCCCGCTTCCTGCCCCACGTCATCCTCCAGCCCGCCGGCCCGTGAGGCCGGCGGCGCCCGTCAGGCCGACAGCACCGCCCGCAGCCGGTCCAGGCCCCAGTCCAGGTCCTCCTTGCTGATCACCAGCGGCGGTGCGATGCGGATCGTGGATCCGTGGGTGTCCTTCACCAGCACCCCGAGCCCCATCAGCTTCTCGGAGATCTCCCGGCCGGTGCCGCGCGACGGGTCGATGTCGACGCCCGCCCACAGTCCGCGCCCCCGAACGGCGGTCACCGCGCCGCCGCCGACCAGCAGGTTCAGCTCGTGGTGCAGGTGGTCGCCGAGTTCGGCGGCCCGCTGCTGGTACTCGCCGGAGCGGAGCATCGCGATGACCTCCAGCGCGACCGCGCAGGCGAGCGGGTTGCCGCCGAAGGTGGACCCGTGTTCGCCCGGCCGGAACACGCCGAGCACGTCCCGGTCGGCGACCACCGCGGAGACGGGCACGACCCCGCCGCCGAGCGCCTTCCCCAGGATGTACATGTCGGGGACGACGCCCTCGTGCTCCAGGGCGAAGGTCCTGCCCGTGCGGCCCAGGCCCGACTGGATCTCGTCGGCGAGGAAGAGGACGTTCCGCTCGCGGGTGAGCTCCCGTACGCCCTGGAGGTAGCCGGCGGGCGGCACGAGGACCCCCGCCTCGCCCTGGATCGGCTCCAGCAGCACGGCCACGGTGTTCTCCGTGACGGCGTGGGAGAGCGCGGTGAGATCGCCGTACGGGACGATCTCGAAGCCCGGTGTGTAGGGGCCGAAGTGGTCGCGGGCGTCGTGGTCCGTGGAGAAGGACACGATGGTCGTGGTCCGGCCGTGGAAGTTGTCGGCCGCGACCACGATCTTGGCGTGGCCGTCCGGGACGCCCTTGACCTCGTACCCCCACTTGCGGGCCGTCTTCACCGCCGTCTCCACGGCCTCCGCGCCCGTGTTCATCGGCAGCACCATCTCCTTGCCGCACAGCGCGGCGAGTTCGGTACAGAAGTCCGCGAAGCGGTCGTGGTGGAAGGCGCGGGAGGTCAGCGTGACCCGCTCCAACTGGGCGCGTGCGGCGTCGATCAGACGCCGGTTGCCGTGACCGAAGTTGAGGGCGGAGTATCCGGCGAGCATGTCGAGATACCTGCGGCCCTCCACATCGGTCATCCACGCGCCCTCCGCCGACGCGACGACGACGGGCAGGGGGTGGTAGTTGTGCGCGCTGTGCGCGTCGGCGGAGCGGATGGCATCAGCAGTATTCGACACGGGGTCTCCGATCGTCCGTCAGGCCTGTGACGAGGGTGGCGTCACTGTCCATCCTCGCTCGTACGGTGGACGGAGAAACCTTTCTCGTGGCGCGCCCGCTAAGGTGGGCCCCACGCACGGCGACTGGCGCACGGAGAACGGACTCCGGGGAAGTCGTGCGCGCACGACCGCACACAGGGCCGCTCGCCTGGGCCTCGCGGGGACGAGAGACGACATCGACCCCGGAGGAGCCGCCATGACCGCGCGCCGCCATCCCGCCCTTTTCGCGACCGACCCCGAGTTGGCGTCCTTCGTCGAGGCGGAAGAGGCACTGCAGGCCGAGACCCTGCGCCTGATCCCCAGCGAGAACTACGTGTCCGCCGCCGTGCTGGAAGCCTCCGGCACCGTCCTGCAGAACAAGTACAGCGAGGGCTACCCGGGCCGCCGCTACTACGAGGGCCAGCAGAACATCGACCGCGTCGAGGCACTGGCCGTCGAGCGGGCGAAGGGCCTGTTCGGCGTCGACCACGCCAACGTGCAGCCGTACTCCGGCTCCCCGGCCAACCTCGCCGTGTACCTCGCCTTCGCGAAGCCGGGCGACACCGTGATGGGCATGGCCCTGCCGATGGGCGGCCACCTCACCCACGGCTGGGGCGTGTCCGCGACCGGCTCCTGGTTCCGGGGCGTGCAGTACGGGGTCTCCGCCGACACCGGCCTGATCGACTACGACGCGGTGCGCGACCTGGCCCTGGCCGAGCGCCCGAAGATCATGTTCTGTGGCGGCACGGCCCTGCCCCGCACGATCGACTTCGAGGCCTTCGCGTCGATCGCCAAGGAGGCGGGCTCGATCCTCGTCGCCGACGTCGCCCACATCGCCGGCCTGATCGCGGGCGGCGCGCACCCGTCGCCGGCCGGGCACGTGGACGTGATCTCCACGACCACCCACAAGACCCTGCGCGGTCCGCGCGGCGCGATGCTGATGTGCCGCGAGGAGCACGCGAAGGCCATCGACAAGGCGGTCTTCCCCGGTCTCCAGGGCGGCCCGCACAACCAGACGACGGCCGGCATCGCGGTCGCGCTGCACGAGGCGGCGCAGCCGGCGTTCGTCGCGTACGCCCACGCGGTCGTCGCCAACGCCAAGGCGCTGGCGACGGCCCTGCTGGAGCGGGGCTTCGACCTGGTGTCGGGCGGCACGGACAACCACCTGATCCTGATGGACCTGACCTCGCGCGGGGTCCCGGGCAAGATCGCGGCCAAGGCGTTGGACCGGGCGGGCATCGTCGTGAACTACAACACGGTCCCGTTCGACCCGCGCAAGCCGTTCGACCCCTCGGGCATCCGGATCGGCACGCCGTCGCTGACCTCGCGGGGCCTGACGGTGGACCACATGCCGGTGGTGGCGGACTGGATCTCCCGCGCGGTCGACGCCGCGGCCGCGTCCGACGAGGCGGCCCTGTCCGTGATCCGCGCCGAGGTCACCGACCTCATGTCGGTCCACCCGGCCCCGGGCCTGCCCCTGTCCTGACCAGGTCCCCCGCGGCGCCGCCCCGGTCCCCGACGGCCGGGGCGGCGCCGCGGGTTCCGCTTTCCGGCCGGCCGGAAAGCGGTCGCTCGCTCCGGGCGGGATCCGGCCGGCCGGCTACGCGCGGGTACGGCCGGACACCGCCCGCCGAGAGCGGGGCCGGGATGTGATCCCGCGCTCATCCGGCACCGGATCCGGCCGGCGCAAGGCCCGAGACGGCCATCGCACCTGAGAGAATGGGGCCATGGCTTCTGATCGTCCTCGCGCGCTCTCCGGCATCCAGCCCACCTCCGGTTCGTTCCACCTCGGGAACTACCTCGGGGCCATTCGTCAGTACGTCGCCCTCCAGGAAACGCACGACGCCTTCTACATGGTCGTCGACCTGCACGCGATCACCATGCCGCAGGATCCCCGGGAACTGCGCGCGAACACCCGTCTGTCCGCCGCCCAACTGCTCGCGGCCGGCCTGGACCCCGAGCGCTGCACGCTCTTCATCCAGAGCCACGTGCCCGAGCACGCGCAGCTCGGCTGGGTCATGAACTGCATCACCGGTTTCGGCGAGGCGAGCCGGATGACCCAGTTCAAGGACAAGTCCGCCAAGCAGGGCGCGAACAACGCCACCGTCGGCCTGTTCACGTACCCGATCCTCCAGGTCGCGGACATCCTGCTCTACCAGGCCAACGCCGTCCCCGTGGGCGAGGACCAGCGCCAGCACATCGAGCTGACCCGCGACCTGGCCGAGCGCTTCAACACGCGCTTCGGTCAGACCTTCACGCTGCCCGCCGCGCACATCGTCAAGGAGGTCGCGAAGATCTACGACCTCCAGGACCCCGCGATCAAGATGTCGAAGTCCGCGTCCTCGCCCAAGGGTCTGGTCAACCTCCTCGACGAGCCCAAGGTCACCGAGAAGAAGATCAAGAGCGCGGTCACCGACACCGAGGCGGAGATCCGCTTCGACACCGGGAAGAAGCCCGGCGTCAGCAACCTGCTCACGATCTACTCCACCCTCACGGGCGAGACGATCCCCGAGCTGGAGGCCCGGTACGAGGGCAAGGGGTACGGCGCGCTGAAGACCGACCTGGCCGGCGTGATGGTCGATTTCGTCACACCCTTCAAGAAGCGCACCCAGGAGTACCTGGACGACCCCGAGACCCTGGACGCCGTGCTGGCCAAGGGCGCGGAGAAGGCGCGCGCGGTCGCCGCCGAGACCCTGGCGCAGGCGTACGACCGCCTCGGGTTCCTGCCCGCCAAGCACTGACCGACAAGGACCCTGGCGGTTCGGGGGGTGCTGCCATCACACTGGGCGGCAGCACCCGATCACGGGACAGACGGACGAGACAGACGGAGGAGACAGACGTGGGGACCGTAACGCTCGGCGTTTCGATCGCGGTCCCGGAGCCGTACGGCAGCAGCCTTCAAGAGCTGCGGGTCGGCTTCGGGGACGCCGCCGCGCTCGGCATCCCCACGCACGTCACCCTCGTGCCGCCCACCGAGGTGGACGCGGAGCGGCTGCCGGCGATCCAGGCCCACCTGGCCGAGGTCGCGGCGACGTTCCGCGCCTTCGCGATGCGGCTGGCCGGAACCGGCACCTTCCGCCCCCTCTCGCCGGTCGTCTTCGTCCGGCTCGTCGAGGGAGGCGCCGGCTGCACCCGCCTCCAGGCCCTGCTCCGGGACCCGGACGGGCCGATCGACCGCGAGTTGGCCTTCCCGTACCACCCGCACGTCACGGTCGCCCACGGGATCTCCGAAGAGGCGATGGACCTGGCGTTCACCACCCTCTCCGGGTACGCCGCCGACTGGCTGTGCGAGGGCTTCGCACTCTACGAACAGGGCTCCGACGGGGTCTGGCGCAAGTTGCGTGAATACCCTTTCGGCACGGGCCCGACCGGCGTTCCGGCACAACTGGGCTCACCCACCGATGAGGCGGCCGGCACGCGCGGGCGTCGCTCGTAGCGAAGCGGCCGCAGGGCCTGGAACGTGCGGAATCTGAGCCTTCGCAGGACCAGGGCGTGAAACGGGCGAGCCGTCGGGCGAAAAGTCACAATCGACGACCGTAGCCTTCGAAACCGACAATCCCGGCTATTTCCGGCAGCTCATTTACGGTGACCCCATGGACTGGCTGACGAAACTCCCGGTGATCGGACCCCTGGCGGCCGCGGCGATGCGCACGCACGCGTGGCGGTCGTACCAGCGGCTCGACCGGGTGCACTGGACCCGGCTGGCCGCCGCGATCACCTTCATCAGCTTCCTCGCCCTCTTCCCCCTCATCACCGTCGCCGCCGCCGTCGGCGCGGCGCTGCTGAGCAAGGAACAGCTCGACCGGCTGCAGAAGAGCCTCGCCGAGCAGGTCCCCGGCATCTCCGATCAGCTCGACCTCAACGCGCTGGTCGCCAACGCGGGCACCATCGGGCTCGTCGCGGGCGCCCTGCTGCTCTTCACCGGCATCGGCTGGGTGGGCGCCATGCGGGACTGCCTGCGCGCCGTGTGGGACAAGGACGACGAGGACCTCGGCAACCCGATCGCCCGCAAGGGCAAGGACGCGCTGGTGCTCATCGGCCTCGGCGGCGCCGCGCTGTGCTCGGCGGCCGCCTCGATCCTCGGATCCAGCGCCGTGGGCAAGTTCGGCGGCTGGCTCGGCATCCCGCGCGACGGCGCGGGCGGCGCCCTGCTGAGGTCCGGAGCCTTCGCGGTCGGTGTGGTCGCCGCCTTCCTGCTCCTGCTGTACCTGCTGACCCTGCTGCCCGGGGTGGAGCCGCCGCGCGGCCGCCTGATCCAGGCCGCCCTCATCGGCGCCGCCGGCTTCGAACTGCTGAAGCTCCTGCTGAGCGGCTACATGCGGGAGGTCGCCGCGAAGAGCATGTACGGGGCCTTCGGCGTGCCGATCGCCCTGCTGCTCTGGATCAACTTCACGGCGAAGCTGCTGCTGTTCTGCGCCGCCTGGACGGCGACCCGCGACGACGCGGACGGCGACGGTGTCGAGGACCCCCAGGAACCGCAGGACTCTCAGGACGCGCAGGGGCCGCAGGATGCGCGGGACCCCCGGAACCCGCAGGATCGGTCGGCCGCCCAGCAGACCCCGCGGCGCGGCCGGGACGAGGGCGGCGACACGGGCCCCTCCGCGGGATCCGCGCGCACCGCCTGACCCGCGCCCGCGCCGGCCCCGCGGGGGGTGGCGTCAGCTCTGTACGGTGTCGTCGCCCGTTCCGGAGCCCTCGGTCACGCCCGCCTTCTCGCGCATCCTGCGCACCAGCTCCGCCTTCTGGTCGGCCGCACCCTGGCGGTCGAGGTTGCGGTGCGGGCCGTTGTTCTGCCGTTCGGCGCGCGACTGCCGCTTGCGCTGGCCGCCGCCCTGACCCACGGGGTTGTTGATGTTCTTGCTGACGGTCACGGGTTCTCCCGGTCGTGGTGAAGTGCTCTACGGATTCATCGGTGGGGGACGGGCGGCGACGTCGAAGGACGCCGGCCGAGGCCCGTCACGCGCTCACTCGTGGATCGGCGTCTGGTAGAGCATGACAAAGACGTTACCCGGTTCCGTCGGCCCCGCTCACCACCCTTTCGCCGCACGGGCGCCCGCCGCCCGCCCGGTGCGGGCCCCGGAAGGGGCGGCGGGCCGCCGCGGGCGCATCGGCGGCGCGAGGGATCGTCCCGCCCGCGCCCCGCCGTCAGGGGACGACCGTCAGACCAGGTCCTCGTCGCCCCGGCGACCGCGGCGCGGCCACCGCCGGTTCACCACGAACGCCCCGCCCGCCAGCACGGCCAGCGCCCCGCCCGCGATGCCGAGCGCGGTGCCGACGCCGCTGCTGCCGGAGTCGTCGCCGCCCGCCGACGTCTCCTTCTCGTGCGTCTGGGCGGGGGCGCCGTGCGACTTGGTGTCGGCGCTCTTGGGCGGCACCAGCTCACCGACCGGCTTCACCTTCCCGGCGGCCGAGAAAGCCCAGTCGAAGAGCGCGGCGGTCTCCTCGTACACCGAGTTGGCCCCGTCCGAGCCCGGGTTCATCACCGTGACCAGCAGCTTCTTGTTGCCCTGCTGGGCCGCGCCGGTGAAGGTCGAGCCGGCCATGCTGGTGTTGCCGTTCTTGACGCCGGCGATGCCCTTGTAGGGGGAGAGCCCGTACGCACCCGTCATCAGCCGGTTGGTGTTCTGGATCTCGAAGTAGTCGCGGGGCTTGCCCGCCTCCTGGAGGCCCGGGAACTTCGCGCTCGCCGTGCCGCAGTACTCCCGGAAGTCGGCCTTCTGCAGCCCGGAGCGGGCGATCAGGGTGAGGTCGTAGGCGCTGGAGACCTGCCCCGGCGCGTCGTACCCGTCCGGGGACACCACGTGCGTGTCGAGGGCCTGGAGCTCCTCCGCGTGCGCCTGCATGTCCTTGACGGACTTCTCGATGCCGCCGTTCATGGCCGAAAGCACGTGAACGGCGTCGTTCCCCGACCGGAGGAACACGCCGAGCCACAGGTCGTGGACGGTGTACTCGTGGTCCTCCTTCACCCCGACCAGGCTGCTCCCCGCGCCGACGCCGTCCATCTCCTGCTCGGTGACCTTGTGCACCTGGTCCTTGGGCAGGCTCGGCAGCACGGTGTCCGCGAACAGCATCTTCATGGTGGAGGCCGGGGGGAGCCGCCAGTGCGCGTTGTGTGCCGCCAGCACGGCGCCCGTCTCCGCGTCCGCGACGATCCACGACCGCCCCGTGAGATTGGTGGGCAGTGCGGGCGCGCCCGGCAGCAGGTTCACCTGGGTGCCCGGTTGGCCGAGCGTCGTGCCGCCGACGGTGGACATCGACGCGGGCGGGCCGCCGTCCATCGGCGGGCGCCCCTTCCCGTCGGCGGGCGGGGCCGGGGCGGCGTGCGCGGGGGCGCCGAACATCGCGGGGACCAGCAGTGCGGCGGAAAGGACCGTCAGCGCGGTCTTCTTGGCATACACGCAGGTGAAAGTACAACCCGATGTGCTGTCCACCGTCGCTGAGCGGCCAACCCGCCGCAACCACCGCCGGTCTAGCCCACCCTGGCGCGTCCGTCCCGGGGACGAATCCGATACTGGGGACATGAAACTCAGCCGCACCGCCTCCTGGTTCCTGCTCGCCTTCGGAGTGTGGAGCTGGATCATCTGGGTGTCCTTCGTCCGGAACCTGTGGAAGAACGGCAGCGGTCTGGCCTTCGACACCGCCGGTGACCCTACGACTTACTTCTGGGTCCACTGTGGACTGGCGGTGGCGTCCTTTCTCCTGGGGACGGCCATTGGTGTGATCGGGTTGCGTTCCGTGCGCGCGCTGCGGCGTGAATCACGATGACCGTAATCGTGGTCGCGCTCGTCGCGCTCGCCGTATTGGGCCTGTTGGCCCTGGTCCACCGCTGGCTGTGGGTCCGCCTGGTCCGTGACACCACCCGGCCGGGTGGTCTGCCGCGCCGGGCGGGGACCGCCCTGGCCTTCGTCCTGCCGCTCACGGCCGTCGCGGCCCTGGTCGCCGGGCGCGCCGGGGCGCCGTTCCGGCTCCAGCAGGCGGTGGCGTGGCCGGGGTTCATGTGGCTGGCGGTGCTGCTGTACCTGACCCTGGCGATGCTCGTCGGGGAAGTGGTCCGGGCCGTCTGGCTCCGCCGGGTCACGCCGCGGGCCGGGCCGGCCCCCGTCCCGGTCCCCGCGTCTGCCTCCGCCCATGCCTCCACCCCGGCCTCCACCCCGGCCTCCGCCCCGGTGGATCCGACGGCGGAGCCCGACCCGCCCGCCCCGGCGCCGGCGGACCGGGCCCCGGCCGCCGATCCCGCCACCGCCCCCGAACCCGCCTTCGACGCCGCCGTCCTCACCCGGCGCCGGTTCGTCGCGCGGACCGTCGGCGGCGCCGCGGCCGCGGCCGCCCTCGCGACGGTCGGGTACGGGACGTACGGCGTGCTGCGCGGGCCCCGCGTGAAGCGGGTGCGGGTACCGCTCGCCAAGCTGCCCCGCGCCGCGCACGGCTTCCGGATCGCCGTCGTCAGCGACGTCCACCTCGGGCCGATCCTCGGCAGCGCCCACACCCGGCGCGTCGTCGACGCCGTCAACGGCACCCAGCCCGACCTGATCGCCGTCGTCGGCGACCTGGTCGACGGGAGCGTGCCCGACCTGGGGCGGGCCGCCGAACCGCTGCGCGACCTCCGGGCCCGGCACGGCTCGTTCTTCGTCACCGGCAACCACGAGTACTTCTCGGGGGCCGAGCAGTGGGTCGAGCACGTCCGGGAACTGGGGATGCAGCCCCTGGAGAACGCGCGCCGCGCCCTGCCGTACTTCGACCTCGCCGGGGTCAACGACGTCGCGGGCGAGAGCGAGGGCCACGGCCCCGACTTCCGCGCGGCCCTCGGTGACCGCGACCGGTCCCGGACCGCCGTCCTCCTCGCGCACCAGCCGATCGTCATCCACGACGCCGTCCGGCACGGGGTCGACCTCCAACTGTCCGGGCACACCCACGGCGGTCAGCTCTGGCCCGGCAATCACCTCGCCGAGCTCGCCAACCCGACCGTCGCCGGCCTGGAACGGTACGGCGACACACAGCTGTACGTGTCCCGCGGCGCGGGCGCCTGGGGGCCGCCTGTTCGCGTCGGCGCGCCGTCCGACATCACCGTGGTCGAACTCGCCTCATATCAGGCCTGACCAGGCATAACAGGTCTTCCCGTGGCCGAATTTCCATGATTGAGTGCCCGATAGTCGGATACCGGGTTCGAATATCGGGGTGCAGGGGATGCGGTCAGTCCGCTCGAAGGTGATCGCGGCCGCTCTGGTCCTCGCGGCGGGCGGCGGTGTCGCCGCCTGGCAACTGCTCCCCGCCGAGGGCAACGGCCGGGGCACCGCCATCCGGGTCGGGACGAGCGACGTCGTCTCCGACCTGGACCCCGCCGGTGCCTACGACGCCGGTTCCTGGGCCCTGTTCGGCAACGTCTACCAGTCGCTGCTGACCGTCAAGCCGGGCTCGGAGGCCCCCGTCCCGGACGCGGCCTCCGCCTGCCGGTTCATCGGCGGCAAGCTGACCACGTACCAGTGCGAGCTGCGCCCGGACGCGAAGTTCTCCAACGGCCGCGCGATCACGGCGCAGGACGTCAAGCACTCCTTCGACCGGATCAAGAAGGTCAACTCCGAGCAGGGCCCGGCGCCGCTCTTCAACACCCTGGAGTCGGTCAAGGCCGAGGGGCGGACGGTCACCTTCAACCTGTCCGGGCGCGACGCCACGTTCCCCTTCAAGATCGCCACGGGCGCCGCGTCGATCGTCGACCGGGAGAAGTACCCGGCCGGGGCGCTGCGCCGGGACGGCAAGGTGGACGGCTCGGGCCCGTACGTGCTCGGCGCGTACACGGCCGGCGAGAGCGCCGAGCTGAAGCCGAACCCCGCCTACACGGGGCAGGCGAAACCGGCCCGCACGCCCGTCACGGTGAAGTACTTCGCGGACTCCGTCGGGCTCGACCGGGCGTGGCGCGACCACCGGATCGAGGTCGCCCACCGGGACATGCCGCCCGAGGTGCTCGCGGCCCTCAACCCGGGCCTCGAGGACACCCGGTACCAGGCCTCCGGGGGCACCGAGACCCGCAACCTCGTCTTCAACGTCCGCCCCGGTTCCACCACGGCGAAGCCGGCCGTCCGGCAGGCCGTGGCGGCCGTCCTGGACCGCTCGCAGTTGGCGAGCGAGGTCCACCACGGCACGGTGACCCCGCTCTACTCCCTGGTCCCGGCCGGTGTCGCCTCGCACAGCACGCCGTTCTTCGACACCTGGCCGGCTCCGAACACGGCGACGGCCAGGAAGATCCTCAAGGCGGCGGGCGTCGCCACCCCCGTCCCGATCAGCCTGGGAGCCAACGAGCGCGGCGCGAACCTCGCGGAGGCCGACGCGATCGCCAAGCAGCTCACGGCCACCGGTCTCTTCCGGGTGGACGTCAAGGCGGTCGCCAAGTGGGAGGACTTCCAGAAGCGGTACGCGGCCGGGGACTTCGACGCTTACACCGTCGGGTGGATCGCCGACTTCCCCGACGCGGACAACTTCCTCGCGCCCCTCGTCGGCGCCGGTTCCACGATGAACAACGGCTTCTCCGACAAGGCCGTGGACGCGCTGATCACCCGTACGCAGGCGCACTCCGACCGGGGCGAGGCGGCGGACGACTTCCGCGCGCTCCAGCGGATCGTCGCGCAGCAGGTCCCGATGCTGCCGATCTGGCAGAAGAAGGACTACGTGATGTCCCGCGAGGCCGTCACCGGCGCGCAGTACCTCTCCGACGGCACCGGCGTCTGGCGCCTGTGGGACCTCGACTGGCTGTAGCGCCCCGTTCCGGGGCGACGCCCCGAACGGCGTCGGACCCCTACCCCTTCCCGGAGTCGGGAGCGGGGTCGGGGTCCGAGGCGCGCTTGCGGGACACCGCCGTCTGGGCCATGCCGGGCAGGAAGTCCGCGAACAGCTCGTGCACCTCCCGCACCAGCGGCCGCAGCACCCGGAACCGCGCCAGGATGATGCCGCGGGTCGTCAGCTGCGCGCCGCGCTCGGCGAGCCGGCGGGTCTTCTCGCTGTCCGGCGAGCGGTCGAAGACCCAGTACAGGACCAGCCCCATCTGCGAGAGCCACATCAGCTCCGGCAGCACGTCGGCCAGTTCGTCCGGCACCTTCGTCTTCGCGCCCGCCAGCACCTCGCGGTGCATGTCGATCGCGGCCTTGCGGGCCGGTTCCGATTCGGGGGAGAAGGGGCTGAGGGGGCTCTCCGGATCGGCCGCGTTCTTGAAGAACTGCGAGGCGAACTCGTGGTACGGCGCGGCGATGTCCAGCCAGCTCGTCAGTACGCCCGCGAGCCGCTTCTGCAAGTCGCTCTCGTTGTCCAGGATGGGCCGGACCGCCGCCTGGTGTGCGGCGCCGATCCGGTCGTAGAACCCCTGGACCAGGTGTTCCTTCGAGGCGAAGTAGTAGTACGCGTTGCCGACCGAGACCCCCGCCTCCTTGGCGATGACCCGCATGGTCGTCTTGTCGAAGCCGCGCTCCTGGAAGAGTCGGAGCGCGGTTTCGAGGATGAGCGTGCGGGTTTGCTCGCTCTTGGGAGCCTTCTGATCAGTCACGGTGTCCGACCTTATCGGGGTACGGCGCATCGGTCGTCACAGGCCGCATCCCCGGGCTCCGCTTCGCCGTTGGTACGGACCGCGGATCGCCAGGCGGACGCGGTGTGCATCGCCGCCCGGGCGAAGGGCCG
The DNA here is from genome assembly GCF_026627505.1 of Streptomyces sp. H27-H5. Taxonomy (GTDB): domain Bacteria; phylum Actinomycetota; class Actinomycetes; order Streptomycetales; family Streptomycetaceae; genus Streptomyces. The sequence goes on along the minus strand of NZ_JAPNLK010000007.1, from coordinate 83,376 downwards.
GCCGGCCGGGGTGGCCAGCCAGTTCGCCTTGGGCCGGTGCTCGGCCAGGGCCCACAGGCACACGATGAAGGCGTCGGTGTCGGTCCACACCTGGCCCCGGTCGCCGATCACGGTGATCCGGCGGAGCGTCTCCTGGTGGTCGAGACCGGGGAACAGGCGCCGGGCCTCGTAGGACCCGGCCGGGACGAGCCACAGGGGCGTGAGCCACCGCTGTCCCAGCAGCCAGTGCCGGATGTGGACGCAGAGCGGGCAACCGGCGTCGTACAGCACCGTCAGGTGCTTGGTCGGGGCGGTCGTCTCGGTCATCGGGATCAGGCCCGGGCGGGCGCGGTCCAGCCCTGGGGGGCGACGGGCGGGGTCTGCTGACGCTCCATGATGCCCCGGCGGCGCATCTTGTTGAGGACCCACACGTTGCCGAGGTGCATCACGCCGAGGACGAGCAGGACCACGCCGAGCTTCACCGACAGGGCCTCGAAGAGGCCGCGGGCCTCGGTGATGGTCTCGGCCGAGCGGAGGTAGAGCGTCACGAAACCGATGTTCAGGAGGTAGAAGCCGACCACCAGAAGGTGGTTCACGGCATCCGCGAGCTTCTCGTTGCCCTGGAGGACATCGGCGATGAAGACCCGGCCGTTGCGGGTGAGCGTACGGGCGACCCAGATGGTGAGCCCGATGCTGATGACCAGGTAGATGACGTACGCGACCACGGTGAGGTCCATTGCCCTCAGCCCCCTTGAACGTGTTCAACTGCTGACGTCCATGACTGTAGACCCATTTTTGAACAGGTTCAAGCCTTCGGCCGGGTCCGCCCCCGGCCGTGCGTCAGGACCGGAGCGCCGCCCACCCCAGCAGCAGCGCCGCCGTCTCCTCGGGCCGCTCCAGCGAGGGCAGATGACCCGCCCAGGACAGCTCCACGTGCTCGGCACCCGGGACCAGGGAGGGCAGTTCGGCGGGGAAGTCGCGGAAGTCGGGGATGTCGTGGGCGCCGCCCACGGCGAGGACGGGTGCCGTGATGCCGGCGAGATCGACGGGCGGCTCGGGGAGTTCGAGTTCCCCGTCGGCGGACAGCCCGGCCCCGAGGATGGCGAGCTGCATGTCCCGCACCAGGGCGTGCGCCGCCCCGTCGGCGTCCGGGCCGAGCCACTGGCGGGCGTTCAGCTCGGCCGCGCCCTCCAGGTCACCGGCCTCCAACAGGGCCGCCTCGGCGGCGTTGAAGGCCGTCAGGGCCGCTCCCCGCCGGTGCGCCGGCCGGGCCGGACAGAGCAGGGCCAGGGCGCGGACCCGCTCGGGCGCGTGCGCGGCGAGCCGCAGGGCGACCCGGCCGCCGTACGAGGAGCCGACGAAGGCGGCCCGCCGGATGCCGAGCGCGTCCAACAGGGCGAGCACGTCGCCGTCGTCGCTGTACGGGGCCGTGGCGGCGGGGGACTCGCCACAGGTGCGGAAGTCGGGCCGGACCACCCGGAACCCGGCCTCGACCAGGGGGGCCCACTGCCCTTCCCACATGCGTCGGTCACAGACGGAGGAGTGCAACAACACCAAGGCCGGCCCGTCTTGGGGGCCGGCCACATCATGCGCGAGGATCATGCCCCGATCCTCGCGCCCCCGCCCGCCGCGCCACCACCGGATATCGGGCGCCGGGCGAGCGGCCGTCCCGGGGCGCGGGGCCCCGGGCGTCGCGTCACATGCTGAGCGAGCGCGCGTAGTTGAGCTGGCCCATGACCCACTGGAAGGTGTACGCGTCCGTCGCCGGGATCATCGTGGAGTGGTGGCGGCCGCCGCTGGTGACGGTGACCTGCACGTAGCCCGTGGTCACTTTCTCCTTCATCAGCAGGAACAACAGGCCGACGAGGCAGAACAGCGCGAAGCAGATCGCCAGCACGATCGCGTGCGTCGGGATCTTCTCCTCGGTGCGGGACATGTCCATGGCGTTCCACACCGCGCCCCTGAGCGGCATCGTGCCCGCCGGGGTGATGATCTGGTCGCCCGAGACGGTGATGTCGCCGAGGGACAGGGTCCCCCCGCCGGCGCCGTAACCGGGGGCGCCCATCGGTATCCCGCCCCCGATGGTGGGCTGGTACGCCGAGTAGGGCTGCGGGTAGCCGTAACCGGGGTTCCCGGGGCCCCACCTGTAGTCGTCCTGCGGGCCCTCGGCGCCCGGGTCGTCGGAGTACGGGTTCGGCTGCTGCTCGCTCATGCGCACGATCCTTCCACAGCCGGCCGGCGGCCCGCGCCCCCCTGTCCGCGAAACGGTGCCCGAACGCCGCGGGCCCGCACCCCCGGAGAGGGGGTACGGGCCCGCGGCGGCAGGGCGTCGGATCAGAAGCGGCGCGTGATCAGGGCACGCTTGACTTCCTGGATCGCCTTCGTGACCTCGATGCCACGGGGGCACGCGTCCGTGCAGTTGAACGTCGTGCGGCAACGCCACACGCCGTCCTTGTCGTTCAGGATCTCCAGCCGCTGCTCACCGGCCTCGTCGCGCGAGTCGAAGATGAAGCGGTGCGCGTTGACGATCGCCGCCGGGCCGAAGTACTGGCCGTCGTTCCAGAACACCGGGCACGAGGACGTGCACGCGGCGCACAGGATGCACTTGGTGGTGTCGTCGAAACGCTCGCGGTCCTCCGCGGACTGCAGGCGCTCGCGCGTCGGCTCGTTGCCCTTGGTGACCAGGAACGGCATGACGTCCCGGTACGCCTGGAAGAAGGGCTCCATGTCGACGATGAGGTCCTTCATCACCGTGAGGCCCTTGATGGCCTCGACCGTGATGGGCTTCTCCGGGTTGATGTCCTTGATCAGCGTCTTGCAGGCGAGCCTGTTCTTGCCGTTGATCCGCATCGCGTCGGAGCCGCAGATGCCGTGCGCGCACGAGCGACGGAAGGTCAGCGTGCCGTCGAGGTCCCACTTGATCTTGTGGAGACCGTCGAGCACGCGCTCCTTCGGGTCGATCTCGATCTGGAAGTCCTGCCACTGCGACTCGTCCGAGATCTCGGGGTTGAAGCGGCGGATCCGGAAGGTGACCGTGATGAACGGCGAGGCGGCGGCCGCCGCCTCCATCTCGTCCGTCTTGGACAGGGTGGGGGTGGCCATCAGTACTTACGCTCCATCGGCTGGTAGCGGGTGACGACGACGGGCTTGTAGTCGAGACGGACCGAGTCCGTGCCGTTGTCGTCGACCTCGCGGTACGCCATGGTGTGGCGCATGAAGTTGACGTCGTCGCGGTTCGGGTAGTCCTCGCGGTAGTGACCGCCGCGGGACTCCTTGCGCGCGAGCGCGGACACGGCCATGACCTCGGCCAGGTCGAGCAGGTTGCCCAGCTCGATGGCCTCCAGCAGGTCCGTGTTGAAGCGCTTGCCCTTGTCCTGCACGGACACGTTCTTGTAGCGCTCGCGCAGCTCGGCGATCTTGTCGACCGCGGTCTTGATGGTCTGCTCCGTGCGGAACACCATCACACAGGCGTCCATCGTCTCCTGGAGCTCCAGACGCAGGTCGGCGACCCGCTCGTGGCCCGTGGAGTTGCGCAGGTGCTCGACCAGCTCGACGACCTGCTGCGCCGGGTTCTCCGGCAGCTCGACGTAGTCGTGCGCGTGGGCGTACGCGGCCGCCGCGATGCCCGAGCGCTTGCCGAAGACGTTGATGTCCAGCAGCGAGTTGGTGCCGAGGCGGTTCGCGCCGTGCACGGAGACACAGGCGACCTCGCCGGCCGCGTACAGGCCCGGCACGACGGTGGTGTTGTCGGCCAGCACCTCACCCTCGACGTTGGTCGGGATGCCGCCCATGGCGTAGTGCGCGGTGGGCTGGATCGGGATCGGGTCCGTGTACGGCTCGATGCCCAGGTAGGTGCGCGCGAACTCCGTGATGTCCGGGAGCTTCGCGTCGAGCTGCTCCGGCGGGAGGTGCGTGAGGTCCAGGTACACGTGGTCCCCGGCGGGACCGCAGCCGCGGCCCTCGCGGATCTCCGTGTAGATGGAGCGCGAGACGACGTCACGGGACGCGAGGTCCTTCATGACCGGCGCGTACTTCTCCATGAAGCGCTCGCCGTCCTTGTTGCGGAGGATGCCGCCCTCACCGCGGGCGCCCTCCGTCAGCAGGATGCCCATGCGCCAGATGCCCGTCGGGTGGAACTGGAAGAACTCCATGTCCTCCAGCGGAAGGCCGCGGCGGTAGCAGGCCGCCTGGCCGTCACCCGTGAGGGTGTGCGCGTTGGAGGTCACCTTGAAGAACTTGCCGGTGCCGCCGGAGGCGTAGATGACGGACTTCGCCTGGAACACGTGGATCTCGCCGGTGGCGAGCTCGTACGCGACCACGCCGGCCGACTTCTTGACGCCGTCCTCCTCGACCAGGAGCTGGTCCAGGACGTAGAACTCGTTGAAGAACTCCACGCCCTCCTTGACGCAGTTCTGGTAGAGCGTCTGGAGGATCATGTGACCCGTGCGGTCCGCGGCGTAGCAGGACCGGCGGACCGGCGCCTCGCCGTGGTTACGGGAGTGCCCGCCGAAGCGGCGCTGGTCGATGGTGCCGTCCGGGGTGCGGTTGAACGGCAGGCCCATCTTCTCCAGGTCGAGGACCGCGTCGATGGCCTCCTTCGCCAGGATCTCGGCGGCGTCCTGGTCGACCAGGTAGTCACCGCCCTTGACCGTGTCGAAGGTGTGCCACTCCCAGTTGTCGTCCTCCACGTTGGCCAGCGCGGCGGCCATGCCGCCCTGCGCGGCGCCCGTGTGGGAGCGGGTGGGGTAGAGCTTCGTCAGCACCGCGGTGCGGCTGCGCTTCGTCGACTCGATGGCGGCGCGCATGCCCGCGCCGCCCGCTCCGACGATGACGGTGTCGTACTTGTGGATCTTCATTGGTTTCGCCTCAGCCCCGTTGCCTAGCGGATGTTCGGGTCGAAGGTGAAGATCACCAGCGTGCCCAGAAGGATGGTGAACACCGTGGCGGTGTAGAGCAGGCCCTTCAGCCACAGCCGCGTGTTGGCGCGCTCCGCGTAGTCGTTGATGACCGTGCGCAGGCCGTTGGAGCCGTGCAGCATGGCCAGCCACAGCATCAGCAGGTCCCAGACCTGCCAGAACGGGGACGCCCAGCGGCCCGCCACGAAGGCGAAGCCGATCTTGGAGACGCCGCCGTCCAGCACCAGCTGGAGGAGCAGGTGGCCGATGACGAGCACGACCAGGACGATGCCCGAGAGGCGCATGAAGAGCCACGCGGCCATCTCGAAGTTGCCGCGGGTCGAGCGCGGCGTCTTGCCGGTGCGCTTGCGCGGGGCCTCGATGTACGGCGCCGGGTTCTCGACGTCGTAGAGGGACACGCCCTCCACGTCACCGATGACCTTGGGCGAAGAAGTGTCAGAAGACATGCGCGTCACTTCCCGAACAGTTCGGCTGCGGCGTGACCCAGGACGGGGTACAGGGCCCCGACCATCAGGACGACCCAGATGCCCACGACGGACCAGAGCATCTGCTTCTGGTAGCGCGGGCCCTTGGCCCAGAAGTCCACGGCGATCACACGGAGACCGTTGAGCGCGTGGAACAGGATTGCGGCCACGAGGCCGTACTCCAGCAGCGCGACGATCGGAGTCTTGTAGGTAGCCACGACATCGTCGTACGCCTCAGGGGAGACGCGGACGAGAGCGGTGTCGAGGACGTGTACGAACAGGAAGAAGAAGATGAGGACGCCGGTGACTCGATGAGCCACCCAGGACCACATTCCTTCCCGGCCGCGGTACAACGTTCCAGCCGGCACGGAAAACCCTCCGGAAGTGGGGCGGGGGCCAGCCGGCTTCTTTGTCGGTCGGGCCCGGCCGGGTACGGTCCTCCGGCCCCGGACATCGTAGCGACGCTTTGTCGGTTCCCTTGCGCCGGGTCCATCGGTGTGATCAAACAGGCACGGACGGACTATCCCACAGGGGCGAATAGCCCGAAATCGGCCGCAGACAGCCCATCGGTCGAGGTCAGTCGGTCCAACAGGGCGGGCAGTCGGTCCAACAGACCGGCGAGTCGGGCCCGGGAGAGCCGGCGAAGCTCGTCGGCGGAGATCGAGCGTTCCTCGTCCACCTCGTGAGCCATCCTCCGGCGGATCGCCGCCAACAGCTGGTCCGCCTGCTCCTCCGGGGGGTGCCCGTCCAGGCAGATCACGAAGGCGTGCCCGAAGGTTCGTTCGTACTCCGCCCGGGCCGCGTCGAGGGCGAGCCGGGCGGCGTAGGAGGCCCCGTGGCCGAGTTCCGCCGAGGCCTCGCCGGCCAGGGCCTCGGTCAGGTCGGCCTGGGAGAGGTCGTACGAGGCCTCGTCGGCCGCGGCCAACAGCGACGCGATGTCCGGATACGGTCGGTGCGCGGTCATCCGGTGCGCCCAGCGCCGGCTTCCGCAGCAGAACGACAGCGCCGCGTGCGCCGCTTCGGGCGAGAGGGCGTTGAACCGCGTCAGCCCGGATCCGTGGGAAGGGTCGGAGCCGCCACGAACCTGTGCCGGAAGGTGGCTGGACAGCGGGGGGCTCCTCGGGGCGTGGCGTGGGTGTGTCGCCACGCTAGCGAGGCAAGGCAGGGTGTGTCGTGCCCATTCGGGGATTTCACCCGTAAGTGAGCCGAAAGGATGACATCCGGCGTGTATGACCAGCCCGAAGAGGGGAAGGCGACCGAGGCCGCCACCCCCGGCCGCACTAGTGCGGCGAGGGGCCTCTGACCAGGCATTTTCCTGCTGGTTGGAGGCTCCCCGGCTTCCGTCGGCTGATGCCCCGATCACAGCGTTTCTGGCTGTTTCTGGGTGCTGTTGGTCACGCGTTGGTCATGTGCCCAACGCGTGACCTCGACCTTCGTTTCCTGCATCGATACTGGTCAGCGTGGTGGCCATCGGCGCGAGGGGGAGACCCCCTTCACTCGTCCGTGTGACCTTAGTCACCGACCTCATGCTCGGTGGCATGCGCCAGAGCCCCGGTTCGCGTAGCTCGGGCGAGGGGCGGGCCGGGGCTCTGGCGCCTAGGGCTTTCGGTGTCTGCCCTTTCCGCGGGCTAGCGGCTGGCCTACGGGGTCGGCGGTGGGAGTCGTAGGGGCATTCGCCTCCGGGTGCAGGGCGAATTTGGCCTCGGCCAGGTTGAGCGCGAACCCATGGAGCTCCCAGACGTGCCCGTTCCACCGCTCGATGGCGCGCGGCGCATCAGGGTTTATGTGCGAGCCCTTCGGGTTGTCGCCCGAGGTGATCGGAATGGCCCGCAGTCGGCCGATTCTCGCGTCTCGGCGCTCCGCCCACTTCGACAGAGGTTCCTCGTCGTCCATGAGTCAACCCTAGCGTCGCCGTCATGATCAGTGAGAGACGTCGAGGCGGTGTTCCCAGCGCAGGTCAGGGTGATCGCCGATCCAGTAGGTATGGGCCCTGTCCGTGATCCGGAGTTGGACGGTGGCGATGTCGGGGCTACCTGCTTCCTGCCACGCGATGAGGGACCGTTCAACGTTGTCCCACAGGGCCACGGGGCCGCCCTGCCGGACGACCCCACCCTCGTCGCCGGCCGCGAACTCGGCGAAGGATTCGCGCGCAGGGTCGAAGAGATACAGGAGGCGCGCACCGTTGCTCGTGGATGCGCGGACAAGCTGTGCGCCCGGTGCGGCGAGCTGCGCGAGGAAGGCGGGCATCCACTCCTCCAGCAGAAGGGGTGACACCTTGGCCTCTCGCTTGCTGTCGGCGTACGCGGTGCGAGCTGACAGGTCACCAGCCACGGGGGTCACCGCCTGCGCGCGCGCCTGCATGAAGGAGGAGCGTCCCGTGATGGTGCCCTCGGCGGTTCCGTCGTCACCTACGGTGACCTTTGCGAGGCCCGTTCCCCAGGGCCATGACCCCACCGTGCTTAGGATGATCCCGCCGGGCTTCGTCTGCCTGACCCAGGCGTACGGGATGCGGCGGACCGCACAGGTGGCGATGGTCCGGTCATATGGTGCCCGGCGCGGATGCCCCAGGAGTCCATCGCCCGTCACGGTCCATGTTGAGTAGCCGACACCTTCCAGCGCAGAATCCGCACGTGCCGCTACCTGCGGATCGACCTCGATCGTGGTGACGTTGTCCTCACCGAGGAAGTGGCACATCAGGGCTGTGGAGTAGCCGGTGCCCGTGCCGATCTCCAGGACGCGGTGCCCCGCCTCAAGGTCCAGGGCCTCGATCATGCCGATGACGGTCGTCGGGTCGGTCGAGGAAGAGGTCGGTACGCCGGCGAGGGGCTCGACGACCTGATCGGCAGTGAGGCGGCCGTCGAGCTGCGTGGTGAGGGTATCGACGCTGTATGCGATCTTCAGCCACTCATCGGGTTCGGTGCCGAGGGCCGTGACAGGCCGCCAGGCCCGCCCCTCGTCGATGAAGACCCCAGGGTGAAGGAACTGCTCGCGCGGCACGGTCTCCACGGCCGCGCGCAGCCAGGGGGACGTCAGGACGCCCTTGGCCGAAAGCAGGACTGCCATGCGGCGCCGCTCGGACTGGGAGTGGGTCATCGGCTGTCTCCTTGCGTAAGTAGGTCGGCGAAGGCTGCGGACATCGGCAGGCCGGTCTCCGTCTCCAGCCACCCCCATTGACCGTTGGGGTTCAGCTCCAGCCACCAGTAGTCCCCTGCCCGGTCCACCGCGAGGTCGAAGCTTCCCGATACAAGCCCCAAGTGGTGCAGGTAGGCGTGTAGCCCCTGGTGCACCCGATGCGGGAGGTGTTCGACGCTGTAGGTGAGGGCGCTGTAGTCCTTGCGCCAGTCCAACAGATCGGACTCGATGCGCACAGCGAAGGTGTGCCGACCCACGATGAGAACGCGGAGGTCGGCGACTTTGTCCACCCGGGCCTGGAACAGATGCGGGGTGATGCGAATGCTGTCGTCAATCTCGTCGGCGGTGACGGGGTCAGCCCACCCGGTCACAGGCACGCCTTCACGCGCGTAGGGGGTCCACCGAAGTGTCTTGAAGATTGCGTCCCCTTGGGCGCGGATGAATTTGCGCGCCTCATCCGGATCGTTGGTGACGACGGTGGGAGGGATGATGAAGCCGAGCTGCTGGGCAAGAGCGAGCTGGGCCGGTTTGTAGTCGGCCGCGGCGACCCGCAACGGGTGATTGACCCAGAGCGGCCCGTCCAGGGCGTAGAGCGTGCCTCCAAGCCCGTACCGGACTTGCGCAGCCGCGAACCGGGAGTCGTCCGGAGGCAGGTGGGAGAACGTGGGCCATTCCGGGCGGCGCCAGTACACCGATCGCACGACGGCAAGATCAGCGGTCCTCGACGGGGTACGCACCTGCCCGGCCACTGGGGCCGGGCAGGTGCCGAACCGAGCCGAGACCGTGAGGCCCTCGCCGATGTCGGCGGGATTGAACCTGACCACCGGCACCTTCCGCCGGTTGAGTTCGGTGATCACCATGTCGGCGGTGATGTCGTCCGCCTCGGTGACAACGAGTACCGGCCTCTTCTCGGTCTTGGTCATCAGTCCTGGTTGCTGTCCTGGTCGTGGCCCTGGTCGTTCTTCGAGTCCGAGTTCGTCGTCGTGGACGTCTCGGTCCCGGAGCTCGTGCCGTGCTTGCCCATCTCGACCACGCGGCCGGCACGGTCGCGGTACACACCGACCTGGGTGTCAGGGTCAATGGTGATCGTGGAGTGCGGGCGGTGGCTGGTGGTCGGGTACGGCGCGAGTCGGCCGGCACCCCACGGGCGGGCGGGGGAGAGCTGTGCAATGGAGACGGTCACGAAAGCTCCTCTGAATCGGTTCGAATAATGGGTGGAACGCTGTGAACTACGCGACGAGCAACGCGTAGCCGTCGAGCGGCTCGGCGACGTCGTGGCCGCTCTCATCCCCGGCAGGGGTGTCGCCGTTCGGCTCTTCGGCAAGCTCGGTGTCGCTCATGGTCTCGGGCTCCTCGGGCTTGGATTCGACCTTGGTGGCCATGGGCCCCCTTTCGGTTGACGCTCCAGCGACCGGTTGATCGCGGGACTGCCCGCCCGTCCGTCACGCCGGAGCGGGCATCCGCCCCCGGTTGAGCTGCCGGCCGTAGTGAGTACCGGCGCCCCAGGAAGCCCCTGCCGGGGGGCGGAAGTTCGATGCGGACGGCCCGCTACGGTGTAAGGAAGCGGGCGAGGAGAAGGGCGGAGAGCACGCTAAGGACGGCCAGGTAGGTATAGAGAACGTGGACCAGGACCGGGTTGTCCTTGCGGATGATCCTCAGCGCGGCGAAACCGGTCTTGCCTTGAGCCTCCGCGCGGAAGCCGAACCCGGAGATTCGCAGGTGCGCTCCCTCGGGCGGCAGGTCGGCGGCACCTGCCTCCTCGGCCAAGGAGTCGACGAAGTCGTACGGCTCGAAGCGCCTGTGCATCGCCAGGTAGGCATAGACGCGCCGCGGATTCCAGAATGCCGGCATGGCTGACTGTCCCTCCTTGTACGGAATGAATCGACGCCCCCAGGAGCGGGAGCAGATTCAGGGGTTCTCGGACCTGGTGCTCTCGTCGATGGCCGCTCGTTCGGCGTCACGCTTGTCGGTCTCTACCACCGACTGTCGGATCAGCTCGCGCTGCGCGTCCTTGGCGATGGCGAGTCGAAGGCGCTGAAGACTGCGGGCCTCGTGTTCTGGCGTCCGCCAGTCGGGAGGCATAGTGGCCTCCACATGGGCTCTCATGCCGTCCAGCATCCGGTGCAGCTTCCGGTGACGGACGTGGCGGCTCCAGAGCTCCTCGGTCCACCAGACGGGCCGCATGGCGCGATCCCGTAGCCGAGGGCGCGGAGGGTTCAGGATGCGCTCCAGGTTGCGCTTCACGTTGCGCTGAGCCTCGGTCAGCGGGGGCCCTTCCCGCCCGAACCTCACCGGTCGGTCCGCGGCTCGTACGGCGCATGATGGTCGCCTCGCCACCCCTCGCGCTCCAGAAGGAACAGAAGATCGCGTGCGGTCGCAGCCGCGTCCTGAAGGCAGCCGCAGCCCTCGCTTCGGTCCTCGGTCATCGCATGGGCGCGCTGAACCAGCTCCCGCACCACGATGCGCCCGGTGTCCAGCAGTGCTTCGGCCTCCTGCGCCAGAGCTCCGAGAAAGCCCCGCAGGATCGCATAGGTGTTGGCCAGCTCGGCGACATCGACTTCGTCGAGGTGACCACTCAGCACGTACGCGGTCGTCTGCTCTACAGCCTCAGGGGTAAAGCGCAGGGGCTCGTCAGACTGCTCGGCTAAGAGCTGTCGCTTGAGGCCTTCAAGGCAGCGTTGGAGGATGGCAACTTCCGGGGCCGTCTCGCCCGCGAGGGCAAAGCCAGCTTCCGGGAGCGGTCGTTCCCATGCGGAACCGGGCGCCCGCCGCTCGCTGAAGCTACCTTCGGATCGCGTAGCTCGGGGGAGAATGAGGAACCGCCGTCGCTGCGCCGCATGCTTGCTCATCAGGCCGCCACCGCTCCAGTCGACACGGTGCACCAAGTGCTCGTCTTCGCCCGTCCCCAGTTTTGAGCGAATAAGGCGACGAGCAGCATGCCTCGGCCGTTCTCGGCTTCCGGATCTAGGTGCCGGACCTCAGGGGTGCCGGCCGAATGGTCGTCGACCTCGATGCGTAACTGATCGGACTGCTCGAAGGAGAGCCGGAAGCCGACCTCGGCCGTCTCGCCGTGCACGATGGCATTGGTAACCAGCTCGCTGACAAGGAGCTGTACGACTTCGATCATCTCCGGGCTGAACGTTCCGAAGCAGCCGAGGTAGGCACCTGCGAGGCGGCGCATCTGTTGGACGCGGTGGGGCTCAGCGGAGAACGAGACCGCCATCGGAGCCGGTAGGGAAGCGGCCGTCCTCATGATTCGACCTGGCTGGCGTCACAATCGGTCAGACCCGAGGCGTCGGACCCGTCCAGGTAGATCGCGAACTTGGCGAGGGTCGCGAGCCAAGCGAGGAACTCGTCCCGCTCGACGGGCCCATGGGCGATCTGACTCAGTGACGGCGCGATGAGTCCCTCGACCGCGCCCTCCCGGAGGAGGGCCGAGGCCTTGAACCAGTTCGGCCGCTCGCGGCGATGGCGTGTCGCGGAACCGATGTCGATGAGAACGGCACCCTCCGAGACGACCCAGTCTCGGGCTTCGGCGTACGCCCGGAGCCGGGCGATTACGGGCTCCGGGTCGTCGCAGTCGTCGACGATGGCGTACAGCACCACGCGGGTTCGGTCAGGAAATCCGCTAGCGGCGTCAGCGATGTTACGGCGGCGCTGGTTACTCGCGGGGGTCCGGTTCATGCACCCACCGTGGCGGAGCAGTCGCAGAGCCGGAAGTAACGAGGCGTATCACTCTGGAAAGTTGTCGGCCGCTCGGTGATACGGCGCGTATCACTTCAAGCTGTCAGCGCGGAAAAGTGATACGAGACGTGTTACTTCGGTGCTCACCGAACGCGTCATATGCCATTCTACAGAGCGGTTTTGGCCGTCGCAGGCGCGAAACCGTCGATCGGAACGGCTGGCACACCGATCATCTTCGAGACCCGCCGCAAGCGAGCTGTGGAAGCGCTTCCGATCTTTTGGACGATAACCGCCGGGAGGGCCTGGTGCCGAGACCACTGGGGAGCGTCGTGGAGGACATCCTCCAGTGTGTCGAGCGCCTTGTCGTAGAGCTTGGCGTCTGCCTGAGCCAAGGCCACGTCGAGCCGATACCGGTTACGGGCGGCGTCAGCGAGCCCATCAAGGTGCGACGGCTTCACTGACTCGATCAACTGGAGGGCCTTGCCGGGCTTGCCGATGGTGACGTTGATCCCGACAGCTTGCGTCGTGGCCGTGTGCGGCCCGAAGCGGGCACCGTGGAAGTCCCGTTCGCGGCCGAGGCGGGCGCCGACCGCGTGGAGTTGGGACAGAAAGTCCCCGGTGCGGACCTCGTCCTCCAAACGCGCAGCGGTTACGGCACAGTGGTTCAGCAGGTTGCCGTAGACGGTGAGTCGCTCAGGACTGTGGTCGGAATAGCGGGGCTCGATCGCGGTCGCGGCCTCTTCGGCGACTGCCATCGAGCGCTGTAGCCGGCCGTCACGCAGGTAGACCCAGGAGCGGGCCGAATCGACGCGTGCGGTGCGGAGCGCATCACCTGAGGCGAGAGCTGCATTGCGGGAGTGGCCGATGGAGGAGTAGGCCAGGTCCCGGGCGCCGAAGAGATTAGCGACGCACGCCGCGATCTGGTAGCCGTCAGAGAGGAAGCCGTGAACGGGGTGGGCGGCGTCGCCGTCGAGTACCTGAGCCGTGACGGCAGCGTCTCGCAGTAGGGGCCCCAGGATGGCGCCAAGCTCCTGGTAGTTGCCGCTCCAGTAGAGAGACCATGCCTTCTTGGTAGCGGCGGACAGTTCGGCAACGTCCACTGCCTCGGCGTCCGCGGGAAGGTAGCCAGCCGCCGTGTCATGAACACTCGACGAGATGAAGCGCAGGGTGGTGCGGTCGCTAGGCTCCATGGAACGACGGGGCGCCTGCTGGCCCAGGACAACGCTGGTGTCCACGCTCAACGCGTTGGCGATCTTGAGTAACGTCGGCAGAGAGAGGCGGCGGCCCTGCTCAGCGGCGCGAATGGTGGGCAGGGACAGCTCTGTCATGTTGGCGAGCTGCTGTTGTGAGATGTGCTTACCGCGAAGGATCTTGATCCGTTCGCCAGTACTGTAGTCGCTCCACTGGGGCATTCTCCGACTCCAAGTCCGTTCAAGAACACGTCGCCTGTCCTTGAACGGTACCCGCTCAGAGGGGCACGGCGTGCAGCCAAAGCCCGCAACCCCCTCACGGGCTGCGGGCCTGGCGGCTGCGTTCGAATTCGCCTCAGTCCGCGCCGACTTCGAGGTCCTGATAGCCGTCCACGTACGGAACGCCATTCAGGTGCGCTGCGATCTTGCCCACTCCCCGCTCTCGCCGGTACCGCGCCGCTCTTCCACTCACGCCCTGAAGCGCTCCCGCCTCGTCGTCGTGGATGTCGGCTCCGTATCGGAGCAGAAGGGCCTGGCGCTCGCCCAGCGAGAGGGGAGCAGTCGTCCAGCCCAGACGGATGTCCGCGAGGTGCGCAAACAGGGTTCCTGCGGCCTTCTTGTCGACCGTGCCCTTCGGCATGTCGGCATCGGGAGCGGTGGGGTTGCGGATGCCATACGCGGCCTCCACGTCCCAGACGGCCGGCAGGAGGTGCTCGATGAGGCGCCGGTCGTAGCCGCTCATCGCTCACTCCTTCCGGCTGCCTGCTGGGCGGCCTCGTATGAGGTGTGGCCGGCACGGTGTCGGGCCTCGGTGAGCCAGCGGTCTCGGAGACGCTGGGAGAGCCAGCGGTGCAGCAGGCCGGGGCCGGACTCGAAGAGGATGCGGCGGACGTCGCGAGAGCGCTCGGCGCACACGAGGACGGCCTCCTGGAAGGCGTCGTCGTACTCCAGCGTTAGCCCGTAGTCGCGGGCGAAGCTGCGGGCGACCGCCTTGATCACGCTGTCGACCTGCGGCTCGGCGAGTACGGACCAGTCGACCGCCGTAGCTTCGGCTGATTCGAGATCGGCGAGATTCAGGTTCATCGGACCACCTCCTTGACCGGCACCTGGCCGTTCTTGGTCACCATGACCATGAGGCCGGGCGCCCCGACCGTGCCTGTGCGATGTCGCCACCAGGTCGACTCGGATTCCATGGCCGGTATCTGGATGAAGGTGCGGGGGCCGTCGGTGTCGACGAACTCGTGGTGAAGGTGGCCGGCGAGGAGAACGTCCGCCTGGTGCATGGCCGATGCCTTGCTGAAGGACTGGCCCTTCCACCAGTCGAAGTGCTTGCCGCCCTTCCACTGATGACCATGAGCGTGCGCTACGACGGTTCCCGAGCAGTCGACCACGAGAGTCAGCTCGTCAGTGTCGGGCACGAAGAACTCGACGTGCCGGAACTCCTCGGGCGCCAGCGAGACGGCCTCCTGCACGGCGATCAGGGCATCCGTGTCGTGGGAATCGTCGTAGCGGGTTACGCCCTTGCCGTTGAACCTGACGGCCTCACCGTGGTTGCCCGGGACGGCGGCAACCGTCAGGCGCTCCACGAGGGGTGCCAAGCCGAGAACGGCATGCGCCATGATCCGACGAGTTACGCGGATCTGCTCCGTGAGCGTCAGCGCGGTTCGCCATGCGTTCGCGCCGCCCTGTGACTGGTAGCCCTCGATGTGGTCGCCGAGCCAGGCGAGGTGGACGTGGCCGATAGAGAAGCGTTTCCGGTACTCGGCCAGTAGGGCCGTCGCCTTGTCGATGCAGGTGATCGTCCGGCGCAGCGTGCCAGCCACACCGTCACCGTCGGCCTTGCCGATCTGCATATCCCCGAGGGCAATGATCAGCGTGTGGTCGCCCTGCCGTTCCGCCGTCGCCAGCCGGGGCGGGTCGTAGTTGTCGATGAGGGAGAACAGCTCGTCCAGGTCGGGACGCTCGGCCTCAGTAGTGGGCTGGTGGCGGACAAAGGTGAATCGGGTGCTGACGCCGAGCTCACCGCCGGGCATCGTCCACTCGGAGGAGCGGAAACCCTTTACGTCCCAGTCACTCGGCGCCAGGCCGTGAGCACGCAGTACGTCGGTGGCGCTGGACTCGTGGTCCATCTCGGCGGGGCCGCGCACCGTGACCTCTGCGGCGTCCCCGGCCACCTCGATCTGTCGGGTGAAGTCCTTCTCGGGGTCAAGTTGGCGGGTCGGTAGCGAGGGGCCTACAGGCTTGGCGAGGAGCTCATCAAGCAGGGTGTCGCTCAAGGGCGGTCACCCCTTCCTGGCGCAGTCGGCGCCGGTAGGTACGGATGGTGGAGGCGGATACCTGGTGGCCGTATCGATCGAGAATCCAGACGAGGTCTTCGGCTGCCGTGTCCTGGAGGAGGTGGCGCTCGAAGGCCTCGCGTTCGCGTCCGTCGAGGGCGTTCCAGATCGCCAGAAGGCGGGGGCCGGGGCGTCCCGGCAAGGGGTTGCTCACGCGCTTGCCCGGTCAAGGTGTTCGACGGCGGCCGTGGCAAGTGCGGCCACCTGGATGAGGCCGGCGCGGGCGGCAGCGGGATCTGCGGCGGCGATGGCTGCATTGAGTACGGCCAGGAGCTCGGCGTCCCAGCCGGAGTGGTCGGCCAGCGAGCGGGCGAAGGCGATCTCCGCCCAGCGGTCGGCTTCCCGGCGGTAGTGCAGGCGGGCACGGTCGGGCCGGAGCCCTCCACTCAGCGGGCGGTCCTCATCGGGCAGTGCCTTGCGTTCAGCCCGTATTTCGCCCAGGACTGCGGTGGTCGGGTCCGGCCTGCGGGTCGTCCGCTTCGGGGCTGTCTTCTCGGTCACTTGGACTTTTCCTCTTCGAGCAGGTCGTGTAGGGCTTGGGCGCCTCCGGCCTTGTAGGTCTCGGTCACGTCGCCTGTGCGCAGACGGACGCTCGCGGCGGAGCGAAGAGACCGGGTGACCTTGGCGGTCAGGCGGGCGCCGGCATCGTCCGGGTCGGACCACACCCAGACGCGGGAGAACCCGGCGAGCATGCGGCGGTGTCTGCCGAAGAACATCTCGACGCCGGGAGCCGATACGGCGTGCCAGCCGATCTTCCTTAGGATGATCCTGTCGAGTTCGCCTTCGCCGAGGTGGATGTCGTCTCCGGCCTGGTGGATGGAGTCGACGCCGTAGATGCGGGGCGGGTCGCCCGGCAGGGTGTTGTACTTGCCGTGGCCCAGGGCTCGGTGGTCGTGCTCTTCCAGGCAGCGGAAGCGGATGGTTAGCGTGTGAGCGTCGTGGGCGAGGTAGGGGATCGCCAGCATTCCGCGGTAGCGGCCGTGACCGGGCAGAGGGTCAGCTACGACGCCAAGCCGGTACGTAGCCACCTCCTCCTCGCCGATCCCTCGTTCGGCCAGGTAGCGGGCGGCGTCCGCCGTAAGAGCTGCCTGATAGGCGTTCGTCGCCTCCTCCAGCATCGTCCGCTGGGAGGCCGAGAGAGGCCGCAAGGGTTCGCGCTCCGACAAAGGTGGTGCTCTCCTTCTGCATGATCAGGTTGTATGAATCGCCGCCCTGGCCGCAGCTATGGCATTTCCACAGGCCCTTGTTCTCGTCCACGGAGCAGGAGGGGGTGCGGTCCTCGTGCAGGGGGCATGCGACCATTCCGGTCCGGGTCATCGAGACCCCGTAGTGCTCCAGGACTGCCACCAGGTCGGGCTTCGGCTGGTCCTCGTGGTCATGCCGGCCGATGTCGCGGAGTCTCATGCGACCCTCCGTCCGCGGAAGTGGGCGGCCTGCCCGTCCCATCCGAGGTCGTCAAGCCCTTCGGGGTCCGACTCGCTCGGCAGGTCGGAGAGCTCCCGAGCCAGGCGTCGGTGCTCGGCCATCTCCTCGAACTGCCTCACCGTTCGGCCTCGCGGGAGAGGCCGAAGTACTCGGAAACCGTGGTGAGGACGTAGGCATCGCGCCAGTTCGCGCCCCGACGGCGGACGACGGCCACGGCATCAACGCCGGAGGGAGCCAGCCCGCGATGACGTGCGTAGTTGTCCCGCTCGCGCAGGACCTCGCGGACGAACGTGCTGGGCTCGAACTTCGCGTTCTTGGCTTCGATGATGAGAGGGCGCCCGCCTGGACGCCGGACAACGTGATCGCCCTCGTCATCCTTGCCCGTGAGGCGCAGGCGCTCGATGTCGAAGCCTGCGGAACGCAGTTGGTCGCGGAGCTCCGCCTCCCAGTCGGATCCGCGCCGCTTGTTCCGGCGGTTCCGCGCTGCTACGTCAGTCAATTCTTACATTCCTCACTGCTTGAGCGCATCGAGCGGGGACCACTGGCGTGGCGCGAGCGCGGAAAACCGGGTGATCTCCGGATGGCAACGGAGGGTGGCGTACCGACGGGCGGTGGGGTCGCTCGGCCCCATGCGTTGCTTGATCACCGCGATCCGGTATTCGAGGCTGGACGGGTCCAGCGCTACGGAGAGGCTCAGCTCCGGCTTCTCGCTGAGCCCACCCTTGACCTGATCGCGGGAAGGCGGCGCCCACGGATCGGACTTCGCCTCCCACGACTTGTCGCTTGCGTGGTGCAGGACGATCACGGTCGCGCCGGTCGCGCGGGCCAGTTCGGTCAAGCCGCTCATCACGGCCATCTGCTCCGTGTAGTCCGACTCCGAGTTCTCGAAGTCCATGAGGTTGTCGAAGACCAAGACCTCCGGGTACGCGTCCCAGAGCTCGATGTACGCCTCCAGCTCCTCGTCTACGTTCTTCCACGCGATCGGGCTTCCGAAGGAGAACGTGATACGCGAGCCTGCGAGTGCGGACAGGTACTCCTGTCGATACCGGCCGCCTGCCGCCATGCCCGCCTCGACCATCTCGGTCGTATCGCCGGTCGCCATGCTTGCCAGGCGCGAGGAAGCGGTGAAGGCAGACATGTCCGCCGAGAAGTACAAGGTCGGCAAGTTCATCTGGGCGACCCAGAAGAGCGCCAGGCCCGACTTCTGGGTTCCCGACCGGCCCGCAATCATGATGACCTCGCCCTGCCGGGGGCGGCAGCCGATGTTGTAGAGGGCCTCGAAGGCTGCGATGCGCGGGAGTTCTCGGCCGGCCTCGGCATGGAGGGTCAATGACCTTCCGGGAGTGAGCACTTGATCGGCTCCAATCGTGAAGGGGAGGGGGCAGCGCAGAGGCTGCCCCCTCCTGCTGGCCGATCTGTCAGTCGAAGGTGGGAGCTGCGGTCACCGCGGCTTCGACTGCCTTGTCGCGCTGCTCGGCGTATGCGATGACCTGGGCCCGGATGGCCGGGTCATTGACCTGGCGCCACACCCATGCGGGATTGGCGCCGGGCTTCGTCGGCGGGATCTGGGCAACGGTGACAAGCACCGCGCTGCCGACCATCGTTTCCAGGTCGCGGGCGAGGACTGTCTGTTCGATACGCATCCCCTGCGAGACCTCGGGGGTCAGCGTGGAGAGCTGCTCCGAGGTCCGGAAGATCGATACGTTGCAAAGAGCGCTGTCCTTGGGGCCGTTGGGCGTCGGGCGCTGCCGATCCCACGCCGAGACCTCGACAAGGATCGCGGGAGCGTCGAGCGCCTCCTTCGGCTTGAACCAACCGCCGGCCTGCGTCGGGATGTTCTTCAGGTTCAGGGTCACTAGTGCTGATCTCCACTCTTTCGGTGAACGGGGTAGGGGGTGTGGGGGAGGCGGGGCTTCAAGGGCCCGGCGGCAAGAACCACGGCGACAGCCGCGCCGAGCAGTCGACGGCCCATCACGACGCCTGGAGAGCTCGGCCGCGCGCCTTCCAGGCGTCCATGACGACCGTCTCGGCGAAGGCGGCCTGGTTGGCGGCCCAAAGGCGGCGGAGTTCCTCGGGTGTCTGGCAGGCGGAGATCTGCTCCAGGATGGCGGCGGATGGGCTGCCGGTGGGGGCGGCCTGTGGCGGTGTGGGGGTTGGCGCGGCTACCTGCGGGATGACCTGGGCTCCTAGGCCGGAAATCACGGCCTCGGTGCTCTTGGCGAGCTGGCCGACCTCGGCGAGTAGCTCGTGGAGGGTATGGTTAGTGACACTCTTGCAATCTAGACCGAAGAAAGAGCCGATCTCTTCCCGAAGGTTGTTCGTGGTGCCGGTGAACGTCGCATGCGGCGCGGACTCGCCTTCTCCGCATGGGACCTTGATGGTGATGATCGGCCGAGCCTCTTCGGGCATTACTGTCCCCTCTCCTTGAGCACCGGGCCTCCCCAGTGCGTAGTTACACTATATCAAACGTTCCGCTGAGCTGAGCCAGGGAACTCGACGAGCGCCCCCCGAGTGGATCGCATGCGTCGGATGTCGCGAGCTAGAAGGGCCGCTTCCCAGCCGAGCCGCAGATCGGCCCAGTACAGGGTGCACTGCGCCTCTCCGGCGGGCAGATGGATGATCACGCCCCAGTCATGATTAACACCAGGCGCCTCGGCGTAGGCGGCCTCGGCCTTCTCGCCCGGCACCTCGACCTTCCGCCACTTGGCCAGGGCCTTCTTGTCGTACCCGTCCACCGGAAAGCGCGTGTGGTCGTATTGCTCGCCGTGGGCATAGACGGCAAGCTGACTGGCCATCTTTAGCCCTCCGTACTGCACCGACCCCGTCTTCAGGTCGCCGATCAGCAGGCCTTCGAAGGGGCGGCCGTCGGGGCCTGGGCCCGAGTAGTGCAGAAGCCGGTCGAAGGTGCCACCCACGCCGAGCTCGTCCACGACGACGAACTGCTCGATGGCCACCGTGTCGAAACCGACAGTCGCCATCTTGTAGGCCGCCATGTCGGCCACGTCGGAGTCTGACGTGCCGGCGGGCAGAGGCTCTCCGCGGTCTACGGCTTCGGAGAGCGTGTGCAGATGGGTGCCGTACTCCCGCTTCCTGTTCGCCCCCGCGAGGCTCACGGCCCGCTCGGTGAGCTCGTCGAGCGCGGTCTTGCCCTCGCGACTGTCGGGGTTCAACTCCTTCGCCCGTGCCGCCATGGCAGGGTCGCGTGATGCGCCGACGAGGGTCATACGCGACTTCCAGGCGGTCAGGGCCGCCTTGTCCTCGATGCAGTCGATGTACGTGGTTGTCCTCGTCAGGGGCTTGGGAGTTCCGCCGCCCTTGGGTACGACGAGAGGGCGGCCCCATCCGTCCCGAGGGACAGCAGGGGCCGGGAGGTCGGTGATGGTCAGGGTCAAAAATGGCTCCAGGTGTTAGGCGGCGATTTGAAGGTAGAGACGCACCGAGTCGTCCGCGAGCAGGATCGGCTCGCACTCATCCTGGTCAAGGAGTCCGAGACCGCGCTGTTCGGCGACCTGGAGGATGCGGCGCAGGTAGTCCGGTGCGTGATCGGGGCTGACCGTGATGTGGCAGTCCGACTCGTCCTCGGCGACATGCAGGGCTACGCCCGGCAGGTACAGGACTTCGGCTCGCCTGATCGGCTCGGCTTCACACATGGAGACCGCCCCCTGGCCATGCATCATCCGACGGCTCCTCTCCCCGTGCCGGCGCTTCCCTGCTCCGGCGGTCGAACGTTCGTACGATCCTAGATCCTGCCCGTCGGGCTGCCCTCCGGTCAACCCTTGCAAACCGTACCGGACGCAAAGCTTCCAGACGGCGTGATTTAGGCCCCTTTTCGGGAATTGCAGCAACCCTTCATTTCGTCACGTGAAATGAGCCCGGCCTCGTTTCATCAGGTGAAACGGCGGGCGATGTCGGCGTGTTTCACCAGGTGAAATCACGGTTCGAGCCTTCCTGGGGCGCTCATAAAATGGGGGATACAACGAACCAGAAAAGGATCAACATGCGCGCGATTGTGATGACTCAGGCTGGCGGTCCGGAGGTGCTGCGTGAGATGGAGGTGCCGGACCCGCGAGCCATCGCAGGGCACCACGTGGTGACCGTCTCGCGGTCAGGGGTCAACTACGCCGACATCCACGTGCGGCAGGGGGACTACCTGGCTCAGGTCGAGTACCCGATCGTCCCGGGCAACGAGGTCGTGGGGACCCTGCCGGACGGGCGCCGCGTCGTCGGACTGTGTCAGGGAGGCGGGTACGCGGAAAAGACGCTGGTGCGCCGCCTCCTCACCTGGCACGTCCCGGACGAGATCAGCGACGACCAGGCCGTTGCGCTCACCCTTCAGGGGCAATCCGCCTGGCACCTGCTGCATTCGGTGATCAGGATCACAAAGGGTGACTCCGTCCTCGTGCCGGCCGCGGCAGGCGGTGTCGGATCGCTTGCGGTGCAGCTCGCCAAGCTCGCCGGTGCCCGCGTCATCGCCCTCGCCGGGGGCGCGGACAAGGCGGATCTCGTGCGAGGCCTGGGCGCAGATGCCGTACTCGACACCACGTTGGGCGGGGACCTCGCCGCCCGGATTCTCGAAGCCAACGAGGGGCCTGTGAGCGCCGCCCTGGAGATGGTGGGCGGCTCGGTCTTCGATTCAACTCTCGCCGCCCTCGCGCCTCGTGGCCGCATGGCGGTCTATGGATGCGTCTCGGGGGACCGCCGGTCGCCGTCGATCACGGACCTGATGCAGAAGTCGCAGTCTGTATCGGGGTTTTGGCTTCCCAACCTGTACGGCGTTCGGTACGCCCTGCGTGATTCGATGGCTGCCTTGTTCGAAGCCACGGCGCGTGGGGATCTGCGGCCTGTCATAGGCCCCTGCTACAACAGTGGTGAGGCATCGAGGGCGCACACGGACCTGGAGGCCCGTCTGACGACGGGTAAGGTAATGATCAAGCAAACTCGGCAGTAACATCCTTGAGTCCGCGCTCCGCAAACGCGCTGGCTTGGGACCACAGGTATTCGCGGCGTCGCCGAGGAAGGCGGCGCTGCGTTTTGTTCAGGGGAAGTAATGACCACGGCCAAGGGCACGGCGCACGGCAAGCGAGTTTTTCTGGTTCAGCGGGCTTTCGCTGACCTCGACGGGGATTGTCACGGCCCTGCGGCTATTGCCAAGGCGACCGACCTCGACAGAGCTACCGTTTATCGCGTACTCCAGGACGGGCTTGCCGACGGAAACTTCGTCCAAGTCAAGGAGAACGGTCGGCAGCTCTACCGTCTTGGGCCTGGTGCGTTCCGCCTCTCGATGCAGGCACTTGCCCAGACTCCCGACGAGGAGATGACGCACGCTGTCCTCGACAAGCTCCAGCGTTCGACAGGGGGCCTGGTCGCCTACTACGCGGTCGTGGGGACCCGACGGATCTGCACGGACTACGCGATCGGCGACTTCGACCCCAAGTCCATCGGCATCGACCCGTTTGAGCTAGTCAAGTACAGTCGGTCCCTTCGCACGGGGGCGAGCGGGCGCGTGATCCTCGCGCACATGCCGGCGCCGTTCCAGGAGAGGGTTCTCGCCGAACAGGTCCCCGAGGGTGTCGGCCCCGGTGTAATCCGCGACAACGATCTCCTGGTCGAATCGCTCAAGGACATCATCGAGTGCGGCTTCGCCATTGGCCGCCAGGAGTGCATGAGCGGGTGGGACTCCGTGGCAGTTCCCGTCATGTGGGACGAGACCATTCAGGGATCACTCCTGCTGTGGATTCCAGCGAAGGATATGCCGACGGATACGAGTGGTCTTGTGGCTGCGACCCTCATGGCGGGCGACATGCTCAGCCGTATTGCCTCCGCACCCACCACCACTTCCGCGGCTTAACGGCGGAAACGACGAACCGCCCCAGATGATCTCTGGGGCGGTTCGTACAGATTTCGATCTTCAGCTATCTGTGCTGCGGGGCTTAGCCGGGTCTCCCGGGCGGATCGCGCGCACAATGTCTGTGTCAGAGATTTCCCGAGGAACGAGGAAGAACCCATCGTCCGTCGTGGGATCGTAGTAAACGACCGCATTCGCCTCGGTCAGGTCTCGCTTCCAGGACGCAAGCCGCTTCGCGTCGTAATCCGAAAGCGGCTTGAGATTTGAGTCGCCCTGTTCTACCGCGCGGCGCCTGGCCTCGAAGCGAAGCATGACGAGGTCGTACGACCAGCGATGCCGCTGCTCTACCTGCCAGGGAATTAGGTCATTGTCGCGAGCGATCCGAAGAGGAAGATCGGCGCGATTCCTGTAGACAGCCCAATAGGTGGGCGAGGTGTCGACGCCGTACTTCTCTTTGTACTTCGCGACCATCCAGGCGTAGGACTTGCCCTCACCGAGCCAGCGCTTCGCCTCATCGTGATTCTTGACTTTGCTGGCACGGCCCATGTTGTCCACCCTTCCCTGGTTTGATGGTCCCTGTGAGTGCATGGCCGTTGTCGCGGCAGCAGGCACGGCTCTACAGTCGCATGTAATAGTTGGACGAGTCAAGACGAACAAGGAGACGTAAGGGTTGTGCTGATTGAGGTAGAAGTTTGCGACGTCTGCCGTAGCGTTGGCGTCCCTGTCGTTAGTTACACCATTACGGAGCCGGAGAGTGGCCGCTCACGTACGACGGCTAGGTGCGGCGACCATGCCGCGCCCTTCGAGGAGGTACTGAGGCAGCCGGACGAGCCCGCAAGCCCGATCGAGGCTGAGGCGCCTGGGCCGACCTCCACGACTGCCGACCGCCCGCCCAAGGGGCGGCGGACGCGCAAGGTTGTGACCGTTGCAGAGATCGAGGCCGCGAAGGCGACCGGCAAGGCGTAGAGAAGCAGGAGAAGGCCCCCACCAGCGCTGGCTGGTGGGGGCTTCTTCATTACTCGGCGTCCTCGGTCTCGGATGGGGCCACGACGCCAAGGGCGGTCAGGATCTGGACCATGACCGCGACCTCGGGGCTGTCCGCGTAGACGATGGCCGCGACGCTCACCGCGACGCCGATCGCGGCCAGGATCGCGCCTGCGCGGGTGCGGTAGCGAACGGGTAGCAGGCTTACGAGGGTCGGAGGCTTAGAGCCCGGCATCAGCATCTTGCTCATCGGCGACCAGCTTCCTTCTGGAGCACCGCGAAGCCGCGGCCTCCGATCGTGACGTCTCGGGAAACCCCGGTGGACTTGAGCTCGGTGTGGCGGTCGTGGAATCGGGCCACTGCGCTCTGAGTCGCCGGACCGTAGAAGTCGGTTACCGCGCCCGGGATCGGGCCGTATCCGGTCTGAAGCAGGAGCTGCTGAAGCTCACGGACCTGGGGATGCCGGGCCCCGGGCTTCACGCCTGATGCGAGGGCGACCACGTTGCCGCCGCCTTCGCCCCCGGTCGAGCTGGCCGGCATACCGGCCTGAACCCACGCGTAGAGCCGACCGCCGGGACATTCGGTGGCGAAGCCGTCCTTGTGACCGCGCTTGGCGAGCGTGCGGCCGGTCTTCCGGCACGCTTCGTCGTAGAGCGCGCGTGCTGCGGCGAGTGCCTTCGCCGAGGGCTCCTGGTCGCCGCCAACAGCGATCTGTACGCCGAAGCCCGTGACGTTGTGTCCAGGGCAGTGGGCGCCCTGGAGGCTCCAGCCGCGACCCTCGAAGACGTTGCCGGCCTGGTCGACGACGAAGGAGTAGCCGATCCCCGCCCAGCCCTGGCCGAGATGGCCGCGCTCGATCGCCTGCGGGACAGAGGGGCCGGTTCGATCGATGTGGTCGGCGCCGTCGTAGTGGATGAAGAACTCGGTGCGCTGGCTGAGGGCGACGGAGTTGGGGGTGCCATTCCAGGGCTTCGCGCCCCACTCGGAGCGGGGGGTGATGTTGATGCTCAGGGGAGGGTTCTCCAGACATGCAAGAACCCCTGCACCGACAGGTGTCAGGGGTCGAGGGACCCACCTACTAAGTCAGTAGGTGGGTGGGAAATTCAGGGCGCGAGGTGTGCGTCCAGCCGCTCCGCGACTGCCAAGCGCTCGGCTCGCTCGTGCGCGATATCGCGGCGCAGACTGGCCAGCTCCTCGCCGTGGTGGTCCTGGCTGTCGAGGACGCGATCGAGGCCGTGGATGACCCGGTCGAGGTCGTCGCGGAGGTTCGTCGTGTGGTCGTTTGAGACCTGGTCGCGGGCCTCTTGGGTGTGCTCGCGCACCTCGGCCAGTGCGGCGCCCTGGCGGCGTACGAGCTCGACCAAGACTCCGACGAGGGCCACCGTTATGGCCCCGCCGGTCGAGACGAGGGCGACTTGCACCGATGGCTCCAGGCTCACGGGGACAGCTCCTCGACGAGGGCCTCCAGGCGCTCGATGCGTGCGGCCTGGTCCTTGGCGACGGCCACCAGGGCGACGCCAAGGAGGTCGTATCGCAGGCCGTCGACCTGGCCTTCGTAGTAGTTCACGAGCCAGGGGAGCGTCTGCTCGACCTCTTCGGCGATCAGGCCCACTTCGTTGGTGCGCGGCTCGGGGCGCTCCTCGGTCGGCTTGCGGTCGTAGATCACGGGGCGCAGTGCGAGTACGTCCTCGGGACGGATCTCGTGGGGCCGTACGTTCTCCTTGAACCGGATGCTCGACGTGTTGCGGCAGAACGTCCCGTCGCCCTCTACCCACACCGCGTACCAGGTGCCGGAGCCGGAAGCCGAGTTGTTGTGCGGCATCTTGGAGCCGTTGGCCCAGTTGATGGTGCCGCCGGAGTCGAGGTACTGGCCGTGCCAGTGGTCGGTGGGCGGGAACTGTCCCGGCTTCCCCGCGATGTCGTTCCAGTTGTGCGCGTGGCCCGCAGGCGGATATGTCGCGGGGGTGCCGGTGATGTCTCCCCATGGATGCTTGTGGGTGGTGGGGGGCATCGACGTGGGCGCGCCGGTCACCTCCGCCCAGGGGTGGGAGTGCGCCGAGGCGGGGAACGTGGCGGGCTTGCCGGTGAGACTCGACCATGAAACGGAGGACACCAGGGATGTCCAGGCCGTACCGTTCCAGAACTCCCATGCCGAGGAGTCGTAGTTGTAGCCGAGTTTCCCCAGGCGCGGGGCCGCCGGCCGGGTGGCGTTGACCCATACGCCTACGGACTGTCCGATGAAGGGCCGCTCCTTGGTGACGGCCGCAGAAGCGATGGAGGTCGCATTCGCGGCCACGGAGACCGTTGCGAGCGGCAGCTCGTAGATGCCGGTGTCGGTCTGGGTCGGGGTCGGGACGGTTCCTCCCGCGACGCCCTGAAGGACGACCAATGTGATCTGGTTGACAGCCGGATCGAGTCGGAGGATCACGCGGTCGGATCGCGCGGAGGTGCCGGCCGCCGCGATCGTCAGGGTTTCCACAGCTGTGGACAGCGCCGCGTGTCCGCGTACCACGGCGAAGCCGGGCTGGACCTTGACCGACATGGTGGTGCCGTCCGCGCTGGTGTTGAAGGCGTTGGCCTGGGCGGAGGCCGCGATCCCGGAGTCCGCGAACTCGCGGAAGAGCTGGCTGAACTGGCTCTCGGTGACGGCCTGGCCGTCGAAGGGGTAGGACGTGATCGCCAAGAGGCGACCTCCTTTCAGGGGGTGCGGTCCTCGGCGGCGCGCAGGGTGGGGAACGTGGATTCCAGATCGACGGGGAGGGCGCCGCGGATTGCCGTGACGGCGGCGCGGAGGATCGCCTCGCGCTCGTCGGCGGTGAGGTCCGGGTACGGGGCGTTCGGCTCGCCGATGACGACCTGTACCGCTCCGTAGATCTTCTGGACCTCGCCCGTGGGGTGGAACGGGATGACTGCGGAGATGGCTTTCATTAAGGGGCCGTTCAGCTGAGGCCCACCCAGAAGCGGTTGGCTCCGTTGAGCATGGAGCTGACGTTGATCGAGGCGGGCGCGGTGGCCGCGCCGGAGGCGTAGTAGCCGAAGCGCCGCAGTCCGCCGGGGCCGAAGAAGTTCGGCGGGGAGCCTGCGGACGATTCGCTGGCCAGGAGCATTGGGCCGTCGCCGGTCGTGGCGTTGTACTGCATGCGCCAGGCCACGTAGTACGTGCCGGCCGTCAGGGTCGTGGCGGAGGTCAGCGGGGAGCTGATGGCGGCGCCGCCTCCGGTGTGGACCTCGGCCGGTTCGTACGGGGCGGCCGACAGGTCGCCGGTCGTGGCGACTCTGTCTCCGGCGCCGTTGAAGATCGCCGCCCACGAGCCGGAGGTGAGGCCGCCCGCGTATCCGGTGGCGTGCCAGACAATGCGGCTCACCTGCGCGGACTGGCGCAGGGGAACGGCGGTGACGCGGATCGGGCCGGAGCCGGGATACAGACCAGTCGAGTTGGCCAGGGCCGGGTCGAAGGCCCAGGCGAGGAGTCCATGGTCCTCTGGCCCCCATCCGAGGGCCGAGGCGGCGGGGGTCGCTCCGGGGGTGATGACCGCACCGTCGCCCTGGCGGATCTTGAGAATGCCGCCCTCGGAGTAGACGATGACGCCAGGCGAGGTGGTGGTGGCAGTGGTGGGGACGGTCGCCGCGTCCCTCAGCGCCAGTACGCCCACGCCGCCCCCGGTGTCCGCGAAGGCGTCGCCGATACGGACGTTCTTGTCCGCGTAGACGTTGCCGGTGGCGAACCGGACGCTGCCGGTCGATCGGATCTCCATCAGCGTGGTGGTCTTGTCGACCGCCTTGACGGCGAGCGGCATCTCGGACGATCCGGCGGGCAGGGTGATGACGGCAGGGCCGGTGGCCGGGACTGCGCCAAGGTCGGCCGCGGAAAGGGTCAGCGCCGCCCCGGTCTTCCCGTTGACGGAGATGACGCCGCCCGGGTCGCCCTTGGGGCCCCGCAGGTTGCCGATCGCGTTGCCCCAGCCGGACTCGCCACGCTGCCACAGGTCGCCCGTGTCCGTGCGAAGCAGCATGTCGCCAGGTCTGGTGTCGGTACTGGGGGTCGAGGTGGTGTTGAGGTACCAGGCGGCACCGCGCACGTCGCCGGCCGACTTGGCCCATGCGCCCGCCGCCTTGGCCCAGTAGGTGACGCCCGTGGTGGTGACGCCGAGGAAGGTGCGAGTGTCGCTCTGGACGTAGGTGTCGCCGTCCGCTCCGAGGCCGGACGCGGGCACGGCCGTCCCGCTGTACGTCTTGCTTCCGGGGGCTCCGGTGTCGCCCTTGCTGCCCTGCGGGCCGGTCGCTCCGGTCGGACCGACTACGCCCTTGTCCTCTGGGGCGGGCCAGACGGTAAGTCCCATCAGGTCACCTCCACGCCGCTGATGTGCAGCAGGGCCTGTGCGGCGTTGCCCTGCACTTCGATCTTGTCGCCCGCGCCGAGTACCTGGCGGATGTCGAGGGCCAAGAGGCCGCCGGGTGCGATGCCGACGCTGGAGAGGAGCGGGACGCCGCCGAGGCGGACGGTGACGCTGGCGGCCGTCGCGGCCGGGTTGGTGGCGACCAGGTTGGTCACCACAGCGAGGCCGGAGGCCGGGACGGTGTAGACGGCGGTGAGGGCGGTCGGCAGGACCGCCCGGTAGAAGGCTTTCGGCGTGGTCGCCAACTAGAAAACTCCCATGAGGCTCATGACGGGGTCGGCGGCTCCGCGCGCTTCCGCTGTGCGTTCCAGGGCGGAGACGCGGCGGTCGGTGGTCTGTGCCCGCTGGGCGGAGGCGGCCTGCGGATCGAACGCGGTGAGGTCGCCGAGGAGCGCTCCGGCCCTAAAGCCCCCGTCACCCGCCTTCAGCACCATCCCGGTCACCGGGGCGGTCAGCTCTTGGCCGCCCGCGACGACGCTCACGCGGTCGCCGAGGCCCCAGTCGACGCCGAACTCCATGCTGGAGTCCTCGACCGGGACGGCCTGTACGGCGGTCGCGGTGAACCCGGAGTCCGCCAAGAGCTCGTTACCGGCCTGGGCCAGCTCGGCCGGGTCGTTGGTGTTGCGCTGGTCGACGAACCTCTCGATGCGCCGCCCCCAGTCGGCTTCCGCGCCGAGGGAGAGGGCGTTGTCGACGGGGACGAACTGACGGGCTTCCTGCTCGCCCTGGCCCGCGACGATGACGCGGGTAGCCCCGGGGGTGGAGACGGAGACCCGCTGGCCGGCGAGGGTGCCGGCCAGCACGTCGAGGCGGACCTCCCGCGTCCGGTCGGTGATGGCATACGTCTCGAAGACGAGCTGGCCACCGCGCTGCACGATGCGGAACCCGAGCCCGGCCACGGCTGCGATCCCGGTCAGCAGTTCGCCGAGGGTCGGGAAGCGGGCGGCCTTGGCGACGACCGGACCCCGGGCCTGGTTGGGCCCCAGGACCAGAACGGCCCTGCGCCTGGACGGAGGTGCGGCCGGGCCGCAGTTGGCGCCGACGTAGGCGTGCATCAGGGTTTCGGCGGGGCCAGTGCGCTCGTCGTGACCGACGCGCTGCGAGGTGACGTCGGGGTTCGAGGGCTCGGGCCAGGCGAGCATGTCGGAGAGGATCACGGAGTCGGAGACGCCTTCGAAGGCGATGCTTCCTCGGCGGTCCTCCGGGGTGGCCGCGTACTCGGAGGAGACGACCGGCCCGGACATCAGCACGTCCCTGGGGCCGGTGATGATCAGGCCGGAGCCGGGGGTGCGCAGGATGTCGGCGAGGGGGTGCTCCGAGGCCAGTACCAGTTTCCAGGTGCCGACGTTGTTGTGGGTGTCTTCCAGCTCCAGCGCGAGATCCTCGGGACGGATGAGGCCCTGGCGGACCAGGCTCTTGTCCCGGACCTCCACGGTGAGGTCGGTGAGCTTCAGGTCAGATCACCATCCATCGGCGAGGCCGCCACGAGCAGACGATCCGCGAAGCCGCGGTGGTGTCGAGGAAGCGCACGCTGGCGGTCGAGACTCCGGGCGGGACGGTCCAGAAGCGCGGCGCGCTGTCGAGGAGGGAGTAGCGGTTCGCGCCCTTGCCGTCGATGACCGTTCCGGCCCGGGTGTCCACAACGAGCTTCTCCGCTGCGGTCAGCGAGCCTGTCCAGCGCAGGGTCTCGCCGGTCGGGGAGGTGACTGTGAGATCCCGGCCGGGGCCGTAGATCTCCCAGACGGGATAGGCCGGCACGTCGCCGCCGTTGTCGAGCTGGATCGACCCGATCGCCTGGGACGCGGCCAGCGGCATGGACGAGATGGCGGACAGGAACGGCCGGGTTCCCGGATCGCCCACGACGCTCTGTGTCGAGACCGTGGACGCGGTGAAGTACGGGTCGGGGGCTCGGAAGCTGATCACGGTCTGTACGTCGGTGGCGCCGTCGAGGTCGAGTTCGCCGCCGCCGGTCCAGACGACCGGGGTGGACCAGCGCACCCCCTGTTCGTCGACCAGGGCGAGGGTGCAGTCCTCGGAGACGACGCGGGCCAGCCTGGAGATCAGGGAGCCCAGGTGCGCCCGGTTCTGCCCGACGATGTCGAGGGGTATGTCGAGGTCGCGGGGCAGGATGCGGCGTCCGCGGAAACGGGAACCGTCTCCGGCCCCCTCCAGCCACTGTGCGGCAACGGAGGGCAGACCGAAGCCGGTGGCTCCGGCTGTCGCCTGGTAGCCCACCCCTTCGTCTGCCACGCCGTTCAGGTCGAGCACGTCCCGCTCGCTTTCGAGAAGGAGGGCGGTCATTTACCACCCCACCATTCGTGCGCGGTGCGTCGCCGCGAAGAGTTCCTCTTCGGAGCTGAGCGAAGTCCCGCTGGCCGCGTAGTAGTTGAGAACCTTGGTCGTGCCCCCCGTCGGGGCGTTGCCGAGTCCGCCGGAGACGGCGACGGCGAGCGTGCGCGCCGCGCCGGAGTACTCCGAGACGCTGGGCCGCGCGGTGAGCGCGCGGACCGCCTTCGCGGCGCCGTCGCTGGTGAAGGCGCCAGCCGGGACGGCTTGGCCGAGAACCTCGTCGAGGCGGTCGCGCGCGGAGCCGAGCTCCTTGGCGCCCGCGTCCCACTGAGAGGCCAGCGAGCGCAGACCGTCGCGGTCCCGGCTGGCCCGGTCGCCAAGGAGCGATCCCGCGTCGGGGATGCTGGCGGTCAGGCCGGACAAGGAGCGGCGGACGGAGCCGTACTCCGATTCCAGGCCCTTGACGAATCCGCGGATGATCAGCTTGCCTGCGGGGGTCAGGAGGACCCGGTCCTTCTTCGGGGGGCCCTTCCAGTCCTTCAGCTTGTCCGTCAGGCTGCCGAGGGACTCCTTGACACCGCCGAACATGCTGGTGATGCCTCGGATGAGGCCCTTGATCAGTTCCTTGCCCGCGCTGACCAGGGTGGAGCCGAGGTCGGACAGGGCCTCCTTGGCTTTGCCGGGCAGTTCGCGTACGAACTTGATCGACTGCTCGACGCCGTCCTTGATGGCCTCCCACAGGGAGCGGGCTCCGGAGACGGCCTTCTCCTTGATCGAATTCCAGGCGTCGATGAAGAACTGCTTGATGGCGTTCCAGCCGCTCGACCAGGTGCCGCGCAGGCTCCGTAGCCCGTCGTCGATGTAGCTGCGGACGGCGGTCCAGGCTAGTCCGAGGCCGCCCTTGATGGCGTCCCAGATCCCGATGAAGAACGTCTTGATGACGCCCCAGCCCCCGGTCCAGAGGGCCTTGATGAGCGCCATGCCCTTCTTGAGGACACCGAAGATGCCGATGTTGATGACGATCTCGAAGAGACCGACGATCATGTCCCAGATCCCGCCGAAGATCTGCTTGATGCCCTGCCAGGCACGGTCCCAGTCGCCGGTGAAGATGCCAGCGAAGACCTCCCAGACGCCCATGATCACGTCGAGGACACCGGTGATCACGAGCACGATGCCGTCGAGCGCCATCGCCAGCGAGCCGATGATGAAGTCGGCGACGAACTTCAGCGCCGGTACGAGGACCGGCATGATGAAGTTGACGACCTGGATCAGCGCCTGGAGGAAGGGCTGAACGGCCTCACTGACTCGCTTGAAGGCGTCGACCAGCGGTGGCAGGCACGCGCTGACGATGTACTCGACCAGCGGGATCAGCGGCGTGATGACCGCCGAGACGAGCTGGAAAAGCAGCGAGACGACCGGGGTGACGGCCGTGACGATCGCGGAGAAGGCGCTCGCCAGCAGGGGCAGGATCGGGGCCAGGCCCTCGATCAGCGACGCGACCAGCGGGGCGACCGCCGTCATGATCGTCGTGAAGAGCTGGGCGACCGGCGGCAGGATCGCGGCCAGTGCCGAGAAGGCGACGCCGAGCGCCGCCCCGATGACCGGAACGAGCTGGGCGAGGATCGGCGCGAGCTGCTGGAGGACGCCGGTCAGGGCGCCGCCCAGCAGGGCGATGATCGGGATGACCGCCGGAGCCAAGGCGGTAAATGCCTGCGCCAGCGGGACGAGCGCGGCCGAGACGAGCGGGCCGAGCATCGACGCGAACGCGCCGACGACTGTCATCAGGGTGCCCAGCGCGGCGCCGATGGGCGCCATGGCCGGGGCCAGGCTCTGAACGGCGGCCTGGATGCCGTCGAACATGGCCGTGACGCCGTCTGTGACGGCGGGCTGCGCGAGCGCCGAGGCGACCGCCTCAAGGGCGGTGCCGATGATCGTGCCGACCTGCGGCAGAATCGTTTCTGCGAGCTGGCCGAGCTCGATGAAGAACTGCTTGACCGCCGGACCCGAGATCGTGGCGATCTGGTTCATCGCCTCGTGGGCGGCGACGAAGACGCCGGTCAGGCCCTCCTGGAACCCAGGAGAGTCCACCGTGGCGTGGATGCGCTCCAGCGTGCCGGCCAGCGTCCCGAGCGAGGAGCCGCCAGCGGCCTCGGCCGCTCGGGCGACACCCGCGAGGATGCCGCCCGTGTTGTAGAGAACGGAGCCGAGGTCTTGAAGGGCCTGGATGCCCTCGTCGATCTCGGCCTTGAGCCCGGCCTCGCCCTTCCTCTTGAGGAAGGAGTCGAACTGCTCGCTGATCTGGACGAACCAGCCAGCCAGCGCGGGCAGGTAGCTGGTGCCGACCTGGCCCAGCGTCGCGATGATCGACGCGAAGGTATCGGTGCCTGCGGTGGCGACCGCGATGGACCCGGACAGGTCCGCGAACATCTGGCCCAGCGCCGGGGAGAGCGCTGTGCCCAGGTTGGTCGCGAACGACCCGAAGAAGCCGCCGAGCTCGGTCGCGGTCTGTGCGACCCCATCACGAAAGCGGGGGAGGAGGTCGTCGACGACCGCCCGGATCGGCTCGGCCGCCTTCTTCCAGAAGTTCGCCGAGATCGTGTCCTGGAGGCCGCTGAGCGCGGCCTTGACCTCGGGGACGACCTTGTTGAAATCCTTGAAGGCCGCGATGGTGACGCCGAGGCCGACGACCATTCCGCCGAGAAGTCCCGGCAGGAGAAGAGACGTTGCCCCGATCTGCGCGAGAGAGGCGCTCAGCGCGGCCAGGTTGGAAGCCGCGGAAAGGCCCCACCCGGCGAGGCCGGCAATCGCCAGCGCGAGCGACCCGATGACCGGGACGGACTTGTCGAGGTTCTTCAGCGTCCGGCCGAGCCGCTCGAACATGGAGTTCAGCACGCGGGCACCGCTGAGCGCGGCCAGGGCGGTCGCGACGCGGGCCACCGCGCCATTGTCCAGCTCCGGGAGGATCGGGACCGTACGCGGACGCGTCAGCAACTGGAGCCGCGCGGCGAGCGCGGCGCCGGAGCCGTTGGCGATGTCCGGCTCGACCTTGACCTTGAGCGGCGACACGTCGTCGGCCCAGTCCTTGAGCTTCCGCTTCGCCTTGTCGGCCGACTGCTGGTCGAGCTCCAGCTCGATCTTGCCGGTGGCCTTCAGGTCAGAAACCGTGAACTTGACCCGCTGCGTGCTGGCACGCTGCTGGAGTTCGCGGGCGGCGTTGCGGACGGCGGTCGCCATGCCGTCGGTGCTGATGGTCGTGAAGAAGCGGATCTTCCGCGCGTCCATCTGCTTGTTTCGCCGGTTGATCTTGCGGAGCTCTTCGACGAACTCGCGCGAGGCGCCGGACATGTCGATCTTCGTCGACACCTTGAGGTTGTCGAGCTGCTGCTCGATGCGGTCGAGCTGGCGCTCTGCTTCCCGCTTGAAGTCGCGGGTGTCGGGGGACACCTTGACGGCGACGCGGCCGATGATCTGGCCCGCTGACAAGGGCTACCTCCGGGAGAACTGCTGGTAGAGCGCGGCGACCGTCACGGCGGGCCGGGTGCAGGCCTTCTGCGCTGCGGGCTTCGCCGAGGGGCGCGGGAACGGCGGAATCTTCGGGGCCTTGCCCTTGCCCCACTGGCCCGTGGCCCGGGTGTTCGCATTAATGGCGTCGAAGAGGTCGGCGGCCAGGTGGCGGTCCTGGCCCCAGCCGAAGTGCTGCCTGTCGCCGGACGCGAGGGCGACGGTCAGGGAGGTGTCGGGGAGCCTCTGCACCAAGGCGAGGACGAGAACGGGGGAGGGCCCGCGGCCTGCGATCACCTCGGCGAGATCGACGCCGTAGTGAAAACGCAGGTCCGCGTACAGGCCCTCCCCGTAGTCGTCGATCAGCCCTGCGAGGCCTAGGCTTCCCCCGCCTGCGTGCCCCGACCGTAAGCGTCGAAGATCTCGGCGAGCACGGCCAGGTCGCCGTTGATGGCGGTCAGCAGCTTCGTCGCCGCCTTGGGATGCTCGGCGACCAGGCGGATCGCCTCGGAGAGCAGCTCCTCCTGGTCGGCGTCCTCACCACCCATGCGGTCCTGAAGCTGGGTCAGTTCACTGCGCGCGGCCTTTGAGAGTCGCAGCGGGTTGAGCAGGCGAATCGTGTCGTCGTTGAGCTCGATGTCGGTCGAGCCGTAGCGGGCCTCAGCGGCGTCGCGGATCGCGTCGAGGGAGTAAGAAGCCATGGGGGTTGCGGACCTCCGGATTGAGAAGAGCAGGGGGAGGCGGACCAAGTGGTGAAGGGGCCCGGCGCGAGCGGGTCCGCGTGCGCTCGCGCCGGGAGAGGGGGGGCCCGTCAGGTGGCGGTGCCGTTCGCCCAAGCGGAGCCGCTCCAGAACGCCTTCGCGGAGTCGCCGAGCACGACGTGCTGGCCGGTCGTCCACTTCGTGGTGGGCGTGGCGATCACGCTGCCGAGCGCGGCCAGGTTGGCCGGGGCGACGGCCCCCGCAGGGGTGAAGAGGCCGGGGCTGCCCGCGCTCGCGCCAGTCGCGACGGTCCCGCCGAGAGGGGTGACCGCATAGGTCCACACGTTGCTGCCGTGGACCATCGGCTTCACGCCGAGGGGAAGTCCGGCGAGGCTTTCGGTGTCGGAAATCGCCATGTCGTCGGCCCGGTAGATCTCTGCCTTCGGCGCGTAGAAGGCGAAATGGTTTTCGCCGTCAATGAAGATGGCGAGGAATGCCGACTGGGTCGGCTTCGGGTCGGCCGGCACGCCCACAGAGCCGTCAGGCAAAAGCGGGGCGTTGGCGCCGAAGTAGAGCCGCAGTGCAGGGGTGTCAAACTGTTGCAGAGTGAACGTCATTGTTTCGGTACGGGCCGAATACTTCGTCCGCAGGCTCTTGTTCTGGAGCGTACCGATAGTGGTTGCCTCGCCGCCCTCGGAAGTAATTCCGAAGACGTCTTCAAGGCTGGTGTGGCCGACGTTCTGCCACGGAGAAGTTGGGACCAAAAGGTTGTCGGGGGCGGAAGTGCCAACCGGAGCAGTCAGGTAGTTGCCGGATCCGACGACAAGGGTGGAATCATCGTTGAGCGCCAAAAAGAAGCAGTTCCTTTTTCGGGCACAAAGAAGGCCCGAAACCTCCGGGAAGGGAGGGCGGACCTTTCTCTATGCCCAGTGGAGAAAGGCTTCTTCCAGGGGCATAAAAAAAGGCCCGAACCCCAGCAGGGGACGGGCCTTTCGGTGTGCTGTGGGTTTACGGGGAGGGGTAGGGGCGCGTCCGCGGCTTGCGAATCTGAATGTCGAAGATCGACTCGTATCGCCATACGCCCGTGGGTAGATCTGCATATTGCACGGGGCCGGTGGCCGTCGCCCAGTCGGAAGCCCGGCGGCCGGCCGAGTTCAGCTCGACCCGGGTGAGATGCCCGCGCCCGGGGATGACGACGTTGTTCAGCCATGCGTTTCGGAGGACCACCCGAACGGCTTCCGACAGGATTGCGGCGTCTTCGTCTCCATCAGGGTCTTCGGTGAAGGCATTGATGACGATTCGAGCGGAGTCCGTAAAGCGGGTGTCCCCGCTCCAGGCGCCGAACGTGGCGTCACGTCGAACGAGTACGAGGGGAAATCGCTGGTCGCGGTTGACCAATGACTGAACGCGTATGCCCGGCAAGCCCTGACGAAGTACGGCCAGGAGGAGATCCTCGACGGGCGAGAGTTCAGCTAGGGCTTTGATGTGATTGGGTATGCCGGCCACTTAGTCGAGTTTCACCTTTCCCTTCCTCTTCTTGGGAAGGTTCGAGGCAGTCGCGAGAATGTAGAGGCCGTCCATGGCGGGAAGCACGTCCAGATATTTCTTGCCATGCTTGTCCTTGCGGACGATGACCGACTCTTCGCGGCCGTACTCAATGGAGAGGGCGGCCTTCTGGCCTCGCTCGTCGGAAAGGACGACGTAGCGGTTGTTGTCGGCTATCTCGACGTCGATCTCGGCGTGGCCGTCAGCGCGGTGCTGCACGAGAATTTCCTCTGCCCTCACCGCGATTTCGAATGCTCTGCGGTCGAGTTCGGCCTGTACGCCGTCGTGGACGGCGATGAGTTTTCCGATCTTCCGGCCGTTGACGCTGGGATAAATCTGCGCCATCAGGGGCGCTCCCGAATGTCGATCGACCAGTGCCGGGTGCGGCGGTCGCCGTGGTGGTAGGCCGGGGGCGAGACGATGTCCCACTCCTTGCCCGCGTACTCCACCCGGGACCAGAGGTTGACGCCTTCGAGATGAGCGTCGACGACCATCCGAGTCACGTTGATCTGCTGCTGACCTGGGACCTCGGCGCGCGCGGATCGCTGGGGAATGAAGGCGGCTCGGACCTTCACCGGCCCCGTGGGGTCGGCCATGGTCACCGTGTTGCCGCGAGAGTCGGTGATCTCGACGGTCCTCCAGACCCGGGCCTGCTGGCCTCGTCTGCGCTGCATGCTCACCAGGGGCTCACCGCGTCGCCATAGAGGGGAAATGGGTCGCCGCCGTAGTCGACTGGCACGGTGCTCGCTCCACCGGGGCGGGGCGTTGTTCCCCAGGCGATGATCGGCGCACTGGTCAGGCCGGGCCTGCGGCCGGCTAGTTCGGCGAGGAGCCGGGTCTCCTCGCGAGTGAAGTAGACCGAGCCCGCGTCGCGCCCCACGTCCCCCCACGCGAGTGTCTCGTCCCCTGCGCGGCTCTGCGTGTACCCGTGAGGGTTGCGCACGTAGCGGGCTGCGGCCTTGAGGACGAGCGTCTTCACGAGACGGGGAGCGGTAGCCGTCGCCCAGTCGCGACCGTATTCGGCCGCAAGGTCCGAGGCGTCCTCCAGCGCGGAGGCTCCGATGCGGAGTTCGTCCTCGTCCAGTTCCCAATCCAGGCGGCCCTTGAGTTCGTCGAGCGTCGCGTATGCCACGCGTCGACCTCCTTTCAGGCAGGCCAAGCAGGGGCCGACACATGAAGTGCTCAGCCCCTGCCGGGCGTGGGATTAGGCGTTGGCCGGGTCGCTCTCAGGCTTGATGCCCGTCGGAGTCCAGACCCGCGCATCGGTAATGCCGGTGATCTTCGCAAGCTCGGAAGCCGCAGGCGGGTAGTCGCTCTTCCCGTCGAGGGAGAGTCGGATGCCGCGCACGAAGTGCTCCTGGGTGGAGATGATCTCCTTCTCGGCGGCGTCGTCCCATCCGACCAGGACGTCCGTTACGGCGCGGAATCCGTTGTACGTGTTCACGACCGAACGGTCCTGGAGGTACAGCGAGTCGTAGTCGCGAATCCAGCGCAGGGCGATGCCCTCGAAGCTTGTGGTCGCGCCGTACGGGACGCTCTGCGGAACGGATGGGGCGCCGGAGAGGAAGATGAACGCGGAGCTGGCGAAGGCGTACGCCGCGTCCGTAGGGATCGTCTGATCGACGACGATGCGGAACCCGAAGCGTTCGCCAAGGGAGGCGGTCCGGAGCGCGGACTCGGCCTCGGAGTCGCCGACGTTCTGTGCGAGGTTGAGCTTCTCGTCCGTCAGAAGAGCCGACTCGAAGTCGCTACCGACCAGGAGGTAACGGCCTTCCTTCGGCGCGTGGAGCTTGTTGAGTACCCGGCGTGCCTCAATCAGGGCGCCTCGGAGGTTCTGGCCGGCGTTGCCGATGGTGACGTTGTAGTTCTGGTTCGTCAGGGTCTTTACGGCGCGTCGCTGAAGTCCTCGCCCGACGGCTCGTACCTGGGGGCGGAGCAGCTTCGACCACTGGTCGATGTCAAAATCATTCTGCTCGTCGGTGAGCTTAACAGCCGAGTACGAGTTTCCGCCGAAGGTGACAGCGATCTTGCGTTCGCTGTACTCGTCGAACTGGATAGGCTGGCTGCGGTCGTTGCGGAAAGCGTAGTCGTGGAAGGGCAGGACGCCTTCGACCTTGACCGTGACGGTGTCGTTGTCGGCACCCTTGAACTGGTCGATGCCGGTCTTCTGGAAGAGGTTGGGAATGATGAGCTCTTGCTCAAGCATTCCGACCGCCGTGTTCGCGAGCTTCTGAGGCTTTACAACCTGGTGCTGAGCGGTGGGCAAGTTGGGCAACTCCGGGGGCATAAGGAAACCCCCGGCCAGACGGCATCGGGGGTTAGGGGAATCGTTTCAGCAATGCGTCAGATGCGGCGGGAGCGTCGCGCGAGAGCGCGGGGGTCCATCTCTCCGTCGTCTTCGTCGGACGGCGTCAGGCCGCCGCCGAGCTGCTCGGGCTGCTTGGGGGCGAGGAGGACCTGAAGGGTTTTGGCGTCCGCCTCCAGCTCTTCCACGGTGGTACCCCGCAGGCGGCTGGTCAGCTCCTCGGGCAGGTCGTACTTGCGGGCGACCTGTCCCACGGTGAGCGAGTGCTCCAGCTCGGAGTTCTTCGCCGTCACCTCGGCAAGGGCCGCCTCGAACTCCTCGGCGGTCTTGGCGTTGCCGAGCTTGGTCTCGGCGTCCCTGAGCCGGGTGCGGTAGGACGCGGCCTCGCCCCGGACCTTGGTGAGCTCCCGACGGGCCCAGTCGGGAAGGTCGTCCTCTGGGACGCCGGCTGCGCCTTCGGGCGGTGCGCCCTCAGCCGACTGTTCGTCTGTAGGGTCTGGGGTCTGCTCGGACAGGGGGTGCCTCCTGGGCTGCCTTGGGTGTTCGCCGAGCCTCCTGGGCTGCGGCTCGCTGCTTCTGGCGGATAAAGCGCCGCCAGGCGCTCACTGCGGATTTGCCAGTCAAGCCCTTGGTGACCTTGGGCCACAGGGCCTCGTACTGGCGATTCAGGGCGAAGAGGGCGGCAGAGCCGTACTGCTGGCGGCTGAAAATCGGTTCCGCGTAGCAGTGGCAGTGATCATGAAAGAGATCGCCGTCCTTGAACTGGGCCGTCAGCGCGTTCTTGTACGCCACGCCCCGGCTGATGAGCATCGCGCACCAGCCGCAGGGTGTGCCCGTGCGGGAGAGCCGGACGTAGCCGAGTGCGCGGCCATCACGGCGCATGTGATTCCAGGTCGTCGAGCGGCCACCGTTCATTGCGATCCGAGAAGCCGCGGCAGCCTGCTGGGCACCGGCCTGACGATGGGCCTCTGCCCGCTGCCGGTCTGCGACCCGTGCTGGCTGCTGGTCATCGACGGCGGAAGTGCGGCGCCGGAGGTTCTCCGTGCCCAGGGCCTCCAAGACGGTCTGAAGTTCCTTCTCCGCTTCCCTCTCGACCTGTTCCTCGTCTTCACGTAGCCGGTCGAGCTCCTCCACGAGGACCCGCTCCCACTCGTCGTCTTCCTCGGCAGGCGGCTCGCCCGCGTCAGGGGCAGACGTGACTTCCCCGGGCTCGCCGGTCGCGGTCTCGTCCGCCCCTGCGTTGGGGGGCTCGTAGGTGTCGGCCAGGCCCGCGAACTCACGGCGGAGATCGCCAAGCGTGACGTGTGCCGGCTCGGGGTGGTAGGGGTCAGCCACGGTCGTGCCCGTCTGAAGAGCGCGGGCCAGACGGTAGTACGCGCGGGCCAGATCGCGGGCCTGACGCCTGCGACCCATCACGAGCGTGATCGCCCGACGTAGCCAGCCGCCAACAGTCGCGGCCCGCTGCGCGGCCGGCACCTCGGCCCACAGAGCCAGGGCGTCGGCCGTGGTGGCGGCGCCGATCTGAGACAAGGCCACACTGTAGGCGAGGGAAACCTCTTCGGCCTCCGCCTGCTTCGATCGCGGCATCAGGCGGCTTCCGCGTAGGTTTCGCTCCGCGAATCCGAAGTGGCCCGGGTCAGGGCCGACGCGAGCTGGCCGACCGAATCCTCGTCTTCGGCCAGCTCCTCCCAGTCTTCGAACTCTGTCTGCGTGACACCAGGCACACGCCGCCAGAGTCCCTTTGCGGGGATGCCGAGCTGCTCGCGCAGTTTGCCGAGGGCGTCCGCCGCTTGTGCCAGGGAGCGTGATTCCATGTCGCGCCAGATGACCTCGCCCTGATAATCATCGGCACCGCCGTGACCTGCGAGTTCGGCTGCGAGCCGAAAGACGCGCTCCCAGCTTTCTCCGAATGCGGTTCGGAATTCGGCGATCTTCCTACTCAGGGAAGTTTCTGCTGCCAGGAGCGCTTCGGCGCTCAAGTTGGCTATCTGGCCCAGCAGATGATGAGGTGGTGTCTGGCTGACGGCGGCGAGGTGCCTTATGGACATATCCACGCTGTCGATGAATCCCCCGAGTGGGGTTTCGTCTAGGCTGCCAAATCTGACGTCAGGGTCCTCGGCAAAGAGGAAGCGCCTCGCATTGTGATTGATCGGAAGCGGGATCGGGTTTCCCTGTCCGTCGAGGACGGGATCTCCAGTCTCCGGATCA
Organism: Streptomyces sp. H27-H5; assembly: GCF_026627505.1. Lineage (GTDB taxonomy): Bacteria > Actinomycetota > Actinomycetes > Streptomycetales > Streptomycetaceae > Streptomyces. The sequence continues at coordinate 42,475 of NZ_JAPNLK010000007.1, read as the reverse complement.
CGCTGAATGGGAGGCGCCATCCCCGTGGCCGTGCGGACCTTAACGCTGGCATACGTCTGAGCGACGAGAAGATCGAAGATCGTTTGATTGATTCGATCCTGGAGGCAAATCATCGGCTCGATGACGCCGAGCGTCCGGCCCTCAAGGTCGACGAGGGCTGCGAAGCGGGTGACGGGGCACTCGCCAGCACCGTGCCGGCGGACGCGTGACATGGTGATGCCCTTGGCGTCCTCCAGGCTCTTGAAGCTGACCGCGAACTCTTCGCGCGCATCCCACATCCGAGCCCGGCCGGGAGCCTCGGGGGACGGCCAGGAGGTGACCGTCAGGGCCGCGTGCGGAGTGTCGTCGTTCGCCGGGTCCTCGAACAGGGCGGCCGTCTTCAGGGCGGAGAGCCCCTTCGTCCGGACCCGGCCCGCGGAATCCCTCTCCGTCACTGTGAAGCTGTGCCCGTACGTCAACGCGCCCCGGTAGACGGCTGCCTGCCGGGCGTCGAGCCGGGACCGCTGCCAGTGTGCCCACTCGTCCGAAGTGGTCTCGGCCTGGGCGGGGAGGCCGCCTGCGACCATCCCGGGCCGAAAGCCATCGACATACAAAGCCTGAGCGGGAGTTCCGACCAGCAGGGGCAGCCAGTTGGAGATGGACCGCTTCGCGAGCAGCCGGTACTCGTCATCCGCCATGGCCGGCATGTAGGGGTCGGCGTGGCGGCCGTGGAGGTAGTCGTCGATCCGCCGCAGGCGGTCGCCGTCGCGGTTGAGGATGGCGAGGAGCTGGCGCGCGAGCGCAACGGAGGAAGCCGGGACGGCCACGCGATCACCACCTAGTTACACTCTTGCGAATTGGTTAAAGGAAGAAGCCTCGGCCGGTCCTCTTGCGGATCTTCTTGCCTCGGGCGCGCAGGTCGACCAGGGCCTCGTGCGCGAGCATGAGGGCGGCGTAGGCGTCGACCTTCTTCGGGGACTCGCGTCCCTCCTTACCGAAGCTGATGCCGTAGTTGTTCGTTCGGCGCCGCGCGTTAAGTGCGTGACGGCGGAGTTTGCGGTCGCCGTCGTGGACGAGCTTGCGGTCGAAGATAGAGCGCATGAGGCGTTCGTGCGCCATGGTCGACGATTTGAGGGATGCTCGCATGTCCCAGCCGATCGCGTCCTTGCCGGGGGCCTTGACGGCCAGTCCCTCGCCATAGGCGTCGGACCACTCGCTGATGTAGCTCTCCCAGAGCGCTACGTCGGCGTAGAAGCCCTTCACGTCGAAGGCGCGGAAGGCGTCGTGAACGGCGCTGTCCACCTGGGCGCGCGGGACGGTCCAGTCGTCGCCGCGAGGCCCGTCGGGCTTCTCCCAGAGGCCGAGAACACAGGCGTACATGTCGCTGACGCGCAGTGCCACGAGGCAAGTTGAGTCGTCGCGGAGACCTCCATCGAACCCGATCACTATCTCGTCGCCAGGCTGAAGCACCTTCGAGTCGTCGCGTAGGACGTCCCACTCGGCCGGGCCGAACAGCGCGTCCTCGCTGGCGACGATCTGGTTGAGCCACATCCGCCGCGAGCGGCTGGGCGCGATCGTCGTGTCGAGGATCGACTGGAGAATGGTCTCGACCCGCAGCCAGGTGGCGTCACCGCGGATCTTCGGAAGGACGATACGGATCGCCTCGGGCGTCAGCGGTGTCGCCGGGTGCGCCTCGACCGAGTCGTACATGACGCCGATGTCGGCGGCTCTGCCCTCAAGGATTTTCTCGAATGCTTCGCGCATCTTCTCGGCCACGGAGTCTTCGCCCGGCATGAAGGCGTTGGTGATCGCGAGGTATCGGCTGTCCTTTTTGGTGGCGTTGCCGTCGATCGTTTCGTACATTCGGTCGCCCGAGTTGCCCTGCACCCAGTGGTGGGTTTCGTTCAGGACGGTGAAGGTGACCCGGCCGCCTTCGAGGGCGCGAAAGCTGCTGGTCACGGCTTCGAGGCGTTGCCGGCCGCCGTTGGCGCGGATCAGTTCCGCGCCAGCTTTGATGCCGTACGTCGAGATCAGCTTGTTCGAGATCAACGACGGCATCAGGGTCATGGTGTTGCGCGTCTGGTCGCGGCTGACGGCCGCAATCTGGACCCAGGCTTGGGGGTGCGGAATGCCGACCGGCTGGCCGTTGTCCCAGTGCGAGAAGCGCGAGGGGCCGACGAACTCAACGAGGGAGACCACCGCGAGCAGCGGGTCCTTGTCGGTAAGCCCCAACCCTTGAGGCGCTGGAGGACTCCCTTGCGGTAGGTGAAGCGGCCGTTCTCGTCGACCGCGTACCACCACAAGATGAAGCGAAGCTGCTCGCGCGTGAAGCGCCAGGGGCCGCCGTTCTCGGCGTTGAGGAACTCTGCGCACCAGCCCGAGATTTGCCATCCGAGCGTGTGCTCGGGCAGCTTCCAGGCGCCGTCAGGTTCCCTCTGCCAGGTGGGGCCGAGGAAGCTCGGTTCGAGAGCGTCGATCTCTTCTGCTGTGAGGGTTGGGATTGGTCTCACCTCCCCTCGGTGTTCGGTTTGCCCGGCGTGGGGCAGACCTCACTCGGCGAGTCCGAGATCCTGCCTGTAGTCGGCGATGGCGAGGACGGCCGCGGATTGCACCACGGGTTCCGGTTCGTGCAGTTCGATGCGTACTCGGCGCCGGTCTCCCTCGGCGACGAGCAGGCGCTCGAAGGCCGAGTAGATGGTCTGGAGCATCTGGCCGCTGCGCTTGCCGGCGTGCTTGTAGTACGAGAGGTCTTCGCAGAGGGAGTAGGCCAACGCCCAGTCGCTCGCTTGGTAGAAGTCGGCCTGCCCAGACTCCTTCAGGGAGTCCCAGAGTCGCTTGGCGATCGGGTGCCAGGTGCGGTCACCGTTCGGGATCTTGGTCGGTCGGGCCAGTCCGCGTGTAACGGGCTGTGCCTCACTGCCCTTGCGCTCGCGGGGGCGAGCAAGGTCTGCCTCGCGGTTGGGTACGGGACCAGGGATCTTGCTCACCTCCGGAAAGTCGTGGGCCCCTGAGGGGAGGGTCCTCAGGGGCCGGCGCGGCTCGACAGGTTCATGGCCTGGAGCTCTGCGCGGTCACAGCAGGCCGGGATGGCTCTCGGTCCTGCGGAATTTGCCGTCATGGCGCCTGCGGTTGGCCGCCTTGGCGACGGCTCCTTCGCGAGAGGACTTGACCCGGTGATGCCACCCGCAGAGTGATCTGAGGTTGGTCTCGCGATGGTCATCACCGGGCCGAAGGTGGTCTACGTCGGTGGCCGGTTCGGCGCAGCGCACGCCGTAGTGATCTCTGGCTGTGCAGCGATGACCGTCCCTGGCCAGGATGCGGCTCCGGATCTGCGGCCAGTTCGGCGGCAGGCGAAGTCTTCGATCAGACGTAGTCCAGGACATGAGCCTCCTGCGTCAGGTCTGAAGCAGCGGCGAACAGGAGCTGCCGCAGGTAGCCCCCGGCAGCGGGCAGCGGCGAAGGAGACTTCGAGGGGTGGGCGCCGGAGGCGCCCTCGGAGGGAAGCCCCAGGAGGCTTGCCCCTCTACTCATATATACGGAGGCAGCCGCCTGTTCTGGAACCGACCAGGACGTGACTGCCGACACACTCTTGCACTGCGAACGGCGTCCGTCGATGGATCAAGTCTTGCATTGGAGTCACACTCTGTCATACGGTGCGGAGCACAGAACGCAAACGACCCCGGTCAGTGCTGTAACACCGGCCGGGGTCTTCACCTAGAGAAGAGACCTCTAGATGCGAGTGCATCGTAACCGGCACGTCAGCGCCTTCGTGGTTGTACCGAACGCCGCCGCACGCCACCGCGGCTTGTCCCTCACCGCTCGGGGCCTGCTCGTCACGCTCCTGTCCCTGCCGGACGGAACACGGGCCACCATCGACACCATCACCAATCAGGTAGAGGAAGGCCGGCGGGCTGTCGCGAAGGCGTTCACCGCCCTGGAAACCGCCGGATACCTGCGGCGCGAGCGCGGCCAAGACCCCGAGACGGGACTCTGGGGCACCCAGTCTCATGTCTCCGATCTTCCGATCGACCGCATCCCGACGGCCGGTGAACCGGTCACTCGGATCGCCGGTGACTCCCCCAAGGGGATAAAGAACCGGGGAAAGAACCTCCTCCCCGACTCGGCGCCGCAGCAGACCGACGAGCAGCAGGCCGAGGAGGAGGAAGAAGTCTCCGACACGACCAACAACCCCACCCCGGCTGACGCCGAGGCTGGCCAGGCCGCCGCTGCGCTCGCCCACCTCGGCAGGATCGAACCCCGGCTCAAGCTGAGCACCACGGAAGTTCTCCGCCTGGCCCCGCTTGCCGCCGCCTGGCTCACCGAGGGCCACAACGCCGCGAAGATCACCGCCGCGCTGATGGCCCGCCTTCCTGAGCACGTCGACTCCGCCGCCGCGCTGATCTCCTACCGCCTTAAGAACCAGATGCCCGAGCGGCCGGCACCGAAGCCCAAGCCCGTTCCGGATAACCGCGACCGCTGCGAGGTCTGCCGGGCGCCCTTCCCGATCGGCCGCCACGGCGACGTATGCGCCACCTGCAAGGCAGAGCTCGAACGGGCCGCCGCGCTCCTGGCAGGAACCGTTCCTGCCAAGCCCGAGCCGACCCTCGACGACCTGACCACCGCCCGACAGGGCCGCGAGCGCTGCCGCGCCGCCGTGGCCGCGTGAGGAGCGAATCGATGGCCAGCATGCAGATGCCCTGGTACGCCAAGGCGGTCTTCGTCGCTGGCAGGCCGCTCGTCCTGGTGGCAGCTCTCGTCATGTCCGTACCTGGCGAAATCCGCATGGCGGAGATCGCGGGTTGGCACGGCTGGGTCACCTGGCTCATGCCGGTGTGCGTCTCCGCGTACGCCGCTTGCGCGGCCGTCATCGCCACCCAGCGCCACCTTGCCAAGGCGCCCGGTCGGGTCACTGCCACCATCGGCGCCGGGGTTGCGCTGGCGTTGGCACTGGCAGCTCAGGTGGTGGCCCACCTGATCGACTGCGAGTACATGACGACCTCCGCCCTGCTGGTGGCAGTCGTCTCCTCGGTGCCGCCACTGGTCGTGGCACACATGCTCCACATGGCGGCGATGCCGGCCGAGGAGCTGTCAGCACGTGACCGTGCGCGAGAGGCCGAACAGACCGCTGCCTACCTGGCGGCCGAATTGGCAGAGGCCCTCGACCTGGCAGGCCGCCAGCTCGTGTCGAAGGGCCACGGCATTGCCAATGAGTACGAGGAGCTGGCCGAAGTCGTTGGCGAGTTGGCTGCCGAGGCCGCCGAGATGGTCGACGAGATTGCAGAGGAGTTGGCAGAGGCAGCCGCGGAGCCGAAGTCCGAGCGGCAGCGGAGCCCGAGGAAGGCAGTTCCGCTCGCCGTCGTGAAGAACACGATCGCTGCGATGAAAGCCAGCGGCGAGAAGGTCACCGGGCCCACATTGGCCGAGAGACTCGGCTGCTCCGAACGCTCGGGATACCGGTATCTCGGCGAGGCTCAGGCCGCGTAAAGCGGCATTCTTCCGCACGGTTCGTGGCCCGTCTGCCCATGTGGCAGGCGGGCCCTTTGCCTCTGGGCGACCTTGGAACCGTGGCGGAATTCGAGCTGCTAAGACATGGCGGTCCGCGTGCGCGTACACCGGGGGTCACCCCCCACCCCCCGCCCGGACCCGGTCATTTGGCGACGCACGCCGTGCGCTACCCTCCGCGCGTCGCGTACGCACTCACCCCCCGCACCCCCCAAGGCAGACAGGCGCCCGGCTTAAGGGCACGGCAGGCAGGGCCCGGGGGAGTGCAGGAACGGGCCCTGATTGGGCCTCACAGGGCCACTCAGGGACTGCCGATGCGGTGCGGGAACAAGCTCTGACCTGGGGCTTTAAGCCTGGATTTGCAAGAGTGTCGCCAGGGCCGTAATGTTCTCCATGTCGCCACCAAGGAACGCCAGTCGCAAGGCAGGCCAACGAGGTGGGGGCAAGCACTCGGAGCGAATGCAAGAGTTGCGAATCAGGGCCCCGATCCACTAGGTTGGGACCCAACGCCAGACCGGGAAGTCGAGAACGGGCCGCATGAGCGGCGCCGCCGAGAGAACGGAATGGTGGATCGCAACCGAGCGAATGTAAGAGTTGCGAAACTAGGCCGAGGCCCGCTAGGGTTGGAGCCAACGCCAGACCGGCTCGCCGGAACGGCTCACACACTCCCCGCCTGCTGGCTTACATGCCGCTGTGCGGACAGCAGGACCACCGTCCCGACATCGCCGAGAGGCAGGCGTCGGGGGTGAAGGAAGGGCGACCCCGGCCCGGATGAAAGCGTGACCGTAGGTAGGGCATCCTGCCGCTTGATGGAAGCGTGATCGGACGGCATCGAGAACCCCTTCGGGTACAGCCACCCCAGGTGAAAGGAACGCTGCCCGTATCGACCTCTCAGGTCGGTTGGGCGCCGGTCTTCTCGGCTCAACTCGCTGTGCTGCCCCGTGGGATGCCCTGCGGTGCGGTGTTCAGGAGGTCGAATGATCGGTCGGCAGGAATGTAGTTGGGGCGCTAGGGCTCACCGTCCATCGGACGGCCGGAAACGGACCGCGAACCTCGAAAGTGAGGCAAGCGGACTGCGTGCTTCGAAAGTGAAGCGCGCGGAACGTGGATGGCAGAACGGTGGACGGTGAACGAGGTGCGAGTGAGCCTCACCCAAATCACTCGAAATGAACATCCGGCCTGCAAGGCCGAGCCTCCCGGTCGCCTTGGGCGTAGGTGCGAAGCCACCGGGGGGCGCTGACGCCGCCCTGATTGTAAGAGTGTAACTAACTTGGGGTGGCTGAGATCGCAGCGCAATCCGCACTGCGGTACGGAGCCGGGCACTTGCCCGGCCGACGTCGGGAGACAACGTGGCTGTGAACCTTCTCAAGGACTACCCGTTCGGCGACCTCTCCTTCTTCGAGATCGCCTGCAACCTGAGCGAGCGCAATTTCACCATCGCCTACGAGCTGGACGGCACCCGTCGCAAGCTGCGCGAAGCGTCGGACGCGTTCGAGCTCCTTCGCGAGGTGATCAACGACCTGACCACGGATCACGGCCTGGAGGTTGCGGAACTCGCCGGATTGCGAGACCACTACAAGGCCGAGGCTGGGCGGTGGGAGGGCCTCTACCAGGAGGCGGACCGCGAGGCTGGCCAGTTCCGCGGGAGCGTGCGTGATCAGCTTCTTGCCTCGTATCAGGCTGACGAGATCTCCAGGGAAGCAGCCAATGAGATCCTCGAAGCGCTGAAGCTTGCGCCGATCGTCGATGAGTACCGCGCTGAAGTCACCATCACCATCACGTACGAAGGGCTCCGGAGTCGGGATGGCCACGACGTGATCGAGGCCGCCGTTCGCGCTGCGGTGGACGCGGATGCGCCGAACCTGCCCGGGTTCGTCTGGGCCTACTCCGACATTCGGGTCGAGGATGTGGAGCTCGAAGAGTCCGACGTGGTCTGAGGTCTCAATGTAAGAGTGTAACTAGACGGCTGCTCCTCCCGCGCTTGAGAAAGGGAGGAGCGCCCGTCCTGACCGGATCACGAGGACCATGTACCGCAGTCTCGATACCCCGACCGATGACGCGCTGGCCGAGTACGCGGCCCGGCTCGATGACGCGCACAGCTCCTGGCCTTCCTGGCGTACGGGGACGTACTCCGATGAGGACACTCCAACCCACGTGGAGATGTTCACCTGGCACGACGACCGATTCGGGTGGATCGGCGACAAGAGCAACTTCGAGGTGGCCCGCGATGCCATCCGCAGCGCTGCTGACGAGGGACGCGCGGACACCGTGGTCTCCGACGACCAGGTGTACGACTGCGGGCGCGGTACGAGCGCCTGGGACTATGCCCAGCTCTTCGTCCAGGTCTACGAGGGTGGCTGCCCCGAGGACTGCCCTGGCACCCACACCGAAGAATGCCGGCCGCGGTGTGAACCCGACGTGGACTTCTGCCACGGAGATGCGTGCGAGGGCGACTGCCGCAGCACCCGTGCGTACACCCCTGCCTTCCGGGCGGCCGTCGCCTTGGCGGAGTTCGTCAAGAACGATCACCCGTTCCTCGACGAGGACGACTACTACGACCAGCGCCGCCAGGTTTTCGAGGGCAACCTCAACGAGGCCTTGGACGACGTGAAGATGCACTACCCGTACGACACCGAAGCCGACCACCAGAGCATCGTCGAGCACGCCTCCGACCCCCTGTGGGACCTGGAGTACCAGGACTCGGACGGCTGGGCCGACTGGGACGGCGTGCGAGACGCCTACGACTACGGCCGCGGTGAGCACTTCCTCGCGCTGGGTCGCGACTTCATGCGCAACGAGATCACCGGTCAGCTCGCCCTCATGCCGGCCTGACCCTCCCCTGAACCGCCACCCCTCCCCGTGCCTCCCCCCCCCGGGGAGGGGTGGCTCTCCACCCGAATACGAGGACACATGCGCACCACCACCCGCCCATACGAGGTCCGTGTCTGGAACGAGGTCGCCGACCTCCTCGGACTCTGGGAGATCCAGCGAACTGGCAAGGACCGGTACGTCGTTACCCACGACCACCGCGAGGAGACCTCCTTCGACGACCGAGACGCCGCCCTGAGGTTTGCCCGCTTCGGCGCCGAGGCTCTCGTCGAGACCTCCCGCCGCGACTGCCCGTGCGAAGACGATCCCGACTGCGGGTTCTGGGAGCCCCATGGCATCTCCGTCCAGGAGGTCAAGCCCGAGCTCTCCCTCATCACCCCGCCCCTGCTCTGCCTGTAGACGACCCCACCACCACCGGAGTGACACACATGCGTGCCTTCAAGCGACTGACCTCGATCTTCACGAACCGCACGGTCATGCTGGCCGAGCCCTCCCGGCTCCGTCGCCTCTTGAATCCCTGGGGTGCCATGCGTACCCACCGTGACACCACGGTCGTCGCGCTGACCATCGCGGCCGACATCGTCGGCACCCTGGAAGGCGAGCTCTACGCGCTGCGGACCGCAGCGGATGACCTGGTGGACCTCCTTGACGACGGCATGCTGGCGTCCGGTATTGCCGAACATCTGAACTGCGGGGAGGTCGAGCGCCTTGCGAACTTCCTCACGGCCCACGACCAGGCCAGTGCCGCCGAAATGTGGCTGGAGTGCCACGCCGAGGGCGACGACGACGAAGACGACCTCCACTACAAGGGCGAGAAGTCTCAGCTCGCCCTGACGGCCTGAGGGCGGCGCGATGTCCGAGTGTGACTTCTGCTGTCTGCCCGGCGCCTGCTGGCTCTACGTCCCCCAGGAGCGAGCCCTCGTCGCACTGATGAGTGACGAGGGAGTGGTGACCCCGCTTTCGAACGGTGGGCGTTGGCGGGCCTGCCACACCTGCGCCGACCTCGTCGACACCAATGACATGGCCGGGCTCGTGGCCCGCTGCCTGTTCTCCTTTCGCGACATCGGGATGCCGATACCGGATGGCGGCCCGGACCTGGAGCACCTGGCCATGGTCGTCATGACCAACTTCGCGACCGTGCTGGTCGGCAGACCCACCAAGGAACCCATCCCCGGGAGCACGACATGACCTGGGCGTATGACGTCTACATCTGCGACTGCGGATACGAACAGCCCGAGGACCATGACGGCTCGTGCGGGGCCTGGCGGCACGGCGGCACCTGGCACGGCTACGGCTACCGCCACGCGTTCCAGGCCGCCGCCCGTGAGGGTCACGCCTACGTCGAGAGCACCAGCCCGCACAACGGCCGCAAGACCGTTGTCTTCCAGCACATCCAGGGCGGAGGACTCTGCGAGGTGTGCGGCCCGGCCACCACCCGCAGAGGCCCGTACACCCGCTCCCCGAGTAACCGGCAGTACCTCTGCGACCCGTGCGTCCAATCCTTCCAGAGCGCCTTGGACGACCTGCACAAGTCCATCGGCGCCTACCGCTCCCGGGAGCTGTGGCCCGTCCTCGAAGACACCTACCGCTAAGCGATCACCAGGCGAAACCTCCGAAAGGGAGGTCGCGGGGCAGTGGTTTGCCCCGCCTGACGATGCCAGCTCGCATCGCACCGATAGACGAGGACGACATGACTGCCCCAGCCCTGTCCATGACCGTCCAGCCGCGCGTCTGGATCTGCTGCCTAGCCTGCTACAACTCCGGCCATTTGACCGGCGATTGGTACGACGCCGACACAGGCGACCTCGTCACCCCCGAAGACCTTCACGGCGGTCCCACCGACCACGAGGAGCTGTGGGTGACGGATCACGACGAGTTCCACGGTGCCCTTGAGGGGGAGTGCTCCCCGGCCTACGCAGCCGAGGTCGCCGAGGCCCTCCAGGGCCTCACCCACGACGAGCTCGGGCCGTTCTCGGCCTGGGTCGCCGAGTGGGGCGACGACGTTGACAACACCCACTGGGTCGACCGCTTCCGCGACGAGTACCGCGGCTTCCACAAGTCCGAGGGGCACTACGCCCAGGAGTGGGCCGAGGACACCTCTCAGGACGAGGACAAGGAGCGCATGACTCGCTGGCCCTGGAACTCGATCGACTGGGACCGCGCATCCGAAGAGCTCTTCTCCAGCGGCCTGCACGCCGAGCCCGTGTACGGCGGCGTCTACGTCTTCAGCCCGCGATGAACACCGAACCCTGTGTCGAGTGCCGAGCTGTGCCCGAGCTCCTCGACGAAGACCTCACCTGCACCCCTTGCCGTATCCGTATCCGAATCCGACTGGAGATCACGAAATGACGACCGTAACCGAGCCCGAGATGGTCGAGCTGACCATTCGCTTTGAGGTCATCGAGACCACGACCACCGACGTGGAGGCCCAAGTCGAGGTGCCCGCCGACATCGCCTACGACGACGAGGCCCTCCAGGACTGGCTTGACCAGAACGAGGGCGCCTGGATCGAGAAGCTCGATACGGACGACGCCCACGACATCACCCGCGACGTGACCGACGTATACGGCACGGACCTGTGAAGAAGCTCGTGAAGTTCACCCTGGCACGCACCACCCACGGTGATGTCGAGCTGGAGATAGATGTCCCGGACGAGTTCCTCGACGACGACGGCGAAATTTATGACGACGCCGGCCTGTGCGACTGGATCAACGACAACGAACCGGTGGATGAACTCGACCCCACCTATGAGGAGATCCAGACCTCGGCGGTCCTGAGGCTCGTCAATGGCTGCTGAGACCGCAATCAGCAGAAGCGACCGAGTCAAGTACCTGATCGGCGAGCTGAACGAGGCCGTCGAGACGATGCGCCAAGGGCCCGAGCCGGGCCGCTCCTGGTCCTGGGAGGACGAGCACGTAGCCGGGCTGAACCTTGCCGATGCCGCCGAAGCGCTGATCCTCGCGCTCCCCGCCGACATCTGGCCAGCCTCCTGGTTCAAGGAGGACCCGAAGGCCGCACGGCCACCCCTGAGCGCCTACGAGGAGCAGCTCGTTTCCGAGCTCGTCGACTACCTCGACCGCTGACCCATCACAGACGGCGCCCGTCCCTCCGCTGGAATCACGAGGGGTGGGCGCCTTTCGAACGGATAGCTATGAGCGTCATGTCCTGCCGTGAGTGCGACTTCGGCCCCTACGGGGCCCAGCCCTCCGGCCTCTTCCTCTGCGACCACTGCGGTCACCTCCTCGACCTCGACACGGCCTACTTCGACCCCGCCGAAGTGGTCGCCGTGGACACGGACGGCAGCCTGCTCCACTTCCTTAGCCCGCACGCCTGCCTGACGTGGATGGACGACATCTCGGACCTCCCCACCGGCGACTGGGCCCTCGCAATGGAGGCGCTCGGACAGTTCAAGCGCGCGGCGAAGGAACTCGAAGCCGCCCTCCGCGCCGGCCTGCCCTTTTCCATTCCCGCCTGACCGATGGAGGACTCCATGACCCACCACACCACGTACACGTTCCCCGAGGGGGATCTCCACGTCACAGTCCTCCCGGCCAAGACGGGGGAGGAGAACTGGGGAGGCGAGCGGGTGCGCCCCGTGTACTCCCGCCTGGCCGTCAGCTCCTCGGCTGACGAGGACGAGCCCGGCTTCCTGAAGATCCGGGGCCGGTACTACCGCGTCGGGTCCAGGCGTATTCGATCCCTGGACCAGCAGGTCAGCAGGCTGGGCCGCTGGCGCTGGGACTCTCCCCTGCTGCGCCGCTGGGAGTACACCAACGCCGAGGGCAAGGAGCTCGGCAGCGGTACGGCCGCAGACCGGCGCCTTGACCTGATGGTCGAGGAGGCTGCTGACCGATTCGAGGCGCAGTACCCGTACTGGCGCCGGAACAGCGAGCGCCTGGAGCTCGAAGACAACCTCCGCAGCACCGAGGCGCACCGCGGACAGGTCTGCGACGAGCTGCGCAAGACCGACGCGAAGATCATCGACCTTCAGGCCCGGATAGCCGCCTACGCCGAGGTGGCGTCGTGATCACCCTCGATTCGCCCGTCATCGTCGTGGACGTGGACTGATGTCTTTGACCCGCCTCGACACCGCCGGGGCGCTCGGTGTCCCCGATTACCTGGACTTTTCCGGCAAGACGCCGGAAGAACTCGCGGAGATCGCCGCGCCTTGGCCCGTCCACTGGCTCTTCCCCCCGAAGCCCGGGGACCCCGACCGAGTCGTCAATCTCTTCGCCGGACCGGGAGGCTGGGACGTCGGCGCACGAGACGTCCTGCGACACGAGCTCGACACCGTGGGCGTCGAGATGCACAAGGGCGCTTCAGCAACGGCCAGCGCAGCAGGGTTCCGACGGATCATCACAGACGTCCGCTCCCTCGACCCGAAGCACTTGGCGCTCCGCTGGGTACGCGGGCTGATCGTCTCCGCGCCCTGCCAGTGCTGGTCACCGGCCGGCAAGCGCGCCGGACTCGACCCCCGCAATCAGGATCTGCTGCTCGACGTCTTCACGATGGCGTTCGAGGCCACCTTCGGGCACTGGCACGACAGCGCAGACTGCGAGGCCTGCGAGGTCGAGGACACCTGCCTCATCTGTAACGACCCCGACTGGGACGGCTACGCGGGGTTCACCGGGCCCTTGCTCAGCCTGGACGAGGTCCGGGCCCCGATCGCCGACATGACGGACGAGCGAATCGGGCTCGTCGCCGAGGTGCTGATCTGGGCACTGACCCTCACCTCCCAGTGGGACAACCTCCGCTGGCTGGCCATGGAGCAGAGCTCGGCCCTACCCGAGCTCATCCTCGACGGACTGCGCGAAGAACTGTGGTCGGCGGACTGGTGCAGCGCGGAGTACCGCGTCCTGGACGCCGTCGACTACGGCCTCGCCTCCCGCAGGAAGCGCGTCTTCCTCATGGCGGCCCGCCACTCCTACGTCGACATGGACGCCCTCACACCCAAGGCGCCCATGCCGGCCACCACCGCCGCCCAGGCCCTCGGCTGGCCCGAAGGCATCCGCGTCAACACTCGGGGTGTCCGCAAGACGGCGGGCGGGAACTGCTGGAGCGCGAACAAGCCCGCGACCGGCATCACCAGCAAAATCCGCGGCTGGTACTGGGAGCACGACAAGGACAGGACGTTCAGCCTCGACGAGGCCGCGCTCTTGGTGGGCTTCCGTCCCGGCTACCCGTGGACCGGCTCCCGATCGAGCTGTACGCAGCAGATCGGCGACGTCGTAGCCCCACCAATGAGCGCCGTCGTTATCGGAAGCCTCCTCTCTCGGCACTGGGAGGACCACCTTCGCCGGTACCTCGCCGACATCTACGCCCCAACCTCGGCTGATCCCATCCACGTGCTCGCTGCCTGACCGAACGAAGAGACCATGCGCGCAAACCTCCTGCTCATGCACTACGCCCGCAGCCCCCTCGACTGCCCCGTCTGCGAGGCCGACCGGCTCACCTCCATGGCCGACGCCCGCGCCGGCATCTGCGTCGCCTCCGGCGTCGCGATCGAGGACATCGACCCTGCTTCCGGATATGACCACTCCCGACGCGGATACGACCGGGTCCGGGCCTCCTGGATCGACTTGATCCGCCAGCACGGCGCCAGCGAGTTCTACGAGATACGCGACGTCGTCGAGGTCCGCGCCCTGTGGGCCGAGAAGCGCCCCGAGTTCCTCGACGGAGACGACTGGCTGACCGAAGCCTTCGAGGCCCACCGGCAGTTCATCACCGCCCTCGGCCGTCCGTGCCGCCGTACGTCCTGCGACATCCACTTCCCCGCCCCGACCCTCTGACCCGTACGGAGAACCATGACCGAGACCATCGCCACCACCGATGACGGCCGCTTCCGCGTTCGCCTGGTCCCCGACGAGGACGCCCGAAACCCGCGCGAGGACTTCGACCACCTGGCCCACGTGATCACCATCGACACCCACCTCGGCCAGTACGCCCCCATCGACAAGGACGGCGGCCCTCTTGCCGAAGCGTGGGAGCGCGTGAGCTGGAACCGCTGGAAGGGCATCGAGACCTTCACCCGCTGGGCCCGGATCTTCCACAACACGATCGTGATCGAGTCCCGGCCGGCACGAGGACCCGTGTCCCTCTGGTACCTGATGCGCGAGGACGCCGAAGACCTCGGCATGCTGCCCGAGGCGTACCTCGACGCCGAGCGCGCCGAGTACCAGGCGTGGGCCGAGGGCGATGTGTACGGCTACATCGTCGAAGAAGCGGTCGACTGGCTGCGCGCCGACGACCGGGGCACGACCATGTCCACCTGGGAAGAGATAGACGCCTGCTGGGGCCACTACGGATTCGACTGGGCCGTCACCGCGGCCAAGCAGGCCCTCGCCCTGCACATCGGCCGGCAGCAGGTCTCCGCGTGAAGGCGGGAGTGGACTACGTCTGGTGCGGACCCTGCGGACGCGGCCTCCTGTGCGCCGTCCCGAGCGGGGAGTTCGCCTGCTCCCGCTGCGGATCAGACATCGACGCCGACCTCGACCTGTGGCTGGACCCTGGCCATGTGTGGGCCGTCGACTCGGCCGGCCGCCTATACGGTCGCGTCGCGCAGGAACCCCAGTGAAGCACCTCGTACGGCTTCGCCCCGAGGGCCGTCTCCAATGCACCCGATGCCGGGCGGCCTTCCTGACCCAAGCTGGCATGGACCGCTCCCGAGCCGACTGTCCCGGCGAGCACGTCGCCCATGGGCTCCTCGGCAGGCGCGAGCACATCGTGTACCCGACCTGGTCGCGGGACTCCTCCTGTTCCGGGTGGGGATGCCCAGAGCCCGACCCCTCCCACACGTGGCACGGACCCGATCCGTACTGCGACGAGCCCGGCTGCTCACTCTGCCTCCACCTCTGTGACTGCGACGTGTGCTGTGGCCACGTTCGCGCGCCGGCTCTCTACCGCCTTATCGACAGCAGGGAAGTCTGAAAATGAAGATGAAGATCAAACTGGAGGCTGGGCGGCGGGTTCGCGCTACTGGCCGCGACACCCGAGGTCACGCCGTCACCCGTGAGGGCTACCTCGTCGCTGACCCCCAGGTGAAGACTGCGGCCTGGGACGGTCCGCGACGTCAGGTGTTCCGGCTTCATGTAGATGAGAATCCCGGTGCCGAGCCCAGCCGACAGAACTGGGTCTCCGTTCTGGCAGAGTCAGATGTGCACCTCCTCGACGAACCGCCGCGTCCTGTGAGCTTGATCGGGCTGGCCGGTGCTGCCGGTTCCGGCAAGGACACCGCAGCCAAGGCCCTCGTAGCGATCGGTTGGGAGCGCCGCGCCTTCGCCGACAAGGTCAAGGACTTCCTGTACGCGGTCAACCCGTGGACCGTGGACGACGAGATCAACGGGAGCTTCCCGCTCGCCGACGAGGTGGACCGATACGGCTGGAGCTACGCCAAGTCGGCCCATCCTGAAGTGCGGGCGTACCTCCAACGGTGCGGCACCGAGGGCGGCAGGACCGTTCTCGGCGAGAACGTCTGGGTCGATGCCCTCTTCCGTGACGCGGCGGGATGGGGCCCGACGGTCATCACTGATGTCCGATTCCCCAATGAGGCCGCAGAGATCGTCCGGCGAGGCGGCCTGGTGGTCAACATCGTGCGGCCCGGCCAGAAGCTGATCACGGCCTCGGACCACACCAGCGAGAACGCCCTTGCAGGCTGGCGCTTCGACGAGGTTCTCGTCAACGACCGCTCGGCCTACGCCCTCGGCCACAAGCTCCAGCACCTTGCCGAGACAATGTAAGAGTTGAACTGTGATGGTCATTGTAATAGTGTTCTCTCCAGAAGGAGGGGACGAAGTGACCATTAACCCCATCAGTAACCCCGCCGTCCTGGACGAGCTGCCGGTCGGCACCGAGATCCGCGACGCCGATGGTGACGCGGGCTTCAAAGACCCGTGCGGAGGCTGGCTAGTCATCGGCTACGCCTGGGCTCTGGATTCCGACTGGTTCAGCTTTCCCGTTGAGGTTGTCGACCCCACCCCGGCCACCGCTGAGCTCGTCGCGGATCTCACCGGGCCGGTGACCATGCCGGCCATCAAGGCGGAAGTGCGCGGGATCGTAGCCGACATCCGATCCGGCGCGAGGGCGGGCGCCCTACCGGAAGTTCTTCGCCGCCTGGAGGGGCTGCTCGCACCGGCAGGGCGCCCGTGAGGATCACCCCCCGCAAGGAAGAGGTGGCGGCGGTCGTGGCGCTCTTGGAGAACGACACCTTCGAGAGCGCCACCCACATGGCGAAGGCTGTGATCAAGGAGGTCGGCGAGATCCTCCAGATGCGCGACTGGGTGGCTCTCGTCCACACGTGGAGCGACGGCCACCGCGGCCTGAACTTCGCGCCCTTCGGCAACGAGGCCGAGGCCAAAAGCTTCGCCTCGAAGATGGCCTTCGGCGGCATTGGGCGCCTCGTCCCGCTTCACAGTCCCGGAACCATGCTCGCCAACCACGACGGCAAGAAATGGAAGGGCTACTGCCAGCACGACGAGTGCGGCCACGCCCCCTTCACCCACTCCGCCGCCTCCGCTGCCCGGGGTGCCTGCCAGATACCCACCTGCCCCTGTGACGAGTTCCGTAAGTAGAAACGGGAGAACGAGATGACCATTCGAACCATCGACTTCAGGGCTTGCCCCTGCGGTTCAAAGCGGGCCTACCCCGATCCGCGAGCCGCCGAGCGGGCCCTCGGGAAGGCGCAGGCCAAGCGGCGCGGCATCGCAGAGCGTCGAGGAACAGGCCGCGGGGTCACCTTCGAGAATCGCTACTACGAATGCGAGCACGGCATGTACCACCTGACATCCCTCTCCCGCGCGGACTACTTCGGGGTCGCCGCTTGAAGCCTACGGAGAAGGCGCTGAAGAACGGTTGGGGCTGGGTCCTCGGCGTCAGCGGACAGGAGTACCGCGTGTACTCGCGCCCCGTCCAGCAGCCCCCGGCGGTCGACCCGGCGGAGGCGCTCGGACGGGTCGCGAAGCTGCTCGGTGTGGAGGATCCCGCACAGATACCGGCTGCCATCCAGAAGCTTCGGGGCAACCGGGATCGGATGGTCGCGTGAATGCTAACGCGACACCGCTTATGTCTATCGACGAGGTCGCAACCTACTTGGCAAAGCCAAAGAGCTGGCTGTATAGCAACTGGCGCCGCCAAGAGATTCCCTTCAAAAAGGTCGGCACCGCTCTCCGCTGCCGGCTGGAAGACCTCAACGAATGGCTCGACCGGCAAACGCCCTAAGGCAACCCCGCGTCGAGGAACACTGCAAACCGGGCGTGCCCGGAAATGAAGATGGGAGGGTTATGAGTGGCTAAGAAGGCCAACGGCCTGGGCGGTTCGCCGGTAGAGATACCGCGACGTGGCAGGTCGAATACCTGGGGTGTGAGAACGCCCCTCCATTACGACCCGATTCAGGCAAAGAAGGTGCGGTTCTGGATCGGACGTGAATATGCGACTAAAACCGAGGCCAGTAAGGCTCTCAATAAGTGGCTGACGGCTCACGAGGCGGGGTCCGTCGCTCCGCGCTCGGATATGCAGTTCAGTGCATGGATGGATAAGTGGTTCATCGCGCACCGGGTTGAGGACACTACTCGCGCAGCGTACGAAACCAAGATCCGGCTGCACATAAAGCCGCACCTGGGGGCGAAGAAGCTTAAGGACATCACCGACGACGATCTTGACGCGCTATACCGAATGCTGGAGACGGCCCCGTGCCCATCGAACAGGGGCAAGCCGCTGGGCGCCAAGTCGGTCCGCCACGTGCACAACATCCTGTCGGCGGCGTTCGCGGCTGCGGTCATCAAGAAGTTGATCCCGGTCAACCCGGCGGCCACCGCCAGCCCGCCCACCGTCCGGCAGGTCAAGGCCCAGCAGCGCAAGTACGTGGTGCTCGACGACGCCAGCACGGGTCGGTTCCTTGAGGACATTTGGACACCGTGCGGACAGCGCGGATGCGGGCCTCTGCACTTCTGCACCCGCGATGCACCGCTGTGGACGACGTACACCGCCACGGGTGTCCGTCGCAGTGAGGCTCTTGGGATGAAGTGGAACCTCGTTCACTGGGACGACTGCGCCATCGAGCTGGAGTGGGTCGTCGTCGAGGTCGGCAACAAGAGTGTCTTGAGGCGCCTCACCAAGGACGGAGATGACGCCGCGATCATCTATGTCGACCAGGCGCTCATGAACGTCCTCAAGGTGGCGCGGGAGCGTCAGGAGATGTGGAAGGAGAAGCTCGGCCCCTCCTGGGAGGACAACGGCCTGATCTTCGCGCGGGACGGATACATGCTCTACAAAGGTGGGATCACCCCAGGCCAGGCGCAGGACGCCGGCCAGGTCAGTGCACGGTGGCGCACCACCCGAGAGCGGCTGGGCCTCCCGGACCGGTTTCGCATCCACGACTGGCGGCACAGCAAGGTCACGAACGACTTGGACGCGGGGGAGAACCCGGTGGAGGTCTCTGCGAACGTGAGGCATCACTCGCCCGGCTACACGATGGCCCAGTACGGAAAGCGCCGGGTGGAGGGGGCGCGCAAGCTGGCCTCGGGGACGGCGCAGCGCATCGGTCTGGGGCGGATCGGATGAACTGGCGGACGCGTTGGTCATGCGGTTGGTCATGGCGCCCGGTTGAGCCCCATGAACCCGCAGGTCAGAGCCTAAGAAGTAAGGATGACGACCGAGGCCGCCACCCCCCACAGGAGAGGCCCCGGTCGCCGTCCGACACGGACTCGTGCGACAAGCCCGTATCCCTGTCAGCGCCCCGGATGCGTTTTGTGTCACACCCCGCTCCGCACAGGGTTGGTTGCCGGCTGTACAACTCGTGGACGAGAGGTACGTGAAAGCCGTAACGTGCGGATTTGCGCCACACGTACAGGACAGTGAACGGGTTGGGGACTTTGCTGGGGGACGACGCGGAGCTGACCGCCGCGGTGCTCGCGGCACAGGACGGCGACGAGAACGCGTTCCGTGCTGTGTACCGCGCCGCGCACCCACGCCTGCTCGGATACGTACGCACGCTCGTCGGCGACGGCGACGCGGAAGACGTCACCTCCGAGGCCTGGCTGCAGATCGCCCGCGACCTCGACTCCTTCACCGGCGACGCCGACCGCTTCCGCGGCTGGGCCGCCCGCATCGCCCGCAACCGGGCCCTCGACCACATCCGCATGCGCGGACGGCGGCCCGCCATCGGGGGCGACGAGAGCGAACTGACCGGACGCGCCGCGGACTGCGACACGGCGGGCGCCGCCATGGAGTCGCTCTCCACCGGCCTCACCATGGCGCTCATAGCCCAGCTCCCGCAGGACCAGGCCGAGGCCGTCGTCCTGCGGGTGGTCGTGGGCCTGGACGCCAAGAGCGCCGCCGAGACCCTCGGCAAGCGCCCGGGCGCGGTGCGCACCGCCGCGCACCGGGGCCTGAAGAAGCTCGCCGAACTGCTGGGCGCCGAGGCCGGCGCCGATCCCGGCGCCCTCGTGCTGTCCGATCCGGAAGCGGGCACGGGCCTGCGGGTCGGTCATAATGCCGAGGGCCAGGCCAGGGGCGGTGGGGGCGTACGAGATCTCGACGCCGTACCGGCGCAGCGCGGCCGCGGCGGGGGCCTCGTAGAACAAACCGGTGTGACGCATTCACGTTGGCGGACGCAGAAGGACATGTGATGGCCGACGAGCGCGACAGGTGGCTGGACAGAGCCGCGGCGGACCGACTGCTGCGCGGGGAACCACCGCTGGGCCCCGAGGCCGACCCGCGCGACCGGGCCGCCGCGGCCCGACTGCGCACGGCGCTCGACGCGCTGACCCCACCGCTCGCCCCCGGGCTGGAGCTGCCCGGCGAGGCCGCGGCCCTGGCCGCGTTCCGCGCGGCCCACGGCGTCGCCCGGCCCGGGACGAGCCCGACGGCCCGCGCCGACGCCGATCCGACCGGCGCACGCGACGTCCTGGTGGACCTGGTCCCCGCACCGCCCGTACGCGTCCGCGTACCCGCGCCGCGGCGACGCGGCGCGCCCGTGCGGCTGGGGTTGGCGGCCGCCCTGGCCAGCGTCGCCGTCGGCGGGCTGGCGGCCACCGTGGGCACCGGGCTGCTGGACCGGCCCTCGCACGAGGCGGCGGGCCCGTTGCCGAGCGTCTCGGTCGGCGCGGACTCGGACCCCACGGCGTCCGGCGACCTCGTGGGTCCGACGCACACCGCCCCGCAGCCGCGTCCCACCACCCCGATGCGGGACGGCGGCGGGGCCGGCACCGGCGCCCCGGGCGTCTCGGCGACCCCGGACGGCGGGTCCCGCATGACCCCCGAGACCGTGGGGGGACCGACCGCGGGCCCCATCGCCACGAGCTCCGGCCCCGTCGGCACGGACGACGCCGCGGACGAGCGGCCCGACGAGAAGGGCTTCGGCACCTCCACTCCCGCCGGCGGCGGCAAGGACCGCGAGCGCGAGGGCAGGGTGCGGGCGGCCAGGGACCTGTGCGAGGAGTACCGCATGGGGCACATCGTCGGCGAGCGGCGCGACCACCTGATCCGTCTCGCCAAGAACCGGGCCAACATCGCGCGCTTCTGCGAGGCCCTGCTGGACGGCCCCGACGGCACCAAGAGCGGTCCCGGAAGCAACGACGGGGCCACCGTTCCGCAGTCGCCCACCCTGAACCCGGGCGGCGCGCTCGGCTTCCGCACGAAGAGCTGAACCACCGCTGTAACACTTTTCGAATCGCCGGCGCAGTACATATCGAGCCGACTGGTCATCGGCCGCGCATGAGCCGGGGTTCCCCCCGTACCTCTGGGCTCTGCGCAACCGGCGCGGGCGGGGCACGTTCCCCCGGCCCTGCCCGCGCCCTTTACTTCAAGACCCCGCCGCGCTCGCGGATCACCAGTAGACGACGACCTTGTCGCCCACCTTCACCTGGTCGAACAGCGCCGCCAGCTTCCCCTTGTCGCGGACGTTCACGCAGCCGTGCGAGGCGCCCGAGTACCCGCGGGCCGCGAAGTCCGACGAGTAGTGCACCGCCTGGCCCTGACTGAAGAACATCGAGTACGGCATCGGCGTGTGGTAGATCGTCGACGTCCAGTCCTTGGCCTTCCACTCGACCTTGAACTCGCCCTCGCGGGTCGGGGTGTTCTCCGACCCGAAGCGCACGTCGAACGACGAGACGATCTTGCCGTCGATCATCCAGGCGAGGGTCCGGCTCTCCTTGCTGATGCACATCACCCGGCCCTGCATGCACCGCGGGTCCGGCGTGTCGACCTCGATGGTGGTCGGCGGACGCAGCTCGGCGGCGGTCGGCTTGCGGCTGGCCCCCTGGACGCTCTTCCAGGTCGCGTCGTCCACCGAACCGGTCGCCGGCAGGCCGTGGCCCGACTGGAAGGTCTTCACCGCGGCGGTCGTCTTCGAACCGTAGAAGCCGGTGGGCGCCACCGACATCAGCTTGAGCTGCTTGAGTCGTGCCTGGAGTTCGCGGATCTGCTCGCTCTCGTCCCCGTTGGCCATGATCGGCCGGACGGCGGGCGACTGCGAGGCGGAGGCCGACGGGGAAGCCGACGCCGAGGACGAGGGCGACGCCGACGGCGAGGGGCTGCCGGGCTTGTCGTCCGAGCCGGAGGACGAGGCGGAAGGGGACGGCGCCGCCGTGGACGCCGACGGAGCCGAGGAGGCGGAACCCGGGGTTTCCGACTTCTGCGGTCCACAGGCGGTCGCGGCGAGCGCGACGGCGGTGGCCAACCCGAGCGTGCGGATCAAGACTCTCTGACGTGGCATTGCGGTCCCCCGATTTCAGCGTTGTGTAACTAGGTGATGCCTCACGGCCATGGAGAGTTGCGGGCGCCCGCGGGATGTTGCGGCATTGTGACCAGCGGCCATCGCGGCGCCGGCGCCCCGGGCATCGGCTGGGGGAGGTTGTATCAGTCCGGGGCCGGTCGCTTCCACGAAGGACCGCGTCGCGTGGCGCCTACCGACCCCGCCGGATGTCGACATCGACGGCGATCCGCGCCGCGGCCGCCCGAGCCGTCCCGCCGCGGCTCGCGGGCTCCCCGGGGGAGGGAACACGTGATCGAGGGGCGGGCTCCGAGGGGCGCCGTCCGGAACGCCGTTCCCAGGGAGTACACGGCGCCCGTGGCGCGTGGGACGGGGGCGGCGAAATGACTGTCGGACGTTCGGACCGGCATGGGACACTCGCGGAATGCTGGGTGTCACCGATCTGCCGACGTATCTCGCGGGCCTTGTCCTGATCGTCCTCCTCCCCGGACCGAACTCGCTGTACGTGCTGTCCGTCGCGGCGCGCAAGGGAGTGCGGGAGGGGTACAAGGCCGCCTCCGGCGTGTTCACCGGGGACACCGTCCTGATGGTCCTCACCGCCGCCGGCGCGGGCGCGCTCCTCCAGGCCAGCCCGGTGGTGTTCACGGTGGTGAAACTGCTCGGGGCCGGCTACCTGGCGTGGCTCGCCGTGGGCATGATGCGGGCCGCGTGGGGGATGTGGCGCGACCGGGCGCTGCGCCAGGAGGAGGCGCTGGCCGAACCCGCCGCGGCGGACGAGCGGCCCTACCGGCGGGCGCTGGTGGTCAGCCTGTTCAACCCCAAGGCCATCCTGTTCCTGCTGTCGTTCTTCGTGCAGTTCGTGGACCCGGGCTACGCCTACCCCGCCCTGTCCTTCCTGCTCCTCGGCACGCTGTCGCAGCTCGCCAGCTTCCTGTACCTGTCCACCTTGATCTTCACCGGCACCCGACTGTCGGCGGCCTTCCGCCGCCGCAAGCGGCTCTCCGCGGGCGCGACCTCCGCCGCGGGCGTCCTCTTCCTCGGCTTCGCCGCCAAACTCGCCACGGGCTGAGCGACCGCGGCGCGGAGCCGGATCGGTTGACGCGCCGGGCGTCAGCGCAGGCGGCGCAGCACCGGGAACCGGCGCAGCAGCCGACGGCCCGCCCGGCGCACGAGCGGGTTGCGCGGAAGGAACGACAGCCGCGCCGGAACCCCGCCCGGCAACGCCAGCGCCGTCAGCCGCCGGCGCCTGAAGTACCGCGCGGTGTCCGCCGTCGGGTGCGCGGCCAGGTAGCGCTCCGCGTCCGCCCGCCGCTCCGCCAGCACGCGCGGCTGCATCGCGAAGCCCACCGCCGCCACCAGGGCGGGCAGGTCATCGACCCGGGGCGGCGTGTCCGCCGCCGCGAGGTCCGGCAGCAGGGCGTCCACCAGGACCAACGGGATCCGGTTGCTGTTCTCGTACGGGGTCAACCGCTCCAACATGGCTGCCGTCCCGGTCCGGGCGACCGGAATCCCGTACAGCGTCGACGCCGTCAACAGGCCCGTCGAGAAGCAGCCCACCACCAGCGCCGGCCGCAGCCGCTCGTACAGGGTCTCCGCCAACACCGGCTCCGTGATCACCGTCAGCCGCGCCCCCAACCGCCGCGCCTCCTCCTCGGCCCGCCGCGAGTACGCCGCCGGCGCGCTCGGGTGCGGCTTGAAGACCAGCTCCCGATGGCCCCGGGCGTACGCGCCCCGCACCATCTCCACGTGCAGGTCCTCCTCCTCCGCCGCGGACATCAGCTCCAACGCCGCGAGGTACTGGCCCAACAGGACCGCCGGGGAGCCGCCCACGTCCGCCGGCGGCTCCCCGTACGAGGTCAGCTCCGCCAGCACCTTCAGGAAGTCCGCCGCGGGCACCGACTCCGCCGGCACGCCGAACTCCGTCAGCAGCAACGGCTCCAACCCCGGAACCAGGTCCAGGTGCAGGACCCGCCGCACCCGCATCCCGATCCGCGGGTCGAGCCGGACGCGGGTCGGTCCGTAACTCATCAGCCCGTCGGCGTACACGTCGACGGCCGCGCCCGGGAACACCTGGCACAAGCCCTGCGCCGGCGGCACCTGGAGGGACTCCACGACCAGTTCGACCCGGTCCTCCCCGAGCCCCCACGAGGCCCTCAACTGCCGCTCCCACAACGGAACGTCCTCGGCGCGCGGGGTCCAGGTGCCCGGGTGCTGCGGTGTGATGAAGGCGTTCCAATCGCGCACCTCGTCGAAGCGTCGGCGCAGCGCGTCGAACCCCGGCATCGCGGTGAGCCCGGGGGTGACCTCGGGGGTGACGGAGTGGTTGCTCGTCAGCAGGATCCGCCGGCCGGCGGGCGGGAAGACACCCGCGTCGACGCCGGCCGCGAGCGTCGCCGCACCGTACGAGGTGGACGCGAGGAAGATCTGGGTGACGTTCACGCGGCGGCTCCCGCCGGGCCGCGGCGGCGCAGCCGGCGCAGCAGCGTGGAGCGCTCGGTGTCCATCGAGTCCAGGGCCTGCTCCAACACCGCGCGGGGCATCCGCGCGAGGGCTGCCGCGCTCACCGCGCGGAGTTTTCTGGCCACGGCCGGTTCGAACCTTTCGATGGATCCGATGTGGTGCGCGATGATGGCGCAATATGTGCGAACGGCTTTAGGGAGCAGCAGATCGGATTCCCGGTCGGCCGCCGCCTCCGAAAGAACTTGATCAAATGCGCGAATGAAATCGAGCTGACGCTCGTCGCCGATCTGGGTCAGCGAGGTGGAAATGCCCCGCCGGTAGAAAACCCCCGGCAATCCGACCGGCGCGAAGGACCTCGCCTCCCGGTGCAGCCGCCAGATCCACGGCCGGTCCTCCGCCGTCCGCAACCCGTCCGTGAAGTGCAGCAGACCCCGGTCCAACAGCCGCCGGTGGTACATCCCCGCCCAGGCGAACGGATAGTCCACCGCCGTGGCCCGCCCGGCCGGCAGGATCCCGGCACGCGGATCGGCCACGACCCCCTCGGGCCCGTACGGGACGCGCTGCACACTGCGCGCCCGCCCCGTGACCTGGACATGGTCCGTACGGACGAAATCGCAGTTCAGGGCCTCGATGGCGGCCACCGTGCGGGCCAGGTGACCGGGCGCCAGCCAATCGTCCCCGTCGAGGAAGGCGAGGTACTCGCCGCGCGCCGCGTCCAACCCGGTGTTGCGGGCGGTGGCCAGGCCGCCGTTCTCGTCCCGTCCGAGGAACACCGCGCCGGGCAACTCGGCGGCGGCCCGCTCCAACAGTTCGGGCGTCCCGTCCGTCGACCGGTCGTCGACCAGCAGGAACTCGAAGTCCTCCCGAGCATTGAGGGCGAGGCTTTTCAGGGCATCCGGGGCGTATGTCTGCACGTTGAAGAACGGCACGACGACAGAGAGCTTGACCACCAGCGAGACATTAGGGCGCCGTCCGTCATTCACCGTGACCCGGGCGCGTATTCCGTGTGAACGACGCGGGGCGGGCGCGTTAACCCGTCCGCTTTCGCGTTTCGTCGACGGGTTGTTAACCAGCTGTTGTGCGCTCGTTGGGCCGATCACCGGAAATGCGGAATAACTTCGGCCGGGTGCCAGCCAGTAGCAGTCGTGGCGATCGACGCATCGCCGTACTCGCAGATTCCGACACGCGGTGGAAATGGGGTGCCCTCACCGCGCGCCGCCTCGCACCCGACCGCCTCCCCACCGGATACCTGTTGCGCGGCCGGGCCACCCCCACCGCGCGCCAACTCGGCGAGGTGGGCGTGGAGGCGGGCACGGGAACGGACGCCGGGCCGACCGAGGTGACCTGCGCCGAGTTCCTCGCGGAGATCGCCCCCGGACGCGACCGCCACGACGTGGTCGTCCTCGCCCTCGTCGGCGGCGCCGTCCAGGCCGTCCTGCACGGGGCCCGCGCCCTGTGGCCCGACCCGGCCGCGCGCCCCGTGTTCGTCACCGGCTACGTCGGAGTCGTCTACGAGAAGCTCGCCGACGGTCTGCTGCTGCGGCACGGCGCCGACCTCGTCCTCGCCAACTCCCGTCACGACGCGGGCCGTTTCCGCGCCGTGTACGAGGGCGTGGGCGCCGATCCGGACGCGGTCACCGAGACCGCGCTGCCCTTCCTGGGAGGCGCCCCCCACGTGCCCGACGCGGGCCGCGCCCGGACGGTCGTCTTCGCCGTCCAACCCTCCGTGCCGGAGAGCCGCGCGGACCGCGCGTACCTCCTCGCACGGGCCGCCGGACACGCCCGGCGCCACCCCGACCGGCAGGTGTCGGTCAAACTCCGCAGCCGGCCCGGGGAGCACACCACGCACCTGGAGGAGCACCCCTACCAGCGGCTCGCCGACCGCCTGCCGGGCGGCCTGCCCGCCAACTGCCGCCTGGTGTACGGAAACATGGGCGACGTACTGGACGACGCCGACCTGCTGGTCACGGTGTCCTCCACCGCGGCCCTGGAATCCCTGCACCGGGGCATCCCGACCGCCGTCCTGACCGACCTCGGCATCCGCGAGGCGCTCGGCAACCACCACTTCCTGGGCTCCGGCTGTCTGGCCTCCTGGGACCAACTGGACGAGGGGCTGCTGCCGAGGGCGAACCCGGCCTGGCTGGCCGACCAGGGCGTCGCCCCGATCGCCGGCCCGGGCGCCCCCGCACGGGACGCCTCCACGGCCGCGCCCGGAGCCGCCGACCCGTTCCGCGCCGCCCGCGCACGACTCGCCGACCTCCTGGGACGGGACCGACTCCCGCCCGTCGCCCCGTACTACACCCCGGTCACCGCCCCCGGATACCTCCCCGGCATCCTCGCCCGCCACCACCTCGCCCCCGACGGGACCCCGCTGCCAGGCGCCGTCCGACGGGACGCGGGGCTGTCCCCGGCCCGCCGCTGGCTCCGCGGGCACCTGCGCGAGGCCGCGCGGGGCGCCTACCGGCACGGCGTACAACGGGTGGCCCCCGTGATCCGACGCCTGGGAGAGCTGTGAGCGCCCGCCGGGCGCCCCGGCCCCGCGCCGCAGACCCCGGGGCCCGGGTGCTCGCGGTGATCCCCGCCCGCGGCGGCTCCAAGGGCGTCCCCGGCAAGAACCTCGCCCAGGTCGGCGGGACCCCCCTCGTGGCGCGGGCCGTACGCGCCTGCCTGGCCGCGCCGACCGTCACCGACGTGGTCGTCTCCACCGACTCGGAGGCCATCGCACGGGCGGCCCGGTCCGCCGGGGCCCACGCCGTGCGCCGCCCCGCCGCGCTCTCCGGGGACACCGCGAGCAGCGAGGCCGCCCTGTTGCACGCGCTGGACTCGTTCGAGGAACTCCACTCCGTCACCGTCGACGTGGTCCTCCTGGTCCAGTGCACGAGCCCCTTCCTCACCCCCTCCGACGTCGAGTCCGTGGCCGCCGCCGTCGCCTCGGGCGCCGCCGACTCCGCCCTGACCGTGGCCCCCTTCCACGGCTTCCTCTGGCGGGCCGACGCCGACGGCACCGGCCTCGGGGTCAACCACGAGACGACCCACCGGCCCCGCCGCCAGGACCGCCCCCAGGACCTCCTGGAGACCGGCGCCGCCTACGCGATGGCCGCCGCCGGGTTCCGTGCCGCCCGGCACCGCTTCTTCGGCCGCACCCTGCCCGTCGCCACCGACCCGGCGCGGGTGCTGGAGATCGACGACCCGCACGACCTGGCCCGGGCCCGTCTCGTCGCCCCGCTGTTCGAACCCGGAGCCGATGCCCGCCCCGGAGCCGAACCCGAACCCCACCCCGAACCACAGCCCCTCGTACGCCCCGACCCGAGCCCCGTACCCGTACGCACCGTTCGAAGGACGTCACCTGACATGAGCGCCACCGCCAACTCCCGCCTCCGCAGCTTCGGTTCGCGCACCGCCGGCCCCGGTCACCCCGTCTACGTCGTCGGCGAGATCGGCATCAACCACAACGGCGACCTCGGCAACGCCTTCGCGCTCATCGACGCCGCCGCCGAAGCCGGCTGCGACGCCGTCAAGTTCCAGAAGCGCACCCCGGAGATCTGCACCCCGCGCGACCAGTGGGACATCGAACGCGACACCCCCTGGGGTCGGATGACCTACATCGACTACCGCCACCGCGTCGAGTTCGACGAGGCCGACTACCTGGCCATAGACGAGCACTGCGCCCAGCGCGGCATCGACTGGTTCGCCTCACCGTGGGACACCGAGGCCGTCGCCTTCCTGGAGAAGTTCGACGTCCCCGCCCACAAGGTGGCCTCCGCCTCCCTCACCGACGACGAACTGCTGCGCGCGCTGCGCGCCACCGGACGCACCGTCGTCCTGTCCACCGGCATGTCCACCCCCAAGCAGATCCGGCACGCCGTCGAGGTGCTCGGCAGCGACAACATCCTTCTCTGCCACGCCACTTCGACCTACCCGGCCAAGGCCGAGGAGCTCAACCTGAAGGTGATCAACACCCTTCGGGAGGAGTACCCCAACGTGCCCATCGGCTACTCCGGCCACGAGACCGGCCTCCAGACCACCTTGGCCGCCGTCGCCCTCGGCGCCACCTTCGTCGAGCGCCACATCACCCTCGACCGGGCGATGTGGGGCTCCGACCAGGCCGCCTCCGTCGAGCCGGGCGGCCTGACCCGCCTGGTCCGCGACATCCGCACCATCGAGACCGCCCTCGGCGACGGCGTCAAGCGCGTCTACGAGTCCGAGCTGGCCCCCATGAAGAAGCTCCGCCGCTTCCAGGGCGACCTCACGGCGGTCTGACCGCTCCGCTCCGCCCCCGGCGCGGCCCGCGGTCCCGGCGCGCGCGGTACCCCCGCACCTGACGAGGAGAACGTGGTGATCCCTTCCGCATCCACCCTGGCCTTCGTGGAGAGCCCGGTCCAGCTGCTGAACGTGCTGGAGTGGGCCCACGCGCGCCGCGCCGACGACGGAACCGCCCGCGCCGACGACGGGACCGCCCGCCCGGCCGGCGGCCGGCTGCTGGACGGCGTCCCGAGCCAGCCGGGGCGATCCGCCGGCCGCGCCGGCGGGCCCAGCACCCTGCCCGGCTCCGGTGCGTCGGGCCCGCAGGCGCCGACGATCGTGGTCCTCCCGCCCACCGACCCGATGTCCCGGGGGCAGCTCCGCCGGGTCGCCGGGCTCGCCCGCGACGAGGGGTACACCGTCCATTGGCAGGAGGCGCGCGGGGGCGCCGGCGCCCCGTTCAAGGCGCTGGCCGCGCTCGCCGCCGACGTCCGCAGGGCCGAGCGGATCGTGGTCGGCGACCCCTTCTCCCGCTTCGTCCAGCTCCTGCTGGCCCCGGCGCGGGCCGCCGAACTGGTGGTCGTCGACGACGGCACCGCCACCATGGAGTTCGTCGCGCAGCTCGGGCGCGGGGAGCGGCTGCGCCGCTGGCACCGCACGGGGTCCGGCGCCGGGGCCCGGGTGCGCGAGCTGGCGTACGCCCCGGTGTCGGGGACCGCGCGTCGCAGGCTGACCCCGGGCGGCGACCGTCGCCGGGTGGAGGTGTTCACCTCGATGCCGGTCACCCCGCTGCCCGGGATGGAGGTACGGCTCAACGACTTCGCCTGGACCCGGGCCCGTTTCGGCCCGCCCCGCCTGACCAGGGGAACGGACCTGGTCGGCACCTCGCTCGTGGAGACGGGCGTGGTGGATCCGGCCCGCTACCGGGCCGCAGTCCTGGCCCTGACCAGGGAACACGGCGCGACCCGCTACTTCGCGCACCGCCGCGAGTCCCCGGAGAAGCTGCGCGAGCTGAGCGAGGCGACCGGGCTGGAGATCGTGCGCCCGGACCTGCCGCTGGAGCTGATCGCCCGGCGGGGGCCGGTGGGCCGCACCATCGTCAGCTTTCCGTCCACGGTCGTCCACACGCTGCCGTACGCCCTGATCGGCACCGGCGTCACCGTGGCCGTGTGCGAGGTCGATCCCGACTGGCTCACCGCCGGCGCCTCGCCGCGGGCCCGCGGCTTCCTCGCCGGGGTCACCGACACCGCCCGTGATGTGCGCAGACTCCCCGCTCAGACCGCTCCGGCGGCCGGATGAGCGCGCGAGTTTACCCGCGCACGCATACGGTCATGCGTCCAGAGGTCGGGTTTCTTTCCCCTAACGGCATGAACTTTTTGTGATCTCCAGCCAGTTGGCCCGTCGGTGGGCCTACCCTTAAACGGGTGAACCAGTTGATGTCCCGCGAGTCCCAGACCGCCCTGCCCGGCAAGCCCGACCAGCCCGAGCTGCCCGGCAAGCTTCCGGACCACCTGCGTGCCGAACTGATCGCCTTCCGCCGGGACTTGCACATGCATCCCGAGTTGGGACACCAGGAGGTCCGCACCACGGCGGCGATCAAGGCCCGGCTGGAACAGGCCGGCCTGCGACCACGGGTGCTGAAGTCCGGCACCGGCCTCATCTGTGACGTGGGGACGCGGGACGGCGGCCGGCCGATGCTGGCCCTGCGCGCGGACATCGACGCCCTGCCCATCCCGGACGCCAAGGTGCACGTCGAGTACCGGTCCACCATCCCGGACCGCGCGCACGCCTGCGGACACGACGTCCACACCTCGGTCGTGCTCGGCGCCGGCCTGGTGCTCGCCGAACTCGACCGGCAGGGCCTGCTCCCGAACCCCGTGCGCCTGCTCTTCCAGCCCGCCGAGGAGGTCCTGCCCGGCGGGGCCAGCGACGCCATCGAATCCGGGGTGCTCGACGGCGTCGGCAAGATCATCGCGGTGCACTGCGACCCCCGGGTGGACTCGGGGCGGATCGGACTGCGGGCCGGCCCGATCACCTCGGCCTGTGACCGCCTGGAGGTCACCCTGGCCGGCCCCGGCGGCCACACCGCCCGCCCGCACCTGACCACCGACCTGGTGACGGCCGCCGCGCGGGTCGCCGTGGACGTCCCGGCCGTGCTGGCCCGCCGGCTGGACGCCCGGTCGGGCATGTCGGTCACCTGGGGCCGGATCGAGTCCGGGCACGCCTGCAACGTCATCCCGATGCACGCGGAACTGTCGGGGACGGTTCGCTGCCTGGACATCAACGCCTGGCACGAGGCCCCCGACCAGATCCACGCCGCCATCGACGAGATCGCGACCCTGCACGGGGCCAAGTCGGAGATCACCTACGTCCGGGGCGTCCCGCCGGTGGTCAACGACCCGGTGGTCACCGAACTGCTCCGCGAGTCCATGGCGGCCCGGCTCGGCGCGGAGTCGATCGAGGACACCGAGCAGAGCCTGGGCGGGGAGGACTTCTCCTGGTACCTGGAGGACGTCCCCGGCGCCATGGCCCGCCTGGGCGTCCGCAAGCCCGGGGACACGACCAAGAAGGACCTGCACCGGGGCGACTTCGACGTCGACGAGTCCGCGATCGGGGTCGGCGTGGAGTTCTTCACCGCCGCGGCCCTGCTCGACGGGCGAGTCGAGGCCCGATTCGACGCCCACCGGGGGCGATCGGCCGGATAACACCGCCCGCTCGACGCCGACCTCACGGCGTCCCTACATCATCCGGTGGCCGGTCGGTATACGTGTCCAGCCCTTGGTACGCAAGGGCTGGACACAAGAGGAGTCACCGATCGGTCACTGTCCGGTTCGCGACGATCCGATAACGACTCATGAACGGGCCTTTAACTGACATCTACGCGCGTTACGATCGCCGCGAAACCAGCGCCGGTCGTGGCGCTTCGGTCAGGTTTTGAAGGAGCCTCCCCTTGCGCCGGATCACCAGGATCGCCACCGTGGGCCTCGCGTCCGCCGCGCTGGCCCTCTCGGCCACCGCCTGTGGCGGTAAGAAGTCGTCTGACAGCCCCTCGTCCTCCTCCTCGGAGACGAAGGCCGCCGCCGGCGCCGCCATCGCGTACGACATCGGTGGCCGCGGCGACCAGTCGTTCAACGACGCCGCCTTCGCGGGTCTCGAGAAGGCCAAGTCGGAGCTGAAGATCACCACCGCCGAGGCGGAGCCCACGGACGGCGAGGGCGAGGCCGACAAGGTCCAGCGCCTCACCGAGCTGGCCCGCAAGGGCAACAACCCGGTCATCGGCGTCGGTTTCGCCTATGCCCCGGCCATCAAGAAGGTCGCGCCGAAGTTCCCGAACACCACGTTCGGCATCATCGACGACACCTCGGTGACCGGCAAGAACATCGCCAACCTGGTCTTCAACGAGGAGCAGGGTTCCTACCTGGCCGGCGTCGCCGCCGCCAAGGTCTCGAAGACCGGCACGGTCGGCTTCATCGGCGGTGTCGAGGTTCCGCTGATCAAGAAGTTCGAGGCGGGCTTCACCCAGGGCGTCAAGGACACCAACCCGAACGCCAAGGTGCTGTCGGCCTACCTGACGCAGCCCCCGGACTTCGGTGGCTTCTCCAAGCCCGACCTGGGCAAGGCCGCCGCCAACGGCCAGATCGACGCGGGCGGCGCCGACGTGGTCTACGCCGCCGCCGGTCTCGCGGGCTCCGGTGCCATCGAGGCCGCCTCGGCCAAGGGCAAGTGGGCCATCGGCGTCGACTCCGACCAGTACAACCAGGCCGGTCTGTCGAAGTACAAGGACCGCATCCTGACCTCGGTCACCAAGGACGTCTCCGACTCGGTCTACAACCTGATCAAGTCGGTCAAGGACGGCAAGCCGGAGAACGGCGAGATCCGTTACGGCCTGGACAAGGACGGCGTCGGCCTGGCCGACTCCAACCCCGAGTACAAGAAGATGGCTGAAGTCATCGCCGCGGTGGAGAAGGCCAAGGCCGACATCATCGCCAAGAAGATCACCGTCAAGACCGCCCCGTAAGGGCCGTCCGACATGCGGTAATGGTCTCCGGGGTCCGGGAAGCGGTCTCTATCGCTCCCGGGCCCCGAGCCGTGTTCGGTGTTCCTTGTGGTCAGTTGGCCGCAAGTTTTCACTTTCGACAGTGCTACGCGCGTAGAGGCATCGTGGACGCGATACCTTCTCTCCCCGCCCTGTCCTCCTGCCTCCAGCTCCTTCCGCGCCAAGGAGAGTGCGTCATCAACGCGTCCAGCCCCCCTCTCGCCGTAGAACTGCACGGCATCACCAAGCGTTTCCCCGGCGTCGTCGCCAACAAGGACATCGCGATCACCGTCCGCAAGGGCACGGTCCACGCCCTCGTCGGTGAGAACGGCGCCGGCAAGTCGACCCTGATGAAGATCCTCTACGGCATGCAGAAGCCGGACGAGGGCACCATCGCCATCGACGGGGAGCAGGTCACCTTCTCCAGCCCCGGCGACGCCATCGCCCGCGGCATCGGCATGGTGCACCAGCACTTCATGCTGGCCGACAACCTCACCGTCCTGGAGAACGTGGTTCTCGGCGGCGAGAAGCTCTACGGCATCGGCGCCAAGGCCCGCAAGAAGATCAAGGAGATCTCGGACGCGTACGGCCTCGGCGTGCGCCCCGACGCCCTGGTCGAGGACCTCGGAGTCGCCGACCGCCAGCGCGTGGAGATCCTCAAGGTCCTCTACCGCGGCGCGAAGATCCTCATCCTCGACGAGCCGACCGCCGTGCTCGTGCCGCAGGAGGTGGACGCGCTCTTCGACAACCTGCGCGAGCTCAAGGCCGAAGGCCTGACCGTCATCTTCATCTCGCACAAGCTGGGCGAGGTCCTGAAGGTCGCGGACGACATCACCGTCATCCGTCGCGGCACCACGGTCGGCACCGCCGACCCGCGCAACACCACCACCAAGCAGCTCGCCGAGCTGATGGTCGGCTCCGAACTCCCTTCCCCGGAGACCCGCGAGTCGACCGTGACGGACGTCCCGATGCTGAAGGTGGCGGGTCTGACCGTCGCCGAGGGTGGTCTTCCCCCCGTCAACACCGAGGACACCGCGCGCACGCCGGGCCTGCCCGACGCCTTCGTCCACGAGTTGACCGGCGTCGGCCGCCTGCTCCTGGACGACATCGCCTTCACGATCCACAAGGGCGAGGTCCTCGGCATCGCGGGCGTCGAGGGCAACGGCCAGACCGAGTTGATCGAAGCCCTGATGGGCATGACCACCCCGGACGCCGGCGTCATCACCCTCGACGGCACCGAGATCACCAAGGCGTCGGTCCGCAAGCGCCGCGAGGGCGGCATCGGGTACATCCCCGAGGACCGCCACCGGCACGGCCTGCTGCTGGAGTCCCCGCTGTGGGAGAACCGCATCCTGGGTCACGTCACCGAGTCGCCGAACTCCAAGCGCGGCATCCTCGACCCGAAGGCCGCCCGCAAGGACACCGAGCGGATCGTGCGCGAGTACGACGTCCGCACGCCCGGCATCGAGGTGACCGCGGCCTCGCTCTCCGGCGGCAACCAGCAGAAGCTGATCGTCGGCCGCGAGATGAGCCACAACCCGAAGTTCCTCATCGCCGCCCACCCCACCCGCGGTGTGGACGTCGGCGCGCAGGCGCAGATCTGGGACGCCATCCGCGAGGCCCGCCGCGAGGGACTGGCCGTACTCCTGATCTCCGCGGACCTGGACGAGCTGATCGGCCTGTCCGACACCCTGCGCGTGATCTACCGCGGCCGCCTGGTCGCGGACGCGGACCCCGCGACCGTCACCCCCGAGGAACTCGGCACCGCCATGACGGGCGCCGCCTCCGGGCACCTGGAAGCCACCGACAACCACTCCGCCGGTACCGACGCTGGTGCCGATGCCCCGGAGGACGAGGCCCGATGAAGAAATTCGACAAGGACCGGCTGCTCCTCGGCTTCGCCGGCCCCGCGCTCGCGCTGGTCAGCGCCTTCCTGCTGACCATGGTCGTGCTGGCCGCGACGGGCGTGGACCCGATCGAGCCCATGCGACTCATGGTCGAGAACGCCTCCTATGAGGACGTGCAGGTCCTCATCGTGAACCAGGCCGGTACGTACTACCTGGCGGCCTTGGCCGTGGCCATCGGCTTCCGGATGAACCTCTTCAACATCGGCGTCGACGGCCAGTACCGCCTCGCCGCGATGATCTCGGCCGTGGTCGGCACCGCCGTCACCCTGCCGGGTCCGCTGCACATCCTGCTGATCGTGGTCGTCGCCATGCTGACCGGTGCCTTCTGGGCCGGCATCGCGGGTGTCCTGAAGGCCAAGCGCGGGGTCAGCGAGGTCGTCTCCACGATCATGCTGAACGCCATCGCGACCAGCCTGATCGCCTGGCTGATCCTGCCGAAGAACCTCGGCATCCAGCCGGAGGGCTCCAACGACCTGACCACGGGCGACATCGCCGAGTCCGGCTGGTTCCCGGCGCTGTCCATCGGTGACGGCCTGGAGATCTACGGCTTCACCTTCGTGGCCTTCGCCCTCGGCATCGTCTACTGGTTCGTGCTCAACCGCACCCGCTTCGGCTTCGACCTGCGCGCCACCGGCGCCAGCGAGTCCGCCGCCCAGGCGTCCGGCGTGGACGCCAAGAAGATGATCATCACCTCGATGCTGATCTCGGGCGCCGTCGCCGGCCTGTCCGGCATGCCGCAGCTGCTGGGCGAGACCCACACGTACAACCTCTCCTTCCCGGTCGGTGTCGGCTTCACGGGCATCACCATCGCGCTGCTCGGCCGCAACAGCCCGGTCGGCATCCTCCTCGCCGCGTTCCTGATGGCCTTCATCGACAAGGCCTCGGCCTCGCTCGACACGGCCGGGTACGCGAAGGAGATCGGCACGATCATGAAGGGCCTCATCGTGATCGCGGTCGTCGTCTCGTACGAGCTCGTCCGCCGTTACGGCATCCGCCGCCAGCAGCAGAAGGTCGGCGAGGAACTGGCCGCGGGCCACGCCATCAAGACCGACAAGGAGGTCGCGGCGTGAGCACCAGCACCGTTTCCGCGACGGCCGCCGCCCCGAAGAAGTCCGGCGGCCGCCAGAAGCTCAGCCTGCCCTGGATCATGCTGATCATCGCGGGTGGCCTCGCGCTGATCTCGCTGGTCCGCGTCATCAGCGGTGCCAACGACCTGACCTCGGTCGGTCAGGTGTCGGGCGCCCTGTCCCTCGCCGTGCCGATCGGCCTCGCCGGTCTCGGCGGTCTGTGGGCCGAACGCGCGGGCGTCGTCAACATCGGCCTCGAAGGCATGATGATCCTCGGCACCTGGTTCGGTGCCTGGGCCGGTTACCAGTGGGGCCCCTGGACCGGCGTGATGGCCGGCATCATCGGTGGCGCCATCGGCGGCCTGCTGCACGCGATCATCACGATCACCTTCAACGTCAACCACATCGTCTCCGGTGTGGCCGTGAACATCCTCGCCCTGGGCTTCACCCAGTACCTGTCGAACTTCACGTTCGCGGACGCGCCGGGCGGCTCCTCCAAGCAGTCCCCGTCGATCGAACCGATCTACAAGATCACCGTGCCGGGGTTGTCCGACTGGATGTCCGACCTCCAGGGCAAGCACTGGTTCTTCATCTCGGACCTGGCCGGCGTCATCGGCGGTCTGGTCACCGAGCTTTCGCTGCTGACCGTCGTCGCGCTGCTGCTGATCCCGGGCACCTGGTGGGTGCTGTGGCGCACCACCTTCGGCCTGCGGCTGCGGTCCTGCGGCGAGAACCCGGTGGCCGCCGAGTCCCTCGGCGTCAACGTGTACAAGTACAAGTACATCGCCGTGATCGTCTCGGGCAGCCTGGCCGGCCTCGGCGGCGCGTTCCTGTCGATCGTCGCCAGCTCGATCTACCAGGAGGGGCAGACCGGCGGCCGCGGTTACATCGGTCTCGCCGCGATGATCTTCGGTAACTGGATGCCCGGCGGGATGGCGCTCGGCGCGGGCCTGTTCGGCTTCATCGACAGCCTCAAGCTGCGCGGTGGCGCCGAGAACGTCCACGCGCTGCTGCTGCTCGTCGCGATCGTGCTCCTGCTCGCCGCGCTCTGGCAGGGCTACAAGAAGAAGTACGTCCCGGCGGCCGTCTCCGCGGTCTTCGCCGTGCTGATCTTCCTCTGGTACGCCGTGACCGACTCGGTCCCGAGCCAGTTCGTGGACGCCGCCCCGTACGTCACCACCCTGCTGGTGCTCGCGCTCTCCGCGCAGCGCCTGAGGATGCCCAAGGCCGACGGCATGCCGTACCGCAAGGGTCAGGGCAAGTGACGACGGCCGACGCCCCCGACTGGGACGGCCTGCGCAAGGCGGCCCGGGACGCGATGTCCCGGGCGTACGCCCCCTACTCGGGCTTCCCGGTCGGGGTGGCGGCGCTGGTCGACGACGGCCGCACCATCGTCGGCTGCAACGTGGAGAACGCCAGCTACGGCCTCGGCCTGTGCGCCGAGTGCGGGCTGGTGTCCTCCCTCCAGGCCACGGGCGGCGGCCGGCTGACGCACTTCACGTGCGTGGACGGCAAGGGCGACATCCTGGTCCCGTGCGGCCGCTGTCGCCAGCTGCTGTTCGAGTTCGGCGGCCCCGAACTCCAGGTGGAGACGCCGGAGGGCATCCTGCCGCTCTCCGCGATGCTCCCGCAGGCCTTCGGGCCCGACCACCTCAGATAGCCGCATCCCTGTGACGGCCCTTCCGCCCGCGGGCGGAAGGGCCGTTCCCCTTCACCCCTCCATGCCACCCCGCATGTCTCTATGCGCGTAGAGTTTTCGAACGTACGCACCGCCGGAAGGAAGTCACCCTCATGGACGTCATCTCCGTCATCCGCACCAAGCGCGACCGCGGCGAACTCAGCCCCGAGCAGATCGACTGGGTCATCGACGCGTACACGCGCGGCGTGGTCGCCGACGAGCAGATGTCCTCGCTGGCGATGGCCATCCTG
The DNA here is from genome assembly GCF_026627505.1 of Streptomyces sp. H27-H5. GTDB lineage: Bacteria > Actinomycetota > Actinomycetes > Streptomycetales > Streptomycetaceae > Streptomyces. The sequence continues at coordinate 4,819 of NZ_JAPNLK010000007.1, read as the reverse complement.
CTCAACGGCATGAACCGCGGCGAGATCGCCCGCTGGACCGCCGCGATGATCGCCTCCGGCGAGCGGATGAACTTCGATTCCCTCTCCCGCCCCACCGCCGACAAGCACTCCACCGGCGGCGTCGGCGACAAGATCACCCTCCCGCTCGCCCCGCTCGTCGCCGCCTGCGGCGCGGCCGTCCCGCAGCTCTCCGGCCGCGGCCTCGGCCACACCGGCGGCACCCTGGACAAGCTGGAGTCCATCCCCGGCTGGCGCGCCCTGCTCTCCAACGAGGAGATGCTGCACGTCCTCGACACCACCGGCGCCGTCATCTGCGCGGCGGGCGACGGCTTGGCCCCGGCCGACAAGAAGCTGTACGCGCTGCGCGACGTCACCGGCACCGTCGAGGCCATCCCGCTCATCGCCTCCTCGATCATGTCGAAGAAGATCGCCGAGGGCACCGGCTCCCTGGTCCTGGACGTCAAGGTCGGCAGCGGCGCCTTCATGAAGAACATCGAGGACGCGCGCGAGCTCGCCTCGACGATGGTCGCCCTCGGCACCGACAGCGGCGTCAAGACCATCGCCCTGCTCACCGACATGTCCACCCCGCTCGGTCTGACCGCCGGCAACGCGCTGGAGATCCGCGAGTCCGTCGAGGTCCTCGCCGGCGGCGGCCCCTCCGACGTGGTCGAGCTGACCCTGGCCCTGGCCCGCGAGATGCTGGACGCGGCGGGCATCAAGGACGCCGACCCGGAGAAGGCCCTGGCCGACGGCTCCGCGATGGACGTCTGGCGCCGGATGATCTCCGCCCAGGGCGGCGACCCGGACGCGGCCCTGCCGGTGGCCCGCGAGCAGCACGTGGTCACCGCCCCCGAGTCCGGCGTGCTGACCCGCCTGGACGCCTACGGCGTGGGCGTCGGCGCCTGGCGCCTGGGCGCCGGCCGCGCGCGCAAGGAGGACCCGGTGCAGGCCGGCGCGGGCATCGAAATGCACGCCAAGCCGGGTGACACCGTGGTGGCGGGCCAGCCGCTGATGACCCTGCACACCGACACCCCGGAGAAGTTCGACTACGCGCTGTCCGCGCTGGACGGCACCTTCGACATCGCCGCGGCGGGAACCCCGTTCACCGCCACGCCGATCGTCCTGGACCGCATCGCCTGACCAGCGGCCGCCTTCGGGTGAACGGGACCGGTGGACCCCCACCGGTCCCGTTCGTCGTACCGGGACAGGGACCGGGGCCGGGGTCTGGGTCGGAGCCGGCGTCACGCGGGGTCGGGGCCACCGCCGGGGCACGCCGGGATCGAGACCGGGATCGGGATCGGGATGTGGATCGGGATCCGGGACCGATGAGTTCGGGTCCCCCCGGAGGTCCACCCTGGTGTGGACACGACGGAATCCGAATCCCTGACCGTCCCCGGGCCCGCTCCGCTGCCCCGGGATGTCGCCGCGCTCTGCGAACGCATCGGCCGGCTCGCCCGGGACGGCCCCCGCGAGGTGGCGTGCGACGTCAGCGCGCTGACCCGGCCCGGCCTCGGCGTCGTGGACGCGGTGGCCCGACTGGCCCTCGCGGCCCGCCGGGCCGGCGTCCGGCTCCGGCTCACCGGCGCCGGACCCTCCCTGCGCGTGCTACTGGCCCTCGTCGGTCTCGTCGAGTTGCTGGGGGAGCCCGAAGAGCGGGAACCACCGGGCGGTGTCCAGGAAGGCGTTGAGCCCGACGATCTTCCCGTCTGAGATCTCCAGCACCTGGAGCGCCCACGGCTCGTGCCCCGGACGTCCGTCCTCGCGCGGCCGGTACTGGCCGAAGGCCGGCATGCCGTTCGCCGTGGTCGCGATCAGCCGGGAGCCCTTGCAGCCGATGCCCTGGTTCAGGTGCCAGGCCGCGATGTCCTCGTGGCCGCGGAGCCAGAGGTCGAACGGCGGCATCGACAGCACGGCGTCCTCGTGCAGGAGGGTGGTGAGGCGGGTGATGTCATACGCCTCGAAGGCGCTCAGGTACTGCTCCAGCAGTCTCGCCTGGTCCGCGTCCAACGGGTCCGCCGGGTCGCTCTCCCGGATCCCCTGACCGGCGAGCGTCGCCCGCGCCCGCTGGAGCGCGCTGTTCACCGAGGCCACCGTGGTCTCCAGGAGGGTGGCGACCTCGTCGGCCTTCCAGGCCAGTACCTCGCGCAGGATCAGCACGGCCCGCTGCTTCGCCGGCAGGTGCTGGAGCGCCGCCACGAACGCCAGCCGGACCGACTCCTTGGCCAGCGCCATCTCCGCCGGGTCGGCGGTCTGCGGCAGCACCCGCCCGTCGGGGACCGGCTCCAACCACGTCACCTCGGGCCGCTCGTTCAGCACGGCGGAGGCCTGGTGCTGTGGGGCACTGAGGTCCATCGGGCGGGCCCGCTTGTTCCCCGCGTTCAGCAGGTCCAGGCAGACGTTGGTCGCGATCCGGTACAGCCAGGAGCGCAGCGAGGAGCGGCCCTCGAACTTCTCGTGGGCCCGCCAGGCACGGATGTACGTGTCCTGCACCGCGTCCTCGGCGTCGAAGGAGGAGCCGAGCATGCGGTAGCAGTAGCCGGTCAGTTCGACCCGGTAGCGGTCCATGGCCGCATCCAGCTCCGGGCTGGTCGCAAGGTCACTCATGGCGTCGATCCCCCTGGTCGGTCCGATACCCCGGAAGCTACCGGAGGGGTCTGACAATCGCCTGCGCAGCGCCCTGACCAGCCCGGACACGCCGACGGGGACGCGCCCTCGGGCACGTCCCCGCCACCGCTCCCTCAACGGGTACGCGTCACCGCGCCACCGCCGCGGCCATCGGCCGACGCTCGGAGCGGGCCGCGTGCGACCCGTACAGGGTGATCGACACGACGCCCAGCACCGCCAGCAGCGCGATCCCGACCGTCGCCGCCCAACCCGAGGCGTGGTAGGCGAGCGCGCCCAGGGTGCCGCCCGCGCTGGAGCCCAGGTAGTACGCGGACTGGTAGAGCGCCGAGGCCTGCGCCCGGCCCGTCTTCGCCGTCCGGCTCACCGCCGCCGAGGCCACCGCGTGCCCCGCGAAGAAGCCCGCGGTGATCAGCACCAGCCCGGCCAGGATCGCGGCGAGCGAGTCCGCCAGCGACAGCAGCAGCCCCAGCGCCGTCGTGGTCACGGCCAGGTACAGCGCGCCGCGCCGCCCGGCCCGCGCCACCAGCCGACCGGCGGCCGCGGAGGAGACCGTGCCGACCAGGTACACCAGGAAGACCGAGCCGACGACGCCCTGTCCGAGCGAGAACTCGTCGACCAGGCGGAACCCGACGACCGTGTACACCGCCCCGAAGACGGTCATGAACAGCGCGCCGATCCCGTACAGCCGCAGCAGCAGCGGATCCCGCAGGTGACCGGCGACCGTGCGGCCCATGGCGCGCGGGTTCAGCGAGGCCGGCCGGAAGAACCGGGCCCGGGGCAGCAGCACCAGGAACGCCACCGCGCAGGCCAGCGACATCAGCCCGACGGTCAGCAGACCGGCCCGCCAGCCCCACGCCTGCGCCGCCCATCCGGTGACGATGCGCCCGCTCATGCCGCCGATGGAGTTGCCCGCGACGAACAGGCCGATCGCCCCGACCAGCGCCTTCGGCCGGACCTCCTCGGCCAGGTACGCCATCGCGGAGGCCGGGATGCCGGCGATCGCCGCGCCCTGCACCGCGCGGAGCACGATCAGCCACTCCAGGTTCGGTGCGAAGGGGACGAGGAGCCCGAGAGCGACGGCGATCACCATCGACCAGGTCATCATCCGGGTCCGCCCGAACCGCTCGGACAGCGCGCTGAGCGGCAGGACGAACAGCGCGAGCGCGCCGGTGGCCGCGGACACCGTCCAACTGGCCTGCCCCGCCGTCACGCCGAAACCGGCGGAGACCGCGGGCAGCAGCGCCTGGGTGGAGTAGAGGAGGGCGAAGGTGGCGAGCCCGGCGGCGAAGAGCGCGAGGCTCATCCGGCGGTAGCCGGGGCGGCCGGGGGAGTGGGGCTCCGGTGCGGGAAACGACAAGGGGGAGGCACCCGGGATGACGGGTGCCCCGGTATGAGCGGGAGGCATGCCAAAACCGTAGGCCCGCGTTTTTGATGCGTCCAATGCATGGATTCGCCATAATCGATCCACTGCTGCATCACCACAGGTCACAGGGGCGCATGTCAATGAACCGTTACGAAGAAGACATGGCGGTGACACGTCTGCTGGCCCCTCGCCTCACCTGGTTCGTCGCCGTGGCCCGGCACGAGCACGTCACGCGCGCCGCCCACGAACTGGGCGTGCCGCAGTCCACCCTGTCCCGGGCCGTGGTCCGCCTCGAACAGGACCTGGGCGTCACGCTGTTCGCCCGCAAGGGCCGTACCGTCGCCCTCACCACCGCCGGACGCACCTTCCTCGCCTCGGCCGAAGGCGCCCTCGCGGAGATCGCCCGCGCGGCCGAGTCCGTACAACAGGACGCCGACCCCACCGCCGGCAAGGTCGCCTTCGGCTTCCTGCACACCCTGGGGTCCGAGACCGTCCCCGGCCTGATCCGCGCCTTCCGCGCCGACCACCCGCGCATCCGCTTCTCCCTCGTCCAGAACTACGGCGAGGCCATGCTGGAGCGGCTGCGCGCCGGCGAACTCGACCTCTGCCTCACCTCACCGCTGCCCGACGCCCCCGACCTGGTGGCCCGCCGCCTCGACGAGCAACGGCTGCGCCTGGTCGTGCCGGACGACCACCGCCTCGCCGACCCTGATGGTTAATTCGGTCAGGCTGTCAGGGCGAGTTCGAGGCGGGCGAGGTGGGTGGTTCTGGTCCGGTCGATGGGGTGGCCGTTCCACCAGGCGTGGAGTCGGATCAGGTTGAGGGCGACCG
>NZ_JAPNLK010000079.1 GCF_026627505.1 Streptomyces sp. H27-H5 | reverse complement strand
CCACCGTGTGCCGGACCGAAGCCGGGTCGTCCGAGGACCGCTTCCCGCAGGATGCCTGCGCGCTCACACAGCGTCACCAATCCAGCCACGCCCAACCGGCAAAGGACCTGCGACGCGCTGCACTAGGCTGGGGGGCGACTGCTGTCGAAGTGCGAAGAGGCGACTGAAGATGAGCGCGTACGGATCCTTCCCCGGTTCGCGGCCCCGGCGGCTGCGCACGACCCCGGCGATGCGGCGGATGGTCGCGGAGACGCGGCTGCACCCCTCGGACCTGATCCTCCCGGCGTTCGTGCGCGAGGGCATCAGCGAGCCGGTCGCGATCGCGGCGATGCCGGGTGTCGTCCAGCACACGCGGGACACGCTGCGGAAGGCGGCCGTCGAGGCGGTCTCGGCGGGGGTCGCGGGGATCATGCTCTTCGGGGTGCCGGCGGACGAGAACAAGGACGCGCGGGGCACGGCGGGCACCGAGCCGGACGGGATCCTCCAGCTCGCGATCCGCGACGTGAAGGCCGAGGTCGGCGACGACCTGGTGATCATGTCGGACCTGTGCCTGGACGAGTACACCGATCACGGGCACTGCGGTGTCCTCGACGAGCACGGGCGCGTGGACAACGACGCGACGCTGGAGCGGTACGCGGAGATGGCGCAGGTCCAGGCGGACGCGGGCGTCCACGTGGTGGGGCCGAGCGGGATGATGGACGGCCAGGTCGGCGTGATCCGTGACGCGCTCGACGAGACGGGCCACGAGGGCGTCTCGATCCTGGCGTACACGGCGAAGTACTCGTCGGCGTTCTACGGTCCCTTCCGGGAGGCCGTCGGGTCCTCGCTCCAGGGCGACCGCAAGACCTACCAGCAGGATCCGGCGAACGCCCGCGAGTCGCTGCGGGAGCTCGCGCTGGACCTGGAGGAGGGCGCCGACATGGTCATGGTCAAGCCGGCGGGCCCCTACCTGGACATCCTGTATCGGGTCGCGCAGGCCGTGGACGTGCCCGTCGCGGCGTACCAGATCAGTGGCGAGTACGCGATGGTCGAGGCCGCCGCGGAGAAGGGCTGGATCGAGCGCGACCGGGCGATCCTGGAGACGCTGCTCGGCATCAGGCGGGCGGGCGCGGACACGATCCTGACCTACTGGGCGACCGAGGTCGCGGGCTGGCTGCGCGAGGTGCGCTGAGCCGGCGCGCGGTGCGGCGGGTCAGCGGTTGCAGGCCTGTCGGAAGGCGGCGCCGACTCCCTGGCCCCAGCCCTTCCAGTACGAGTCGCTGTGCTGCTGGGACTTGTCGGCCTGCGGGCGGCTGTCGCAGCTCTTGGCGGCGGCCGGCTTGCCGGCGCCGTAGCCGTCCTTGAAGCCCTGCCGGAAGTCCGCCTGGGTGTTCTTGGGGGCGTTCGGCTTGGACGTGGGGGAGTCGGGGCTGGGCTTCGCGAGGACCTTGCAGTTGACGAAGATGAAGTTCTGGTCCTCGTTGACCGCGAGGACGGTGTAGTTGACGTTCTTCTGGAAGCGGGTCTCCCGGAAGTTGCCGCTGGCGTCGACGTTCAGCGGCTGCGTGCTCTCGCCGTCGTTGAGCTTGCGGGGAGCCGTGAAGCCCTCGCCGGTGATGACGACGGAGCCGGTCGGCCCGGGCGTCACGGTGCAGCTCGCGGCGGGGACCGCCGCGCCGGCGGTGGGCGCGAGGAACGCGGCGCCGCCGAGGGCGAACGAGGACGCGACGAGCGTGGTGACGGCGACGCGTCGTACGCGCCGAGTGGTGCGGAACATGGGCTGCTCCTGTCGAGGAGAGTCGAGGAGATCGGGGTGGGGGAGTGGCGGCGGCTCTGCGAGCCGCCTGCCCCCGGGTCCCCCCTTCCATCGTGCGTCGCCCGCCGCGAGCCTGCGACCGGCGGAGGTCGCGGCCCGGCGCCGGCGGGCGCACCCTGGAAGCAGGGTGATCCTGGAGGTGGTGCAGCATGTCCACGCTCGTCGGATGGCACGTGGAGCTGGAGTTCTCCGAAGAGGGGCACCGCACGGGTGCGGCGGCCATGGTGAGGCTCGCGGACGGCTCCGAGATGAGGGCGCACGGCTATGCCATGCGCCACCCGTCGGATCCGGATCAGCTGCGGGTCGGCGAGGAGATCGCCGGCGCGAGGGCGCTGATGGACCTCGCGGGTCAGATGTTGCAGAAGGCGCACACGGAGATCGACGAGGCCACGGGCCGGCACTCGTACCCGCTCAACCGTTGACTCCGCTCAACCGCTGATCGCGGCCCCGTCCCGGCATGCCCGCCGGGGCGGGGTCAGGGCGCGGAGCCGACCCCGCCGAATCCCGCGACCCCCTCGACGCGGGCCGCGAGGCGGGCCATGGCGCGGGCGAGTTCGGAGGCCGCCCCGAGCGGGACGATCGCCGCGCGGCCGGGGACCCGTACGCCGCCGGTCAGGGCGACGCGGGTGCCGCCGCCCGGTTCGGGCGAGGCGGCCATGCCGATGATCAGGAACCTGCTCTGGAGCCAGCACCAGCCGGGCCGTACGACGCCCCGGAGGTGGGCCCGGAAGCCGTACTTGCTGCGGGCCAGGGCCTCGACCCGGTCGCCGGTCACCCGCAGTACGCGCAGGCTGCGCATGTCGGGCTGGAAGCGGCCGAACTCGCCCTCCAGGTCGCCCATCACCGCCCACACGGCGGCCGGTTCGGCCGGCAGGACCCGCTCGACGATCCGCGCCCCGGGCACCCCGGCGGCCATGATCCGCAGCCGCCCCACCTCGTCCACCGTCTCGTCCACCGTCATGAGAACCACGCCTTCCGGAAGCTGGTACGGGCCCGGTGCAGTCGGGACTTGGCTGTGCCGGGCGGCACCCCGAGGAGGGCGGCGGCCGATTCCTCGTCCAGGCCCTCCACGTCCCGCAGCACCAAGACGGCCCGGTGGTCCGGGGAGAGCCGGGCCAGGACGTCGTCGATGTCGGCGGCGAGCTGCGGGTCGCCGCGCCCGGGTACGTCGGCCAGTTCGGCGGGGCGCGCACGGGCGGCCCGCCGGGCGATCCGTACGGCCTCGCGCACCGCGATGGCCCGCACCCAGCCGTAGAGGGTCTCCGGGTCCCGGAGTGAGCGCAGGGCCTTGAAGACGGCGATCAGTGCCTCCTGGGTGGCGTCGGGGCCGTCGGCGAGGGCGATCGGGACGCAGATCCGGGCGATGTACGGGGTGAGGTGGTCGAGGAGGTCGTGCAGGGCGAGGGTGTTCCCGGCGCGGGCGGCCCGGGCGAGCGCGACCCCCCGATCGCGTTCGGCCGGGGTCACCGGGCGCGCGCCAGGCGGGCGGCGGCCCAGCCGAAGCCGAGGCAGGCGGGGGTGTAGAGGGCGAGGTTGAGGGTGCGGAAGGGGCCGTCGGGGCCGGCGAGGAGCCCGGTTGCCCAGCCCAGGCCCGCGAGGCCGCGTACGGCGAGTCCGGCGGCGACGGCGGCGGTGACGAGGCGGGTGGCCGGCCCGCCCCGGCTGCGGGAGTGCGCGAGGACGGCGGCGGCGCCGGTCAGGGTGAGCGCGGCCAGTGGCAGCACGACGGGCGGCCCGAAGGACACCTCCGTACCGAGCACGGCCAGCGACAGGGTGCGCTCGTCGGCGGCGGGCCAGGTGGCGCCGGTGGCCCAGTACAGGTGTGCGAGGCCGTCGACGGTCAGCAAGGCGGCCAGCGCGGTGCCGGTGCGGTGTCGGGTGGTGACGTTCATGCGTGCTCCCCCGGGGGTGGTGAATGCCAACACCCCGAGGAGGAAGCCGAGGAGGGGAACGTTCCTGTGGGCCGCGTCACAGGGTGTGTCGCGGCCCGGGGGGCGTTCTAGTCGCGGACCCAGTCGGTCAGACGGGTCCAGCTGTGCGGGGCGAGGGTCAGGGTGGGTCCGTGCGGCACCTTGGAGTCCCGCACGTGGACCTGGCCGGCGGCGCAGGGGCAGGTGGCGACCTCGACGCACTGGCCACCCTCGTCGCTACTGTGGCTGGACTTGCGCCAGGCGACGGCGACTTCGAGGCAGGCGCCGCCCTCGCTGCCGCTGTAGCTGGACTTGAACCACGCGAGTTCGGTGCTCATCGCTCTCCTAGCAGCCGGTCCAACAGGCCCCTCGTCTCATCGAAGTTGAGGGCCTGGGATCGCAGCATCGCATACTTCTGAGTGAGGATGCTGACCTCGTTCGGGTCGCGCACGAGGATGCTGCCGCGCTGGGTTTCGGAGTACGCGAGGTGCTGGTGCTCGGGGGTCTCCAGCAGGATGAACGGGCCGTCCAGACCCGCGTGGGCGGTGATGCCCAGGGGCAGCACCTGGAGGGCGATGCCCGGCCGATCGGCGCAGGCGCGCAGGTGCCGCACCTGCTCGTGGTAGACCCGGTCACCGCCGATCCGGTCGCGCAGGGCGGCCTCCCAGATCACGAAGCTGAGCGTGGGCGGGGCCGGGCGGCGCAGTATCGCCTGTCGTTTGATGCGGCGGGTCGTCTGGAGCTCGATCCAGTCCTCGCCGTGGTACGGCACGCGGCAGCCGAGGACGGACCGCGCGTACTCCTCGGTCTGGAGCAGCCCCGGCACGGTCAACGTGTCGTACCAGGACAGGGCGAGCGCCTCCAGCTCGCGTTCCATGTACTCCTCGGCCCACGGCGGGATGCTGTCGACCTCGGGCATCTTGTTCGCGGCGACCGTCAGCATCCCGGGCAGGCCCAGAATCCGGTCCATCCGCTCCGCGACGTCGGGCATCAGGACGCGGCGGCCCTGCTCGATGGAGGCCAGCGTCTCGATGTCCAGGGGCACTTCCAGAGCCAGTGCGCGCTGGGTCAGTCCTTTGGCGAGTCGGGCGGCGGCGACCATCTCGCCGACCATCTTCATCGCGGTCGAATTGGGCCGAGGCCTCTTCCTTGGTGGCATGCAACCGAACTCCCCACCTGCGCCCGAGTGATAGCCGTACCAACCCGTACTCAGTGAGGAGTACGGGTCGGTCATCTCACTCACGCTAGTCACGCACCGCGACCATCGCCCCGTGAACGTGAATATTCAACCCGCCCTGGTGCGGGAGCGGTTCTATCCGCGCAGCCGCCAAACCGTGCGTACGGCAAGGGAGTTCCTGGGCGAGACGCTCGATGCGTGGGAGGTGACCGGCCGTCGGGACGACCTGTTGCTCTGCGTGAGTGAGCTGGCCACCAATGCCCTGCTGCACGGCGTCCCGCCCGGCCGGGGCTACCGGCTGCGGCTGCTGCGCTTCGAGGGCGCGGTCCGGATCGAGGTGCACGACAGCGGGGGCGGGCGGCCCCGGATCGAGGACCGGGACGTGCGCGTGGAGGGGGGCCGGGGGCTGCTGCTGGTCGCGGCGCTCGCGGACCGGTGGGGGGTCGTGCCGTGCGTGCCCGGGAAGGTGGTGTGGTGCGAGTACGACACATGAGGAACCCCCGCGGCCCGGGCGGGCGGCGGGGGTTCTCCGTACGGCCTGTGCGTGCGGGTCAGGCGGTGGGGCGGCGACGGCGGCCGGTGCCGGCCACCAGGGCGGCGCCCATCGCCAGGGCCACGCCGCCGGCGCCGAGGGCCCAACTGGTGGCGGGGGAGCTGCCGGTGGCGGCGAGTTCGCCGCCGGCTCCGCCGTTGCCGCCGGGGTTCTGGTCGATCGGCTTGGAGTCGCCGTCAGGGGTGTGCTGGTTGCCCGTCCCGGTCCCCGTACCCGATCCGGTGCCCGTGCCCGCCTTTTTGATCTTCGTCAGGATGCCGTCGGAGTGGGACTCGGCGTACTCCCCGGTGTCCTCGTTCACCGTGGCCCAGCCGGCGACGCCGAGCGTCAGGTCGCCGACCGGGGCGTCGGCGGCGAAGCGGACGCGTACCTGTACGTCGAAGCTCTGGCCCGCTTCGACCGCACCGCCGGCGAGGTCGAAGCCGAAGAAGACGCCGTCCTCGTCGTGGAAGTCCGCCTTGTGCCAGCCCCTCTTGCCCTGGGCGTCCTTGCTGTAGACCTCCAGGGAGATCTGGGAGGCCTTCATCGAGACCCAGTCGGGGCGCGCCATGATGAGGGCCAGGTCGAACTGTCCGAGGCGCTGCTTGCCGGTGTTGTCGACGTGGATCGAGAGGTTCTGCCAGTCGCCGCCGGCCGTGAAGCCGCCCTTCGGCACGCCGTTCACGGTGAGCGCGGGGCCCTCGACGGGCATCGGGATCTCTTCGCCGTCCTCCGCACCGGTGATCTTGGCGGTGTACCAGGAGGCGGGGGAGTGGGCGACGCCGGCGGAGGTCGTGCTGGAGCCGTCCGTGTAGATCTCGAAGGGCAGGACGGCGATGTCCGCGGCGAAGGCGACGCGCACGTCGACGGAGTACTTCGCGTTGGCGGCGATCGAGGGGGTCTGGCCCAGGTCGTACTGGATGCCGGGGCCCATCTCCTCGCTCTGGATCGGCGCGGCGGACTTCCAGGCCGCGCCGCTCTGGCCGGCGGCGCGGTACTCGACCTTGATCTGGGAGGCCTTGAAGCGGCCCTCCAGCTCCATGACCGACAGGTGCGGGACGTAGTTCTTGACGGCGATGTGGCCGCTGTTGTCGACCTTGACGGTCAGGTCGGTCCAGCCGCCCCCGGGCTGGAAGCCGTCCTTCGGGATTCCCTGGACGGTGACCTCGGGGCCCATCAGCATCGAGTCGGGGAGCTCGTCCCCCAGGGGGATCTCGGTCTCGCCCGACTTCTCGGCCTGCGGGGCCTTGGGGGCCTGCGGGGCCTGGGGGGTCTTCGGCGTCTCGGAGGTCTGCGGGGCCGGCTTGGCGGCGGGGGAGCCCGTCGGGGCGCTCGGGGTGACCGGGGCCGGCTTGGCCTGATCCTGCTGGTGCGCGGCCGGGGCGACGTCGCTCGCCGGGGCGGCGTCCTCCTTCGGCGCGGTGTCCGGAACGATCACTGCCGGCTGGTCGGCGGCCATGGCGGGAGTGGCGGCGAGGACGGTCGGACCCGCGACGGCGGCGGCCGCGACCAGGGCCATGCGCTTGAGCTTCACTTCGATTTCCCCCCATGCCGGTCACGGACATTCCGGCCCCGACCCCTTAACTGAACATGCTCAGATTAGGGGACGGGGTGGGCCCCGGGGAGGGCCCCCAGATCACGATTGATCGACATTCAACTATCTCAATGTGGCCGAAAAAGGACCCCGCCCCCGGAATCGGACTACCGGGGGCGGGGTCGTGCGCGTACGGGGAGTGTCAGAGCTTCTCGGGGGTCCGGATCCCGAGGAGGGACATGCCCTTGGAGAGGGTGCGGGCGGTCAGGTCCGACAGGAAGAGGCGGTTCTCGCCCACGACGAGCTCGGGCTCCGGCTTCACGACCGGGCACTCGGTGTAGAAGGTCGTGAACAGCGAGGACAGCTGGTAGAGATAGGCGGCCACCTTGTGCGGCGCGTACTCCCCGGCGGCCTCCGCGACCAGCTCGCCGAAGTGGTCCAGGTGCAGACCCAGCGCGCGCTCGGCCGGGGCCAGCTCCAGCTCCGGGTGCGCGACCGGGGAACGGTCGCCCGCCTTGCGCAGGATGGACTTGATCCGGGCGTACGCGTACTGGAGGTACACGGACGTGTCGCCGGTCAGCGAGACCATCTGGTCCAGGTCGAACTTGTAGTCGCGCGCGGCGGAGGTGGAGAGGTCCGCGTACTTGACCGCGCCGATGCCGACCTGGAGGCCGTTCTCGACGATCTCCTCCTCGGTGAGGAGGTTGCGATCCGCGTCCTTCTCCCGGACGACGGTGGTCGCCCGCTCGACGGCCTCGTCCAGCAGGTCCACCAGGCGCACCGTCTCGCCCTCACGGGTCTTGAACGGCTTGCCGTCCTTGCCCAGGACGGTGCCGAAGGCCAGCTGCACGGCCTTGGTGTCCTCGTTCAGCCAGCCGGCGCGGCGGGCCGTCTCGAAGACCATCTTGAAGTGCAGGGACTGACGGGCGTCGACCACGTAGAGGAGCGTGGACGCCTTCAGTCCGCCCACCCGGTCGCGGATCGCGGAGAGGTCGGTGGCGGCGTAGCCGAAGCCGCCGTCCGACTTCTGGACGATCAGCGGGGTCGGGTTGCCGTCCGGGCCCTTGACGTCGTCGAAGAAGACGCAGAGCGCGCCGTTGGAGCGGACGGCGACGCCCGACTCCTCCAGCAGCTTGCAGGTCTCCACGAGCATGTCGTTGTAGCCGGACTCGCCGACCACGTCGGGGTCCTGGATGTCCATGTCCAGCTTGTTGAAGACGGAGTAGAAGTAGATCTTCGACTCGTCCACGAACCGCTGCCACAGCGCGAGGGTCTCCGGCTCGCCGGCCTGGAGGTCGACGACGCGGGCGCGGGCGCGCGTCTTGAACTCCTCGTCGGAGTCGAAGAGGGCGCGCGAGGCCTTGTAGAGCCGGTTCAGGTTGGACATGGCCTCCTCGCCGGAGACCTCCTCGTCCGACTTGTGGTCCAGCTCGTGCGGGTGCTCCATCAGGAATTGGATGAGCATGCCGAACTGGGTGCCCCAGTCGCCGATGTGGTGCCGGCGGACGACCTTCTCGCCCGTGAACTCCAGGATCTCGACCATCGCGGCGCCGATCACGGCGGACCGCAGGTGACCGACGTGCATCTCCTTGGCGACGTTCGGCTGGGCGTAGTCGATCACCGTGGTGCCCGGGTTCTCGGCGAGCGGGACACCGAGGCGGTCGTCCGTGGCGCGCGCCGCGAGGGTCTCGATGATCGCCCTGTCGGTGATCGTGATGTTGAGGAAGCCGGGGCCCGAGACCTCGATCTCCTTGATCAGGTCACCGGTGGGGATGCCCTCGACCACGGTCGTCGCCAGCTCGCGCGGATTGGCCTTGGCCTTCTTCGCGAGCGCCAGGATGCCGTTGGCCTGGAAGTCGGCCCGGTCGCTTCGTCGCAGCAGCGGGTCGGCGCCACCGGCCTCCGGCAGGGCCGAGGCGAGGGCGTCCGCGACGCGCTGATTGACGGAAGAAGCGAGGGAAGGGACCGAGGCCATGAGCTGCCGTTCCTGTGAGGTTGTGCCGGTGGGTGCACTTGGTTGTTCCGACAAGTGCCGAGTATCCCACGCGCGGCCCTTCGCTTTCGCGGGATATCGGGCGCGGGGAGCAACCTCGGAGCGACCCGTTCCGTCTGGGAGAATGGCGAAGCCAGCATTCGAGTAGAAGGACGTGTCGTGGCTCAGAGCAGCACCGAGACCGACTGGGTCTCCCGTTTCGCGGACGAGGTCATCGCCGAGGCGGAGCGCCGAGCACCCGGCAAACCTGTCGTCGTCGCGTCCGGACTCTCCCCTTCCGGCCCGATCCACCTGGGCAACCTCCGCGAGGTCATGACCCCGCACCTGGTCGCGGACGAGATCCGCCGCCGGGGCATCGAGGTCCGCCACCTGATCTCGTGGGACGACTACGACCGCTACCGAAAGGTGCCGGCCGGCGTCCCCGGGGTCGACGAGACGTGGGCTGCGCACATCGGCAAGCCGCTGACCGCCGTCCCCGCCCCGGCAGGGTCCGCGTACGGCAGCTGGGCCGAGCACTTCAAGGCCGCGATGGTCGAGGCGCTCGCCGAGATGGGCGTCGAGTACGACCCGATCAGCCAGACCGAGCAGTACACCAACGGCGTGTACCGCGAGCAGGTCCTGCACGCGATGAAGCACCGCGGCGACATCGACGCCGTGCTCGACCAGTACCGCACCAAGCAGAAGCCGGGCGGCAAGAAGCCCCAGCAGAAGCAGGTCGACGAGGCCGAGCTGGAGGCCGCCGAGGGCTCCGGCGCGGCAGCCGAGGACGACGGCAGCAGCGCCGAGGGCGGGTACTTCCCGTACAAGCCCTACTGCGCGCAGTGCGGCAAGGACTTCACCACGGTCACGTCCTACAACGACGAGACCACGGAGCTGACCTACGTCTGCACCGAGGACGAGTTCACCGAGACGGTCAAGCTCAGCGAGTTCAACCGCGGCAAGCTGGTGTGGAAGGTCGACTGGCCGATGCGCTGGGCCTACGAGGGCGTGATCTTCGAGCCCTCGGGCGTCGACCACTCCTCGCCCGGCTCGTCCTTCCAGGTCGGCGGGCAGATCGTGCACATCTTCGGCGGCGAGCAGCCGATCGGACCGATGTACGCGTTCGTCGGCATCAGCGGCATGGCCAAGATGTCCTCCTCGAAGGGTGGCGTCCCGACGCCCTCCGACGCGCTGAAGATCATGGAGCCGCAGCTGCTGCGCTGGCTGTACGCGCGCCGCAAGCCGAACCAGTCCTTCAAGATCGCCTTCGACCAGGAGATCCAGCGGCTCTACGACGAGTGGGACAAGCTGGAGTCCAAGGTCGCCGACGGCTCCGTGCTGCCGGCCGACGCGGCCGCGCACACCCGCGCCGTCCGCACCGCGGAGGGTGAACTGCCGCGCACCCCGCGGCCGATGGCGTACCGGACGCTCGCGTCCGTCGTCGACATCACCGCCGGGCACGACGAGCAGACCCTGCGCATCCTGTCCGACCTGGACCCGACGTCGCCGCTGACCTCGCTCGACGAGGTACGGCCGCGCCTGGACCGCGCCGAGAACTGGATCACCACCCAGGTTCCGGCCGACCAGCGCACGCTGGTCCGCGAGGAGCCCGACACCGAGCTGCTGTCCTCGCTGGACGAGGAGGGTCGCGAGTCCCTGCGGCTGCTCGTCGACGGGCTCGACTCGCACTGGTCGCTCGACGGGCTCACCACCCTGGTCTACGGCGTGCCGAAGGTCATGGCCGGCCTGGAGCCCGACGCCAAGCCGACGCCGGAGCTCAAGGTCGCGCAGCGGACGTTCTTCGCCCTGCTCTACCGGCTGCTCGTGACCCGGGAGACCGGACCGCGCCTGCCCACGCTGCTGCTGGCGGTCGGGGCGGACCGGGTACGCAAGCTCCTGGCCGTCTGAGGCGGCCGAGCCCGCCGAGGCACCGCGTACGACGCGCAAGGGCCCGCACCCCTCGGGGTGCGGGCCCTCGCGCGTGCGGTGCGGGCGTCGTGCGTGGTGTCGGTGCCGTACGGCTCCGGGTTACGCGATGTGCTCGTTCTCCAGGTCGCGCTGGTAGCGCTGCTTCAGCTCCGGCATGAGCCGCCGGATCATCGAGGCGCTGCGCGGGTGCACGATGCCGTGCCGGTCCGAGAGGTGTATGTCGACCTGCTCGGGCGTCGGGAACTGGGAGAACTCGTCGAGGTAGGCGCGGAAGACCTCGTAGGCGGCCTCCGCGAACTTCGCCTCGTCGACGTGGGCGTCGTCGGTGTCGTTGTCGGTGTCGGCATCGGCTTGAGAGGCCGCGGCCTGCCGGGAGCGGGGGGCCGGGATCGGCAGCTCCTGCTGCTCGGGCCGCCGCTGCTCCTCGGGACCGGCCGGGGGCATCACCGGGATCGGCTCCAGACCCTCCACGTACTGCGGGTTGTAGCCACCCTCGTACGCGGCCTGCGGGGCCAGCGGCGCGGCGAACCACGCGCTGTTGTGCGCCGCCGGCATGGCCGTCGGCTCCACCGCGAAGGGCGCCGGGCCGTGGAACACCGGTCCGGCCTCGGCGGGACCGGGCTGCGCGGGCTCGGGCTGTGCGGGATCGAGCCGGTCGGGGCCGGGCTGTGCGGAGCCGGGCTGTGCGGGCTGCGGCTGGGGCCCCTGCACGGGGGCCGCGGCCTGTTCGGGGGTGGGCGCGGGCGCGGTGGGCGCCTGGGGTTGCGCCGTCGCGGCCGTCAGCGCGGGCGTCTCCGCCAGGACCTGCGCGGCCTGGACCTCGGGGAGGGCCGCCGCGCCGGGAGCCCCCGGGGGCAGCAGCACCGGGTCGATGCCCGCCGCCGCCAGCCCCTCCGGGGCGGTCTGCGCCAGCGGCACCCCGATCCGGGCCAGCTTCAGCGGCATCAGCGCCTCGACAGGGGCCTTGCGACGCCAGGCCCGCCCGTACCGGGCCTGGAGCCGCGCCTGGTATATCAACCGGTCCTGCTCCATGCCGACGGCCTGCTCGTAGGAGCGCAGCTCCCACAGCTTCATCCGGCGCCACAGCTTGAAGGTCGGAAGCGGCGACAGCAGCCACCGGGTGATCCGGACGCCCTCCATGTGCCGGTCCGCGGTGATGTCCGCGATCCGACCCACCGCGTGCCGGGCCGCCTCGACGGTGACCACGAACAGGATCGGGATCACGGCGTGCATGCCCACACCGAGCGGATCCGGCCAGGCAGCCGCACCGTTGAACGCGATCGTCGCCGCCGTCAGCAGCCACGCGGTCTGGCGCAGCAACGGGAACGGGATCCGTATCCACGTCAGCAACAGGTCCAGCGCCAACAGCACGCAGATGCCCATGTCGATGCCGATGGGGAACACGAGCGAGAAGCTGCCGAAGCCCTTCTGCAGCGCCAGTGCGCGCACCGCGGCGTACGAGCCCGCGAAACCGATCCCCGCGATGACCACGGCACCGGCGACCACGACACCGATCAATATGCGGTGCGTACGAGTCAGCTGCATCGCGGCCACCCGCGATCCCCTCCCCTTGACGAGCTATGGCAGGCACAGAGTACGGGTGGCGCGCGGATGACCGGTTGTCAGCCCCGCGTCCGCCCCCGTCCCCGTTCCCACGGTCATCCGCGCGGTCAGCTCTCCTGGGTGGCCTGCGCGGACGGCGACTGCTCGGGGGCCTTGGACGGCTCGCCCGACTTCGACGGCTCCGCGGACGGCTTCGCGGCCGGCGCGTTCTTGCCCGCGGCATCGACCGAGGCCACGATCTCCCGGGCCGCGACGGTCGCGTCCTGGAGCAGCTTGGCGCGGTCCGGGGCGGCGGCACCCTCGTACGCGGCACCGTTGTAGTCGAGGGTGACCACGACGTTCTGGGCGCGGACCAGAATGGTGTTGTTGAGGAACTCGACGTCCTTCTTCAGGTTGTAGGCCACCGAAGTGCCCTCGTCGCCGATCCCGCCGGCCGGCTCCACCTTGACGTCCTGCGCGCCCTCGGAGGCCTTCGCGGCCTCCACCTGCTTCTTGTACTGCTCCTCGGCGCGCTTGTTGCCGCTGCCGAGCGAGGCGTGCGAGTCGTAGCGGACCAGGGAGATCGAGAGCCAGCGGTACTGCGAGCCCTTCAGACCGTCCTCGTCCAGGCCGTTCCAGGAGCAGCTGGCGCGGGTGGACAGGTCGTTCGACTTGGTCGCCGTGCCGTTCTTCTCCTTCGCCTCGGGGACGAGCGTCTCGATGGTCTTCGCCTGTATCGCCTTGCACGGGTCGGGCAGCGAGAGGTACGCCACCTTCTCCAGGGTGGCCGACGCCTTCGGGGTCGGCTTCGAGGACGAGGAGGAGTCGGACTTCTTCTTGGCGCTGTCCGAGCCCGAGTCCTTGCCCGAATCGGAGGAGCAGCCGGCGACGGTGAGGATCATCGGGACTGCTGCGCAGGCGAGGACTCGGGTGAGGCGCGAGGCTGATCGGTGCATGGTTCCTTCAGTCGTTGAGGCTCTGCTTGGGGGCGCATTGCGGGCGCGGGACGCGAGCAACGGTAGCTCGACCCGGCGTCCGCCTGCTGTGCGCGCCGTCACGCGGGACCCGTACGCCCCCCGCGGTGGGCCGGGTCAGTCGTTGAAACGCTCGACCAGGGCCTGCGCCAACTGACGCACGCTGTCCTGGGTTTCCCCGCTGGGAGGGACGACGGCGGGAAGGGCGGGCTGGACGCTGTACTCGATGGTCACGATGACGTTCGAGGTACGGAACACGAGACGCACGGTCCGGGCCCGGGCGGCGGTGGCGTCGGGGTTGCCGAGCTTGTCCTCGACGTACGCCTCGCTGCCGAGGCCCTCCAACACGCGGGAGCCCAGCTCGGGGGGCGCGGTGGGCGAGGGGCTGCCGGACGGGCTGCCCGACGGGGTACCGCCGGGGGTACCGGAAGGGCTCGCGCCGGGGGCGCTCGGGGTGCCGCTCGGAGGGGTGCTCGGGGTGCTCGGGGCGGGGTTCCCGGTGGCCGGGGGCGCGATGGGGGAATTGGGCGCGGGCGCCGTCGAGGAACCCGGGGCGGGGCTGCCCGTGGGCCCGGGGAAGGGCAGGTGGGCCTCGGTGAGGCGCCGTACGAACACCTGGCGCGCCTTGTCGTCGTCGCTCGTGGTGGCGCGGTCGTACGAGACCACGCGCTCGAACCCGACCGACAGCAGCAGCGTCTCCTCCGGCGTCTGGGAGTTCCAACGGCAGCCGACGCGCCGGTCCCCGTCGTACGAGGCGTCCGCGACCCCGGCGTACAGCTTCTCGCGCTGCTCCTCGGTGAGGCTCTCCGCGGCGGGAAGCATGGCCTTGAGCCGCTTCGCGTCGATGGCCTTGCAGGGCGCCGGCAGGCTGCGGTACTTCCCCGGTTGGGCGGGCGCCGCGGAGCTGTCACCGGCCTTCGCGTCGCTGGTGCTCCCGATGCCGCTCCCGTCGGTGCACCCGGTGAGGCCGGTGACGCCGGCCGCGAGTGCGGTGAGCATCGCGATGCCCGACAGGACCGGGCGTCGTACCGCCTTGCGCTGCACGTCCAATGGCTCCCTTCGACCGGCCGGCCGCCCGACGGTCAGGAAAATGCGTTGCCGCGACTTGGGCGCGGATGGAAACAATGTCTATCGCACACGCTGGTGCCGGCGCCGGTCCCAAGTCTGGTTTGGGATGAAGAGCGAGGCTTTTTGCGTATTGATACTTTCCTGTGGTTAACGGGGTTTTGAGGCTGTTATGTCGTATGTAGAGGTGCCCGGGGCGCAGGTCCCGATCCGGATGTGGACGGATCCGGCGTCCGTCGAGGACAGCGCGATGCGTCAACTGCACAACGTCGCCACCCTTCCGTGGATCAAGGGCCTGGCCGTCATGCCCGACGTCCACTACGGCAAGGGCGCCACGGTCGGCTCGGTCATCGCCATGAAGGACGCGGTCTGTCCGGCGGCGGTGGGCGTCGACATCGGCTGCGGCATGTCCGCGGTCAAGACCTCGCTGACGGCGAACGACCTGCCGGGCGACCTGTCGCGGCTGCGGTCGAAGATCGAGCAGGCGATCCCGGTGGGGACGGGCCTGCACCGGGACCCCGTGGACCCGGACCGGCTCTACGGCTTCTCGGTACCGGGCTACGAAAGCCTCTGGCAGCGCTTCGACCACCTCGCCGACGCCGTCAAGTTCCGTCGGGAACGCGCCGCGAAGCAGATCGGAACGCTGGGCGCCGGCAACCACTTCATCGAGTTCTGCCTCGACGAGGCCGGCGCGGTCTGGCTGATGCTGCACTCCGGCTCCCGCAACATCGGCAACGAACTCGCCGCCCACCACATGGGCGTGGCCCGCGACCTCGCGCACAACCAGAACCTGGTCGACCGGGACCTCGCGGTGTTCCTCGCGGCCACCCCGGAGATGGACGCGTACCGCAACGACCTCTTCTGGGCGCAGGAGTACGCGAAGTACAACCGCGCCGCGATGATGAGCCTCTTCAAGGAGGTCGTGCGCAAGGAGTTCCGCAAGGCGAAGGTCTCCTTCGAGCAGGAGATCAGCTGCCACCACAACTACGTGGCGGAGGAGCGGTACGACGGCATGGACCTGCTGGTCACGCGGAAGGGCGCGATCCGCGCCGGCAGCGGCGACTTCGGGATCATCCCCGGATCCATGGGAACGGGCTCGTACATCGTGAAGGGACTCGGCAACGAGAAGTCCTTCAACTCCGCCTCGCACGGCGCGGGCCGCAAGATGAGCCGCACCGCGGCGAAGAAGCGGTTCTCGGCGCGGGACCTGGAAGAGCAGACCCGGGGCGTGGAGTGCCGCAAGGACACCGGGGTCGTGGACGAGATCCCGGGTGCCTACAAGTCGATCGAGCAGGTCATCGACCAGCAGACCGACCTGGTCAAGGTGGTGGCCAAGCTCAAGCAGGTCATCTGCGTGAAGGGCTGAGCGCGATGGTCGGGGCCGGTCGTCCGCGGCACGGTGCGAGCGGGGCGGTGGAGATCCGGCGCGCGGGCCCCGGCGACGGGGACGTGCTCGGCGAGATCCACGCCGCGGCCTGGCAGGTGGCCTACGCCCCCTTCTTCGAGCCGGGGTTCGCGGCGCGCGCCGTGGCCGACCGGCGCACGCGGTGGCACCGGCGGGTCGCGGAGGAGGCGGGGTCCGGGTCCGGGGCGGGTGCGGCGTCTGGGTCCGGGTCCGGGGCGGGCGCGGCGGTGACGCTGCTCGCCGTGGTCGACGGCCGCCCCCTGGCCCTGTCCGTGACGCTCCCCTCCGCGAGCCGGCCCGACTTCGCGGAGATCGCCAGCTTCTACGCCCACCCCGACGGCTGGGGCACCGGCGTGGCCGCCGCCCTGATGGACGAGACGCTGCGCGGCCTGCGCACGAAGGGGTACGCCGGGGTGCACCTGTGGACCCTGCGCGACACCCCGCAGTCCCGCCGCTTCTACGTCAAGTGCGGCTTCGCGGAGTGCGGTACCGCGCGCGCCTTCGACTTCGGGGAGGGCAACCTCCTCGAACAGGTCGAGTACGCGCGTCCGTTGGCGGCGGGGACGGCGGGCTGAGGCGGGGTCGGCGGGCCGAGGTGGGTGCGGCGGGCCGAGGTGGGGGCCGGGCCGGCGGCTACAGCTCGCGGTGGACCTTCGTGTTCGAGGCCTGGGCGCGGGGGCGGACCACCAGGAGGTCGATGTTGACGTGGCTGGGGCGGGTCACCGCCCACGTGACGGTGTCGGCCACGTCATCGGCGGAGAGGGGCTCCGCGACGCCGGCGTAGACCTTCTCCGCCTTGTCCGCGTCCCCCCGGAAGCGGGTCTTCGCGAACTCCTCGGTCTTGACCATGCCGGGGGCGATCTCGATGACGCGCACGGGCTGCCCGACGATCTCCAGACGGAGGGTCTCGGCGAGGACGCGGGCGCCGTTCTTGGCGGCGACGTAGCCCGCGCCACCCTCGTAGGTGGAGTGGCCGGCGGTGGACGACAGCACGACGACCGTGCCGTCACCGGAGGCGACGAGGGCGGGCAGCAGCGCCTGGGTGACGTGCAGCGTGCCGATGACGTTGACCTCGTACATCGTGCGCCAGTCGGCGGGGTCGCCGGTGGCCACGGGCTCGGCGCCGAGGGCTCCGCCGGCGTTGTTCACGATCACGTCGCAGCGCTCCAGCGAGGTGGCGAACGCGTCGACGGCGGTGCGGTCGGTGACGTCGAGCGCGTACGCGGTGGCCTGGTGACCGGCCTCGGTCAGCTCGGCGGCGAGGGCCTCGATGCGGTCCTTGCGGCGGGCCGTGAGGACGACGTGGTAGCCGGCTGCGGCGAGCTGCCGGGCGGTGGCCGCACCGATTCCGCTGCTCGCGCCGGTGACTACGGCGGTTCGGGTGGCCGTGCTCATGGGCGGGGCTCCTCGTTCGATCGTGGGCGCGTCGTGCGTCGTGCGTTCGTCGCGCGTACGGACGATTCCCCGCCAGCATAGGCGGCCGGGTGGATGCGGCCGGTCGGCCCCGGGAGCGGGCGGGCACGCCCACTTTCGTGTGATGGTCCGACCGGTCGGACCGGGGGCGCACTAGCGTCCGCGCGAGGAGGTGGTGTCGGTGCGCCGTGGTGCCGTACGAAGTGTGGTGATGGCGGGCTTGCTGCTGCTCGCGGGCGCAGGAGGCGCCGGGAACGCCGGGGCGTCGGCGGGTCCCGAGGCGGACGTCGCGTACCACGGGAGGGTCTCCCTGGGGCACGCGCAGCTGCGGGTCTGGTTGGTCCCGGAGAACGAGGGGCCGTCGGCGCTGCCCAACGCCACGGTGCGGATGCGGCTCTCGGCCGACCTCGCGGACCGGCAGGAGCTGGCCGAGGGCTGCGCCCGGGCGGGGCTCCGCGAGGTGTTCTGCGAGACGGGCGCGCTGCCGCAGCACGGCCGGGGCCGGCACATCGGGCTGCTGCTGGCGTTGCGCGAGCCGGTGCCGGAGGTGGTGCTGCGGGTCGACACGTACTGGAACGGCGGCGCGACCGACCGGAACCACATGAACAACGAGCACGTGGTGCTGGCGCTGGACACGGGTGACTCGTACGCCTTCTGAGCGGGGCGCGGCTGCGGGCTCGGGGCTTCGGGGCGCTGTGCACGGAGGCCGTCACCCGGGGACTTTCGCCCCGGGTGACGGCTTTCGGCTGCGGGCTGTGGGGCGTGGGCTACGGCTTGTGCTTCCCGGCTTCGGGTCCGGGGAGCAGCCAGTGGGCGGTGGCCGCCGCGATCTCGGAGTCCGAGGCTTGTTCGGCACTCCAGGCCAGGTATCCGTCGGGGCGCACGAGAACGCAGGCCGTACGGTCGTCCGCCCGCCAGTGGTGGTGGGTCAGGGGCGCTCCGGGCGGGGTGGCCCGGCCGGGCGGGGTGACGAGGACGAAGCCGCCGGCGCGCAGGGCCTCGTACAGCCGCAGGCCTCCGGCGAGCGGCAGATCGGGGGCGCGCCGGCCCGCGAGCGCGGGACGGCGGACGCCGGCCGGCGGCGGATAGGCGATGCCGATGCCGGAGATCGTGGCGAGGGCGCGGTCCTGGGCAGGGCCGACCCGGGCGAGGACGCCCGTGGCGAGCCTGCGGGCGGTGCGCAGGACGGGTCCGCCGACCATGACGGTGCGGACGAGGGCCCCGCTGACGCGCAGGACGCGGCGTCCGACGGGGTGGCGTTCACGGTGGTAGCTGTCGAGGAGGGCCTCGGAGTCGGGGGCCTGCCCGTGGAGGACGGCGGCGAGCTTCCAGGAGAGGTTGGCGGCGTCCTGGAGGCCGGTGTTCATGCCGAGGCCGCCGGCGGGGGAGTGGACGTGGGCGGCGTCCCCGGCGAGGAAGACGCGGCCGACGCGGTACCGGGGGACCTGGCGTTCGTCGCTCTGGAAGCGGGACATCCAGCGGGGATCGTGCATGCCGTGGTCGGTGCCGAGGGCCTGGCGGGTGATGTCGCGCACCTCGTCGAGGCCGACGGGGGCGAGGACGGCGCCGGGGTCGACCGGGCCGGCGGGCCCGGCGGCGGGGTCGGGGGTGCCGGAGGGGGCTGAGGGGCCTGAGCTGCCGGGGGTGTCGTGACGCCAGGCGATGGCGCGGTACCAGCCGTCGCCGAAGGGGACGAGGAAGGCGAAGGCGTCGGCGGTGCCGTTGGCGGTGAGGACGTCCTGCGGCGGGTCGGTGAGGCGGACGTCGGCCAGGACCATCGAGCGGACGACGGCCGCCTTGCCCGGGAAGGGGAGGCCGAGGGCCTCGCGGAGGGTGGAGCGGACTCCGTCGGCGCCGACCGCGTGACGGGCGTGGATCACCTGGGTGGGGCGGATCGGTTCGTCCGTCGGGCCGGCCGTGTCCGTCGGGTGGCCGGTGGTGGCGAGGGTGAGGGTGACGGTGTCGCGGTCCTGCTGGAGGCCGGTGATCCGACAGTCGTACCGGATGTGCACACCTGTGGACAGAGCGCGACGCTCCAGGAGTTTCTCTGTCTCATATTGAGGGGTGATGAGCACGAAGGGGTAGCGGGAGCGCAGGCGTTGGAGGGAGAGGGTCATGCCACCGAAGGGGCGTACGCGGTCGATCCGTCGGCCGGTGGAGACGAGTGCGTCGGCGAGGCCGCGCGCGTCGAGGAGTTCGAGGGTGCGCGCGTGGACGGCGAAGGCGCGGGTGAGGTTGGCGGCGGTGCGGGGGCGTTGCTCGACGAGGGTGACGGAGAGTCCGGCGGCGGCGAGGTCACCGGCGAGCAGGAGCCCGGTGGGGCCGGCGCCGACGACGACCACGTCGACGAGGTCCTTGGCGGCAGCGTCAGTCATGCCCCGGCAGTCTGCCGGCCGGGACCTCCGCAGAGCTGATCCAGGCCGTCGTTTTCGGGTCTTGTCGCCCGGCGGACTCCGACGTGGCCGGTCTGGGAGGTGTCCGCGATGGAGCGCCGGCGCCCGGAGCGCGTGGCCTGCGGCGTCTGGTGCGGTGCGTCGCGAGGTGGAGAAGCGCGGCTCGTACCGGTTCGTACGCGCGCGCTTCGACACGCGGCGAGCTGCCGTGCCAGGCGTCGCAGGCCAGGCGGGACTTACGGGACTTGCGGGACAGCCCTCAGGCGTTGGCGCCGTTGCCGAATTCCGCGACCGCTTCGTCGACGATCCGTTCCAGGCGCGCGTGGTGGGCGCCCCGCCAGTAGACGCGCTCGCAGTCGGCGCACTGGGCGAAGACGTCGTAGGAGCGCTGCGTGCCGTGTTCGAGGCGATCGCCGACGCTGTCCTTGTCGGCCGCCCGAAGGGAACCGTTGCAGGCGGTGCAGCGGGTCCAAGGCATGAGCTTGGGGGCGAATCGGCTGAGGATGTCGCGCAGTTGCTCGTCGGGGTTGTCGCTGTACACGTACGCCCCGGCGAAGATCTCGCGGCGGCGGAGCAGGCCGCGGTCGCGGGAGAGCAGCACGCGTCGCTCGGCGGCGGAGCGGGTGGCGAGGGCCGGGTCGCCGATGTCCTCGTTCTCGTAGGCGGTGTCGACACCGAGGAGGCGCAGTCGGCGGGCGAGGGTGCCGAGGTGCACGTCGAGGAGGAAACGGAGGGGGGTGTCGGGCAGGCCCTGCGCGACCTGTTGGGGGCGGTCGACGGCGAAGACCTCGACGGACTCGCCTTCCCGGGGCACGTGGGAGACGGGCACTTCCTGCCCGTCGACGAGGATCCGGCCGACCTCGGTGAGCGGGACGCCGGCCGATTCGACGACGTGGCCGAGGCTGGATGCGCCGTCGGTGGTCGTCGGCACGCGTGCGGCGCGCCGGCTCGGCGGGGCGAACACGTGCAGTTCAGGGGCGAGGGTGAGCTGAATCCCGGGTCCGTTCACAGGGCCAGCATGCCACCGGCCGGATGGGGGCGCGGCCGAATTACGCGGTGGCGGATGACGTGGTGCGGGGGCCCGCCGGGCTGGGCCTCGTAGTGACCGGCCGGCCCGGGTCCCGCGCCGGCCCGGGGCCCGGGTGGAGGGGAGGGACCCGGGCCGTGCCTCGCCGTGGACGGGTGGTCGGGCGGTACTCGGTCGATGCTCTGCCCGTGACCTCGGTCACAGTCGGACCGCCCGGGGGCGGTCAGGGCCAGACGAGGCAGTACGGCTGGTGGCCCGCTTCGTGGAGGCGGTGGGAGAAGTCCTGCCACTCGTGGAGCAGCTGGTAGACGTTGAACGCGTCACGCGGGCCGCCGCGGTCCGGGACGGTGGACCAGATGAAGGCGGCCGCGCCGACCGACTCCTCGCCGACGCCGCGCAGCGGGTCGACCACCGTCATGGGCAGCTTGACCACGGCGTAGTCGGGGTGGAGGACGACCAGTTCGAGCGGCGGCACCTTGTGCAGGGGTATGCCCTCGATGCCGGTGAGGACCATCGCCGCGACCGTCTCCGGCTTGATCTTGGTGAACAGGCCGCCCATGCCGAGTTCGTCGCCGCCCAGTTCCTCGGGACGCATGGTCACCGGGACCCGGGCCGCGGTCGCGCCGTCGGGGGCGCCGAAGTACTTGTACGTCACGCCCATGCCGCGCCCCCTGGGGAGGCTGTCGGGTGACCGGATGGGGCCTGGTACGGGATCTGCCGCGTCCGCGGCCCGGCGCCGGTGCTTTCCACGGCGGCGGGCATCACGGGCGCGCTGCGGGTCCAGGCCGTCCGTGCCCTCGCCCGGTCCACCACCGCGTTGCATATCTCCACCCGACTGGTATTGCCTGCCCCGGCCCCGCGGCCCCCGCCACGCAGCCTGATCATCATGGCAGTGACCTCCCCCGGGGCGGCGCGGTGAAACGCCCGTCCGCAAGTCTGTCGCGGCCTCTGAGACCATGGCTGGTGTGAGCTACCCGTATCCGTATGAAGCCCCAGTCTCGCAGAACCTGTTTACGCGCGCGTCCGTTGTGACGCCCGGCGGCGTGAACTCTCCCGTGCGCGCCTTCCGCGCGGTGGGGGGTACGCCCAGGTTCATGGTGTCTGGTACCGGTCCGTATCTGACCGATGCCGACGGCCGCGAGTACGTCGACCTGGTCTGCTCGTGGGGACCGATGATCCTCGGCCATTCCCACCCGGCCGTGATCGAGGCCGTCCAGGCCGCGGTCGCCCGCGGCACGTCCTTCGGTACGCCCGGTGAGGGCGAGGTGGCGCTGGCGGAGGAGATCGTCGCGCGCGTCGAACCCGTCGAGCAGGTCCGCCTGGTGTCCTCGGGCACCGAGGCGACCATGTCGGCGATCCGGCTGGCCCGCGGGTTCACCGGTCGCGCCAAGATCGTGAAGTTCGCCGGCTGCTACCACGGTCACGTCGACGCGCTGCTGGCCGCCGCCGGTTCCGGTCTCGCGACCTTCGCCCTTCCCGACACCCCGGGTGTCACGGGCGCACAGGCCGGGGACACGATCGTGCTCCCGTACAACGACCTCGACGCGGTGCGGGCGGCCTTCGCCGCACACCCCGGCGAGATCGCCTGCGTGATCACCGAGGCGGCGCCCGGCAACATGGGCGTGGTGACGCCGGCCGAGGGCTTCAATCAGGGGCTCGCGGACGTGTGCCGGGAGAACGGCGCCCTGTACATCTCGGACGAGGTGATGACCGGTTTCCGCACCTCGCGTGCCGGTTGGTACGGCGTGGACGGGGTCAAGCCCGACCTGATGACCTTCGGCAAGGTCATGGGCGGTGGCTTCCCGGCCGCCGCGTTCGGTGGCCGCGCCGACGTCATGGGCCACCTGGCCCCGGTGGGCCCGGTCTACCAGGCGGGCACCCTCTCCGGGAACCCGATCGCGACGGCCGCCGGTCTCGCGCAGCTGCGGCTGCTGGACGACGCGACCTACGAGAAGGTCGACTCGGTCTCCGCCCAGGTTCAGGCGCTGGTCACCGAGGCCCTGACCAAGGAGGGTGTGGCGCACCGGTTGCAGACCGCCTCCAACATGTTCTCGGTGTTCTTCACCGAGAACGAGGTGAAGAACTACGACGACGCCAAGAAGCAGGAGTCCTTCCGCTTCAACGGCTTCTTCCACTCGATGCTGGCACAGGGCGTCTACCTGCCGCCGTCGGCGTTCGAGTCCTGGTTCGTGTCCAGCGCCCACGACGAGCGGGCCATCGAGCGGATCGCCGCGGCCCTGCCCGCCGCGGCCCGCGCAGCCGCGGAGGCCACCGCATGAGCGCCGAGGGAACCCCCGACACGGCCGCGGGCGCCGAGAGCGCCGGCCCCGCCAACCCCGTCGACATCACCGTCGTGCACCTGATGCGCCACGGCGAGGTGCACAACCCGGACGGCGTGCTCTACGGCCGCCGCGCCGGCTACCACCTCTCCGAGCTCGGCCGGCGGATGGCCGACCGGGTCGCGGAGCACCTCCAGGGCCGGGACATCGCGCACGTCGTGGCGTCCCCGCTGGAGCGGGCGCAGGAGACGGCCGCGCCCGTCGCGAAGGTGCACGGTCTGGACCTGGCGACCGACGGTCGGCTGATCGAGGCGGGCAACGTCTTCGAGGGCAAGACCTTCGGCGTGGGCGACGGGGCGCTGCGCAAGCCGGAGAACTGGAAGCACCTGACGAACCCGTTCAAGCCGTCCTGGGGCGAGCCGTACGTGGAGCAGGTGGTGCGGATGATGAGCGCCATCGAGGCCGCGCGCGACGCGGCCCGCGGCCACGAGGCGGTGGCGGTCAGCCACCAGCTGCCGATCTGGATCGTGCGCAGCTTCGCGGAGAAGCGTCGGCTGTGGCACGACCCGAGGCGCCGTCAGTGCACGCTGGCGTCGCTGACGTCGTTCACGTACCAGGGCGACACGCTGGTGTCGGTGGGCTACAGCGAGCCGGCCCGGGACCTGGTGCCGGCGCACCTGCTGGCCGGTGCGAAGCCGGTGAAGGGCAAGTCGAAGGCCTTCGGCGCCTGAGACGTTCGGGCCGACGCCTTCAGGACCGATGCTTTCGGGGCCGACGCTTTCGTCGGGCCGGGCCCGGGCTTCCTTCGGGGGGTCCGGGCTCTTTCGTGTCGGCCCGGGGGCGGCCCGGCGGCCCCCCCGTCGCGTAGGGCAGCCGCGTGGGCGGACCATGTCCTCCCCATGGGTTTCTCTATTTTCATACAAGTCGACCACGGCGCGCCGTGCTCGGACTTCATTCGCCTCTGATTGTCCGTTTGTATGACATTTCATGAGCGATGTGGGCAGGACACGGGACTTCACCCGACGCGGCGCGCTCGGCCTCGGGCTCGGCGCCGTCGCGCTGGGCGCCGGAGGCTGCGGTGGCGGCTCCGGTTCGAGAGACTCCGGGGCGCACCCGGACGCGACCGGCTCCGCGAAACCCGGGCCGCCCGCCGCGAAGCGCATCGGGGACGGTTCCACCGCGGACACCGGCCCCCAGCCCCACCAGCCCCCCGCCCCCGTCCCGCTCCAGCCGGGCGAGACGCCGCCCCAGTTCGTGGTCTTCAGTTGGGACGGTGCGGGCGAGGTCGGCAACGGCCTCTTCCCCCGCTTCCTCAAGGTCGCCAAGGACCACGGTGCGGCCATGACCTTCTTCCTCTCCGGCCTCTACCTCCTGCCGGAGTCCAAGAAGCACCTGTACCGGCCGCCGAACAACCCCGTCGGCGCCTCGGACATCGGCTACCTCAAGGACGAGAACGTCCGCAACACCCTCGGCCACGTGCGCCAGGCGTGGCTCGACGGCCACGAGGTCGGGACGCATTTCAACGGGCACTTCTGCGGCGGCTCCGGCTCCGTCGCCAAGTGGTCGCCGCAGGACTGGCACGACGAGATCGACCAGGCCGTGTCCTTCGTCACGAACTGGCGCACCAACACCGGGTTCACGGACCTCGAACCGCTGCCCTTCGACTACCGCAAGGAACTCGTCGGCGGCCGCACCCCCTGCCTGCTCGGCCAGGACGGCCTGTTGCCCACCGCGCGCGAGCGCGGCTGGCGCTACGACGCGTCCTCGCCCGGCGGCCTCCAGCAGTGGCCGGTGAAGAAGTCGGGCCTGTGGGACCTGCCCCTGCAGTCCCTGCCCTTCCCCGGACACTCGTTCGAGGTGCTCTCGATGGACTACAACATCCTGGCGAACCAGTCGAAGAACACCACCAAGGGCGTCGCCGCCAACTACCCGGGCTGGCGCACCCAGGCCACCAGCGCCTACCTCGGCGGCTTCCGGCGGGCCTACGAGACCAACCGCGCGCCCCTCTTCATCGGCAACCACTTCGAGGAGTGGAACGGCGGCATCTACATGGACGCCGTCGAGGAGGCCTTGAAGGGCATGGCGGACAAAAAGGACGTAAGGCTCGTATCCTTCCGGCAGTTCATCGACTGGCTGGACGTCCAGGACCCCAAGGTGCTGGACCGGCTGCGGGGCCTCGCCCCCGGCCAGTCACCGGCCGGTGGCTGGCGCACGTATCTCACCGGCGCCTGACCAGCGTCTCGGTTCGCCGTCGGGGGGCGTGGAAGATCCGCAAATCGCTCATGCGAAACTTTTCACATGAGCCTTAGCCGCGCCCCCCGTCGCCGCCGCTCGACCAGCGGCCGCGCCATCCTGCTGACCGCGGTGACCCTCGCGAGCGCCCTCACCCTTTCGGCGTGCGGCGACTCGGGCAGCGGCAGCAAACCCTCCGGTTCCGCCGGCGGCAACTACGTGACGGGCCCCAGCGGCATCTCCACCGTCGCCAAAGGGGACCGCGCCGAGGCCCCCAAGCTGGACGGCGAGACCGTGGACGGCAAGACCCTCGACGTGACCTCCCTCAAGGGCAAGGTCGTCGTCCTCAACGTGTGGGGCTCGTGGTGCCCGCCCTGCCGGGCCGAGGCCCCGTACTTCGCGAAGGTGTCCAAGGCCATGGCCGACGGCGGCAAGGACGTCGCCTTCGTCGGCCTGAACACCCGGGACAACAGCAAGCAGAACGCCGCCTCCTTCGAAGAGACCTACGGGATCACCTACCCGAGCCTCTACGACCCGGACGGCAAGCTGATGCTCCGCTTCCCCAAGGGCACGCTCAACCCGCAGTCGATCCCCTCCACGATCGTCCTCGACAAGGAGGGGCGGATCGCCGCCCGCACCCTGGTCGCGGTCAACGAGGAGCAGCTGCGCTCGATGATCGACCCGCTCCTCGCGGAGAAGTGACCTCGTGGTCTCCGAGCTCCCCCACCTCGTCCTCGCCGCCGAGGCGACCGGCGTGAACACCACCGTCCTCAACGGCGCGCTGCTGCTGGCCCTGCCCCTCTCGCTGTTCGCGGGTCTGGTGTCCTTCTTCTCGCCCTGCGTGCTGCCGCTGGTCCCCGGCTACCTGTCCTACGTGACCGGCGTCGGCGGGGCGGACCTCGCCGAGGCCCGACGCGGGCGGATGCTGGCCGGCGCGGGACTGTTCGTCCTCGGCTTCACGGCCGTCTTCGTCTCGACGGGCGCGCTCTTCGGCTACTTCGGGGCGACGCTCGCGGACAACAAGGAACCCATCTCCCGGGCCCTCGGCGCCCTGGTGATACTCCTCGGCTTCTTCTTCATGGGCTGGATCCCCGGGCTGACGATGCGCGAGTTCCGCTTCCACCGGAAGCCGGCCGCCGGGCTGGTCGGCGCGCCCCTGCTGGGCGTGCTCTTCGGGGTCGGCTGGACGCCCTGCATGGGGCCGACGCTCGCGGCGGTCAACACGCTCTCCATCGACCAGGCGACCGCGGGCCGCGGCGCGCTGCTGACCGTCGTGTTCTGCCTGGGGCTGGGAGTGCCCTTCATCGTCACCGCGATCGCCTTCCGCAAGGCGCTCGGTGCGTTCGGCTGGGTGAAGAAGCACTATGCATGGGTGATGCGGATCGGCGGCGGCATGCTGATCCTCACCGGCCTGCTGCTCGTCACAGGATGGTGGGGCACGCTCATCAGCGACATGCAGGCCTGGACCGACGGCTTCACGGTGGGGATCTGAGGACTACACGGACATGAGTACGACCGACAAGGCGTCCACCGAGACGCCGCACGAGTCCACCGAGCAGGCCGAGGCGAACGCCGACGCCGCCGCGGGCGCCCAACTGTCCACCGCACCCCTGGAGGACGGTCCCACCGCCCCCGTCGGCATCGGCGTGATCGGCTGGGCCCGCTGGTTCTGGCGGCAGCTCACCTCCATGCGGGTGGCGCTGATCCTGCTCTTCCTGCTGTCCCTGGGTTCCATCCCGGGCTCCCTGATCCCGCAGACACAGGTCGACGCGATGAAGGTCGCGGAGTGGAAGCGGACCCACGACTTCTGGGTGCCCGTCGCCGAGAAGCTCCAGCTCTTCGACGTCTACAGCTCGGTGTG
Organism: Streptomyces sp. H27-H5; assembly: GCF_026627505.1. GTDB lineage: Bacteria > Actinomycetota > Actinomycetes > Streptomycetales > Streptomycetaceae > Streptomyces. Next base: position 10,450 of record NZ_JAPNLK010000079.1, on the reverse strand, counting down.
GTTCTCCGCGATCTACATCCTGCTGTTCGTGTCGCTGATCGGCTGCATCATCCCGCGCACCTGGCAGTTCGTCGGCCAGCTCACCGGTCGCCCGCCGGGCGCCCCCCGGCGCCTCGACCGGCTGCCCGCGTACGCGACGTGGCGCACGGAGAAGTCCCCGGACGAGGTGCTCTCGTACGCGAAGGACGTGCTCGGCCGGCGCCGCTTCCGCACCGAGGCGGGCCGGGACTCCGTGGCCGCCGAGAAGGGCTACCTGCGCGAGGCCGGCAACCTGGCCTTCCACATCGCCCTGATCTTCATGCTGGTGGCCTTCGCGGTCGGGCAGCTCTACAAGTCCGAGGGCGGCAAGCTCGTCCTGCGCGGCAAGGGCTTCTCGAACACGCTCACCCAGTACGACGACTTCAAGTCCGGCAGCCTCTTCTCCTCGGACAACCTGCCGCCGTTCTCGTTCACCCTGGACAAGTTCGACGCGACGTACGAGAAGACCGGGCCGCAGAAGGGCACCCCGCGCGACTTCAAGGCGTACGTGACCTTCAGCGAGGGCGCGGACGGCAAGCCGGTCAAGTCCGAGATCGAGGTCAACAAGCCGCTGGAGGTCGACGGCTCCAAGATCTTCCTCCTCGGTCACGGCTACGCGCCGGTCATCTCGGTGACCGACCCCGACGGCAAGGTGATCTACAAGGACGCCGTGCCGATGCTGCCCTTCGACGCGAACCTCAGCTCGTCGGGCGCCGTCAAGGTCACCGACGGCTACAAGAACAAGGACGGCAAGGCGGAGCAGCTCGGCTTCAACGCCATGTTCGTGCCCACCTTCGCGGGTGAGGGCAAGGGCACGATGCTCTCGCAGTTCCCGGCCCTGGACTTCCCGGTCCTCGCGCTCAGCGCCTACCACGGCAGCCTCGGCGTGGACTCGGGTCTGCCGCAGAACGTGTACCAGCTGAACACCTCGAAGATGAAGCAGTTCGAGGACGACAAGGGCGAGCTGTTCAAGCAGAAGCTGCTGCCCGGCGAGACGATGACCCTGCCGAACGGCGCGGGCACCGTGAAGTTCGAGGGCGTCGAACGCTGGGCCACCTTCTCGGTCACCCAGCAGCCGGCCAACGGCCTGGCCCTCGCGGGCGCCGTCGTCGCGATCGGCGGCCTGGCCGCCTCGCTGTTCATCCAGCGCCGCCGGATCTGGGTCCGGGCGGTCACCGGCAAGGACGGCGTCACCGTCGTCGAGATGGCGGGCCTCGGCCGCAGCGAGTCCGCCAAGCTCCCGGAGGAGCTCGCGGTGCTCTCCGCCGCGCTCCACCAGCAGGCGCCCACCGCGCCCGACCAACCTGTCACGGAACCTGTCGAAGGGGAGCGCGGATGATGACGCCGCTCGCAGCCGCAGCCAACGAGAACCTGGCTCAGCTCAGCAATTACCTGGTCTATTCGTCGATGGCGGTCTACACGCTCGCCTTCCTCGCGCACATCACCGAGTGGACGTTCGGCAGCCGCAGCAAGGTCGCCCGCACGGCCGCCGCGCTGACCACCGCCAAGAGCGCCGAGGCCCCGGCCGTGCAGGTGCGCTCCCAGGGCGGCACCGCCGTCCTGGACCGGCCGAAGGTCGTCACCCGGTCCGCTTCCGGCTCGCGCGACGTCCCGGACGGTCCGGGCGCGGCCGGCGGCACCGCGCAGGGAGACCTGTACGGGCGGGTCGCGGTCTCGCTGACCGTGCTCGGCTTCCTCATCGAGGCGGCCGGCGTCGTGACCCGCGCCATGTCGGTGCAGCGGGCCCCCTGGGGCAACATGTACGAGTTCTCGGTGACCTTCTCCACGGTGGCCGTCGGCGCGTACCTGGTGCTGCTCCTGCTCAAGAAGAACGTGCGCTGGCTCGGCCTGATCCTCATCACGACCGTGCTGCTGGACCTGGGCATCGCCACCACGTGGCTGTACACCGACAGCGATCAGCTGGTGCCGGCCCTCCACTCGTACTGGCTGTGGATCCACGTCTCGACCGCCATCTTCTGCGGTGCGGTGTTCTACATCGGTGCGGCCGGCGCGGTGCTGTACCTGTTCCGCGACTCCTACGAGGCCCACCTCGAAGCCGGTCGCACGCCGGGCCGGTTCCGTTCCTCGGTGATGGAGCGGCTGCCCTCGGCGGCCTCGCTCGACAAGTTCTCGTACCGGATCAACGCGGCCGTCTTCCCGCTGTGGACCTTCACCATCGTGGCGGGCGCGATCTGGGCCGGCGACGCCTGGGGCCGCTACTGGGGCTGGGACCCCAAGGAGGTCTGGTCCTTCGTGACGTGGGTGGCGTACGCCTGCTACCTGCACGCCCGGGCCACCGCCGGCTGGAAGGGCCGCAAGGCCGCGTACCTCGCGCTCTTCGCCTTCGCCTGCTGGATCTGGAACTACTACGGCGTGAACATCCTGCTCAGCGGAAAGCACTCGTACGCGGGCGTCTGACGCGGACGTTCGACCGCACGGGCACAGGCCCGTCGGCGTCACGGCTCATCATCCGAGCCGCGGCACCGGCGGGCCTTTCGTTTCCCCCGCCGCCGCCGTTCAGGGGGCGGCGGGGTTCACCACACCGGTCGCAGGGCCGGGAGCGGGCCGTCCCCATGCAGGGCGCGGACGACCCGTGTGAGTTCGCGCCGCAGCGCCGGGAGGTCGGCGGCGCCGGCCAGTTCGGCCTCCAGCTCGTGCATGACCGCGCCCGCGACGCTCAGGTGGTCGTAGGCCGCGCGGGTCAGGACCACCAGCTTGCGGCGGCCGCCCCCGGGGTGCGGCTCGCGCCGCACGTAACCGCGTCGCACCAGGTCGTCGACCATCTGCCCGGCCGCCTGCTTGGTCACCCCGAGCCGCTCGGCGAGCTCGGTGGCGGTGGCGCCGGGCCCCTTGAGGACCTGGAAGGCCATGCCGTGCAGGGGGCGCAGGTCGCCTTCGCCGACGGCGGTGAGGCGGCGGGTGAACTCGGCCAGCAGGAGCTGGAACCCCATCCCGACGAGGAGGGTCAGCTCGATGCCGGGATCTTCGGTCCCGTCGCCGCGGTGTCCGGGGTCGCCGTTGCCGGCTTCGGTTCTGGTCACGGGATTCATGGTGACACGGGTGAGTCAATCTGCTTTACTCGGATCAGCGAGTAAAGCAACTTTACTCACCTTCGAGAGGACTCCGCCGTGCGCGTGATCCACCCTTCCCCCGACCACGTCACCGTCACCCCGAACGCCACGATGACCGGCCACGCCGCCCCCAGCCGGGGTAGCGCCGAACTGAGCACCTGGCACGTCGACATGCCCGCCGGGAGCGCCGGCCCCGAGCACTCCGTCACCCGCGAGCAGGTCTGGACGGTCACCTCGGGCACCCTGGAGGTCACCTCCGAGGGCCGCACCGAGACGGTCGCCGCGGGCCGGACCCTGGTCCTGCCGCCCGACGTGCCCCGTCGCATCAGCTCTCCCGAACGGTTCGAGGCCCACGTCGCCATGCGCGCCGACGGCATCGTCTCCGTCACCGGCACGGAAGGCACCCGGACCCTGCCCTGGGCCGTGTGACCGGGCAGGGCGGGGTCCGGGTGGCGTCGCCGGGTGGTCAGGCCCCCACCGGCTTCGGCGCCGGACCCGGCCCGGGGGTCCCGGCCGCCGCGCCGGCCGCCGCGCCGACCGAGTCGGTCGAGGGGTCGGCCGAGGAGTGGGCTGAGGGGCCGGACGCGGCCTCGCCCCCGGGCCCGGTCGCGGTCACCTTCCCGGCTCCGCCGGCGCGTCGCCGGCGCAGGCCCGGCGCGCTGACCGCCGCGGCCGCGAGAACCGCCGCGAACGGCACCAGCAGAGCGGCCCGGTAGCCCGTCAGCGGGTCGGCGTACGCCGAGGCCACGCCGGTCACGGCGGCCAGCCCGACGGCCGCCCCGAACTGGAAGGACGTGTACAGCAGCCCGCCCGCCAGCCCCTGCTCGGACTCCTCGACGCCCTCGGTCGCCACGATCGTCAGCGGCCCGTAGACCAGCGCGAACGCCAACCCGAGCAGGATCAGGCTCGGCAGCATCATCAGGTACGTCCAGTCGGCGCCCAGCGGCAGGAACAGCCCGTACGAGAGCGCCGCCAGCAGCAGCCCGCCGAAGATCAGCCGGCCGTTGCCGATCCGCCCGACCAGCCTCGGCACCAACGTCGGCGACAGCACGGCGTCGATCCCGATCACGATCATCGCGAAGCTGGTCTCCAGCGTCGACCAGCCGCGCAGTTCCTGGAGGTACAGCACCACCAGGAACTGGAAGCCGAAGAACGCCCCCGAGAACAGCAGCGCCGCGGCGTTGGCGCGCACCAGCGCCCCGGAGCGCAGGATGCCGAGCCGGATCAACGGCTCCGCCGTCCGCCGCTCCACCAGGGCGAACGCGCCCAGCAGGGCGAGCCCCAGCGCGGCCGGCCAGACCGTGGTCTCCTCCACGCCCCACACCAGCAGCACCACCGCCGCGGTCACCAACACCCCGCCCGGCAGGTCGAGACGTCCCCGGGTCGCCCCGCGCACCTCACGCGGTACGAGGGCCAGCGCGCCCAACAGGATCAGCGCGGCCGGCGCCACCGGCGCGAAGAACACCCACCGCCACCCGGCGGAGGTCAGCAGCCCGCCCGCGACGAGCCCGATGGAGAAACCGCCGGCAGCCGTTGCGGAGTACACCAGCAGCGCCTTCTCCCGCTGCGGCCCCTCCTCGAAGCCGGTGGTGATGATCGACAGTCCGGCCGGTGTCATGAAGGCCGCCGCGACCCCGGTGACGAACCGGGCGGCGACCAACTGCCAGCCCTCGGTGGCGAGTCCGCCCAGGCCGGAGAAGAGCAGGAAGACGGCCAGCCAGCCGACGAACATCCGCCGCCGCCCGAACAGGTCGGCCGCACGGCCGCCCAACAGCATGAAGCCGCCGTAGCCGAGCACGTAGGCGCTCATCACCCACTGGAGTTCGCCGGTCTCCAGCCCGAGGTCGGCGCGGATCGAGGGCAGGGCCACGTTCAGCATCGCCACGTCGATGCCTTCGAGGAAGATCGCACCGCACAGGACGAGGAGCACGCCCCAGCGGCGCCTGTCGATCCTGCCGTCGTTGATGTGATCGGACACGGGACAACCTCACAGAACGGAAGGGAAGGGAGGGGGAGTTGCCGGCCCCACCACCTTCGTCTGCCGCCAGAGGGGGAACAACGCCGAAGAGAACAACGTTCGTTCAGCCATGCTTACCGATCGCGACGAGCTCGACTGCTTCCTGATCCTCGCGGAGGAACTGCACTTCGGCCGGACCGCCGAACGGATGCTGCTGTCCCGCGCCCGCGTCAGCCAACTCGTCCAGCGCCTGGAGCGCCGCATCGGCGCGCCGCTGTTCCTGCGGACCAGCCGCCGCGTCGTCCTCACCGCCCTCGGCGCGCAGTTGCGCACCGACCTGGAGCCGCACCGCCGGGGGATCGCCGCCGCCCTCGACCGGGCCGCCGCCACCGCCCGTGCCGCCGACGGGGTGCTGCACGTCGGCTTCACCACGCCGCCCGCCGGGGAAGTCGTCCTGCGGGTCGCCGAAGCACTGCGCGTCACCCACCCCGGCCTGGCCGTCGAGGTGTGCGAGGTGCCGCTCTCGGATCCGTACGGGCAGTTGCGCAGCGGCGACTTCGACGTCGCCTTCGCCGAGTTCCCGGTGCGGGAGTCGGACCTGGGGGAGGGGCCGGTGCTGTTCGTCGAGGAGCGGGCGCTGGCCGTGCCCGCCGGGCACCCGCTGGCCGCGCGGGAGTCGGTGTCCATGGAGGACCTGGCGGGGGTCGCGCTGCTGAGCATCGGCGGGGACCTGCCGCCGTACCGCCGCGCGTACCTGACGCCCGCGCGCACCCCGGCCGGCCGGCCGATCGGACGCGGCCCGGAGGTGACGAACATGCAGGAGGCGCTGATGCTGGTCGCCGCGGGCCGGGGCGCGCTGCTGGTCGCCGCGCACGCGGCGACGTACTTCGCCCGCCCGGGCGTCGCGTACGTCCCCTTCTCGGACGCCGAGCCCGCCGGCTACGGCCTGGTCTGGCGCGCGGCCGACAACTCGGGCGCGGTACGGGCCTTCGCGAGCGCGGCGCTCGACACGGTGGGGCGGGGCGCGGCGGGCGGAGGGGCCGCGCAGGGGGCCGCCCACGCTGGTAAAATTGGGTGATTTCGCGACATAAGGGAGGCGGTGAACGCAACGGCTGTGGTGATCGCACGAGGAGCTCCCGAGCGGCCTCGCTCGCACCCTGCATGGCCCTCGTGATCGCGGGCGGCGCCGTTCCCGCCGGATCGGCAGCCACGGCGGCGACCCGACCACCGCCCCCGCCCGCCGCGGCGAACACCCCGACCCCCGCGGCGTCGGCCCTCGAGCCGATCGACCCGGCCGCCTTCCAGGCCGCCGTGGCCCGCGCCGCGCAGAAGCTCTCGGTGCCCGGTGCGGTCGTCCTGTTGCAGACCCCCCAGGGGACCTTCCGGGCGATCGTCGGCACGAGCGAACTCGGCAAGACCACCCCGCCGGACACGCGCGACCATTTCCGCATCGCCTCCAACACCAAGACGATGACGTCCGCACTGATCATGCTGCTCGCCCAGGACGGCGCGCTCCGACTCACCGACCCGGTGTCCGATTACGTCCCGGGCGTGCCGAACGGCGCGCACATCACCCTCGCCGAGCTGCTGAAGATGCGCAGCGGGCTACCTGGCGGCCTGGATCCGGGCCCTGGTGTCGGGCAAGGTCCTGAACGCCGCGACTCAGAAGGAGTGGCTGGGCAGCCCGCAGTCCGAGGGCCCGGACGCGCACGGACAGGAGTACGGCCACGGCATCGCGCACCAGCGGTTCGCCCCGAACGCCGCCATGTACTACCACGGCGGTGAACTCCCGGGGTTCAACTCCTTCATCGGACACGACCCGGACAACGACGTCACGCTCGTGATCTGGACGAACCTGACCGTGGCACCCGACGGCCGGGCCACGGCGATCGCCCTGCGGCCCACGATCCTCGACCAGGTCCACGCCGGGCTCGACCTGCCGACCGGCTAGCCCCCCGTCCGGGTGCGGCCCGCGCCCTAGTCCTTGTCGTGGTCCCGGTCGCGGTCCTTGTCCTGCTCGCGGTCCGTGTCCTTCTCGGCGTCCTTCGCCGCGTCCGTCTCGTCGTCCCGCTCCCTGGTGCGGTCCTGCTCCTCGCGCAGCGAGTTCAGGAACTCCGGGTTGTCGTCGGGCGCGACCCAGCGCGTGCGGCCGGCCCGGCCGGCGGACGCCTGCCGCTTCTTGCCCGAGTACAGCCAGACGATCGCCCCGACGATCGGGAAGACCAGGACGATGAGGACCCAGACCACCTTCTGCAGGTGCTTGACCTCCTCCTCCGGCGTGTTCAGACAGTCGATGAAGGCATAGACGGTCAGCGCGATGAGAAGCAGGAAGGGCAGATAGCGCAGCACGGTGCGGGACCGACTCCCAGGCAGTGGCGGCGGGACCGCGTCGGGCCCCGGTGACGCTCCCAGGGTAGTTGGTGACGGATACTGGGCCCCATGGCTTACGACGATCTCCGCTCGCTGCTCCGGGCCCTGGAGCGGGAGGGCGACCTCAAGCGCATCAAGGCCGAAGTCGACCCGTATCTGGAGATCGGGGAGATCGTCGACAGAGTGAACAAGGCGGGCGGGCCCGCGCTGCTCTTCGAGAACGTCAAGGGCTCGGCGATGCCGCTGGCCATGAACGTCTTCGGCACCGACCGCCGGCTCCTGAAGGCCCTCGGCCTGAAGTCGTACGCGGAGATCAGCGAGAAGATCGGCGGACTGCTCAAGCCCGAGCTGCCCCAGGGCTTCATCGGCGTCCGCGAAGCCTTCGGCAAGCTCGGCTCGATGGTGCACGTGCCGCCGCGGAAGGTGAAGGGCGACGCCCCCGTCCAGGAGGTCGTGCTCACCGGCGACGACGTGGACCTGGATCTGCTGCCGGCCCTCTTCACCTGGCCCAAGGACGGCGGGTCCTTCTTCAACCTCGGCCTGACGCACACCAAGCACCCGGAGACGGGCGTGCGCAACCTCGGCCTGTACCGCCTCCAGCGCCACGACAAGCGCACCATCGGCATGCACTGGCAGATCCACAAGGACAGCCGCAACCACTACGCGGTCGCCGCGGCCCGGGGCGAGCGGCTGCCCGTCGCCATCGCCTTCGGATGTCCGCCGGCCGTGACGTACGCGTCCACCGCGCCGCTGCCCGGCGACATCGACGAGTACCTCTTCGCCGGCTTCGTGGCGGGCAAGCGCATCGAGATGGTCGACTGCAAGACGGTCCCGCTTCAGGTGCCCGCCAACGCCGAGGTCGTCATCGAGGGCTGGCTGGAGCCGGGCGAGATGCTGCCCGAGGGCCCCTTCGGCGACCACACCGGCTTCTACACGCCGCAGGAACCGTTCCCCGCACTCACGATCGACTGCGTGACGATGCGCAAGCGTCCCCTGCTCCAGTCGATCGTCGTCGGCCGTCCGCCGACCGAGGACGGTCCGCTCGGGCGCGCCACCGAACGTTTCTTCCTGCCCCTGCTCAAGATCATCGTGCCGGACATCGTGGACTACCACCTCCCCGAGTCGGGCGGCTTCCACAACTGCGCGATCGTCTCGATCGACAAGAAGTACCCCAAGCACGCGCAGAAGGTCATGCACGCCATCTGGGGCGCCCACATGATGTCGCTGACCAAGCTGATCATCGTGGTGGACAAGGACTGCGACGTCCACGACCTGCACGAGGTCTCCTGGCGGGCGCTGGGCAACACCGACTACTCCCGCGACCTGACCGTCGTGGAAGGACCCGTCGACCACCTCGACCACGCCTCCTACCAGCAGTTCTGGGGCGGCAAGGCGGGGATCGACGCCACCCGGAAGCTGCCCGAGGAGGGCTACACCCGCGACGGCGGCTGGCCCGACATGGTGGAGTCCGACCCGGCGACGGCGGCCCTGGTGGACCGCCGCTGGAAGGAGTACGGACTGTGAGCCCGATCGCGGTGGGCGGTCCCGAGCTCTTCATCGGGGACGACAGCACCTACGTGGCGCTCGTGCGCCCGGAACTCGACGCGGCGGACGAGGAAGTCCGGGCGGCGGCCGAGCAGGCCGGCGTCTCCCCGGAGGAGTTCGCCGGCCCCGGGAACGTGTGGGCGCTGCTCACCGACGTCGAGGACGGCGAGGGCGACGGCTTCGAACTGCCGGGCCTGCGCGACATCGAGGCCGAGGACTTCGCGGAGCGACTGCTCGCCGGCCTCGCCGGGGCCGCGCCGTTCACCGTCGAAGCGGGCGACGTGCTGCGCCTGGACGGCCGCCCGACGGGCGACGACTGGTCCTTCACCGCCCACGTCACCCCGCCCGAGGGCCACGACGGGCCGGCGCAGAGCCTGGAGACCGGGCCGCTGCCCGGCGCACGACTGCTGGCCGACATCGAAGCGTTCCGGAGGAGTCTCGTATGACCTCGGCAGCCGAAGGCGTCGTCGGCCCCGGCCCGGCGCCGCAGACCGGCAACAAGGCGAAGGCCTTCCTGCGCCTCGTGATGATCGAGCACTCGGTCTTCGCGCTGCCCTTCGCCTACATCGCCGCCCTGACCGCGATGTTCGAGCTCGACGGGACCGTGCACTGGGGCAAGCTGCTGCTCGTCACCGTCTGCATGGTGGGCCTGCGAACCTTCGCGATGGCCGCCAACCGGATCATCGACCGGGAGATCGACGCCCGCAACCCGCGCACCGCCGGGCGTGAGCTCGTCACCGGCGCGGTGTCGGTGCGGACCGCCTGGACGGGGGCCGGGGTCGCGCTGGTCGTGTTCCTCGGCTCGGCGGCGCTGCTGAACCCGCTGTGCCTGATGCTGGCGCCGCTCGCCGTGGTCCCGATGGTGGTCTACCCGTACGGGAAGCGCTTCACGGACTTCCCGCACGCCATCCTGGGCCTGGCCCAGGCCATCGGGCCGATCGGGGCCTGGCTGGCGATCACCGGCGAGTGGTCCTGGGACGCGGTGATCCTCGGCCTCGCGGTCGGCGTGTGGATCGGCGGCTTCGACCTGATCTTCGGCTGCCAGGACGTGGCGGCCGACCGCGCGGAGGGCGTCCGCTCGGTCCCGGCCCGCTTCGGCATCCCGGCGGCCCTGTGGGGCGCGCGCGGGGCGCACGTGGTGACCGCCGCCCTGCTCGCCTGGTACGCGGTGGCCACGGACGCGGGCCCGATCTTCTGGTTCGGCCTGCTGATCGTCGTCGCGGCCTTCGTCTACGAGCACACCATCGTGAAGCCGCACGACCTGTCCCGCCTGAACCGGGCCTTCTTCACGGTGAACGGCTTCATCGGCATCGCACTGTTCGTCTGCGCGCTGCTGGACCTCGTGGTGCGGGGCCTGGCGCTCTAGTGCTGCACCGCGAAAGTTCGTGGAGGGGTGTTGGTCAGGCTGCTTCCTTGAGTGGGGTGCCCTTGTAGGTCCAGCGGAAGGGCTTGGCGTTCTCGTTGCGGTTGATGATGTAGCTGTCGAGCT
>NZ_JAPNLK010000078.1 GCF_026627505.1 Streptomyces sp. H27-H5 | reverse complement strand
GGTTCTACCTGCGGATCCGGTATCCCGTGGTCATCAGTGCTGGCCACTGTGGGCACTACTCCTTCTCCACCCTCAACTCAATGAATCATCCAGTATGCCTGGCTTGAGTCACTTTGACAGAGAGGGAATCGGCTCTTTCGCGCTCGCCCCATCGTGATTGCGGCGCCCGATTTACCCCAGGAACTCTTTCGGATCCTGTCGGGCGACCGGCCAGCTTCCTCGGATGGCTGCCGTCCCGGCGTCGGGCGAGGAATGCCCGGCACACATCGGGCGCCCGCCGGGTAGATCGCGGCGTATCCCAGAGAGCCTTTCTGACGCAATTCATCCCGAACCGGCGGCGCTCCTTGCCCATCCTGTATCGGAAGAGCAGGGACAGAGCGCAGGATCCACACATGAGCCCGGCTTCGCGGTGGCGGCGGGTGGCCCGGGGAAATGGTTCACCCATTCCCCGGCGCCCGCCTACCGGTGTCCATGACGACCGGTTCGCCGCAAGCCTTGCCGTTGCCCGTCTCCGAGGCCGTTCTCGTGCCGTACACCCCCGTGGTTCGGCACTGCGCGATTCTTGGGTCGCGGTTGTCCAGACCTTGGAGTGTGGGTGTTCGACCGGGCTTGCTCCGGCAACGCTACCCATACATCGAAAGCCGCACCATTGCACCGGTGCACCAACCGATCAACGCGCTCTGCGGGCGGTGCACCACTCGCCGCACTCTTGTCTCTCCGGTGCACTCCCACCAGGTTCGGCCCTTTGGAGCTGCACATCAGGTCACCCTTCGAGGAAATCCGACTTCATCACTCGGTGATACACGAGCAGCCCCCTCAACTCGATGGTTCCGCACGTCGGATGAATTCGAGGTCGGCTGAAAACAGCGTGCGGCCATGAAAGATGTCATTGCATTATCAGCCATTTGTTGCGCAGTTTTCAGCCACTCGGAAGCTTCCCCTGCGCCTCATGACGCCTACTCAGGATCACGGCGTAACCGGGCGGGCGGCTCGAACTCAATGCCTGCCGGGCCGGCCGACCTGAAGGCCGGCGGGACTACCGGCTCAGGCAGCCGTGCACAGCCGGCGTGACGTGTCCGGGATTTCGGGCGCTCCCGTCACGACGTGCAGCGCGAACAGGAGATCGCGCATGCCGTCGAGGGATGAAAGGTCACGGGAAAGGTGCCCTTCCAGTGCCCTGATGTGGGAACGGACCGTCGCCTCCGACACCCCCAGCTCGCGCGCGGTCGGCTCCAGGTGTGCGTCGAAGCTGAGCCAGGCCGTCGCCGTGGTGAGCAGGCCGCGGCGGTCCGCACGGGCAGATCGGAGCAACAGCTCGGCCCAGGCGCGGATCTGGGGACCGTCGAGGAGCCCTCTGAGTGTGGGTTCCCTTGTTTCGAGGTATCCGAAGGAGGGCTCCGGCAGCTCGCGGTGGGTGACGAGTTCGAGCGCCAGGCCGGCCGCGATCCGGTCCGGGAGGGTCGCGAAGTCCATGTTCAGGAGTTCCGCGGCTCGCGCCACGCGCCGGGTGACGGTGTTGCGATGCAGTTCCAGACGGCGGGCAGCCACCGTGTAGGGGCAGGCGAGGGCCGTGGGGATGGTTTCGCGGAGCAGCTGCCACTGGGTGTCGCTCTGCATGAGGGGATGCAGGAGGCCGCGCGCCCACAGCTGTGCGTCGTGTGCCGGGAGCAGGCTGACCAGGTCGGTGTCCTGCACGGAGAGGGCCACCGAGTCCGGCTGGTGGAGGGCGAACCGCTGGGCGGTGGTCGCCTCGCGAAGTGCGTGGGAGAGCAGGGACAGCGAGTAGACCCCACTACCGCCCAACGAGGCATCGGGTCCGAACGCGGAGACCAGGCGCGTGAGTTCCGCAGCCACTCTGTCATCGGCGTCGCCGGCGCGGACGGGGTGGATCACCAGGACCCGGTCCTGGCGGCGCGTGTCGGCGACGACCAACGCTTGGCCGGACGTGACGGCCTCGCAGCGGCGCACGGCGGCGTCCCGCCGGGTGGGTGCCGTCTCGACGACGAACACGCGGACCGTCTCGGGATCGAGGAGACCCGGCGCCAGATTCCTCATGACCCGGCGCGCTTTGGAGACTTCTCCGTCCAGCAGGAGCTCTACCGCCGCGTTGCGCGCGGCGCGGGACGCGTCCGAGGCCGCCCGGTACTCGCGGTGCGCCTGGTCCACCAGGCCCAACAGTTTGGCGGCGTGGCGCAGCAGCCGCAGGTCGGCCTCGTCGAAGGGTGTGCGCCGGGCGACGGCCAGGACGGTTTCCGCGGCGGAGGACGAGCCGAGCGAGATGAGCTGGGTGTGGGCTCCGGAGTGGCTGTCAGGTGCGTTGCCGTCGACGGACCGACGAATGATGGCTTGTGCGAGCTCCTCGGCGGCGGTGGCCGGTGAAGCCACCAGGACGCGGGCGGGTTCGCTGACCATGACCTGTACGTCGAGGACCCTCGCGAGCCAGTCGGCGATGCGCTGCATGGCTCTCGGGTCGGCGAGCTGGGCCGGTAGTTCCTGTACGAGTGAGGCGAGTTGGGCGGCGCGGCGCTCGGCGAACGTGAGCCGAAGCTGCTGGATGCCGTCATGGATTCCCTGCCACAGTTCGACGGGGGCCGTGGTGACCAGGAGGGGGATGCCCTGTCGCTCGGCCAGCTCCACGGTGGCCGGGGGGAAGGGCTGCCTCGCGCCGGCCGTGGCGCTGACGATCAGGCCGGCACTGCCGTCCCGACTCATGCGGTGCAGGAGCGTTTCCAGCACCGTCGTGATCCGACCTCGCAGGCGGAAGGGGATCGCGTCGGCGATCAGGACCACGTAGCCGCTGGGCAGCGTGGCGGGGGCTCCACCCTCCAGGAGGCTCTCCGGGGTCACGGAGAGAACGCCTGTCACCTCCACCGCCAGGGTGACAGCGGCACACCGGTTGGCGAATGTCAGTTCGAGTTCGGGTTCACGGGTGGGCATCGTGCCCAGGGTTGGCATCGAACACTCCTCGGAGCAATCGGGAAGTTGTGGCGTGGGCGCCCTGTGCCGTCGAGGACGGCATGAGCACCCTGGTCACCACCTCATGCCTGCTCCCCCGGGAACGGGCTCCACTTCTCCCGAAGTGAGGGCTCGTACGCCTCGGCGTGCGGGGCGGGTGGGGTACCCGCTGTGCGGGTGTGACGGGGCGTCGCAGACGAACGGTCCGAGCAGCGCGCCAGGTCCCCGCGACTGCCGCGAAGCTCCTCGATCGCCGGTGGTACGAGGCGGGAGGGTGCGGGCGCCGGCTACGGCGCACGCGCGATCCGAGGCGTGAAGGCGCGAGGAGTCGTCACGCGGCCGGGTCAACGGCCCCGCCGGCTTCCACCCGCCACTGCCGACCACCGTCTCCGCACGCATCTTTTCCCCTCGCAGCGCCAAGTACGAAGGCACGAGCCGCATCCGGTGCGGTAATCCGCCTGCCACAGCCCTTCCGCCTCCGCGCCCCGTCACGCCCCGCCAGCCGGTCACCGTGGGACCGTGGCCGACCGAGGCCGCTCCACTTCCCCGTGCCCGCAGGCCTGACGGCCCGCACACCCACCGGTGCACACGGTTGTCTCTTCTCTATCGGGATCCTGCCTTGCGCACCCCACGGTGTCAACTAAAGTACACAGACATAGACCCTGACAGAGCGAGAGACCGGTACGTTGTGGTGTGCAGTCATCAGCAGGACGCCCTCCGGGCCGTGAGCGGATCCTTCTGCCTGAGGTGAGCAGCAGCCGTTCGTCGATCGCGGACAAACTCAGGGCGCTCATGGCCGGTCGGCGAGGCCCCAACGGGCGTTCGCACACCTCCCGTTCCTTGTCGGCCTCGGTCGACGCCCTGCCGGGCGAACACCCCTCCGTGTCGTTCGCCGCCGTCGCCAAGATCGCCAACGGATCCCAGGACAACCCGACCGTGGGCACGCTCCTGGCGCTGTGCGAAGCTCTTGGCGTCCCGCCCGCTCACCTGCTCCCTCACGAGGCCTATGACGATCTCGAGGCACTCAAGGCATTCGAGGACCCCCTCGCGCGACAGGTCCTGGCACTTCTGAACGGTCTCCCGGCGAGCGAACTACGGGGCGTCATCACGGACCTGGAAGGGCGACGGGCCCATCTGGGCCTGGAGCAGGTTCCGCGCGGTTCGGCCGACACGCAGCCGCGCAAGCGCAACAAGCGACGGCGGAAAGCGGACGAGGCCGCAGAGTATGCGGCTGATTCACTGGAAGGGCTGTAGGTAGTGGACGGCATAGTCTTCGGAACCTGCACGGTGGCCGGGTTACTGGTCACCGTGCTCTGTACGCGGAGGGCCCTGGGCAATCCGCGGGTCGCCACATGGGCGATCGCCACGGCGTTCGCGGTGTGCACGCTGGGTGTTCTGTTCGCCGTACCCGTGGTGGCCCGGGCGGCTCAGGACGCCACCGACTTCGCCAACATCGGCAAACTCGTCGCGCACGTCTGCGCGATCCTGTGGTGCGCCGCGCTGCAGATCACGATGGTGGATCTGGCCTACCGGCCCGAGTACGTGAAGTCCGCGATGTTCCAGCGCGGCTTCGCTGCCGTCGTGGAGCTGGCGATCATGGTGCCGCTCTTCCTGGCGACGAACGGTCCGGGCGTCGAGTTCACCACGGCCTACGTCGATGACCCGAAGGTGGCCGCGTACCTGCTTCTCTACCTCTCCTACGTCATGGTCACCTGCGGAGAGCTGGCGTTCATGTGCGGTCGAACGGCGCGACGCAACTGGGGCATCAGGCCCTGGAGCGGCGCCGGGTTCTCCTTGTCCGCCATGGCGGCTGTGCTGGGCCTGGCTTACGCGCTGACCAAGGGGTCCTACATCATCTTCTACACCCTCGACACCCCGTGGTCGTTGAAGGCCGAGGAGCTCATCAGCCCCACGCTGAGCGGCCTGGCGGTGATCTTCCTCTTCGCGGGGCTGACGCTGCCGATGGTCGGAGCCCTTCGTGAGCGGCTCCGTCAGAAGCGGGCCCTGACGGAGGGTTAGCCACCGGGCCGAGGCCGTGGGCCGACATCGGCGGTCCCCGTGATCCGTCCCGCCTCTCCCGCACCCGTGCATCCGGCTTCGCGACCCGGTGTGCACGGGCCCTGCCGGCGCCTTCGGCGCCGGCAGGGCATCGCTCTTCCCTCTCCTCCGCGCCCGGTGTGTCTCAAGCCGAGTCACGTGCCGCTTGGTAGCGGACCGGGAGTTCCTTGAGGCCGCGGGAACGCAGCGACCGGCGCCACTGCGGGGCTGACTCAAGGAGTTCGAGGGTCGGGTAGCGATCCAGGAGGGCGGCCAGGGCGATCTCGGTCTCGACGCGCGCCAAGGGACCGCCGAGGCAGTAGTGGATGCCGTGGCCGAGGGCGAGGTGCCCGGAGGTGTCGCGGTCGAAGTCCAGGGTGTCGGGCTGCGAGAACCGTGCCGGGTCCCGGTTGGCCGCCGACAGCGACAGAAGCACCGTCTCCCCCGCCGGCACCGTGACGCCGGCGATGGTCACGTCCTCGGTCGGGAACCTGCGGATCGCGAGAAGGGCAGGCCCCTCAAGTCGGGCAAGTTCAGCGATCGCGGCCGGCAAACGCGAAGGGTCGTCGCGCAGCAGAGCCAGATGCTCCGGGTGCCGCAGGAGGGTGTGAATCGCGTTGCCGATCAGATGAGTCGTGTTCTCCATGCCGGCGAAGAGAACGAGGAAGACGACGGACATCAGCTCGTCCTCGCTGAGGCGATCGCCGTCGGTGTCCCGAACGGCGATCAGATCGGACAGCAGGTCGTCGGCCGGTTGGCGGCGCTTGTGGGCCACGAGCTCGGTGAGGAATCCGAGCATGGCCACCAACGCCGCTTTCACGGCGCCCGGCTGGGCCGGGTCGGGAGCGACCAGCGCTTCCGTCCAGCCGCGGAAGTCCAAGCGGCGGTTTTCGGGAACCCCCAGCAGGTCGCAGATCACGATGGACGGCAGCGAGCCCGCGTACGCGGCCACCAGGTCCGCGCTCCCGGCCGATCCGAGCTGGTCCAGGAGACGGTCGGCGGTCGTGCGGATGGGTGTCCGCAACTGCTCGACCCGCCGCGAGGTGAAGGCGCGGGCCACGAGCCCGCGCATACGGGTGTGATCCGGCGGGTCCATGTTGAGCAGGTTGGCGTCCAAGGCCGGCGGAAGGGCGAAACCCCGGTAGGCACCCTCCCCGGCATGGGACTTGTCCAGGGACAGCCTCGGGTCCGCGAGTGCCTCCCGAACATCCTCGTACCGCGTGACCAGCCACGCCGGTGTGCCGTCAGTGCCGGTGATGCGGCACACCGGTGCGGTGTCCCGCAGTCGTTCGTAGACGGAGTACGGGTGCTCGATCAGTTCGCCCTGAAGATCCATGAGGTCAGCCTAGAACGTGCCTGGAATCGCTCGTCGGGCCAGTCCCCGTACGCGATGTTCGGGCCAGTCCCCGTACGCGAAAGCGGTAACTCCGTGGCGGAAGGGTGTTCCCGCCACATACCGTCCGCCCCATGCCTGAGCTACAGCTGCTGCGACCGGATCACGCCCCCGCGCTCCTCGCCTTCGAGCGGGAGAACCGGGCCTACTTCGCGGCATCCATCCCCGACCGGGGCGAGGAGTACTTCGCCCGGTTCGAGGAACGCCATCGTGACCTGCTGGCCGAACAGGAGTCCGGGGACTGCTACTTCCACGTGCTGATCGATGCTGCGGGCGAGGTGCTGGGGCGGGTCAACCTGGTGGACCTGTCAGACGGTGGTGCCGAGCTCGGATATCGGATCGCGGAGCGGGCAGCAGGTCGGGGGCTCGCCACCGCGGCGGTGCGGAGGGTGTGCGACCTCGCCGCCGACAGGTACGGGTTGTCCACCCTGCGGGCCGCCACCACCCTCGACAACCCGGCTTCCCGGGCCGTGCTGGGCCGTACGGGGTTCACCGTCACGGGCGAGGCCCGGCCGGCCGGTCGCCCCGGACTGACGTACGTGCGCAGCCTTCGAGACTTCTCCGTTCCCCGTACCGATCTCTGACAGGCACCCCCCCTCGCGCACGCCGTGCCGGCGCCGGTGTGGTGAACCTCTGCCTCGGATGGCGGCGGGGACGAGCGTCAGCGGTGGCAGTCCGCCGAGTCCCGTCCGACACTCGTGGCCGGGGGCGAACACGAGCGAAGGGCAGCAGCCGATGCCGCAAGCCGAGGAGGAAGGCGTCACCGCGCGCCCGATCGGTACGGTGGATCCACATCGGAGCAGGGCCGGACACCTGCGCGCCGCGATCACGCGAACCAACCTGCTGCCGGCGTTCCTGGTCCTCACCGTCATGACGGTGGCCCTGTGGCTGATGGGCATGCCGTTTCTGCAGGCCCTGACCATCTCCACCGGGGTGAAGATCGCGATGGCTCTGCTCGAACTCCGTCGCCTGCCCAGCCCGTCCGGCGACTGACGCAGCCCCTCACGACGCGCCGGGCCGGCCCGATGTCGTCCCGTGGCTTCCTCGACGAGCGGATGCAAGATACAGGGAAGCTGCCGGAGGCGGGACTTTCCGTACCGTGCTTTAGCCGAAGTTGCTCAACCAGCTCACTTCCACGGCCGGCAGCACTAGGGTCCACATCGCGCCATGAGTCCCAGCCCTGCCAGAGCCAGTCGTGTCGCACGAGGTGGGCTCCGCGTCCTGGAGCCGCCCCGCACGATCGAGTCCGGACGGCGGGTGCGCCGAAGACGACCGCCACACCGGAGACCGCTTCTTCATGCACACTGGCTCACCTCCCGCGAGAGCGTCATTCACCGTCCTGGCGCTGGTCGCCGCCGTACTCGCCCTGGTCCTGGGCGGGGCGGTCCCGGCCTCCGCGCACGCCGGCCTCAGTGGCGCCGATCCGGCGGACGGATCGGTCCTCAAAGCAGCACCGAAGCAGGTCACGCTCACCTTCACCGAGTCGGTCAGCCTCTCCGACGACGCGGTGAGAGTGCTGTCGCCGAAGAACGAGCGGGTGAACCGACCCGCGCGGCTCGTGGACGGCAAGGGGAACAGCGCCCGGGCGGAGCTGTCCGACAAGCTGAGCCAAGGCACCTACACGGTGGCGTGGCGGGTCGTCTCGGCCGACGGGCACCCGATCTCCGGGGCGTTCGTCTTCTCCATCGGCAAGCCGTCCGGAACGGCCGCCGTGGTGGCCGCCGGTTCACCGGACGACACGGCCGCCGGCCGCCTGTACGGCTTCTTCCGCTACGTCGCCTACAGCGGGCTTGCCCTCCTCGTCGGAGCCGTGACGTTCGTCCTGGTGTGCCTGTCCGGTGCGGGCGCGCACCGCCCGGTGCGCAGACTGTTGGTGACGGGGTGGGCGGCTCTGGTGGTGTCCGGCGTGGCCCTGTTGCTGCTGCGCGGCCCGTACGAGGCGGCCGGCTCGCTGACGTCGGTGTTCGACCCGTCCCAGCTGGGCCGAACCGTCACCGGGAGACCCGGGATGGCGCTGATCGCACGGCTGGCGCTCCTCGCGGTGGGCGTCGTGCTGCTGAAGCGGTTCTCCGGACGACCGGACCGGCAGGACGAAGACGCGCGGGAGCCGCGGGAATTCGGTACCGGTGTGCGCCTCGTCGGGGGCGCCTTCGCCCTGAGCCTGGCCCTGACCTGGGCCGCCGCCGAACACGCCTCCGCCGGCATCCAGGTGCCGCTGGCCGTTCCCGTCGCGGTACTGCACCTGCTGGCCATGGGGGTCTGGCTGGGCGGTCTGATCACGCTGCTGGTCGTGTTGCGCCGCCGAGAGCCCGACGCCCTCGACGTCCCGGCTTCCGCGATCGGCCGCTTCTCCGGGTTGGCGTTCATCGCGGTCGCCACGTTGGTCGGCACGGGGGTGTACCAGTCCTGGCGGCAGGTCGGCTCCTGGGAGGCGCTGTCCACCACGTCCTACGGCAGAACCCTCAGCATCAAGATCGCCGCCGTGATCCTCGTGCTGTGGGTGGCTTCCTTCTCGCGCCGGTGGACGGCACGCCTGGTGCGCGAAGCGCCGCCCGCCACGGGAACCCTGCCCGTGTCCGTGACCGAGCCGGTGAGAGTCGCACAGACGGTCGGTGCTCCGGCCGCCCCGGAGGCAGCGGATCCCGGTGACCGGCCCGTTCCCCCCGCCGATGGTCAGCCGCCCGTCTCCGAGCCGGACGGATACCGGCGCAGTCTGCGCCGTACGGTCGCCGCCGAAGCCGTACTCGGTGTCGTGGTCCTGCTGATCACCACTCTGCTCACCGGCACGCAGCCCAGCCGCGCCGCCGCAGAGAAGACGCCGGCGGCCACCGTGCAGGAACCGCAGGCCAAGGTGCTCATGGTGCCGTTCGACATGGGGACGGCAGGCCACCGCGGCACGGTACAGGTCACGCTGGCGCCGGGCCGGGTGGGGGAGAACACGGTGGAAGCCGTCGTGTACACCGCGGACGGGGGCTTGGCGACCGTTCCCGAACTCCGTCTCAGCCTCACGCAGGGCGACCTGGACATCGGGCCGCTCGACGCGAAACTGAAGAATCAGAAGGGGTACTGGGCCGCCTACGACCTGCGGCTGCCCGTGCCCGGTGTGTGGACCCTGATCCTGACGGTGCGCACCACCGACATCGACCAGGTCACCGTGCGCCAGACCGTGGACATCACGGCATCACCGTAGGGGCGGCGCCTGCCGCGGTTCAGGGCGCGTCCGCGCCCTGGCCTCAGCGCACCCGGCGCGCGGCGCGCGGCCGAGGAAGGCGCACGGTTTAGCCCGTGCGCCGACCCCGGCGGCCTGGGTCAGGCTCGGTTGCGGCGCAGCCACCAGAAGGTGCCGGCAGCGGCGAGCAGTATGCCGGCGGCGATCCCGCCGATGATGGCTCCAGTGCTGCTCCCCGCGTCCTTCTCGCTCGTCGCCTGCGCGCTCGCGGACGCGACGGGTGTGGAGGGAGCCGCCGTGGACGGTTCGGGGGACGGGGCGGCGCTCGGAGTCGGCGAGGCCGACGGGCCGGGGGCGATCGGCCTGGCTCCGGGGGCCGCTGCCTTCAGTTCGAGCAGCGGGGCCGGATTGTCGACCTTCTCACCGTCGGCGGGCACCTCGATCCAACGGGCGATCTTTCCGTCGCCGTAGGTCTCCAGGGTCTTGAACGCCAGGGACTTCTCGTCGGGCAGCTGGCGCACCGTGACGCTGTACTCGGCATCCGTGCCGGTGGGCAGGGCCGCACCGCCGATCGCGTACCCGTCGGGAGTGGCCGTCAGCTTCCACCCGTCGGGGGCTTCCTTCAGCGTCACGGCGTCCGGGGTGATGCCCTTGGGGAGGACGACCCGCAGTTCCGCGATCCCCGCGGTGTCCGACTCCGCCTCGGAGGTGAAGGACAGCGTGACGTTCTCGGCGAGGGCACGCGGGTCGGAGGCCGAGACCTCGGAGTGCGCGGCGGCCGGCCCGGCGGCCACGCCGACGACGACCAACGCGCCGACGGCCGCGAGGCCCAGCCTGCCGAGCTGAGCGCGGGTGTGTGTCTTGTTCATGATGGAGGAACCCTCTCGGTGCGCGGAGCGGGCCTCACCGTGCAGGTGAACAGCCCGCCGGGATGGGGGGAACGTTTCCCGCGCATCCGGCAGGCGGCCCTCGACGGACCAGCGCATGACAGAGCATCGTCGTCACCGTCGGCAGCGCGGCAAGGCCGCTGAGCGGTGCGGGTACCGCCGGCAGGCAGGGCCGTACCCACGGTCGACGGTGGAGACCGAAGGCGGCCGCAGCGGTCGCAACCGCTGTGTGGGCCCACCGGTTCACGGTCTCCGGAAGGCGACTGAGCGCCTGATCGGCGTGGTACATGAGCAGGGCCAGCGCCCACGCGGCCGCGCAATGGGCCGCCGTCATCTCCCACGCGCCGTGGTGTGCCGCGTGCACCGCCTCCGGTACACCCTCGTGAGTCTCCGGGTGACCGACGGGTGCTGCCCGTGGCACCAAGAGTGCCTGATGCAGTAGAAGTTGAGCGACGCCGGTGGCCGCCACCACCTGCCACCAGCGCCGGGGGCGCCGAACCACAAGCCACGAGAGTCCGAGGACGACCCCCGTTCCGACCGTCACCCGCTGCCAGGACACCGACTGTTCCGAGGCCGGATGATGGGCCACGACAGCCAGAGCCGTGCTGAGCAGGGTGAACAGGGCAGCCCGCAGGCACCGTCCGCTCCGCCACATGGGCCGCGGACAAGAGCGCGTCCCCGCAAGAGCTCCGATCATGTCGGGCTCATCATCTGCCGCAGTCGCCGCCATCGGGCCTCAACTGTCAATTGTGGAGCAGTTCTCCGAGTCCGGGCGGGGTGGCTCCCCTTGAGCGGATGGGGTCGCCGATCGCCGTCTCGGAGGGGCCGGCAGACGGCAGCGCGGGGCGGGTGGGGTCCCCGGTCGGCGATGTGGGGCCCCGGCAAGACGGCGCTGGTCACCGGATCCACCCAGGGCATCGGCGCGGCGATCGCGTTCGGCCTCGCGCAGGCCGGTGCGCGGGTGGCCGTCAACGGCCGTACCGAGAAGTCCGTCGACGAGTCGATGCGGCGCATGAGTGCGGGACGCGGCACGCTGATCGCGGCGCCCGGTGACATCTCGACGGACGAGGGCGCCCAGGCCGTGTTCGACGCGGTCCCGCAGGTCGACGTCCTCGTGAACAACCTCGGGATCTTCGGCTCCCTGCCCGCGCTGGAGATCCCCGACGACGAGTGGCGCCGCTACTTCGACATGAACGTTCTGACGGCGATCCGGATGATCCGGCACTACCTGCCGGGGATGACGGAGCGGTCGTGGGGCCGGATCCAGAACATCGCCAGCGATTCGGCGGTGGTGACCCCGGCCGAGATGATCCACTACGGCATGTCCAAGACGGCCCTCCTCGCCGTCTCGCGGGGCTTCGCCAAGGAGGCCGCCGGGACGGGGGTGACCGTCAACTCCGTGATCGCGGGCCCGACGCACACCGGCGGAGTGGAGGACTTCGTCTACGAGTTGGTGGACCGCGATCTGCCCTGGGAAGAGGCGCAGCGGGAGTTCATGCGCACGCACCGCCCGCAGTCGCTGCTCCAGTGCCTGATCGAGCCCGAGGAGATCGCGAACATGGTGGTCTACCTCAGCTCCCCCTTCGCTTCGGCGACCACCGGCGGCGCGCTGCGCGTGGACGGCGGCTACGTGGACTCGATCCTTCCGTAAGGGCTGTCCGGACCGGGAGACGCCGCTCGCCCCGGGGTCAGCCCGCCCAGCGACCGGACAGGAAGGTGACGGCCACCACCACGCCGAGCGGGGCCACGACGTACAGGTACACGGCCTGCACCCGCGGCCGTCGCAGGCTCCACCCGGCCAGGGCGATCCACAGCGGCCACCACAGGAGCGTGGAGCGCGGGATCGACATGTACCAGTACGAGGTGCCCAGCGCCCACAGGGTGAGGGCGACGTAGAGCGCCTCGGGCAGTCGGCGCCGGCGGACCAACTGGACCAGCAGGGCGACGCCGGCCAGGATCGCGAGCAGTTCCGCCTGCCACATCAGCGCGTACCCGGTGGGCTGCGTGTGGTGGAAGGCGGCCTCCCAGGTGTTCGACCAGGCGTCCCAGGGTGCGTGGAAGTCCCGGTACCAGCCGCGTTCCTGAGCGTGCTTCCACGCCATCCAGTCGCCGGTCCGGGCCGACAGGAACCAGCCGTAGAGCACGGGAGCGAGGGCGGGCAGTACCAGCCAGGGAGCCGAGCGCCAGGCTGCCCGGTCCCGGGCGGTCAGCACGAAGTGGAGCGCGAGGGCGGCGGCCAGGAACAGGCCGGTGACCCGTACCGAGCAGGCCAGACAGGTCAGGACCGCGGCCGCGGGCCAGTTCCCGCGCTGCGCCGCGAGCCACGCGGGGAGGGCCAGTGCGAGGAACAGGGACTCCGTGTAGCCGGCCGCCAGGAACACGGCGCAGGGCGAGAACAGGAAGAACACCGCGGTACGCCGGCCCCCTTCCAGGTCGCGCAGTTGGCGGCGGGCGATCCGTGCGAGCGCCAGGACGGCGACGCCTCCCGCGACGAAGGAGATCAGCGCCCCGGCCGCGGCCCAGTGGGGGACGATCACGTGGACGGCGCGCAGGGTGAGGGGAAACCCGGGGAAGAAGGCCTCGCGGTTGTCCCAGCCGACCGTCCACGGGCCGGCGCCGTCCGGGAAGTACCCGTCCTGCGCTATGTGGAGGTAGTGCCACCAGTCCCACTGCTGCCAGGGGGAGAGCAACGAGGGAGGACGCCGGGACTTGTCGTCGGCGGGGAAGAGCCAACCCACGGCTCCGGCGGTGATCCAGATCCCGATGCGGGTGAGGACATAGAGCCACAACACCTCGCGATCGGCGGGGCCGAACCGCGACCGGCGGGGCATCGGCCGCGACACGGACCGGGAGGGGGGTGCCACGACGGTGACGGGTCGCGGCGGGGTGGAAACGGACATACGGGTACTCCTGAATCGGCTGAGGGCGCTCCGGATCGCCGGCCGGGGGTGCGCGGCCGGTGGGCGCCGGTGTCCCCGGACCACCGGGGGCGGGGTGGGGTGGTAGGGCCGGGCCGGGCCCGGGTCAACGGGTGGCGGTCGAGGAGGGCTCCCCCGTCGGTCCCCCGGTCGGAGGGGGCACGGTCGCGTTGGGCAGCGCGGGCTCTGTGGTGCGGGCGGTGGGCGGAGGGCTCGACAGCGGGAACGTGGTGGCCGACGAACTCGGTGGGGAGGTGGGTGTCGAGGACGGGGGCGGCGCCGATGAGGGGGACGGGGATCGCAGGGGCGACGGGGTGGTCGCCGGCAGGTTCCCGCTCCCCCCTTCGGGCAGCAGCCCGGCCACCGCTGCACCCGAACCGGCGACGACGAGGCAGGCCGCGACGGCGAGTCCGGTGATCCGGCGCCGCCGGGCCCGCTCGCCGCGCCGGGCGATGACCGAGACGGGGGCGAGGGCGGTCCCCTGTTGTCCGGCGGAGGCCGCCTCCTGGAACATCGACCGCAGGGGATCGTTCGAATCAGGCATCGGGAGCCTCCTCAATGCGGGGGTCCTGCAGATGGCGGGCGAGGGTGGCGCGGCCCCGGGTCAGGTGGGTCTTGACCGTGCTGGCGGACAGTGAGGCCTCGGCGGCGATCTGCTCGACCGTCAGGTCGCACACGTAGTGCAGGACCATCGTCCGGCGCTGTTTCGACGGCAGGTGGCGCAGCGCCTCCACGAGGGCCACCGCCTCGGGCCCCGGACCGTCCACGTGGCCGGCGGGGGCGGTGCGCTCCCAGGCGTCGGTGGTACGCCGCCGGCCGCGCCAACGGCTCACCGCGAGCCGCCAGGCGACGGTGCGGATCCAGGCTTCGGGTCGCCCTTCACGATCCAGCTGCCGCCGCCGGCCCCACCCCTTCACGAACGCTTCCTGCACCACGTCCTGCGCCTCGTGGTGGTCGCCGAGCATCACGTACAGCTGTCCTGTCAGCCGTCCCGCCGCCTCCGCGTAGAACTCTTCGAACTCCTCGACCGTCAAGAATCACTCCCGCATTCACTCCCGCGTCCATGTCCCTCCCACCGGGGATACGCCCGCCGGACCACATCCGGTCTACACCTGACGCCGAGCAGTCTTGTGAGTGGCGTCACACGAGCCCTCGGGGACACGCGGCCGGACGGGCGTCCTCGCCCGCTCGGCAGAGCGCGAGGCGAACCGGGCGCGGTGAATCGGGCGTGAATCCTGTCGTGAACTGCAGTACCGGTGGCCCGCGACCGGCCAGGCCGTCCCGTGTCCGGAGCGCTGAGCTGCCTACGAGTTCCCGACGGGGTCGTCCCGCGGGCCGGCACGAGCGCTCCCGTCCTCACGTGGCCCTTGCTTGACCTTGACACGGTGACAAGGCCTTCACTGTTCGCCATGGAGGTGGTCTCGATGACGATCACAGGGCAGGACACGGATGCGAAACGAGCGCTTCAGGCGCTGGAGGACGATCGGTCGTCCGTGCGGCTGCGGGCCGCTCTGGCGGTGGGTACGGCGCCCGACCCGCGCTTCGTGGAGCCGCTGGTCGAACGTTGCGCGATCGAGCCCGACTTCTTCGTCCGCGACATGTTGACCTGGGCGCTCACCCGCCATCCCGTGGCCATGACGCTCCCCCGGCTGGTTCGCGAAGTCCGCTCGGGGCGGGCGCAGGCGCGGAGCCAGGCGCTGCACACGCTGTCCAAGATCGGGGATCGGCAGGCGTGGCCGGCGATCACGCGGACGCTGTTGTCCGACGCCGACGACGAAGTGGCGCGGAGCGCCTGGCGGACCGCGGTCGTGCTCGTGCCGGAAGGCGAGGAGGCGGGCTTGGCCGAGGTGCTGGCGACGCAGCTCGGGCGCGGAGAGCGGGAGACGCAGTTGAGCCTCAGCCGGGCGCTGGTCACGCTGGGTGAAGCCATCGTGCCGGCCCTGCGTGCTGCGACCATGGTCCCCGACCCGCGCGTGCGCGTGCACGCGCTCGCCACACAGCGGTTGTGGCACGACCCGGACACCGGGTTCGAGTTCGCGGTCGAGGAGGCGAAGCGCGTCGTGGCTCTCGGCGGGTCCGGTCTGGAGGGACGGTAGGGCGTGTTGATCGGTGAGGTGGCGCGGCGGTCCGGGGTCAGTGCCCGCATGCTCCGGCATTACGAGTCGCTCGGTCTGGTACGTCCTTCGGGCCGTTCGGGATCGGGTTACAGGGAGTACTCCGGGGAGGATGTCCGGCGGATCTTCCACATCGAGAGCCTGCGGTCGCTCGGGATGTCGCTGCGCGAGATCGGGCGCGCTCTCGATGATCCCGGCTTCACGCCCTCGGTGCTCGTCGGTGACCTCATCGCCCAGACACGCGAACGCATCGCGGCCGAGACCGAGCTGCTCACGCGGCTGCGTCGGATCGATGCCGCGGACCCCACCGGCTGGGAGGACGTCCTCCAAGCCGTCGCGCTCCTCCAGGCACTGGGGTCGACGAGCGCGGGCGCGCGCCAACGCGCGGCCCTGTCCTCGGCCAACGAGACCTCGCCACCGGTGGAGGCCCTGGTCGAGGCGGCCCTGCGCGAGAGCGACCCGAACGTCGCCGGCGCCCTTCGCTGGGCGCTGGCGCGCTCGGGAGACGGCGGGCCGGCGTTGTTGGCGGAGGGACTCGACTCACCGGTGGCGGCGGTGCGCGAACGCGCCGTCCAGTCCCTGGCCGAGCTTCCCGGCGACGAGGCCACCGCGCATCTGCGGCGGGCTCTCGTTCACCACGACGTCGTGGTCCGCGGCCGTGCGGCCCTGGCACTCGGGGCACGTGGTGTGGGCGACGCGGCACCGATCCTCATCGACATGATCGTGGACGGAAGGAACGACACCGACGCGGCCGACGCGTTGAGCGTGCTGGCGAGCGACACAGCGACGGCGGATCGGATCGCGGCGGGCCTCGTCGAACGCCTCGCGCTCGACTCCACGCGAGCACCCGCGCGAGGGCGGCTGACGCAGGCGTTGGCGGACATCCCGGGGCCCGGGGCGTCATGTGCCCTGGTGGAGCTGGCGGAAGACGGGGACCGCGCCGTGGCACTGACCGCCTTGTACCTTCTCCGGCTGCGCGAAGCACGGTGACGCGTCCTTCCCGGGGCGCCGGGGGCGGTGGCGGTCGCGAGGCCCGACCGGGTTGACGGCCTGGACCGCGAGGGCGGGTCCCTCAGGGTTGGGTACCGCCCCTTTCCGCGTGGTGCACGAGCCGGGAAAGTTCCGTCCGCGAACGCACTCCCAGCAGGGCGAAGACATTGCGCAGGTGGTGGTCGACGGTGCGGGGGCTGACCGAGAGGGTCAGCGCCACCTCGCGGTTGGTGGCGCCCTCGGCGACACTGCGTGCGATGCGCAGTTGCTGTGGTGTCAGCCGGGTCAGGCCGCCCGCCGGTACGGGGGCGGAGGCGTCACCGGTGGCCCGCAGCTCGGCACGGGTCTGCTCGGCCCATGCCGGGGCCCCGCAGCGCTCGAAGGCGACCAGCGCGTCCCGCAACCGGCTCTTCGCCTCCGCGGGACGGCGTCGGCGGCGCAGCCACTTTCCGTACAGCAGCTGGGTGCGGGCCCGCTCGAAGTCGCTGTGCGCCGCGTCGTGCCGGGTGAGGGCCAGGGCGTAGAGGGCGTCGGCGGTGTCGTCCGGCGGGGCGACCAGGGCGCGGCACCGGGCCAGTTGCGCCGGTGCCTGCGGGTCGGCGCCCTGGGCGGCCCAGAGGGCGAACTCCTCGACGGCCGCCCTGGCTTCGGTCGTGGCCCCGGACAGCACGGCGGCTTCGACGAAGCAGGGCAGGGCGAGCATGCGCACGGCGAAGTGGCCGCGTCCGGGCCCCGGTCGGGTCAGGGGGCCGAGTCGGGCGGCGGCCTCGAAGGGCCTGCCGCGGCACAGGTCCGCGCGCGCCGAGGCCCATTCGGCGAGGGTGACGGTCTGGAGGAGGCCGTGCGGGCGGGCGATCTCCACGGCGGCGCCGGCGTGTGCGGCGACGGCGACCGCGTCATCCTCGACCGAGGCGACCAGGGCGAGGATGGCGTGCTGACCGGCGGCGACGTTGCGCTGCCCGGCCCGGTGGGCGGCGCGGAGGCCTTCCTGCGCGTGGGTCCTGGCCCCCGCGTGCCGGCCGGCGCGCAGTTCGGCGTACGCGAGGTGTTCGAGGATCCGGGGGGTGAGGGCGGCCAGCCCTCTGGCTCGCGAGACGGCCAGGGCCCGGGCGTTGGCCCGACACGCTGCCGGGATGTCGCCGAGCACCAGCGCGGCCACGCCGGCCCGCAGCAGGCGGGTGGGGTCGTCGTCGTGGAGCGCCCGGTCGACCACCCGGCGCAGCGGTGGCGCGGCCTCGGTCAGGTGTCCGTCGAGCGCGGTGCGCAGTCCCGTTCTGTAGTCGCGCCGGGGATCGTGCGGGAGCGGAGGGGGCGGAGGGGGCGGAGAAGGCGGGGCCTGAGGGTCCGACCGTATGTGCGTCCCGTGCCGGGCCGGGGCGTAAGGGGCCGGCGCGGGCGGTGCCTCGGCAGCGGCGGGGTCGTCGGGGGGAGCCGGGAGCGGTGTCTCGGCGAGGGCGGAGAGGCAGGCGTCGGCGTCGCCCGCGGCCCACGCCGCGTCCATCGCTTCCATCCTGGCTTCCAGGGCGGCTTCCGCGTCGGACGGGCCGAGCCGCTCCGCGGCCATGAGCAGCGCCTGGTAGGCGTCCCCGACCGGTCCGTCCCCGAGCGCGAGGCTGCCCCGGACGAGTTCCGTGCGCCCGTGGACCGTGTCGGGGGACGTGCCGTCCCGGGTGGCCGCCAGCAGTCGGCGTGCCCTGCGGGGGTGTCCTGCGAGGCGGGCGTAGTCCGCCGCGGCGGTCAGCCGTGCGGTACGGGCATCCTCGTGGGCGGTGAGTTCGGCGGCGCGGGAGAGGGCGGCCGAGCGTTCCATCCCGGACGTCGGCGTGCCGGGAGCGGCCGCCGCGACGAGGTCGGCGGCGAGAAGGGTGTCGGGGCCTTGCGCGGCCAGGGCGAGGTGGAGCAGGTGGCGCAGTCGGTACCGGTCGGCGTCGATGACGGTGGCGAGCAGCGCGTGGGCGGCCCGGCGCTGCGAGGACGGCACGCCGGTGTAGGCGGTCCGCCGGAGCAGGGAGCTGGCGAACGTGACGCGGTGGCCGTCGTGGTGTACCAGTCGCGCCGTCTCGGCGGGGTCCAGTGCGGCGGGGTCCAGTCCGGCCTGGCGGGCGGCGCGCAGGATCAGGGAGGCGTCCGCGCCGGCCGATTCGGGGTCGGGTTCGTGTGCGGCGGCCGCCAGGAGCAGGAGTTGTCGCGTGGAGGCCGGCAGGGGGGCGAGGCGGCTGCCGAAGGTGGCCCACAGGGCGGCGCCGTCCACGAGGGGGCGGGGCAGCGGTCGGTGGCCGCCGAGTTCGTCCGGGGTGAGGCGCTGCGCGAGGGCCGCGAGGACGGCGGGGTTCCCTTCGGCCTCTGACAGCAACTCCGACCGTACGGACGTGTCCACGACCGCACCGGCGAGGTCGTGCAGCAGGGCGGTCGCCGCGCTGTCGTCGAGGGGGCCGAGTCGGACCAGGGGCAGCCCCGTGAAGTCGGGATCGTCCGCCCGGTGTTCCGTCATCGTGAGCAGGAGCCCGATCGGGCGGTCCGGGTCGGGGTGCCGTGCTGCCGAGCCGAGGACGGCTCGTGAGGGCGCGTCCCACAGGTGTACGTCGTCCACGCAGACGAGCAGAGGTTCGCCTCCGGGGGCGTACTGCCGCAGCAGTTCGGGCAGGTCGGCCGCCGACAGGCCCCGTCCGAACACGGATCGTGGCGGCGCCGCGCCCCTCCCCTCGGCTGCCGCGCACAGCAGCGCGTGGATGCCGCCGTAGGGGCGGGGGTTGCCCGGGAGGGGTCGGGGGCGCAGCACGGGTCCGAGCGTGAACGCGTGGGCGGCAAGGGCCAGAAGAGCGCTCCGGCCCCGTCCCGGCTCCGCGGCGAGGAGCAGTGTCCCGCCGCGTCGGGACCGGAGTTGGTCCGACAGGGCTTCCACTGCTGCCGTTTCGGTCGTCCGGCCGTATATCCGGCAAGGACTTCCCACGGTCGTTTGTCCGGTCACGCCGGTGAGGTTACCGCCGTGTAAACAGTGGTGGAAGCCTGGACGCAGCCGGTGGAGGCCCGAGGGGGCACTGCCTCCACCGGCCGGGGCTGGTTCAGGAGGTGTGGGGGCAGTTGCCCCTGTACTCCTCGATGGTCGGGCCGGGGCTCGGCAGCGGGCAGAGGAACTGTTCGTAGCGGGTGTCGTTGTCGATGAACCGCTTCAGCCACGCGACGCTGTACTTGGCGATGGGGGTGTTGGAGGTGTTCGGGGTGAAGTGCGTGGCCTTGTCGAGTTCCACGTACGCCTTGTCGAGCGAGCCGGGCAGGCTCGTGTAGAAGGGTTCCGAGTGCGTGAGCACCGGTGCGATGGTGTCGCCGTCGGCCCCGACGACCAGGGTCGGTGTCTGGATCTCGGGCCAGGACTTGTCGAGGTTCCAGCCGGTGAGCGCGACGGCCGCTTGCAGGGAGGGACGGGTCTTGGCGGCCTCCAGCGTTCCGCCGCCGCCCATGGAGTGGCCCATCACCCCGAGTCGACTGCTGTCGATCCTGGCGCGGACGGCACTGCGCTGTGTCAAGTAGTCCAGGGCGGACAGCAGTTGCCGCCCTCTGCTGTCGGGCTGGTCGAGGGTGGTCAGCGTGTCGATGGTCATGACGACGAAGCCCTGGGAGGCCAGTCGCGGGCCGAGCCAGGCCATGGACGACTGGGTGGCGGTGTAGCCGGGTGAGATGGCCACGGCGCCGAAGGTGCCGTCACCGGTGGTGGTGGGGTAGTAGATGGTGCCGCCGCCGAAGCCCGTGACGCCCAGGGAGGAGACGCTGGTCTGGGACACCGCGTAGGCCCCGCGGACGGCCTCGATGCTCGACGTGGTCGGTGCGGGGCCCCGCTCGTACGGATTGGCCGCGGCCTGTGCCCCGGATGCCGTGAACGTGGCGAGTCCGCCGATGGTCACGAGGGCGGCCAGGGCGGACACGAGCGGCCTGAGGCGCGTCCTCCCGACGCCGGTGGGGTCGGCGGACCGGCCCTTCGTGGCGGCGTCGCCGGGGCGGGGTCGGGCTGCGTTCTCGGTGTGTTGCTGCTGCACGACGGAGTCGTCCTCTCGGTCGTGGCGGAGCCCGCCCGCCGGTACCCGGCGATGCGCCGAAGGGGGTGGGTCCGCCGCTTTCGCTGGCGGGACCACTGTCAGGGCGCGCCCGGCAGGCGCACATCGGTGGAATCACCGGTCTCGGCGGCGGGTGCGGTCAGCCGCCCGACAGGCGGTACGCGTCCCGAGCCAGGGTCAGCGCGATCAGGTCGCGGGGGCGGGAGAGGGATTTCGACGTCAAGTGCTCCAGTCGGCGCAGGCGGTTGAAGACCGTGTTGCGGTGGCAGTAGAGGCGGCTCGCCGCACGGCCCGCCGAGCCCTCCGCCGCCAGCCAGGCGTCGAGGGTCTCCAGCAGCATCGACCGGTCCGCCGGGTCCAGGTCCAGCAGGGGGCCGAGCACCGCCTGGACCAGTTCCGCCGCGAGTTCGGGCTGGCGCACCACCAGCGCCGTGGGCAGCCGGTCTGCCAGTCGGACCAGCGTCCGCTCTTCCTGCCCGCAGGTCCGCAGCGCCGTTTCGGCCAGTCTTCGGGCCCGGCCCAGTTCGGCCAGTCCGTCCACCGCCGGGCTGATGCCGCCCGGCCCCGGACAGCGGTCCGCGAGTTCCGCCGCGAGGTCGGTCGGCGAGGAGTCGCCCAACGCCACCACGGCCAACTCCCGCTCCGTGCGCATCCGCCAGAACAGGCGCATCCCGCCCGCCGCCGCCACCCGGTGCACCGAGTCTCCCCGGTCCGCCGGCAGCACCACCACGGCGTAGCGCCCGTGCTCCGGCAGGTCCAGGGCGAGCGCCACCTGGGCGGCCAGGGCCGGGGCGGTGTCCCCCTCCAGCAGCGCGTCCAGCAGGGCCTGTACGCGCTCGTCGCTGCGCCTGCGCATCTCGACTTCCGCGGTGCGGTACGCCTCGGCGGTCGCGGTCGCCTGCTGCTCGATCCCCGCCCACATGGCCCCGGCCGCGCGGGCCAGTACCGGCAGGGCCTCCGGCTCCTTCTCGGTGACGGTGTCCAGCAGCGCGTCCCAGGTGAGCCGCCCGGCCCTGCGGTACGCGTAGAGCAGCAGGTCCAGCGGCAGACCCTGTTCGGCCCGGCGGCGGCCCAGCTCCTCTGCGTACACGAGATCCTTGCGCGGGGCGGACCGTCGTGCGGCGAAGGCCTCGATCCCGTAGTGCATGGCCTCGCTGACCTGCTGCCAGTGCTCGTCCCGCGGAACGGCCAGGTCGAACAGGGGCGAGTGCCTCGCCAGGTCCTCGATCAGCTGGTCGGTGAGTCCGGGGATGTCGGCGATCAGTACGTCCGCCGCCGACAGCAGGACCGACCATTCCTCTTCCGTGCGTGTTCTGCGTCCACCCATGGCCGCCGAGGATGTCACCCGCCCCCGCCGCCGTCAGGGGCGCGTGCGGCAGGTCTGTGCGGGTGCACAACGCGCTCGGATTCCGGCTGGTCATCGGCAGCGATTCCGCATCCGGCCGTGGACGGCCGCCCCGGCCCGGTGTTGGGGTGAGCGCCGGCACAAGTCCGCCCAGAGGAAGGAGAGGACGTGGGTTCGCTACAGGTGCGCGCGCTGTCCGTCGGCTACGGGCCGGTCCGGGCCCTGCGCTCCGTATCGCTCGACGTGCCCGCCGGCGCGGTGGTCGTCGTACTCGGCGGGAACGGCGCCGGGAAGTCCACGTTGCTGCGCGCGGTGTCCCGAACGCTCGGCTTCCACCGGGGCGCGGTGACGGGCGGGAGCATCAGTTTCGACGGCCGGCCGCTGGACGGGCTCGGTCCGGACCGAGCGGTCGCGGCGGGAGTGGTGCAGGTGCCCGAGGGACGGCAGGTGTTCACCCGGATGACCGTCGCGGACAACCTGCGGGCCGGGGCCCTGGGTGGCCGGGCGGGGGCCCGGGCCGACACGGCCCGCTCCCTGGCCCGGGTGCACGAGCTGTTTCCCGTACTGGCCCGGCGGGCGCGCCAGCGTGCCGGGCTGCTGTCCGGCGGCGAGCAGCAGATGCTGGCCCTGGGCCGGGCCCTGATGGCCCGCCCCCGGCTGCTGCTGCTCGACGAACCCACCCTCGGGTTGGCGCCCAGGATGGCCGCGACCATCGCGGAGACCATCACCGAGATCAACGCCTCGGGCGCCTCGGTCCTCCTCGTCGAGCAGAACGCCGCCCTGGCGCTGCGCCTGTCCTCGCACGCCTACGTCCTTGAGGTCGGCGAGGTCACCCTCGACGGCCCGGCCGCCGAACTGGCCGCCTCGGACGAGGTGCGCCGCCGCTACCTCGGCATCACGGACGAGGCCGATGCCGACGGGGCCGATCCCGTACCGGCGCCCGCCGGGGTACGCCGGGAACTGCGCAGGTGGTCCGCGTGAGCGCGCCCTGGTCCCCTCCCCCCGCGCTCACCGTCACCGACGTCACCGTCCGCTTCTCCGGTCTCATCGCGCTCGACTCCGTCTCCTTCAGGGTGGAGCCGGGCAGCGTCCACGCGGTCATCGGCCCCAACGGGGCGGGCAAGTCCACCTGCTTCAACGTGCTGTCCGGGGTGTACCGGGCCGCCGGCGGCAGCGTCCGGTTCGGCGACGCCGAGCTCACCGGCCTCGCCCCGCACGCCGTCGCGCGTCTGGGGGTCGCCCGTACCTTCCAGAACCTGGCGCTGCCCCCGCACACCACCGTCGCGGACAGTCTCCTGCTGGGCCGCCACCGGCTGATGCGATCCGGGTTCCTGGCCGCCGGACTGCGGCTGCCCGCCGCCGTACGCGAGGAGCGTCGGCACCGCGAACGGGTGCGGGAGATCGCCGAGTTCATCGGTCTGGAGGGTGACCTGGCGGCGCCCGCAGGCTCCCTCCCGTACGGAAAGCAGAAGCTCGTCGAGCTGGCCCGGGCGCTGTGCACGGAGCCCCGGCTACTGCTCCTCGACGAACCCGTCGCCGGCATGACCGCGGACGAGAGGCAGCGCACCGCCTCGGTCATAGCGGGCGTCCGGGAGGGTCTCGGCATCTCGATCGTGCTGGTCGAACACGACATGGGGGTGGTGATGCGGCTCGCGGACGCGGTGACCGTACTCGACTTCGGCAGGCGCATCGGCGGCGGGACTCCCGCCCAGGT
The DNA here is from genome assembly GCF_026627505.1 of Streptomyces sp. H27-H5. Lineage (GTDB taxonomy): Bacteria > Actinomycetota > Actinomycetes > Streptomycetales > Streptomycetaceae > Streptomyces. Next base: position 15,500 of record NZ_JAPNLK010000078.1, on the reverse strand, counting down.
GCAAAACGATCCCGCGGTGGTCCGCGCGTACCTCGGAGAGGAGGAACCGGCCGTATGACCACCTTCCTCGAACTGCTCCTCGGCGGGCTCTCCATGGGCTCCGTCTACGCGCTGATCGCCCTCGGCTTCGTGGTCATCTTCAAGGCGACCGAGGTGGTCAACTTCGCCCACGCCTCCCTGCTGCTCGCCGGCGGGTACGTCACCGCGACCCTGCACGACGAGCTCGGATTCTGGGGCGCCCTCCTCGCGGGCACCCTTTCGGCCGCGGCGGTGGGGGCGGCCGTCGAGTTCCTGGTGATGCGGCGCTACCGGGGTCAGGACCAGAGTGTCCTGGCGATCGTCACCATCGGCGTCGACATCCTCCTCATCACCGACCTCACCCGGCGCATCGGTACCGACGTGCTCTCGCTCGGTGATCCGTGGGGTGACCGCGTCGTCCACCTCGGCCCGGTGACGGTGCCGCAGACCCGGATCGCCGCCATCCTGGCCGCCGGCCTGCTGATCACCGTCTTCCTGCTCGTGTTCCGCCACACCTCCTGGGGCGTGGCCATGCGCGCCGCCGCCGAACGGCCCGAGACGGCCGCGCTGATGGGCGTACGGCTGGGTCGGGTGTCGCTCGCGGCGTGGGCGGTTGCCGGGGCGCTGGCCGCCGTGGCCGCTCTCTTCCTGACCGTCTTTCCCACGCCCGGACTGGAGCGAGCCACCTCCCTCGCCGCCCTCAAGGCTTTCCCGGCCGCCATCCTCGGCGGCCTCGACTCCACTTCCGGCGCCCTGGCCGGGGGGCTGATCGTCGGAGTCACCGAGGCGCTGGCCACCGGCTACCAGAGTCAGTTGGCCTTCCTGGGCCGCGGCATCGGCGACCTGGCTCCGTACCTGGTGATGGTCGTGGTCCTGCTGATCCGTCCCGCCGGACTCCTCGGCACGAAGGAGCTCACCCGTGTCTGACACCCGCAGCCCCGTGCGGCCCGCCGAGGCCGCACCACCCGGGGCGGCAGCCCGGCCGCGGCCGCTCGCCGCCCGGAACGTGTCGGTGACGGCCGCGGGTCTGATCCTCCTCGCGTTGCCGTTCTACCTCGACCCGTTCTGGCTGCAGGCAGGTCTGTTCGCCATCGCCGCCGCCATCGGGGCCATCGGCTTGAACCTGCTCACCGGGGCCACCGGTCAGTTGTCGATGGGGCACGCCTTCTTCCTCGCCGTCGGCGCGTACGGGTACTGCGCGCTCGCCGGGGACGGCGGTACGGCGGGCGGCCACACCTTGGTCGGCCTCGGCCTGCCGAGCTGGCTCGCCGCGGTGCTGGCCGTCGTCCTCGCCGGGGCGGCGGGCGGTCTCTTCAGCCCCATCGCCGGCCGCCTGCGCGGCGCGTACCTGGGCATCGCCACCCTCGCGCTGATCTTCATCGGCCAGCATGTGCTGTTCAACGCCACCAGCCTCACCGGCGGATTCAACGGCCGTGCCGTCGAGCCACTCTCCCTCCTCGGGTTCACCTTCGACGACACCGAGACCGTCATCGCCGCCGTCCCCTTCCACTCCGCCGAGAAGCTCTGGTACGTGGCGCTGGCCGCCCTCCTCGGCGGCGCCCTGTTCGCACGCGGGGTCCTGCGGGGCCGGCCCGGCCGCGCCATGAACGCCCTGCGCGATCACAGCACCGCCGCGGCGGTGATGGGCGTGGCGGTCGCCCGCTACCGGGCCGCCGTCTTCGTCCTGTCGTCCATGTACGCGGGGCTGGCCGGTGTACTGCTCGCCCTGGTCTTCCAGCGCACCGTCCCCGACCACTTCGGGATGGTGCTGTCCCTGGAGTACCTCGCCATGATCGTGATCGGTGGTCTGGGCACGGTCGCGGGCGCCGTCGTCGGCGCCGTCTTCGTCTCCCTGCTCCCCCAGTTGCTCACCCGCTACGGCGACGCCCTCCCGCTGGTGTCCTCCCCCGGGTCGGGCGGTGTCTCGCCGGGCGAGGCCTCCCGCTACCTCTACGGCGCGGCCGTCGTCGTGGTCGTGCTGTTCCTGCCCGGCGGCCTCACCGGCCTCGCTCGAATCGTCCGGACCCGCACCACACCCTCGAAGGAGCGAACGTGAACAGAAGAAGGCTCTCCGCCGCGGCCCTGGCAGCCGTCCTCGTGCTGACCGGCGCCGCCGGATGCAGCGGCAAGGCCAAGACCGGTGCCGGGGACAAGCCCGCCGCGGGCGGGGTCAAGGCCGGGGCCGGGGTGAGCGACACGACCATCCGCCTCGGCGCGCTCACCGACATGACCGGTGTCTACGCCTCCCTCGGCAAGAGCGTCACCCAGGCCCAACAGTTGTGGGTGAAGCAGACCAACGCGGCCGGCGGCATCTGCGGGCGCACGATCGAACTGACGGTGCGCGACCACGGCTACGACCCCCAGAAGGCCCTCGCGGCCTACACCGAGCTGGAGCCCTCGGTGCTGGGCTTCACCCAGTTCATCGGCTCCCCGTTCGTCGCCGCCGTCAAGCAGCGGATCGACGGCCAGGACAAGGGCCTGGTCATCCCGCAGGCCTGGTCCGCCTCGCTGCTGGGCAGCCCGTACGTCCGTACCGTGGGCGCGACGTACGACGTGGAGACCATCAACGCCGTCGGCTTCCTCCTCGACCGGAAGCGGATCGCCTCGGGCGACAGGATCGGGCACGTCTACTTCGAGGGCGACTACGGCGAGAACGCGCTGACCGGGGCCAAGGCAGCGGCCAAGGAGGCCGGGTTGACCGTCGTCGAGCAGAAGATCAAGCCGACGGACAATGACATGACGGCCCAGGTCGCCGCGCTCAAGCAGGCAGGGGTCAAGGCCGTGGTGGTCAGCGCCGGCCCCCGCCAGGCCGCCTCGCTCGTCGGGGTCGCCGCGGCCGGCGGCTGGAACGTGCCGATCATCGGCAACAACTCGGCCTTCTCCCCGCAACTCCTGGCCACCCCGGCGGGAGCGGCCCTCCAGAAGGACTACTACGTGGCCTCCTCCGCCCTGCCGATCGGCTCCACGGAGGCGGGCCCGGCCGCCCTGGCGTCCGCGTACAAGGCGGAGTACCCGGGCTCGGGGCTCGACAACGGTGTGGTGGCGGGCTTCACCGCCGGGGCCCTGTACGGCGAGGTGCTGAAGAAGGCCTGCGCCGCCAAGGACCTGACGCGCGAGGGCGTCCGCGCCGCGCTGCTGAGCCTGAAGTCCTACGACAACGGCTTCGGGATCACCCACGACTTCTCGGACCCGAAGGCCCCCTCCACCCGACAGAGCGTGATCATGAAGCCCGACGCGGCGGTGCCGGGTGGCATGAAGGTGGTGAAGGAGGCGGCGGCGGCGCCCGCCGCGACGACGTTCACGCCCGCCGTCTGAGACACCCCACGCGACGGTCCCGTACGAGGGCCGCCTCCGGACGCTGCGCGGCGTCCGGAGGCCCCCCTTGTCGGGGCAGACTGTCGGTCGCCCCGAGGGCCGGCTAGGGTGGAAACATGGATGATCCGCAGGACCCCTTCCCGCCCGTGGGGTTGGAGAGTGAAGAGCAGCACGTCGTCATCAGGGTCGGGGGTGAGATGGACCTGGATCGTGCGCCCATGCTGCGGGACGCCCTTCACGCGGTGATCACCCGGCCCGGCTGTCCGGCCGAGATCGTCGTGGATCTGAGCGAACTCACCTTCTGTGACTCATCCGGCCTCAATGCCCTCATCCAGTCCCGGCGCACCGCCCAGGACCACGGCCGGCGCATCAGCCTGCGGGCCCCTTCCCCGCCAATCCTCCACCTGTTGGAACTCACGGGTACCGAGAACCTGTTCCCGCTCACGGACACGTGACCGTCCCGAACCTCCGGAGTCCGCCGCGGGGCCGCCGGCCCCGCATCAGTTCCCCGTGCGCCACCGGTGGTGGGGAAGGTAGCGGACGTCGAACGCCTCCTCGGCGGCGCGGAACTCCTCGGGGGTGGGGACGCGCGGCTGTCGGGGCAGGCCGAACTCCTCGGTGGGAGCGCCGAGGTTCTCGAAGAACCGCTCGAAGGTGACACCGGGGCCGGCGGCCACGCCGACGACCCTGCTGTGGTGGCGCTCGATGCGGTAGGCGTGCGGGCAGTTCTTCGGTACGAACCCGAAGTCGCCCCCGCTGAGCAGCTTCTCGTGTTGCCGGCCCGTCGTGTCCTCGACGAAGAGCCGTATCGCGCCGTCGGTGACGTAGAACACCTCGTGGGTGTCCGCGTGGACATGGGCCGGGATGATGTCGCCCTTGGGTCCTTCGACGGTGAAGAAGTTGAAGCTGTTCTCGGTCTGCTCCCCGCCCGCGTAGACGGTGACCAGGTCGGTGATCAGATGCGCACGGTCGCCCATGCCCTTCTCCACGAAGTAGGGCACGCCGGGTTCGTCGGGGATGCGCGAGCGGGAGCGGTAGGGAGTGGTGAACTCCATGGTCATGGGAGACCTCCGGGTCGGGAGCCGAGACATTCGTCAGGCTACCTGACATTCATCGTCGGAGGGATGTGGCCAGGGTGGGGCGCTGCGGCAGTGGGGAGCGGGGAACGTCGCGTCGGTGGCTATGCTCAGATCCCCCGTTCTCCGAGGAGCCATGAGCCAGCCCGCCCCGAACCTGCCCCAGTTGCTCACCCAGGCCAAACGCTGGTTCGAGGACGCTCTCCTCGCCGCCATGCGGGCCGCCGGCGAACAGTCCGTGAGCCCCGCCCAGGCGGCCGTGTTCGCGACGCTCGACGGCGAGAGCGCTTCGATCGCGGACCTCGCCCGCCGGATCGGTGTCACCCGGCAGACCGCCCACCAGGCCGTGCACAGCCTGATCGGCATGGGCCTGCTGGAGCAGACGCCGGATCCGGCCTCGGCGCGCAGCAGTCTGGTCCGCGTCAGCGCCGAAGGGGCCCGTGTGCACCGGCGCGCGCTGGCGGCGATCGCGGTCATCGAGGACGTTCTGGCCGAGCGCATCGGGGTTGTCGCCGTCGCTTCGCTGCGGGACGCGCTGAACGCGCCCTGGGGCGAGCCGCCCCTGGTCGTTTCCCCCGACATCGACCAGGGGCGGCCGTCCCCGGTGGGACCTCCCCCTTCCACCGGCGGCGATCGCCCCCGGTAGGGCATCCAGCCCCGGCGCGCCCGTCAGGGAAGGCCTGACGGGCGCTCGTACAGGTCGCCACGGCGGGTCTCGGTGGCGGGGCCGTCAGGTGTGCCTGAGCAGTCCCACCAGGTGCTCCAGCCGCCGGACCCGGTCCAGCCCTTGCACCAGTACCCGTTGTAGGTGCCCCAGACCCTGAGGTCGATCCGGGACGACGACAGGTGGGTGACGTCCACCGCGCTCTTGGCCACTCCGCCCAGGTCGTGCCAGGGTCCCCAGCTCGCGCTGCCCGGGCTCAGCTGGTGGGAGTCGTAGACGTGGTTGTCGGTTCCGACGACGAACCACTGGTGGTGCCCGTCGGGCCACTGGACCAGCGTCGGGTCGTACTCGCAGATGTAGTAGCCCTGATGGCCCCCGACATTGATCCCGCAGGTCGAGGCGGACGCCGCCGCGGGCGCGGCGACGAGTGTGCCCACCGCCACGGCGGTGGTCAGCAGCCCGCGCAGGATCCGGCTGTGCAACTTCGGCATGATTCCCCCAGGTGGGTACGGGGTGGATTGGTGAACCAAGCCTCGCGGGGCCGCCGGCTCGGCACCACGTTTTCGTCCCTGCTCAATCGAACGCGGCGGTACGCTCGCGGTTGTGATCCAGCTTCGGCTGGGGCCGGACGACCTGGCCCGCATACGGTTCACCCTGTCTCCCCTGGAGGAGCTGGTACACAGCGTTCCGGTACTGACCGGGAGTGGGCAGCACATGGTGCACGGGCCCTGGCGGGCCAAGGCGCTCTCGGCGGTCGCAGGCATCGATCTCCGTGTACTCGCGGATCTCACCCGGGAGCCACGCTTCGTGGCCGACTTCCTCGCGGTCCCGCCCGAGGCGATGACCGGGCGGTTCGGCGACGAACTCGACGCGCTGGCGAGCACCCCCGCCGACGACGTGGTTCGTTCACTGGAGGAGCTGAGAGCCGGGCAGGGCCTGCCGGAGTCGCTGCGCCCGCTCCACGAACACCCCGAGCGGGAGCTGTCCCGGCTCGTCGCGACGATGACGCTGTACTGGCGCGCGGCGATCGAACCGGTGCCGCCGCGATTACGCTCCCTCGGCGACGCCGATGTTCCTGCGCAGCCCGTCCTGGCACCAGGCGCCCTTCGGCGCGGTCGGTCTCATCACCGACGCCACCTCGCTCGCGAGCCTCTACGACGACCTCGGCCGACCCGGCGGCCACATCGCACAGGCCCTGGGCCGGGAACTCTGGTCCGCACTGTTCAAGACCGCCGCCACCGGCACCGACGGCTTCCTCCGCGACACCGTCCGCTGGTCCCTCGGCTTCCGGATCGACGACAACGGCGAACCGGGCATGGGCGGCATCGGCGACAGCTGCGCCTGGTACTCCCCCGCTCACGGCTACTCGCTCGGCTACGTCACGCGCGGTCTGCACACCCGCGAGACGGCCTCCCTGCCGTTCCACTGTAGGCGGCGGTGTACCGGTGGGACACGCCCCCGGGGGCGCTCAGGGCGGGGTGTCGCCCGTGTCCCGGTGGGCCTGGAGGACCTGCGCCAGGTCGTCCAGTCGGTCCAGCCCGCGCACGGCCTGCGCCATGCGCGGGTTGCCCTCCAGCCGTGCGCGGTGCCGGTTCAGGAAGGACCAGTAGCCGACGGTGTAGGGGCAGGCCCGGTCTCCGGTGCGGTCGGCGGGTCGGTACCGGCAGCCCCCGCACAGGTCGCTCATCCGGTGGATGTAGGCGCCGCCCGAGGTGTAGGGCTTGGTGGTCATCAGCCCGCCGTCCGCGTACTGCGACATGCCCACCACGTTGGGCAGCATCACCCAGTCGTAGCCGTCGACGAAGCACCGGTGGAACCAGTCCGTCACCTCGGCCGGGTCCCAGCCCCGTTGCAGGGCGTGGCTGCCGAGGACCATCAGTCGGGGGATGTGGTGCGTCCACCCCGTGTCCCGGACCTGCGCCAGCACGGTGGACAGGCATCGGGCCCCGAGCGCGTCCGCGTCCAGCTCCGTGAACCAGGCGGGCAGCGGCGCGGTGTGGCGCAGTTCGTTCCGGTGCCGGTAGTCCTCGCCGAGGTGCCAGTACAGGTTCCACACGTACTCGCGCCAGCCGCAGACCTGGCGGACGAACCCCTCCGCGCTGTTGAGCGGGACGTGTCCGGACCGCCAGGCGTCCTCGGCCCGGCTCACGCACTCCCACGGGTCGAGAAGCCCGAGGTTCAGGGAGGAGGACAGCAGGCTGTGGCTCATCACGGGGTCGGCCGCCAGCATGGCGTCCTCGTGCGCACCGAAACCGGCGAGGCGGTGCGTGACGAAGTGGTCGAGCGCGGCCAGTGCCTCGCGGCGGGTCGCGGGGAAGAGGCGCGGGCCGTCGCGGCCCACGAAGGTGATGCCTTCCTCGCGTTCCCAGCGGTCCAGGTCCCGCCGGACTCCTTCGTCGATCTCGTCCTCGCGGGGCCGGTACGGCGGCGGTGCCCCCAGGGTGGTCTCGCCGCGAGGCGGAGGCTCGCGGTTCTCGTAGTCCAGGTTCCAGCGACCGCCCGCCGGCCGGTCGCCGTCCATGAGGATGTCGTGGGTGCGCCGGGTGTGTTCGTACAGGTTCTCCTGAAGCAGCCGCCGCCCCTTCTGCCGCGCCGCCCACTCGGCGAATTCCCGGTGTCCGACGAGGAACCCGCGGGCCGGGTGGACCGTGGCCTGCGGCAGCGAGTCCACCAGGGCGAGGGCGGCGCGGGAGGTGGGGTGGTGCACGGAGACGGGTGCGTCGCCCACGGCCCGCGCCAGGCCTTCCCGGTACGTCTCCGCCTCGACGTACTGGGTACTCCCACCGAGGTCGGCCGCCCGGTGCCGCATGGCGCTGAGGACCAGGTGGGCCTTGGCCCGGTGGAAGCGGCGACGGCGGAAGACCGCCCGGGATTCGATCAGCAGCCACCGGGTGTTCCTCGGCGTCCCGCCGGCGGCGGTGGCGGTGAAGTGCGGGCCGAGCTGGTCGCCGAACAACCAGTGCACTGGACTCATGGCCGCATCCAACCAATTGTGCCGGAGTCCGGAGCGAGTGACACGGCCGCCTCACATCGCTCGAACACGCTTTCGCACAACGCACTTCGTCCCGGCGTGGGCGAACCGTTGGATCGGTCAGCCGTGCCGGCGGCGCAGGAACACGAAGGTGGCGAGCGTCGCGACGACGGCGAGGGTCAACAGGATTCCGGTCTCGACCAGTTGCAGCGGCCAGAAGTGCGACTCGGGATGGAATCGGAGTCGAGTGCTGTCGAGACCGGAGACGTCCCAGCCGTATCCGTCCCGAGCGGGCCCGTCGGCGGCAGACCAGAACCGCGGGCGCAGCATGACGAGGGCCGCCATCACCGCCCCGATGACAGCCAACGCCGCGGCCATCGCGGGCAGTGTGCGCCCGATCAGCAGCCCGGCCACGGCGCCGACGGCGATACCGAAGAGCGCGTAGCCCACCGCCACCGGGCCGATCGTCGCGTAGACGGGGATGTCGTACCACTGGATCGGATACCAGATGTCCAGCGTGCCCCGCCGGGTCCAGGCCGCCAGCACGACGAACGCGGGCAGCACGAGGAGTACGGCTGCGATCGGCACCGCCAACTTGGCGGCGAGCCAGCGGGCGGGACTGACCGACTGGGTCCACTGGAACCGGTAGGTGCCGGATTCGAGCTCGCGCCCGATCAGCGGTCCCGCGACGAACGCACCGAGGAGCAGGGGCAGCGCGTTCACGGCCAGCGCGATGAAGAAGAACATCTTGTTGACGTACAAGCTTCGGGAGAGGAAGCCGCGGACTTGGATGCCGCAGCCGCGCACCGTGTTCTCCACCTCGCAGCCGCTCGCGGCGAGGTCCTCGGCCAGTGACCGGACGTACCAGCGGCCCGCGGGCAGGGCTATGGCGGCGATCAGCACCACGGCCAGGGCGCCCCACAACACACGGCGGTGCAGGCCGGCGGTGACCCGGACGGGGCTCCGCAGATCGAAGAGCGTCATGCCGCCACCTCCACGGCCGGGGTGAGCAAGGGTGGGGCGTCCGGGGCGCGCAGATGGGCGAGCAGCAGTTCCTCCAGGGTGGGTTCGACGGCCTGCCAGCCGTCCGTGCCGGTGCCGACCGGTCCTCGCGGCCTGATCAGGGCGGTGAGTTGGCGCCCGGTGGTTCGCGTGGTGACCACGGTGTGCGGGCCCAGGTCACGGACCGGGCCGGTCACCAGTGTGTGGGCGTGCAGGAGGTCGTCGACCGAGCCGCCGAGCCGGACGCGCCCGCCGTCGATCAGGAACAGGTGGTCGCAGGCGTCCTCCAGCTCGGAGAGGATGTGCGAGGACATCACGACGGTGGTGCCGTGCTCGCCGGCCGTCGCCAGCAGGGTGCCCATCAGCTCACGGCGGGCGAGCGGGTCCACATCGGACAGCGGTTCGTCCAGGAGCAGCAGCGCGGGCCGCTTGCCGAGGGCCAGGGCCAGGGCGACCCGGGAGCGCTGTCCCCCGGACAGGGCGCGGACGCGCCGGGACGGGTCCAGGTCACCGGCCTCCACCACCGCGCCCGCTGCAGCCGCGTCCCAGCGGCCGGGATTGAGGTCCGCACCCATGCGCAGGGTCTCGCCGATCGTCAACTGAGGGTAGAGGGGCTTCCCTTGTGCGACGTACGCGATGTCCTCGCGGGCCGGGGTCCGGACGGTGCCCTCGGTGGGCCTCAGCACGCCCGCGGCCAGGGCCAGCAGGGTGGACTTGCCGGCCCCGTTGGGGCCGACCAGGGCGCATATGCGGCCGGCGGGGAGTCGTAAGGAGCAGTCCCGCAGGGCCCAGCCGCCGCGCCGCCGGAACCTCCGCCCGAGACCGTGCGCTTCGATGGCTGCGGTCATTCCTCGTCCCCCTGGTCCGGTTCTCTGTGGTTCTGGTTCTGGTTCTGGGTCTGGGTCTGTTTCTGGCTCTGGCGCTGGGTCTGGGTCGGTTCGCCGGCGGTCGGTGGGCCGTCCCCCGGTTCGCCGTCGGATCCGCCGAGTACGGAGGTGAACAGTGCGGTGATGTCGTCGTGCTCCAGCCCCGCCCGCCGGGCCCGCGCCAGCCACTGGGCCAGCTCCGTGCGCAGCGCGCCGTCGGCGGCTCCGCCGTCGCCCAGCGTCCGGCGCACGAAGGTACCCAGCCCTCGGCGGCCCTCCACCAGCCCCTCGCGTTCGAGTTCCCGGTACGCCTTGAGCACGGTGTTGGGATTGATGGCGAGGGCTTCGACCACCTCACGGGCGGTGGGCAGTCGATCTCCGGGCTCCAACAGCCCGAGGCGGAGGGCCTGTTTGGTCTGCTGCACGATCTGGAGATAGGTGGCGACACCACTGCGCCGGTCGATGCGGTAGTCGACCACCAGAGCCCACCACCCTTTCACTAAGGAAGTAGTGAAAGGGTGGCGGGCCGACAGCGGGGCTGTCAAGAGCGGGCGCCGTACCGGCGTGCCGCCCCTCCGGCCGTCGGGACCGTCGGCTCAGCCGCGCCGCAACGTCACAACCGCTGTGGCGTCACGACCACTACGACGTCACCACCACTGCGACATCACGACTGCGACGTCACGTGGTCGATCACCGTCTTGAACTCTTCGGTGGGTGAGAAGTCCACGTACTCCACGTCCTCCATCGCTTCCGGGGCGTGCCCCGGTGCCCAGTAGAAGGCCTCCCCGGCGGTGTAGTCCCGTGTGCCGTCCTTCGTGTGCATCCGGAGCGTGCCTTTGAGCAGGTAGCCCCAGTGGGGGCACTGGCAAAGGTCGTCCGGCAGCCCCTTGAGCGCCGGAGCCATCTCCATCCCCTTGGAGAGGCGCATGAAGGCGACGGAGAAGCCGCCGCCGATCTCCTTCAGGCGCAGCTCCACGCCGTCGCCCGCGATGGCCACGGGGGCCTGGTCGCGCGTCGTCGCCGTCATTGTTCCTCCACGACTGTCGGTCCCGCCGTCCCGAGACTCCCCGCCCGCACTCCCAGTCTCCTCCGACCTCGCCCGGCCTGCGCGTTGTGCGGCGGTCCCCGTGCGGCGCGCGGCGGGTCCCTGCGCGGTGCGCGGCGGTCACGGTCCGGGCGGGTGGCCACTCCTGCGGAATCGTGGCGACATCTGCTGTTTGTCCTGGATTCCGCCGGTATGACTTCCTCATGATGCCCCCGCTGAGGTCGGTCCGATCGTGAGCGGTCCCCGCGTTCGCCGACACTGCTTCGGGGGGACCGCCCTGGGCGCGGCGTGCCAGAGCGCGCGTGCGTCCGGGGCGGTGCCACGTCGTCCGTCCTGTCAGAGGCCGCGCCTAGGCTGTCCGCACGGACCGGGATCAAGGAGCAGCGCAGTGCGGATAGAGCGTCATCAGGTGGGCGAGACCGTTGTTTCGGCGGCGCGCGAGAACTTCGCCGAACGGATCGGGGGGCAGGTCCGATCCATGTCGAGGGCCGGCCGGATGGCCACCTACGAATGGCAGTCGATCGCCGACGAGTTCCACGACTACCTGGGTGCCCTCTCCGTCGAGACGCCGGACCTCGATACCCCGGATGCTCAGGCCGCGCTCAAGGACGCGGCCGAGGCGGCCGCCGGCGCCGTGTCCTACGCGGCGTACCACCCGCACTGCACGTTCCAGGTCTTCCTCGACTACGTGAACTTCGGCATGAGCTACGACCCGGGTGACGGGGACGATGCCGAGGCGAGCGTCGCCCCCGGCGAGTGGATCGAAGCGTTCTGCCTCGCGCTCCTGAGGGACAAGGCGCAGTGGCACGGTGAGGCCTTCCACTTCGCCCGCGAGAAGTTCGCGGAGCAGGCGCAGGGAAGCCCTGCCGGGGAACTCGTCACGGGATTCATGGCCCAGGTCCTCGAGGACACCGGCAACGATGACGACCACCCGCCGAGCGCGCAGGCGAAGCTCGCCGCCATCGACGCCGCGCTGTCGCGTGTCGGCAGCCGGTCCCTGGAGACCGGCGCGAACCTCCTCGACCGGCCGGACAGTGTGGCGCTGCGGACCCTGCGCGCGGTGGCCGCCGAGGATCGGGAGGGGTTCGACGCCGGATTGGCCGCCCTCCTGCTCGCGCACAGCGCCATGAACAGCCCCGCTGCCTCCCCGAGCAGTCTCCTCCCGCTCCTGCCGCTCGGTCTGGCCGCGCTCGCCCACCGGACCCGCGGTTGGATGCCGGCTCTCCACACCGACTACCTGCCGCACGCCCTGGTCACGAACTTCGAGGCGCGCGGCCCGAGGGTGGGGGGCTTGGGTCGGGGCCGGCGGCCGGACGCGGTCGCCTCGCTCGCGGCGGGCCCGCTGGTGGTGGCGCGGCCGCCCGGCGGACAGCCTCGGAGCCCGGAGATCGAGGCCCGATGGGAGCAGAGCGCCCGGGAAGCCCTGACCGCGGAGGAGGGTAAGCCCCTCCCCGCGTCCCGGCTCGACCATGCCCTGCACTACCAGGAACTCCTCTTCAAGTGGCGCGCGGGCCATGCGGCCGACGTCACGGACGCCCAACTCGCGAACCTCCGGCTGGCCTCGCAGCTCGGGGCGGCCTTGTTCCGCATCGCCCTGGCGGAGCCGGGTACCGAGATCGAGGTGGCCGTCGACAACCACAAGCTGCGCTCCCCGGCCGCGCGGGGCGAGGCCGCGGGCGCCGCCAACTGGGAGAAGGCCGTCGCCTTCGCCCTGATCACGGGCGTACGCGAGGATCTCGCCCCCGTGGTCCTGGCCGGGCCCGCGATCGCCGGGAAGGACGGCTCGGCCTTCGCTTCGTACCGGGAGGCCCTCCACGCCTACCTGACGGGGGTCGATCCCGAGTCGGCGGCGGAGCGGGCGCTGCGCGGGGCCGAGCAGGCCAAGGAGTGGGGCTTCTTCCCGCCGCCCGCCGTACTGCTGTCGCAGCTGGTGGAGGGCGACGAGGAGAGTTTCAACCTGGCCCTGGCGGATGCCCTCGAAGCCCACCGCGACCACTACCAGGTTGCGGACCGCGCCGACACCATCGACGTGGCGATCGACCTCGACGTGCTGGCCTTGGCCTGTCACGCCCGACGCCGCGGCTGGGAGATCCGTGTCGAGTCCCCCTACCTCCCCCGGCGCCTCCTCGGGGCCGCTCGCCCCCTTGCGGAGCGTGTGGAGGACGTGACCCCGACGCTCTGAGCCGTGCGCTCGAACAATGAGCGCGACTTGGTGGCGTCCGCAGAGGAAGTCAGGAAGGCTGGGACACATGGTTTCGGTGGTACAGAACGTGGCGATCGATTGTGCGGATGCCCATGAGTTGGCCCGCTTCTGGAGCAGTGTGACGGGCCGTCCGATGGATCCGGATGTCAGACCCGGTGACCGGGAGACTCGGGTTCTTCTGGCGGAGGGCCCGGTGTTGTACTTCAACCAGGTGCCGGAGGCCAAGACGGTCAAGAACCGGATCCATCTGTGCCTGCGCCCTGAGACCTCACGTGATCAGGAGGTGGATCGACTGCTGGCCCTCGGTGCCACCTTCGTCGCCGATCACCGGAATCCCGATGGCTCGGGCTGGGCGGTCCTCGCCGATCCCGAAGGCAACGAGTTCTGCGTTCTGCGCAGTGAGTCCGACCGGGCCGCCATGGAATCCTGAGCACTGACACTGACACTGACACCTGGCCGGCTCGGCAACCGATCATCGGTTGCCTGCCGGTGATGGTGGTGGATGCAATGGCCGGCATGGTCGCCCAAGTGTGTCGAGGCGGCCGCGGCCGAGTCGTCACAGGGGAGACACCCACGCATGAGTACACCAGCAGTGCCGACCGGACCGGCGCGGGACGACGGGTCATCCGTACGGATCGGGGCTCTCGTTCCGCTGACTCGGCCGGGCTGGGTCGAGGCGGGTCAACACCTGCTCGCCGGAATGGAGTTGGCCGTTGGTGAGGTCAATGAAGCCGGCGGGATCGACGGCAGACCACTCGCGTTGGTGGTCCGGGACACCGCGGCCGATCCCCAGAGGGCCGCGGCGGCCGTGGATGAGTTGGCCCGCCTGGGCGTGGCTGCCGTGGCGGGGGAATACCACAGCGTCGTCGCCCGCGCCGCCGCTGCCAGGGCCGATGCCCTCGGCATGCCGTTCCTCTGTTCTTCGGCGGTTCTCGACGCGCTCACCGAACGGCCGACCGAGTGGGTCGCCCGCCTCGCCCCGGCGCAGTCGCACGGATGGCAGGTCTACGCCGACTTCCTCCTCGGCGCGGGCCACCGTCGCATCGCCGTGGCAACCCAGTCGAGTGTCTACTGGGCATCCGGGGCCCGCATCCTGCGCGAGCACCTCGCACCACGCGGCGGCACACTCGTCGAACTCGACACGCACACGCTCACCCCCGAGGCCCTGTGCGACGAGCTCGTCGACCAGCGGGCGACAGCTCTCCTTCTCCTCGCCGGCCAGCCGGAACCGGCAGTTCCGATCGTCAAGGCCGTACGCCACGACCAGCGCCTGGCCGAGATGCTGATCGGTGCTCCGGCCGGGCAACCGGAGTTCGCCGAGTGGGCGAGGCTGCTGGGCGCCGAAGGCGCCGCGATCCCCTTCTTGCGCTACCTTCCCGAACGTCTCGACCGACTCGGTGCACGCGTGGAGACGGACCTCCGCGCACGTCTGGTCGGAGCACCCTCCTTCGTCGCCTTCGAGGGCTACGACACGATCATCGTCCTCGCGGATGTCCTGCGTTCCCACGGCACGGACCGGGCGCGCATCGCCGGTTCCTGGCCGAGTGTTGCGGTCGAAGGCACCCGCGGGCAGATCCGGTTTCCCCGCGTGCCGGGCATCGGCGTGCGGCAATGGGCTTGGCCGCCGGTCCAAGTCGTCGATCGGGATCCGAAGGACCCGGATCACTTCCGGATCCTTCACACGGGCTGAGACAGCGCCTCGGTCCGGCGATCCGGATCCGGTCGCACACGCTCGACGACGCGGCGGTGCGGGCCGCCCCTTCAGGGACGGCCCGCATGCCGTGTGTTCCGCACCGGCTTCACATCAAGGATGCGGCCGGCCCTCGACGTCGGTTGCGGATGCCGACCACCGCGGCGAACGGCAGGGCGATGAGGAGGGGCAGGAGCAGCGCGTCCAGGGCCCCCACGATGACGCCGATCGCCGCGAACGGCAGGCTCGCCAGGAGAACCGCGGGGGCCGTACGCAGCCGGGCGAAGACCTGTCGGCCGGCCAGCAGCAGCCCCGCGACGGTCGGCAGGAGGGCGGGCAGCGTGTTCAGCGGGTACGGCAACGGCCACAGTGCGGGCGCCATGGTCAGTACCGCCGTCCCCGCCAGCGCGGCGACGACCCCGACCTTCGAGAGGCGCGGACGCAGCGTCGGACGCAGGTCCGGTGGGCAGAGCCCGGCGACCAGGGCCGTGAGGAGCGCCGGCCCGCTGAAGAACATCGCGAACTCAGCCTCGATCCACCGCGTGATCTCTGGTCACGCGGTGTGATTGTTTTCGGGGCGGGTTTCCGGTTTTGGGCAGGGTGGGTTTCCGGCTGGCCGCTGCCGGTGGCGGGTTCTCCAAGGTCTTCCA
>NZ_JAPNLK010000077.1 GCF_026627505.1 Streptomyces sp. H27-H5 | reverse complement strand
GCCAAGATGGACGACTACATGATCAAACGGAACGAGACCGCCCGCCCCTTCAAGTGGACCTACGCCGCCAGCCCCCTCCAGGAAGCCTGAACCCCCCTCCACGAACTTTCGCGGAGCAGCACTAGCCCCGGCAACCGCATCGGCCCACCGCCCCCGGCCGATCCGGTGTCCCGCACGCCCCCCACCCATCCCCCCCACCCTCGTTAACGGCGTTAACGCCGTTAACGCCGAGCCCCCCGCTCCCACGCCGGCGCGGGCCCGAACACGGCCGACGACATCGCGCCCGTGCCCCCTCGCCGCCGTCGAGGGCAACGGGCCCCTCGCCGTCCTGGACGGCACTGGCCACGCCCACACCGCCGGCGGTCAGGTCCTCGACCACCCCACCGCCGACCTCCCCTCCCTCATCTCCTGGGCCCTCGGCCCCGACGCCGATCTGCGCTCGCCCCGCCTCCACCGCAACGGCAAGGACGGCGACCCCCTCCTCGTCCTGACCCCGGCCGCCACCGAAGCCCTCGGTCTGACCCTCGTCCTCGACGACCGCCGGGCCCTGCGCCTCCCGGACAACGGGGCGAGGACACCGTCGATCTCCCGGCCCCCGAGCTACCGCGCTGCTCACCACCTACGCCACGCGCGTCCTCACCCCCCGCGGCTCCACCGCCGTCACGGGCCTGGAGCTCATGACGGCCCTGCGCCCGCCCACCCGGGCGGCCCGCAACCCCGTCACCAACGTCTGGGAGTCCGCACCCGTGCCGGGTTCCCTCACCGGCCCCGTCGACCCGGCACCCCCGGAAGCCCCCGACCGGCCCCGCCTCGTACGCGACGCCGACCCTGGCCTACGCCCGTGAACTCGGCCACCCCGTCCACGCCACCGAGGCTTGGCTGCGTCCCGACAACGGCCCGGACCTCGACGCCTGGTACGGCCGCCTCAGGGACGCGTACGTCGCCGCGATGGCGGACCCGGTGTCACCTCGGACTCGCCGAACCCGAGTTCCCCGCAGGCACGGATGCGGTTCCTGGTGAGAGCGGCCAAGTCCACGAAGGTCGCCGCCCAACTCCTCGGCGTCTCTCCCCGCACCGTCGAGCGCTACGTCAAGGGCCAGATCAGGACCCCGCGCCCCGAACTCGCCTCCCGGCTCGAAGCGGAGGTACGCAGACGCTGGCAGCCCCTAGCCCCTGGTCCGCAAGCGTGCCCGTAACAAGGCGGCCCGCACCACCGGCCTGGTCATCGAGACCCGCGCCCGCTTCGGCTTCACCGCGGCACCCGGCACCACCGACGACGGCCGCATGCGCCGCATCACCCAGCACCATCCCCCGGAGTACGCCTCGCGTCTCTTCGCGGCCCAGGACTCCGGAGCCTCCGAGGCCCAACTCCGTGCCATCGCCGCGGAAGGGCTCCAGGAGGTCTACTTCAAGGACAACGGCGCCCGCGCCACGAGCCTCCTGGTCGAGTCCACCGACATCGACCACGTCGATTTCGCCTTCCAGGCGAACCGCCCGGCAGGGTCCGAAGGGACTGAAGGGACTGAATTTCGCCATTGGCCTCAGCGTGTTTCAGCCAACCACGTCCTGAACGAGACACGGACGTGGTTTCGGGAAAGCTCAGGTCAGAGCCGTTCCACGCCGGCAGGTGAGACCCGTTTCCCGCCAGGGGAGACGGACCGGAGGGACCGAAGTCAGGCGACGGTGGGTGCGGACAGCCCCCGCTGCGAGCGTTCGGTCTTCCTTCCCACCTGCCTGGGCTCGATCGTGCGCGGGTCGACGGCCTCGCCCGGAGCGCCTTCCCGGTAGAGACCCTCGGGCTCGGCGTCCCGGTCGTGCGGCAGGAGGTAGAACACACGCCGCTTCTGCAGGCCGCTGTCCGGGTCGGCCTCCGCCGTCTCGCCGAGTTCGGTGAAACCGATCATGCGTCCGTCGCGGTGATAGCGCGGCTTTCCCCGGCGGCGGGGAGTCTTGTCCAGGGCCTGTCGGACGTAGTCGAGCTCTTCAGGGTCCTCCAGCCACACCACTTTGACCTCGTGGGCGAGATCGCTGGCTGTCAGTAGCGAGCTCATGGCCTGAGTCCTTCCTCGTTCACGTCGGCCCTCCGGGCCCCTGGTCTCTCCGCGCCGCTCGCGGCGCCGATGCCGATATGCGACAGGACCCCGAGGGTCTCCGTCGGTGGGTGGGTGTGTTCATCGTCCTTGTCCATCGTAGGGGTGCCCGTCCCGAGGCGGCGGCACACGTCGGCCAGTCACGTCGTGCTTGCCCTGATCGCGTCACGCGGAACCTGCTCCTCGTCGGCCAGGAGGGCGAGCCCCGGGTAGAACTTCTGACCGTTCGAACGGAGCATCTCGTTGGGCGAGGCGACGCCCGCCTCGGCTCGAATGCGTGTGGCGAACGCCCGTGTGGTGGCGGGGCGCAGCCCCTCCCCATCAAGGCACCAGGCACTGTAGGCGCGGTAGAGGGCTCCCTGTTCGACCTTGAGGTCACGGGGTTCGGCGAGATGCGCACCGGTGGTGCAGCACTCCGCGAGGAACCGCCCGATGTGGTCCTCGGTCGTGGCGTACGCCTGGGTGGCCGCGCGCACGACGTTGGGGCCGGTCAGGGGCGGTTTGCCGGCGAGGTAGGCCTTGGCGCCCTGGATCATCCAGTGGAGGATCCCCGGTCCCTCCTCCTGCACGAGCGCCTCCGCCAGGTTGTCGATCTTCCGGTGGTCGGGAACGACCTTCTCGAACGGGATCAGCCGGATCCTGCGCCAGAACGCGTGGCCTCCGGTGCCCACCTCCGGGCGGTGGTTGCCCAGGAGCCACAGCTTGTGGGTCGGCTCGAAGCTGAAGAAGTCCTGCCGCATGCGTCGGGCCTTGAGGCGATCCCCACCGGTGAGGAGTTTGACACGCGCCTCGTCGAATTTGTCGTGCGGCTTGAGTTCGCTGCACACGAACAGGCGTCGCCCGTGGAGTTCGGTCAGCTCGGTGGAGTGCTCGTTGAACTTGCCGCGTTCCATGAGGAAGCCGGGCGGCGCCACGTCCGCGTAGTCGCCGAGGATCTTGATGACGACGTCGAGCAGGGCCGACTTTCCGTTCGCGCCGACGCCGTAGAGGAAGGGCAGCACCTGCCCGCCGACGTCACCGGTGATGGAGTAACCGAGCAGGAGATGAAGGAAGTTGATCATCTCCTTGCCCTTGTCGTCGTCGCCGAAGGTCTGCTGGAGGAAGGCGTGGAACCGGGGCGTGGGCATGGCCTCGGGCGCCAGGTGGGTGGCGCGGGAGTGCAGGTCTCGGGTCGGGTTGGGCTTGTGCAGGTCGCCGGTACGGAGGTCCACGACGCCGGCCGGCGTGCACAGCGCGTACTTGTCGCCGTCCAGGGTGTCCGGGTCCAGGGCGAGCTCGGGCGAGGCCTTGGCCTGCGTGAGCATGGCCTTCACACCCGAGGTCGACATGGTGCGCCTGCGGTGCTGGGCCAGTTCCCGATCCGTGAACACGCCGCGGGGGTCGTGCGCGGGCAGGTCCTCCGCCATGTCCCCGGCGGCCCAGATCGCGGCCTTCTCACCGCCGGTGCGCTTCCACCGGTACTCGTCCCAGACGTACCAGCCCAGGCCTTCCACGTGCCGGAACCGGTTGTGGTGGAGGTAGGCGAAGAGTTTGGCGTTGCCGCGGTCGGTCAGGTTGTGCAGGAGACCCGCTTGGATGAAGTCGGCGCCCGCGCCGGGCGCTCCACTCTGCTGAGCGGGCAGGCGTCGGCCCGGCGGGGCGGTGTCCGTGGTGAACGCGGCGAGCTGTTCCGCCGCTGCCTGGGCGTTGAACCCCGTGCTTCCAGCGCTGCTCATGGACGTCCCTTGGGGTGGATCGGTCGCTCGCTTCCGGCGCGCAGCCCTGTTTCGACGATGAGTGCGATGCGGCGTGACTGGTGGGGTCGGGCGTGTTCCGCGGCTTCGAGGAGCGCGCGTCGGGCCTCTGCCTCGGTGACGTGCCCCGCGGCCGCCAGTCCCCCGGCGGTGAAGGCGGCACGGTTGAGTTTCTCGCTGAACGCCGTTCCCTCGTGGCTCGCTCCACAGGAGCGGACCTCGTCGAGGAGGGAGGCCAGCACGCGCTGTCCGTCCCGTCGGTGACCGCGGGGAGCCGGGGCCTGCGTCCGTCGCACGGGATGGGGCTCCGCCTGAGCGGGTGAGGCCTCCACGCAGTGGCCGGTACGGACGAGTTCGGCGGTGAGCCACATGGGCAGGACCGCCGGCACGCGGGCTCCGGGCATCGGTTCGTAGACACCGGCGGTGGTGCGCGTCGAGGGGGCCACGATGTAGCCGCCGACGGCGCGGACGTCGACCTGCCAGGCGAGCGCCACGCGGGAGCTCGACCCGCTGGAGCAGCGGAAACGGGGGCCGCCCTGGGCTGCCCGGTACCAGATGTGCATTCCTCCGGAGGGCGTGCGGACGCGCAACGTCGACGTGTCCTCACAGGGGTTGGGCGCGGACCGGTACGCGGCCAGGAGCGCCAGGGTGTCGTATCCGCTCTCCAGTCCGGTCAGGTCGACACGGTCGTCGATGGGGATGCCCGGCAGCAGGCGCTGTCGGTCCGGGACCGTCGCCCCGTGCGCGTCGACGTCGACGACGACGAGCCCCGCGGGTCCACAGGAGACTCCGATGCCGGGTTCCGGGTCGGTCCCCCACCACCGGCGCACCCTGTCGGGGTCCGTGGTCGCCGCGTGGAAGCCGTGGCACCAGCCTCCCCGGGAGCGGCAGGGGCAGTCCTGGGGCGCGTGCCGGGCCGTTCGGCAGTCGGAGCAGTTCGGTGCAGGCGTCTTGGTCCCCGGGGCCAGAGGATGCACCGGGAAGCCTCTCAGGGCCATCCAGAGAGCCACGTCCAGGGCTGTCCCGCCGCGCACGTCTTGCGGCGGGTTCTCGGAATGGACGGGCACTGGCTCTTCCTTGACGCGATGTGAGGAACGGTTGCTGCTGTCCCCGTACCTGTCCCTGAAGCGCGCTCTCACCTGCAGCTCAGGGACCAGAGGGACTGAAGATTTACTATCGCGGAGGTTACCCCAGAGTCTGGGGAGACTCAGGTTGATTTTGCCGCAGTATTGATATTTCAGTCCCTTCAGTCCCTCAGTACCTGGAGGTTCGGGGAGGTTCGTCCGGATTTCGCGGCGAGTTGAACCCGCGTGACTCCCGGGCGGGTCGGAGCCGACCACCAACGGCGCATCCTCCCGACCCTTCCCCTCCTCAAGCCGGACTCCACTGGTCCCTCCCCCCGCCTCACCTGAAACCCCCCGCCCCACCTGAAGCGAGCGGAGCACACCACGTGCCGGCCGCCGGCCGGACGCCTTGGGCATCGGGACTGAAGGGACTGGACTCCGGTTCAGTCCCTTCCCGTTCAGTCCCTGGAGAAAAGCGCAGGTCAGAAGGGTGGGGACCTAGAGAGAGGGACTGAAGGGACTCAAAGTTGTCACTTCCACTTCTCATGCGTGTGTGTGTATGCGCGGACGTAAGCAAGAAGGGGTCATAGGCCTGGGTAGCTCATAACTGGGAAATAGAGTCCCTTCAGTCCCTGAACAGCGGCGGAAGGGCCGCTGACCAGCAGGTTTGTGTAGTGACTGAAGGGACAGGGACCGAAGCGATTCCCAGGAGGCTCAGCCCCTCGGAGGGGAGGGGGTACCGAGGGAGGGGGTCAAGCAGGAACTCCTCCCCCTGCCATCTCCCCCTCCGCAGGGACTACATGAGCCCTACGGGCCCCGGACGGCCCCTGGAGGCACCTGGCTTGCCCTCCCGACCCTTGCGCGGCCCCCGCGGCCCCCTCCGACTCCCAGGCGCTTCAGGGGGCGCAGAGCCCGCTCGCAGGTCTGGCCCGGTGGGCAGGGTGGATGCGCGCCGGCGATCCCACCCAGGCGATCCAGGGACCTGGAGGGAGGCCTCTCGACGCTGCGAGCAGGGGTGGCAGCGCAGTCGGCCGGATCGCGACCACCGCCCGGGACGGGAACTCGAAGCGGGCTGACGCCACAGCCTCGGAGTTGTTCCTGCTCGACGCACTCCTGGGCGAAGCAGCAGGAGTACGTCGAGCAGGAACAGGGCGCGGAGCAGGGCCAGGGACCCGGGAAAGGACTCTGGCCCAGCCCCGATCCGTTCAGTCCCTCACGAGAGCGGCCTCCATAGCGGCAGGTCAGAGCGTTGCACGCCGGAGCGTTCAGGGTCCGGAGGGACTGAAGGGACTGGAATGTTGAATTCCGTTCATCATCGAGGGCACGCGTCCGGAGTCGGCAGGATTCGAAGCCGCGGTGGGGCCGACGATGGAAGCCGCCGAGGGCAGAGCCTGCCAGGCTTGGACTCGACCACGACGGTCGCATGCGCCGTGATGGCCGCATGGGGCGCGCCACCCAGCCGGCATCAAGCACGCCACTGACCTGGTGTTATACCGATAGCAATGCTGATACTCATCCTGATGTAGAGGGTGATGCAAAGCCTGATGAGAGTCCCTAACCAAGTCTGTATAGCAGGCCTGATAGTGAGTGCTACCGATAGCCCTACCGAAACGACGAC
Organism: Streptomyces sp. H27-H5; assembly: GCF_026627505.1. Classification (GTDB taxonomy): domain Bacteria; phylum Actinomycetota; class Actinomycetes; order Streptomycetales; family Streptomycetaceae; genus Streptomyces. The sequence goes on along the minus strand of NZ_JAPNLK010000077.1, from coordinate 32,643 downwards.
CCACCGATACACCGATCCGCTGATACACCGACCTGCCGTCCGACTCGCATCGCGTACGACCCGGCGACCATGCGTGCGCACGTACGGACGCTTGCACGTAGGGACCACCCCACCACTGACAGTTCGTCTCACCGGTCGACGGTCCGTACACCCGACCCACCTTCCTTGCGGTCTCGCGTACGCACGCCGAAGCGTCCGTCCTGAAGTGCGTACCAACTCACGCACTCGCGATCCAACGAAGCTCCGACCCCTGCACGTTCCGTACTGTCGACACGCCCTTGTCGCGTACGTCCCACCGACCGGCCGTGCGCGACTCCCCCGGTCCGAACGCACGAGACGACCCACTGCTCAACGTCTTGAGATGAGAGCGGTCCTCAGTACGCACGCTCGATGGGCAGTCCGCTTGTAGGAGCCCTCGGTCGGTGGCTCGCGCGTCCGTTCCTGCCTACGCCTCACCCTCGCCGGCACTCATCGGTCGGAGGTCCTTGCGGCGAACCCTGCCGACTTGTCCGCCTCCGCGAGAACGACTCACAGACCCCACCTCGGACCCACTCCACGCGATCGCGCCCGAGGTGCCGACCGATCGACTCCCGGCCGGGTCGTTTCCTCTCCCCGCCGGGCGCCCCGGCGGTAGCCCTGCCGGGGTACCCGGGCAACACCCCTGACCGCCCATCACCCCTCGAACAGTCACTCCAGACACGCCACGCCGTTGCGGTGCGTTGCGTGCGAATCCTGTTATCGTCTCCTCAGCCAATGACTTCCCTGACAGAGACCTCGTTCATCACAGAGCCGGCGCAACCGGTCAGCTCGAAGAGGCTGCATCGGAACGTCACGCACCGCACGAACTGTCGAGGAGAGCTGGTTCCGTGGAGAAGATCGCCGTAGCAAGCCAGAAGGGCGGGCCGGGCAAGACCACCACCACGGTGAACCTCGCCGCAGGTCTCGCTCTCACCGGTGCACGAGTCGTCGTCCTCGACATCGAGCCGCAGGCCCAGGCCGGGCAGGCCCTCGGTGTCCGCCTCAGCAAGTCCCAGATCGGCCTCTCGCTGGGGCTCAAGCTTCAGATGGCGGCCCAGGGCGTGCCCGCCGGCGTACGGGACATCCTCATCGACCGCAGCGAGCTGCTCCACAAGTTCAAGGGCGCGGGGCAGTTGTTCCTGCTGGCCTCCGAACAGCACACCATGGCGAACGCCCAGCACATCCTGCACGCCGCCGGGAACGAGAAGGTCCAGGTCCTCCGCGAGCTTCTGGCCGAGATCGAGGACGACTTCGACTACGCGGTCTTCGACACGCCCCCGGCCGTCGAAGCGCTCAACGGCGTCGCCCTGGCCGCGAGCGACTACGCCCTCACGCTGTGCCTGCCCAAGCACGCCACCGTCGAAGGTGCGGTGGCCATGCGGTCGACCATTCGCCACGTGAAGGACCGGACCAACGCCGACCCCAAGTTCCTCGGCGCCGTCCTCAACATGGCGAAGCCGCCGTCGGACTGGTCCCAAGAGGAGATGGAAGTCCGGGACCTCATGATCGACACGAACCTGTACCCGTTCGTCACGGACATCCGCGAGGACACCAGGATCTCCCGCAGCTACGCCATAGGGCTTCCTTCCGTTCTGGGCTTCGCCAACCACGCCCCGGGCAAGCGCTACGCCAGCTTCCTCCAGGAGGTCCTGGACCGGATGGACACTCCCGACACCGAATGGGAGGTCGCTCCGCGGGTGGAGCAGCAGCTGAACGGTGCCGCGAGGGAGAGCGTTCGTGTCTGATGGTCAGACGAGGCCGACCGGGGGAGCGGCCAAGAAGAAGCAGGACCAGAAGGACGCCGGCGCCTTCGGTGCCGTGCGCAGGCGGCGTCCTCCGGCCCCTCAGGCCAATCTCGCCGCCACTCTTCTCCAGCAGGCGGAAGAGGTCGCGGATGCCGGCTTCATGGGCAACGCCTCCGCCCTGGCGTCCCCTTCCCCGGTGACGGCGGTCCTTGCGCCCAAGGCACCCGTGACCGCACCTCCTGCCGCAGTACCGACACCGGAACCGGCCCCCCGACCCGAACCGACGGTGCCGGGAGCGGGTGACCTTCCGTCCCTGCACCACGTGGTCACCGCCCCGCCGCAGGAGTCCGAAGCGGGGGAGCCGTCCGCGGCCGCGCCGGCCACCCCCGGCCCGGCCGCGGACGAGGCGGGACATGACGAGCCCGAAGCGGCCGTGGCGGTGCCCGAGCAGAAGGCGGCGGCGTCGACCCCGCCTTCTGCGCCCCCGGCGCAGAAGCCTCGCAAGGCGACTCGGACAACGGGACAGCTCGAACCGACGCATCAGGCGATCCACGCGTCCTTCGCGGACTCCCGGACGAACTCGCGCGACTGGACCTCCCACGGCGCCAACCTGATCCCCGAGGTCTGGGACGCTCTGCGCAGCAGGATCGCCAACGACCGCCGCTCCTCGGGGAACGCCGAACTCGCGGCCGGCCACTACATGGACGTCGTGTACCGGCAGGCGCCCATGGACGCTCAGGAACTCGTCGTTCTGTACAAGAAGCTCTCCGACCAGCGCCTGGGCTACCTGGGCAGCGGCAAGAAGTCGACGTTCAGGCTGGGCCCGGAGGCGAAGGCACATGCCTCTGAGATCAAGGCACTCCTGGACGAGGCCGACTACGCGCGCAAGGGCCTGTACGTGGTCTCCGCGCTCGTGATCCTGCATCTCCAGACGCTGGAGGTCGAGGGGCCCCTGCGCAAGCCCGAACTGCCGCCCCTCTTCTAGCGGCCCGGCTTCGCATTCACCACCCGCACATCCGAACGGGGGTGCAGACCGCATCATGCGGTCTGCACCCCCGTTGCTCGTTTCCCTGCCAGGGTGACGGCCTGGAACAGGGTTTCCGGCAACCCTGTGGGGCGACACGCCGACACCGGAGCACCAATTTTCACGAGTTTCGAGCGCCTCCAGGCGTCCCCGGTCCTGCGGTTTCCCGCTCAGGGCGCTCCGGCTGATCGAGGTACGGCCTTCCCGGTTTGGCCTGTACGGCCCTTCACGCCCTCGGCGGGGACCCCGGACGCCGCCGAAAAGCCCCGCACCGCGCCCTCCTATGCAGGCTGTGAACTGGACTTATACCGATGACTGTCCTGATAGTCCTACCGATGACCGTACCGATACACGGGTCGTCGACAGGACCGATATGAGGGTGGGTTCTTATACCGACCGGCTCACGAAGGGACCACCTCACCAAGACATTGCCTGATGTCCCTGACAGGGAGTTCCATGCCTCGACTCCGCTAGGCTGACGGTCGACACAACCTTCGCCCTGGGACCACAGGAGAACCTGCTCATGCCAAGTGCCGTTCTCAGCGCCAACGCCGTCGCGGTAGCCGCGGGAGTCAGCAAGAACTGGGTCTACCGCGCCATCGACATAGGAGTGCTGAGCGAGCCTTGCTTCGCCGCGGACGCGGTCGTCCTGCGCGTGTACCGGGTCCTGTCCCAGTTCGCGTGGCCCGACAAGCCCAAGCAGCGTTCGGTCAAGCAGAAGCCGGACACCTGGCTCCTCGCAGCGCTCAACGCCGTACGCGACGCGGCCTCGGACGAGAAGACGACTCCGGAGACCACCCTCTACGTCCTCGGCACCGCCGTACACATCGCCAACACGCGGATCGAGCGTGCCCTCTTGGAGGCCTCCGGCCCCGAGGGCACGGAACCGTCCGCCCTGGACGCCCAGGTGGCCATCCGACTCCCGATCGGCCGCTGGATCGACGAACTGCCTTCCGTGCTGGCCAAGACGCCCCGGCACGCCCCCAGGCGCGGAGTGCCGCCGCGTCAACCGGCCGCCTCGTAGCCCGGAGGCCGCGCCGGCTCCTCACCACCCTCCGGCTCGCAGCCTGACCATCTCGCCGCGAGCCGCACCGAGTTCACCGACGCTCCCACCCCTCGAACGGAACCTCACCAGGAACACCACTCACCTCTGACCGCGCCCACCGCACCGGCGGCACCTCCTCGTGCCGGTCGGCCGGTTTCGTGCTGCCAAAACCCCCTCCTCACTCCCGGAGCCAGTCATCGCCACCACTCCAGGGGTCGGTCTCGTGCTGCCTTCTGACGAGATGGAGCCCACCCGCACCGCAGGATCCGCCTCGAAGACCGCAGCCGAGGCCGGCCCGCGCCGCTCCCGCATCTCACGCCGGGCTCAAGGCGGCGAAATCGCCTCCCCGTCCGAGCAGGCGGCCCGCCGGGGCCGCGTGCGCGTGCCGTGGCGCGTCGTCTCGTCGTCGGCGTATCCCGATGTGGCCCTGTCGGTCTACGTCAAGACAGCCGCCCTGGGGTGGCGGCCCGAGGGCTGCACGGCGGGCGTCTCCGTACTCGCCCGCTACCTGAGCATGAGCGCCTCGGCCGTGGAACGGGGGATCCGGGCCTTGACCCGCCCCGATCCCCTCGACGGCGTCGTCGAGTTGCACTCCCGACGGCGCACCAAGCCCGGAGGGTTGGGCACCACGGCGGAACGCCGGCTCCGCGTCATGCCCCGACAGGAAGCGTTCGTGTGGGTGCCCGTGATCGCGGCGGAACTCCTGGAACCACGCCAGTTGAGGGCGTGGGCGGCGTTGGCCTACGCACAGGCCCGGAACCTGAAGGTCTCCGAAGCGCAGTTGGGTCAGATCCTCGTCCACCATTCCGGCAGGAAGGCGCGCCAGCCCATCGGCGCCGCCGCCGCGTCCACGGTGGTGGACGCGCTCGAATCCCTCGGTTGGCTCAAGGTCCACCGGCGGGAGGGCCTTCAGGGCAGGCACATCTACGAAGCCCTGGAACAGCCCGCCCTCCCCTTCGGGCCGACGGAGGCGGAGATCGGTCAACCAGTGCGAGGAGAAACGGTAGTTGAGTGTTCCTCTGCTGGTGACGGTTCGGGTCCACCGGCCGGTGACGGATCCCTCGCGACTAAGGAAGATCCGCAGATTGACGGACTCGTGAACGAGGGTGGGTTGACCTCATCCGCCGTAGGCGAGGCTCAGGTGGTTACGCGCGTGGCCCTCGACGAGCGAACGACTCCGAAATCCGCGTCCGCTGCCACTCCCGCAGGTCGCCTCGCGCTCCGCGCGGATGAGTCCCCTGTCCCTCCCAAGCCCCAAGGCGACAGCCAGCGAGGTTCTTACACGGGGCCCGATCTGACGTTCAGCCCCCGGCTGGCCTGGATCATGGAACCGGTCGCGTGGCTGGTCCAGCGGGCACGGACGTACGTCCAACGGACCTTCGCCCGCCAACTGGGTGCGCAACTCTCCGAAGGCGTGGAACCGGAGCGACTGCGGTCCCGCCTGGAAGCGCGGTTCGCCCGGACCTCCCCGTCGGACCTGCGCAGCATCGAGGGCTGGCTCCTCAAGGTGGCCGCTGTCCGATGGGGCTGCCACGACCCCCGTTGCGAAGAGGGCATTCGCTGGCACTCGGGCGAAGAGTGCACCGAATGCCTGGCCATCCGCCTGGAGCAGAGGGCCCTGCGGGAACGACAGGGGCACCTGGACGCGGGGGAGTGCCCCGACTGCACGACACCGCTGACCGAGACCGGCCGCTGCCGGACCTGCGCGCCCACCCCCGCCGGCCGGTCCGTACCCGCCGACGGCCCGACGACCGCATCGACCCGAACCCCGGATCCGGGCCCTACGCACCCGGGCGGTGCATCCCTTGCGGGCCGATGCGCGGACTGCGGTTCGTGGGAGGACACCGAGACCTCCGACGGGCGATGCGGAGCCTGCGCGGTGCAGCACGCGGTACACCAGGCGGAGGCCGCCGCGATGGATGCCGCAGGAGCCGGCCTCACCGGTGCGCGCAAACTTCCCGCCGCTCTCCGTGCCTGTACGGACGTCCGCCGTCAGGTGACCTCGGCCCGGGAAGCCGCCGTAGCGGCGGGCCTTGACCAGGGCGCCCGGAACGCCGCCGTGATCGCGGCCGCGGAGGAGGCGGCCCGGTGCTGGACGATGCGCCGTGTCCCCGCGGCCGGTTGACCGGGAGGAAGCCGATCACACTTCGGCCGCTACCGTGCCGGGGCGAGGACGGGATCGATCCACACTCCACGGCCCAGCTGGTCCGCCCAGGAGCAGCCGTCGATTCCGAGGCTGACGCGGTAGGCGCCGCTCACGTCCAGGGTCACGGTCGCCACCGAGTCCCCGGGGCCCATGACCAGCTCCTTCTTCCGGGCGCCTTCCACGTCGACGTACAAGGTGATGGTGCGGCCGGAGGGGGTGTCGTCACTGACGCCGACACGCGTGGTCAACGTCGTGTACCGGCGGTCCAGCTGCCAGGTGTGCTTACCGCACAGGCCGCTCAACGCGGTGGGGTACGAACGGGTGTCCACCTTCTGTCCCCCCTTGCCGAATTCGCCGTCCACCTCGACGGGCATCAGGTCATGGACGAGCGAGGACGGTCCTTTGGCGGCCGGGGAGGGAGACGGCACCCCACTGCCGGTCGACCCGGGGGCAGGGGCGGGCTCGGCCCCGCCCGGGGGAGCAGTGACGGTGACGGTCGCGGTGACTGTCGGGGTCACGTTTCTGGCCGTCGGCGAGTTCACGAAGGTGGGAAGGCCGAAGAAGCCGAGTACGAGGCCGAAGACGGCGGTGATCGCCGACACGAGGGCCGCCAACTCCCCCAACCTCCTTGGCGGTGTGGGCGACGCGGAGGCACCTTCGGAGTCCGCAGGATCGGGAAGGGGGCGGGAACCCGGCGGCGGCCCGACGGGCGCAGGAGGGTCTACCGGCTCAGGTGGTACGGCTACACTCACTGACTTCTCCCGCATCCCGGCTGCATCGCCGTCATTGCCTCGGGTATGGCGTGTTCACGCGCGTACGACGGTATTCAACGAGATCGCACGGCCTGCCACCAGAGGGGATCCGGCGATGAGTTCCGGGCGGTGGTGGAGTCCTTCATGGCAGACACTGGGTTCGACGAAGGGAAGCCATGGTGGCAAGCGTCTGGGCAATGGTGCATGCCGAGCGGACGGCCCTGATCGAGGACCTGGAGCGCCTCGATCAAGAGCAGTGGCGGGAACAGTCGCTCTGCGAGGGCTGGACCGTGCACGACGTGGTCGCCCATCTGGTCGACACGGCCCGCACGACGCGCCTCGGCTTCGTGACCGGCCTGGTCCGGGCACGCTTCGACTTCGACCGACAGAACGCCCGCGGCGTGGAACGTGCACGTGGGGCCGGCCCGTCCGAGACCCTGCAACGACTCCGGGACGCGGCACCGAGGACGTCCACCCCGCCTGCTCCTCTGGACAGCCGCCTCGTCGAGGAGATCGTCCACGGCGAGGACATCCGCCGGCCTCTCGGAATCACACGCCTCTATCCGCAGGAGGCCGTCGTCAGGGCCATCAGGTTGCAGACGCGCACCCCGGCGTCGTTCGGTGGGGCCAAGGAGTTGGTGACCCGCGTCCGCCTCACCGCAACGGACGTCGACCTGGCGATCGGTGCCGGACCGGACGTCGAGGGCCCCGCGTTGCCCCTCCTGCTGGCGGTGGCGGGCCGTCGGGCGGCCGTGGACGACCTGTCATCGAGCCGTTCCTCTCCCGGGGCCGGGTGGACCTGGTCAACGACTTCGGCAAGCCCTTCGGAGTGCACGTGACGCTCGACGTCCTCGGCCTGGACAAGAAGGACTGGGAGCGGATCGCCGCCTGGCACGGCGGGGTCGCCGAGTTCATCACCAGCGTCGCTCTCACCGACGAGCGCCGTCGGCACTGCCTGGACTGCGCGGAGCAGCTGGAGGCCTACCTCGTCCCCGTCATCGAACAGCGACGCCGCCACCCCGGCGACGACCTGATATCGAGGCTGTGCACCGCCGAGTTCGACGGCATCGCCATGAGCAACCGCGACGTCACCGCACTGATCATCAACGTCCTGGTCGCCGCCACCGAGCCCGCCGACAAGACCCTCGCCCTGCTGTTCAAGCACCTGGTCGACCACCCCGAACAGATGGCTCAGGTCCGCCGGGACCCGGACCTGCTGACCGCCGCGATCGCCGAGACCCTGCGCTGCACCCCACCGGTCCAACTCATCCCGCGCCAGGCCGAGAAGGACATCGTGGTCGCCGGCACCACGGTCCCGGCCGGAGCGGTCGTCTTCTGCATGATCGGCGCGGCCAACCGGGACCCTGACGCCTTCACCGCCCCGGACACCTTCGACATCCACCGCCCGGACCTCGGCACCGCCCGCTCCTTCACCGCGGCCGCCCAGCACCTGGCCTTCGGTACCGGGCTCCACCAGTGCGTCGGCGCGGCCTTCGCCCGCGCCGAGATCGAGACCGTCGCCGCGATGCTCCTGCCGCTGTTCGACCAGGTCCGGCACACTCCCGGCTCCCGCTACCAGGAGACCGGCCTGTACACCCGAGGTCCCGCCTCCCTGTTGCTGGACTTCACGCCCGTCACGCCTGCCATGCCTGTGGCGCCTGTGAGGCGCGACGTGGGCCGCGACTGACCCCGTACGTACGTTCGTCCTGCTCCGATGCGGACGCACCGTCCCCCGGCCGGACACATGCGACGCGGTCTCGGACGGTCGGCGAACGGGCAGCCGGGTGGACGCGTGCGGACAGGACTGGACAGTCGTCGCCTCCACCGCGCATGGATTGTGGACACCGCCCGACCCGAGGCTGTGCGCCATGAACCTTGAACGTACGAAGGACGATCCGGCCGCCCGGCCCCGCCAGGGGAGCGCCCTCGCGGCGCTGGCCGCAGCGCAGTTCACCGTGATGCTGGCCACCTCGATCGTGAACGTCGCGCTGCCGCAGATCCGCGCCGGTGTGGGCCTGTCGGACGGCGGCATCACCTGGGTGGTCAACGCCTACGGCCTGGCGTTCGGGGCGCTGCTCCTGGCGGGCGGCCGCGCGGCCGACCTGCTCGGTCGCCGCCGGGTGCTGATCGCCGGTCTCGCGGTGTTCGCGGGCTCCTCCCTGGCGGCGGGACTGGCGGCCTTCCCGAGCGTGCTGATCGCCGCCCGAGCCGTACAGGGACTCGGCGCCGCCGCCATCGCTCCCGCCGCGCTCGCCCTGACGATGGGCCTGTTCCCTCCCGGCCCCGGTCGGGGCCGCGCGTTGGGCGTGTGGGGCGCGGTATCCGGCGCCGGGGGAGCGGCCGGCGTCCTGCTGGGCGGCATACTCACACAGGCCTGGGGCTGGCCCTGGGTCTTCCACATCGTCGCCCTCGGGGCGGTACTCGTCCTCATCACCGTCGCGATGTTCGTGCCCCGGGCAGGCGACCGTGAGTCGGGGCGGTTCGATGTCCTGGGTACCGCGACCGTCACCCTCGCCCTGACCAGCCTCGTATGGGCGCTGACCAGCGCACGCGGGTCCGGCTGGACGAACGGCGGCGTCCTCGGCGCCCTTCTCGGCGCGGGCACGCTGTTCGCGGCCTTCGCCGTCATCGAGCGGCGCAGGCCCGACGCCCTGATACCGCCGCGGCTGTTCTCCACCGGCCGTGTCGCCGCGGGCAACCTGCTGATGACGCTCCTCGGCTCCGTGTGGATCGGACTGTTCTTCTTCCTGCCGCTGTACCAGCAACAGGTGCTCGGGATGAGCCCGCTGGCCACCGGGGCCGGTCAACTCCCCCTCGCCGCGGCCAACATACTCGGCGCCATCGCGGCGCCCCGTGTCTCCCGGCGCATCGGCGCCACCGCCACCGTCACCGCGGCCCTGCTCACCGAGGCGGCGGGGCTGCTGTGGCTGTCACGGATCAGCGCCGACGGGAGCTACCTCGGCGATGTCCTGGGTCCGAGCGTCCTGGTCGGCCTCGGCCTGAGCATCGCCTTCGTCCAACTCACCGCACTCGCCGTGGACGGTGTTCCGGGGCGGGACGCCGGACTGGCCGGCGGACTGGTGAACACCACCCGCCAGGTCGGTGGCGCGATCGGCCTCGCGGCCCTCGCCACCCTCGCCGGATCCGTCACGGCCCACGCGTCCGCCCACCAGACCCACCTGGAAGCGCTCACCGCCGGGTACCGGGCGGCCTTCGCGGTCTCCGCCGCGATCCTGGCGGCCACCGCCCTCCTCGCCGTACGCCTCACCTGCCCGAGCCGCCAAGCGCGCGCCGCCCTCCCGCCCCGGCCGGCCAAGACCAACACACCGGCCCGACAGAACCAGGTGACCGACCGGACGACGGACCAGACGACCGGCACGAAGCGATCCGACACGACCCGAGACGGCCCGGCAGCTTCCCCTGGCGTCTCCACGCATCCGTCAACCACCCCTGAGGGGACGCCCACCATGCCCAGCCACGCAACGGAACCACCGCCCGCTGCCCCTGCTCCTGCCCCCTTCCATCCGATCGGTCTCCCGCACGAGGTCGACAACCGCGCGGCCTACCTCAGTTTCGGACTGGCCTACGTGCTCGGGCACGGTGCTGCCGCAGCCTCGCAGGGGGACACCCCTCTGCTCGGCCTGCCCGGCTGGCTGCCCATGACGCTCCTGGGAATCGGCCTCGTCACGGGCATCGCCCAAGCGACCATCGCCGCGCTGCGGGCCCAGCGGGGGGCCGCAGCGCCCGACGTCCTCTCCGGCAAACTGCTCGGCGCCGCCTGGGTCGTCGCGTTCACCGCCCTGTTCCTCGCCATCACCGGCCTCACATCCATCCTCGACAAGCCCGAACTCCAGTCCATCCTCTGGCCCGCCGGTTCCGGGCTCATCGTCGGCCTGCTCCACCTCGCCGAAGGCGCCGTACGCCGCAACGTGCTGCACTACGCCCTCGGGGTCTGGCTCGCCCTGACCTCCACCGCGGCGCTTTCCCTCGACGCCCCCGGCCTCTACTGGGTCCTCGCCCTCGCAGGCGGCGGCGCCTACGCCCTCGCCACGGCCCTCGAACACCGGCGCCTGCGCCTCCCCGCAGCACCCTCGTGGACCTGACGGCCCACCACGGTGTGAGCTGTTGAGGCTGGGCGGGGCTGCAAGAAGAAGACTATGGATCATGTGATACGAGAAGCGTGCGCTCCATGTCCCCGAACCGTCACAGGACTCGTCACCCGTCACAACCCCTCACCCGTCCCGGGGGAACGACGCCTCCCTTGCCGGCCCTGCAACTGTCCGGCCCGTCGACGTGTGAGGAGAGGGTCGGACATCCACGTCCCCCCCCCCCTGCTGTCTCCAGCCACTGGAGACACAACACCCTCCGCCGACCGGGTCGCCTCGCCGAGCCCAGATGGAGCCATCCCCGTGGCGCCCGCCGCGAACGCGGGCCCGCCGCGCGAAACTGTCGCCGGCAGGTCGGCGAGGGCGTCCGTACGCGAGCGGTAGTACGGCGTGGATGGCCATGGCTGCCCTCTGGGTGGTACCAGGGATTCTCTGACCAAGGAGGCGGCCATGACGGAGCAACGCAAGAGCGATGCCACCATCCCGGAAGAGTTCAGCGGTCTGATCCAGGACTTTCGCGGTCTTCTGGAGAAGTACCCCCGGGCGGCTCGGCACTTCTCGCTCGCGTACCACCCCGCGTGCCGTGGAGAGGATTCGGGCGGAACCTTGACGGTGGGGATCCCTCAGCCGATCTTCGAATGCTCGGAGATCGAGCCCGGATTCGTTGTGTGTGACCGCGTAGACGAGCAGTGACCGTGCGGAGACTCCGACTCCTGCTTCAGCCAGTACCGGGACTTCACGGGGCCGGACATCGGCGCAGGTGCGGTCATCCGCGTCTGCGGGCACCCACAGGAGTACCACGAGTCGTTCTGACGACGCCCGAACGTCCGCAGCCGTGCCGCCGGATCGACGGCCGCCGGCGCACCGGCTCGGGCCTTGTTCCCACGGGTTCACGCCGGCGTAGGCGAGCGGGCGCGGCGTGCTCCGCGGGACACGAGCGCACCCCACGTGGCTTCGCCTTCGCGATGGCCGGAACGCATCCGTCGCTCTGGGGCAGGGTCCTGGTTTGCCCCGGGACAGCCTCCCCTTCGGCCCCTCCCTCGGCCGCCTGCCGGACCGATGCCGGTCGTTCCGCGGAGATCGACCAGGCCGTCACGACCGCCGGCGGCAGACGGGCAAGGCCGCCAAGGTGCTCAAACGTTTCAACTGAGGACCAGAGGTCTGAATTGGGACAGTATGGTGCCAATTCCCAACCGCGCATCGCGGAGTTGATTGCAGAGGGCACCGACCACAGGGGAATCTCGCTGTGCAACCGCGAAGGTCTTTTGCCGGTCCGTCGCGGTGTGGGTGGCCGACGTGCCCGTGGGCGCGGGGCGCCCCCCTTACTGCTCGATTCCCGTGAAGGAGAGATCGTGCTCATGAAGCCGAAGAGGTTCGTTCGATCGGCCGCCGTGGCGTTCGCCGCAGCGGCGTCATTGACCTTGACCATCCCCGGCAACGCGTTCGCCATCGATCACATCGAGTGCCGGGGCGGCGAGAACTTTCTGAAGATCTGGTCCCACGAGGGCGGCCGGCAGAGCGTCGACTGCTACGCGAACAAGGGACGGACCGGGTTCGGAGGCTGGTGGGTCGACAAAATCTCCACCGGCAACAACGACCTGATCTACTACGACGCCAACGGCGACTCCGTGAGGATCAACCGCTGGACGGAGATCACGTTCCCGAACCACCCGCCGAAGGTCAACTCCATCGAAATCCTGTGACGTTCTGAACGCACCTCCGCAGGGCCGTGCCTCGTGCGCGGCCCTGCGCAGGCGCGGGAGCGGGTGTCGCGTCGAGACCGAGAGCGCGACGTGTTGTTCAGGGTGCCAGTGGTGCGGCTACCGAGCGGCCATGGCCGCGAGTCCGAGGTCGGTCAGGGCGGACGCGCCGGTCGCGGCGTGCGCGCCGCCGGCGAGCAGGAGCGTGCGCGACCACTGGTAGCGGCAGTCGGCTGCCTCGAACGCCGACGCGGTGGCCAGCAACTGCGGCAGATCCCCGTCGAGCAGTGCCTCCGCCCGGTCCACCAGGGCGGTGGCGACCGGGTTCCCGGCGACCACGGCCCGGGCGGCGGCGATCCGGCCCCGGGCGTCCGGGTGCCCGGCGAGGACCGATGCCTCGGCCCGGAGCGCCGTGTACCAGTGCAGCCAGACCCAGCAGACCCACTTCCACACCTGCTCCGGCTCGGGCGCGACGCGTTCCAGGGCCGCGTCGGCGTCCCCGTGGTGGAGCAGGACCATGGCGTCGAAGACGGCGCCGTGGCCGTGGCGGTGATCCTCCTTGCTGCCCGTCCGGTCGGTGATCGCGAGCCAGGTCGCCCGTGCCTCGTGGTCGCCTCGCAAGCCGTGGATCATCGCGACGGACGCGGCGGCCGGACCGAGCGAGAACGACCGTTGCCGGCCGGACTGCTCCCATGAGTCGAGGAAGCGCACGCTGCTGGTGAGCACCGCGTCGGCCTGGCCCATGAACGCGTCCGCGACCAGCAGCCAGGACGTGGCGTGGTCGCCCACCTCGGCCAGCTGCGGATGGCCCGCGAGCCGGCCGCCCCACCGGCGGGCTGCCGACAGCTCGCCCGTGCCGATGGCGGTCGCGGCGGCCATGGCGAGGGCGTCGATCAGCTCGTGCGTCCGGGCAGGGGCGCTCGGTGCCGAGGTCAGGATGTCGATCCGGGCGCGGGCGGCGGCCGCCGCGGCGAAGCTCTCACCGGCCCAGCTCTGGGCGCCGGAGAGCGCGTCGAGGGCGGCGGACCGTGCCACCGGGTCGCCGGCGCGCCGGGCGAGTTCGACGGCCCGTTCGGCGCACGCGACGGTGTCCGGGGCGGTGTTGTCCGGGGCGCCCTGGACCGCGCCGAACGCGTCCGCGATCACCGCGGCCTCGGCCAGCGCGAGAGCCGCCTCGGTGGCCGGGTCCTCGTCACCGGTCATCTCGCGGGCCGCCGCGAGCAGGCCGGTCACCTCGTCCGCCGACGGAACCCGGCCGGTGAACGTGCTGGAGAAGCGGTAGGCGGCGGTGGCGGCAGCCGCCAGGTCGCGGGCGGCCCCGGCGGCGTCCCCGGCCCGGCGGGCGGCTTCGGCGGCGGCCCGGTGCAGGCGGTACATGTCGTCGCCGAGCCTGCGGCACCCGGCCACCCCGGCGGCCTGCCGCAACGCGGCGGCGGCGTCGGCGTCGGCAGTGAGCGAGGCCGCCTGTTCGTGCCGCTGTTGGGCCTCGCCCAGCAGGTTCCGGGTGAAGGCCAGCTCGGCCAGGGACAGGGCGAGACGGCACGCGTCCGCGCGCTGCTCCGGCCGGCCCGCGGACCAGGTCAAGGCGGCCCGCAGGTCCTCCGCTACCGCGTCGAACCGGGCTCGCCAGTCCGAACCGCCGCCTTCCCGGAGGCCGCCCGCACCGGCCAGACACCATGCCAGGTGGCGCGACCGGACATCGTCGAGCTCACCGGCATCGTCGAGCCGCTCCGTGCCGTACTGACGGAGGGTCTCCAACGCCTGGTAGCGGGTGCCGGTGTCGGACGGTGTCACGACGAGCAGGCTCTGCTCGGCGAGCCTGCCGAGCCCGTCGGCGACCGCGGCCGTCTCCAGAGGGGCGAACCCGGCCACCTCGGCGGCAGCCTCGGCGGTGAACGGAGCGACGAACGCCGACACCCGCCGCAACAGTGCCCGGTCCCGCGGTTCGAGCAGGTCGTGGCTCCAGTCGAGGACGGCCCGCACCGACCGGTGCCTGCCGTCGGCACGGGGGCCGCCGGCGAGGATCCGGAGCTGGTCGCCGAGGCCGGCCGCCAGGCCGTCCAAACCGAGCGTGGACCACCGCGCCGCCGCCAGTTCGATGGCCAGCGCCATGCCGTCGAGCCGTTCGCACAGCGCCGCGATCCGGTCGCGTTCCGCCGGGGCCGGGGCCCTGCCGACCGCCGCCGCCCGCTCCAGGAACAGGGCCACCGCCTCCGACTCGCCGCCGCCGACGCGCGACAGCGGCGGAACCGGGAAAACCCACTCGAACGGCACCATCAGCCGGGCCCGGCTGGTCGCGAGCACCCGTATCCCCGGGCAAGCCACGAGCAGCCGTTCCAGGAACGGCGCCACCCCGTCGTGCACCTGCTCGCAGTTGTCCAGGACCAGCAGCGCCTGACGGTCCGCCAACGCGGCCACCAGAGCGTCGTCGATGCCGCGCCCGGGCTGCTCGCCCACGCCCATGGCCGCCGCGACCGCCGCGCCCACCCGCCCGGGATCGGTGACCGGGACCAGGTCGACGAAGCACACCCCGTCGGCGAAGTCGCCCGCCACGTCGGCCGCCACCGCCAGCGCGAGCCGTGTCTTGCCCACCCCGCCCAGACCGACGGCGGTCACCAGCCGACGTGCCGTCACCGCCGCGGCCAGCTCCCCGCGTTCGCGGGTCCGGCCGACGAACGCCGTCAACGGTGCCGGAAGCGCGGGTGCCGGGCGCGCCTGCTCGGCACGCGTCCGTTCGGCACGCGTCTGTTCGCTTGCGTGCCGGGACAGCGCCCGCCGGTCCGGCACCTCCAACTTCCGCAACAGCGAGGAGACGTGCGACTCGACCGTCCGTACGGAGATGAACAGCCGCGCGGCCATCTCCGCGTTGCTCAGGTACTCCCCGAGCAGCCCGAGCACGTCGGCTTCCCGAGCCGAGATCACTGGAGTGGACACCGGGCCATTATCCGTGGTGCTTTCCGTGGTCAGCACGGAGGCACCCCCTACCCCGCCCGGGGGAAGCTGTGATCACAGGGAACGAGCCCGGCGGACCGCACCGGGCCGATCGATTTCCGCGACGAAGGAGTCACCGTGACCAGCTCTTCCCACCAGGGGATGAAGACCGTGCTGCATCCCGTGTCCGACCTCGCCCGGGCCAAGGCGGTGTACGCCGCGCTGCTCGGTGTCGCGCCGCAGACCGACGGGCCCTACTACGTCGGCTTCGAGGCCGCCGGCCAGCACATCGGCCTCCTCCCGGGCGGCGGACCGCAGGGCCTGACCTCGTCGCTGGCCTACTGGCACGTGGCGGACATCGAGGCGAAGCTCGCCGAACTGACCGCCGCGGGCGCCACCGTCAAGGAGCCCGCGCACGACGTCGGCGGCGGCCGCCTGGTGGCCACCGTCATCGACCCGGACGGCAACCTCATCGGACTGCTGCAGGACTGATGAGCACCCCACCCCGCTCCCGCGCACAGCGCCGTCACGACACCGAGCACCGGCTCGGCCACGACGTCGACGTCTGGGTGGCCAGTGCCTCGGCGGACGGCGTCCCCCACCTGGTACCGCTGTCCTTCGCCTGGGACGGCGAGGCGCTCTTGGCGGCCACCCCGGCAGAAAGCCCCACCGGGCGAAACCTGGCCGCCACCCGGACCGCTCGGCTCGCCCTCGGCCACACCCGCGACGTCGCCATGATCGAGGGCGACGTCGAGGTCCTCGACATCGACGCCCTGCCGCCGCACCTGGGGGACCGGTTCACCGCACGCACCGGCTTCGACCCGCGCTCCCTGACCACCCGGTACCGCTGGTTCCGTATCACTCCTCACCGCATCCGGGCCTGGCGGGAGGAGAACGAGCTCGCCGACCGTGAACTGATGCGCGAAGGCCGCTGGCTGGCCTGACGCCTCGCCCGGTCCCGCCGCACGGCCACGGCCGGGGTCCAAGATCCACACAACCAGAGCCTCAAGAAGGAGATCCACCATGAGCAGCACCGTCAACCGCGCACACGAGGGATTCACGGCCGCGGAGCGCGCCGCGATGAAGGACCACGCACAGGAACTCAAGAAGGCGGCGCGCCGCGGCTCGAAGGCGGACAAGGCGGCCGAGGCGGCCCAGGACGTGCTCGCGAAGATCGCCGAGATGCAGGACACGGACCGGGCCATGGCCGAGCGCGTCCACGCCGTCATCACCGCCACCGCCCCGGTCCTCGCGCCGAAGCTCTGGTACGGGATGCCCTCCTACGCGCTGGACGGCAAGGTCGTCTGCTACTTCCAGTGCGCGGAGAAGTTCAAGGCGCGCTACGCGACGCTCGGTTTCAGCGACCAGGCGCAGCTGGACGACGGCCCGATGTGGCCGGCCGTCTTCGCCCTGACCGAGGTGACGCCCGAGGTGGAGGCGCGGATCGCCGCACTGGTGAAGCAGGCGGTGAGCTGAGGCGCGCCCGGTCGATCCGCCGCGGCGGTACCAGCGGTACCAGGTCGTCTCTTTCGGATCTTGCCGGGCCTACAAGATCCGAAAGCGGCGACCTGGTGCTGTGACCGGATAGGTTCGCCGGGTCTGACGACAGGAGGAGCGGACCGTGGCGGGCGTGGGGGCGGGCGATGGGTGACAACTATCTGACGGTGATTCCGACAGATCCGTACTGGCAGCCCGGTAAGGATGCGGCACATCGTGCTGCGGTTGCGTTGTCCGGAATGCTTTCTGACGACGACGCCCGACGTGGTCTGGAAGCCAAGTGGCACGACGGCGTCGAGGTGGTCCATTGCTTCGCCAACCTGGAGGGGATCTCCTGTCCGCGGTGCGGCACGGTACTCGAAGCTGAGTGGTGGGGTGATGCCGTCTCGCAGTGCTACGACGAGGGCTTTTCGACGCTCATGGTGACGGTTCCCTGCTGCGACGTTGAGACGTCGCTGAACGAGCTGGTATACGACTGGCCGATGGGGTTCGCGCGCTTCCGGATCGAGGTTTTGTATCCGAACCGGGCTTGGCTGACCGGCGCGGAGCTGGCTTCTCTTGCGGGTGCGCTCGGGCATCCTCTGCGACAGATTCTCATCCATGTCTAGTGCTGTGACCGCATTTCCGGCGGAGGACTACTTCTCGCGCAGGCTCTCGATTTCGGCGGCCGGCACGGCCATGTCGCGCACCTGCGTGTAGTACTCGTCGTCGATCGCCGGGAGGACCTTCGCGAACACTGACGTCAGCCGCGTCAAGCCTGCCCGGTGCTGTCGCTGAGCGGGCCTTTACGGCCGCCTGCGGCATAGCCCTAGGCGTCCGCGTCGAGCAACACCATGTCCTGGCCCTCGAAGTCCAGGCGGAAGCCGGGCGGGGACGGCCTGGCCATGTGCTCGGCCATCATCTGCGCAAGCGCGTCGACTTCTCTTCGAGCATGCGGAGATCCTGCCAGGGACGCGCTCGCGTCATTGGATCGAGTGTCCCGGCACACCCCAAACACCCGCGAGCCCCAACCCGGTGGACCTATGCGGCCACAGCACTAGTCGCCGCCGTCGCCGGATCCGTTCACGTTTCGGCGCCGCTTCTTCCCGGAGCGACGTACCAGTTCGCTCGCGGCGAGCGTCACGGTCGCCACACCGCGGACCCAACGGGGCCCGGCGCGTTCCGCCCACACCACGCACACGCACCCGCCGACGGCGAGCACCAGGACGCCGAGCACCACCAGACGAACCATGGTCTCCACCCCTTCGTCGATCCGTACCCTCCTGCTGATCGTCTCAGACCGGGGAAGAGGGCCCACCGGCACGGGGCGGGAAGGCGGAGCCGGGCCGCTGGTCGGCGCCCGGGAAATGCGCCGGCTTCGATCCCGTCCGGTGGGCTACGTTGTGCGGTGATGACTACCGGGACGGCCTCGCGCCACACACGGACGGGTGACCCGGCGCTGCTTTGAGCGCCGTACGGGCCGATTTCGGACCGCAGTTGGGCCGAGGGTCCGGTGCCGGCGCGCGGGCTCCGCCTCTGGTCGTGGTGACCACAGCTTCACACGTCGACCACGACAGGAGAACTCATGCCCATCACGACGCTGCGCGTTCCCACCGCGGACGGCCAGGCCGACGCTTTCGCCGCCTTCCCCGACCACGGGGAGCGGTTCCCGGGAGTGCTGATGTACGCGGACGGCTTCGGTATCCGGCCCGTGTTGCACGCTCTGGCCCGCGAACTGGCCGGGCACGGCTACTACGTGCTCGTCCCCAACCTGTTCCACCGGCACGGCCCGGCACCGGTGCTCGACCTTCCCGAGTACATCGACGCGGAGGCGCGGTCTGCCGTGTTCGCTCAACTGATGCCCTTGATCGAGGCGCACACCGTGGAGCGGGCCCTGAGCGATGCCGAGGCCTACCTCGCGTTCCTCACCACCCGGCCCGAGGTCGCCGCCGGACCGGTCGCGGTGACCGGCTACTGCATAGGCGGCCTTCTGGCGACGCGCACCGCCGCGGCGCACCCCGACCGAGTGGCAGCCCTCGCGGCATTCCACGGCCCTGTGGGAGCGGACGGGCCCGCTGCCTTCGCCGGGATCACCGCCCAGGTCCACTTCGGCCACGCCGCGAGCGACCTGACGCCCGACGCCCTAACCGAACTCAACCAGGCCCTCGACGCCGCGGGTGTCGACCACACCTCCGAGATCTACCCCGACACCGTCCACGGGTTCACCATGTCCGACACCGACACCTTCGACCCCGCCGGACTACAGCGCCACTGGGACCACCTGCTCCCCCTCCTCGACCGCACCCTGGCCGGCAGGTGACGCACCGGCCCGGACACCGAATCCGATGGCATGGCCGCGGAGTTCCGGCGATGTCTCGAAGCCCACGTGGTGGGGAGGGTGCGCGGCACGCCCGTCACCACGTGGGCCGGGGAGCCCCTGACCCGCTGCTGTCAGAGGTGGCCGGCACGATGCCGCGCATGGAACTCGCACACCCGCTCGACGGTCTCGACGCTCGCCCCTGGCAGTTGTTCTCCCACGCGTACGGCAGCGCGGAGGACCTCCCCGACCTGCTGCGGGCTCTGGTCGGGACCGACGCGGGTGCGGCGGACGAGGCCTTGTCGGAGCTGTACGGGAGCGTGCTCCACCAGGGAACGGTCTACGCCGCGAGCGCGGAGGCGGCGCCGTTCCTCGCGGCGATCGCGGTCGCCGGTCACCACACGGCGGACGTCCTGACGCTGCTCGGCGCCATGGCCGAGAGCGAGGACGAGCACGGCGTCGCACCGGGCACCGTCCGGGCTGCCGTGGCGGACCGGCTGCCGCTGCTGTTGCCCCTGCTGGCCGCCCCGGAGTCCGACGTCCGGCGGACCGCGGCCTGGGCGGTGTCCCACACCCGCGCCACCGCGAGCGCGCTCCCCGCCCTCCGCGCGCGCTGGGACGAGGAACCCGAACCCGCCGTACGCGCCGAGGTCCTGGCCGGGATCGCCCGGCTCGATCCGCAGGTCGCGGCGGCGGCCGCCGCCACCGCCCTGGAGCCGTCCCAGCCGGCAGCGGTGCGCATGGCGGCCGTCTTCGCCCACCTCGACGCGGACGCTCCCTGGACCGAGACCACGCACACCACGATGCTCTCCCTCCTGCCCGCGGACGATCTGCGCTCCGACCTCGACCACGAACGGGGCGAGCCGCTGGCCGCCGTCGTCGAGGCCCTCCTGGGACGGGACCGCCGGGCGGAGCGCGAGGCGGCGTTCGCCCTGGTCGACGCCGCCCTGCACGATCTACGGGCGGACGTGCGGGCCGAAGGCCTCTGGGCGGCCGATCGCGCCTGCACGCTCTCCCGCAGCGCCCCGAGCCGCCTGGTACAGAGCCTGCGCGCGGCAGCCGTCGACGAGCGGTCGGTGATCGACACCGCGTCCCTCCTGGCCCGACTGGGCACGGTCGCCGAACCGGCCGCGGACGTTCTCGCCCCGCTCGCCGCACGGAACCCGCACCAGGACGACGACCATGCGGACCGGGCCCTGGCCGCGCTCGTACGCGTCGCACCCGCACAAGCGGCCCCGCTCTTGGCCGCCGGCCTGGGGCGGCGGCCCCGAGCCCTCGGCGCCGCCGCCGGATTCCCGAGCCCCGCGCACTCCGCCTTCCCGTACGACGACGACCTCCTCGACGCGGTACGGGACCGCCTCGCCCGGCCCGGGGCCCTGAGCGGCAACGAACCCTGGCAGCTGACACACCTGTTGGCCGGGTGGGGCGCCGACGCGGCGCCGGCGTTGCCCGAGCTGTGCGCGGCGCTCCGACACCATCCGAGCCAGGCCGCAGGAGCCATCGCTCGCGTCGCCGCCGACTGTGGCCCGGCTGAACGGGCCCGGGCCGTCACCTTGCTGCGGGCAGCCGCCGCCCGGGGAGTCCTCCCCGCCGCGCAGGCCCTGTACGACCTCGACGGCGAGCTCGCGCCCCTGCTCCACTGCCTCGAACAGGAACTCCGGCGCGGGGCCGGTCACGTCAGGGACGCCGCCGGACCGGCCGGCGCGCTCGGACCCCGGGGAGCGGCGCTGGTACCGGCCCTGCGCGAGGCACTCGGCGCCGCGGCCGGTGGCACCACCACGCCCGCGCTGGACACGGACACCGCCCTCGCCGAGGCCCTGTGGCGCATCACGGGCGACGCGGACGAGGCAGTCGCCGCCCTGGACTCGGTCTTCGCCCGCGCCGACCGGAACGCCTGGTCCCGGTGGTCGGTGGTGCGGGCCGCCCGTACGACGACACTCCTCGGCCCGGCGGGGCGCCCGCTCACTCCCCGACTGGAAGCCGCGCTCGACGATCCGGCGCAGGCGCCGGCCGTCGTGACGGCCCTGACGGCCGTGGCGGAACCCGCCTCCCTGGACCGCGTCGCACTCGCCGCGGCGGCCTTGCGGTCCGCCGAATCGGACGCCGATCCGGCAGGGGCCTGCGCGGCGCTGGAAGCCCTCGGCGCCACGGCCATGATCGATGACCACCTGCGCCGGCTCGCCGCCCTCGCCGACGGCGACGCCCGCGTCGTCCGCTCCGGTATCGAGGACCGCATCATCGAACAGGACGAAGCGGTCCAAGAGCACGCCCGGGCGCTCCGCAGGGCCTTCTCGCACCCCGCGACCGCCTGACCCACGGGGCCTCGTCCGCCTCGACCTCCGAGCCGCACCATTCGTTCCGGAGCCGGGAGACGTGCCCCGAGTCGCATGATGACCCGACAAATAATCAGTAGGAGCTAATTCCCCGCAAGGCCCCTATGTGTCCAAGTCATGATGCGCTGTCATATTCCTGCCAGATCGCCCCGTTCGTCTCGTTGTACCCGTCAGGGGGAAGGCAGGAAAATGGGCAGGTTCAGGTACGGAACCACGGCGTCGGCCATCGCGCTGGCCGCCTTGGGAACGCTTGCGGCCACGGGAGGCACGGCTCACGCGGAAGCGGGCCAGGACAGCATCGCCATGCTGAAGCAGGAGAAGAGCCAGTGGTGCTGGGTCGCCTCCGGGTTGACCATCGCCAAGTTCCACGGCTTCGGTTCCACACAGACGGACTTCTGCACCCGGGCCCAGCCCTACTACGGCTGCAACAACCAGCCCGCCACGCTCGACGACATGGCCAAGGGCTGGAGCAGCCTCGGCATGACCCACACCGGCTCGGGCCTGAACAGCGCGGCCACGTTCAACCAGGTGTACACCGACGTCAAGGCGGCCCGGCCACTCGGCGCCCGCATCGGGTGGACGTCCGGCGGTGGCCACATGAACGTGATCTACGGCTTCGACACCTCGAACACCACGATCGCCGTGGCCGACCCGTGGCCGGACACCACCACGTACACGTGGTGGAACTACAACGACTACGTGAGCAACAACTCGTCCAAGTGGACCCACTCCCGCATCGGCATCTCCCGCTAAGGCAGGCGACATGTGCGACACCAGCCGCACCAGCGGCACCGAACTGTCCGGCCGGCGGGCGAACTCCCGCTCCTCCCGTCTGTCCATCGTCATCGCACTGAGTGCGTCCGTACTGCTGTCCGTCGTCGGTCCGGCCCACGCCGCCCCGGCCAAGGACCCGCTCCCGGCCGACATCCCCGACTACCAGGCGGCACTCAACGCGGTGAAGTCCGCCGACGTGCGCGACACCGTCTGCCGCTTCCTGCGCACCCCGGTACCCACCGACGCCGCAGGCGGTCCGGTGCAGACGATCCCCGAAACCGCCGAGCCCTGCCGGGACCTGCCGGTCTTCACGATCAAGGACCCGGTGGCACTGAACGAGATCACGCCCGGCTTCGCCGCGGGCACCGCCCAGCCGCTTCCCGCCAAGGCGGTCAAGCTGACGGGGCTGGTCTCCTCGCTGAGCACCAACGTCAACGGACGCAACGCCACCGTCATGCTCGCCCCCACCCAGGGCGGCGGCTGGCACCTGGCGGCCGTGCGTGACGGCGACGGCGACGCCGCGTACGCCGGCAAGGCCACCGTGGGCACGCTGGTCTTCACCGAGCCGCAGATCCGCGGCTGGTACCAGCTCAAGCTCCTCACCGTCGAGGCGCTCAACGACCAGGCCAGGCAAGGGCTGGGCGGCCAGGCGTCGGTGTCGCTCAGCGACTACCAGAAGCTGCTGAAGGCCCGCTACGCCGACAAGCTGCCCGGCTCGGAGTACGACACCAAGGGCTACTCCAGCGGCTACAGCCTCCAGCGCACGGAGGACGACACCCCGTCCTCCGCCGTGCTCCTCGCCGGCGGTTCCGGCGCGGCACTCGCCCTCGCGGGCGGAGCCGCCCTGCTCCTGCGACGCCGGCGGACAAGCACCGCCTGACCCCACCCCGTACACCCCCACACCCCCTCGCTCCGCCTCGGCAGCCGGCCGGGCGGAGCGAGTCGTGCTCTCGACCGACTCGCACAGCGCTCCAAGGCTGACGCTTGGGCTGTCCGCGACCGCACTTACGGGGCTGGGCGAGCTGCCGCAACGCGAGGTGTCCGGGGGACACCGCCCGACGCGTCCGGCCTCCGGCCGTTCTGCTCCTCGTACCGGATCGCGGTGAGCCCCGAGGCGAAGGCGACGCCCGGTCTCACCGCGAACAGTGAGGCCGGGCAGCCAGGGGTCCGGCGGCTCACACTCCGAGCAGGTCCACCACGAAGATGAGCGTCGAGTCCGAGGGGATCAGCGGGGAGGGCGACTGGCTTCCGTAGGCGAGGTGCGGGGGGATGGTGAGCTCGCGCCGCCCTCCGACCTTCATGCCCGCGACTCCCTGGTCCCAGCCCTTGATGACCCGGCCGGCACCCAGGGGGAACCTGAACGTCTGTCCTCGGTTCCAGGAGGCGTCGAACTCCTCCCCGGTGGCGAAGGTGACCCCGGCGTAGTGGACTTCGACCATGCTGCCGGGCTTCGCCTCGGCGCCGTCCCCCACCACGATGTCCCGGATCCGCAGGTCGGTGGGCGGCTCGCCCTCGGGGAAGTCGATCTCGGGCTTCGACAGGCTCATTGCAACCTCAATCCTCCCCACCGGAAGTCTCCGGAGAGGCCGATCACGCGCATGGTCACTCCATGCGTTCGTGTGGTCACGGTACCGAACGATCGATCTTCCCGAAGCCAGGCCGAGACGGTGAACGGCCGGACTGCGGTGCGGTCGGCCAGGGCGTGGTCGGCATGCGCAACCCCCGTCGGCCTCCGTGTCCGCCTCTGCCGAGCGAGCTACTGGATGCGACTGTGGTCGCACAGGGGACATGCCTCGGATTGCGACTCCGGTCGCATGCGGTGGCGACCCGGGATTGATGTGGCGCCGCGTGTCCCGCCCCGAGGATGGCCGGGTGACCGAGATCATCGCGGGACTGTACATGTCCCCTCTGGAACTTCTTGCCTTGTCGGCCGGGGTCGCGCTGGTGGTGGCGCGCTGGCTTCCGCCCGCTGCCCGCCCACGCGTCACGATCGCGTCGGGGGCCGTTCTCGTACTGTCCGCGATCCTGCTGAGTGTGGTGGGGATCCGCTGGCAGATGCTGCCGGTACTGGCAGGCGCCGCCGTCGCGTTGCCGTTCGCCCTCTCTCCCCTGCTGCGGCGCCGTAGCGGCCGGCCGGCGTGGCGGGCCCGATGGTGGCCGGCGTTGCCGGGGTCGGTGGTCTGCGTCGGCCTGATGGCCACGGCTCCGGTGGCCGCCTGGGCCTTTCCCGTACCGGTGTTCCCCGAGCCGTCGGGCGGCTTCGCGGTCGGCACCCGCGTGGTGCAGTGGACCGACCCACGCCGCCCCGAGACCTTCACCGCCGATCCGAACGACCGCCGTACGGTCGTGGTGCAGCTCTGGTATCCCGCGCGGAAGAGCCCCGCAGGCGCGCAGCGGGCCCAGTACCTCGGACGCACGGAGCACGAGGCGCGCATCGTGTCCGATGCCCTCGCCCACGAGGTCGGCTTGCCCGGCTTCCTGATCGACGGCGTCCCGCGTGCTCGCAGCCATTCGGTCTTCGACGCCCCGGTGGCCGGTGGGGGCGAACGGTTCCCGGTCGTGCTGTTCTCTCCCGGGTCGGGCGGAGTGCGTACCCAGAACACCGCCTGGGCGGAGGAACTGGCCGGCCACGGCTACGTGGTCGCCGCGCTCGACCACCCGTACGACTCCGCCGCCGTCGTCCTCGACGACGGCCGAACGATCCACACCAAGCTCGCCTCCACCGGGGACCGCGACAAGGACGACAAGCTGGCCGTTGACTGGACGGCGGTTCGCGCCGCCGACCTCGGCTTCGTCCTCACCCAGCTGGAACATCTGGACCGAGGCGAGATCACCGACCCGCTGACCGGACGCCTGGACACCGGTCGGGTCGCGGCCACCGGCCACTCCATGGGTGGTGCCGCCGCCCTGCAGGCAGCCCGGCAGGACCAACGGTTCGACGCCGTCATCGATCTGGACGGCTACCCCCACGGCCCGGCCTCCCCCTCCCTCCGCCGGCCGATGCTCGCGCTCACCCAGGCCATCACCCCCGGAACCGACCCGGACTACATACCCCGCCTCACCGAGGCCCTCAGGCTCGGCACGGCGACGAGCTACCGGCTCACCATCCCCGGCGCCGCACACCTCACCTTCATGGACGGCCCCTTGTACCTGCCGCCCGTGCCCTCGATCGTCGGCTCCCTCGGCCGCACCGAGAGCCCGCACGTCGTCGCCGCGACCACTCTCGCCTTCCTGGACACCACCCTGCGGGACAAACCCGGTGACCTGGCCGGCGTCCTGTCGACCTACGGCGACCTCAGCGTCTACCCCTCGGGCAACAGCCGCTGACACCGCCCAACGCGTTGTCGCTCGTGTTGTCGGAGGGTCGCCATGAGTACGGCGACCCTCCGACGGAACGACGGGCCCCCTCGACCGGCCGGCACCTGCCGCACACGGCACGATCGGGCGGTCAGCTCTGGTCAGCTCTGGTCAGCTCTGGTCAGCTCTCGATCAGCCGCTGGAAGAGCACCGTGTCGAAGACGTCCTCCATCCGGACGGCGGTCCCGGCCCGCAGGGTCCAGGAGTGGATGAAGGGAAGGGTCACGGTCGTGCCGCGGACCGAGGTCACCTGCCGGACGCCGAAGACCACGATCCGGTCGTCGGCGGCCACGAACTCCTGCGGCTCCAGGCGCATCCCGCCGAGGACGGTCGGTACGCGCGACAGGAACTCCCTGACACCCGCGTGACCGTGCTTGGTGCCCCCCAGGCCGTAGTCGGCCATGCCGTCGGGGTGTACCCATTCCACCTGCGGATCCAGGGTGTCGAGAAGCCCGGCCACATCGCGTTCGTGGAAGGCGCGGTAGGCGCGCCGGACCAGGGCCAGATTGTTGTCGATGCCTGTCGTCATGGCGTCTGCGTCCCTTCTCGGCGGCTCATGTGCTGCGGATACAGGGCCCGCAGGGTGCGTTCGATGCCGTCCCGCCAGTCGACCCGGCACGGGCCGGTCAGCCGGCGGCGCAGCGAGGGGTCGAACCGGTACGTCTCCCGGGTGACCTCCGTCGGTACGAGCACGGCCTCCACGCCCGTCAGCGCCTCGATGTGGCGGAGGCAGTCACTCATGCCGACCGACTGGTCACCACCCCAATTGACCAGCGTCGCCGGGACGGACGCCGCCCGCCACAGCGGCGGGACCTGGGCGACGAGGTCGTCGGTGTGCAGGAGGGAGCACCAGTTCTGGCCCTCCAACGGCACGGCGATCGGTTTCCCGGCCAGCATCTGCTCGAAGTACAGCATCGGGACGCCACCGTAGCTACCGGGCCCGTAAGCGATGTTGAGACGCGCGATGGTGGTGGGCAGACCCAGTACGCGGGCGAAGGCGCGCACCGCTCCCTCGGTCGCCAGCTTGCCCATCGGGTAGGCCGGCAGCCACGCGGCGCTGCCGTCGACCGGGTCGTCCTCGGTGTACGCGTGGTCCAGGGTCCGGCGTGCGTACAGGGCGCCCGTCGAGACGAACAGGAACGCCTCGGCGCCGCGGGCGTGGGTCATCAGGCGGCCGGTGGCCACCGCGTTGATCTCGGCGGTGGCGTTGAAGTTGCCGTCCTCGCCGCGGTGCACCGCGGAGTGCAGTACATGCGTGAAGTCTTCGGGTATGCCCTTCAGCGCGTGCTCCGAGGGATCGGTCATGTCCCAGTGTCGTGTGGTGACGCCCCGCTCGTTGAGCTCGCGCTCCACGCCCGGCGTGCCGAAGCGGCCGATGCACCAGACCTCGTTGTGCTCTGCCAGTGACTCAGCGACCGGCCGGGCGACCTGCCCGGTGCCGCCGGTGATCAGGATCTTCTTGCCTCGCATGGTGTCGTCCCCCGTCATCTCGGTCCTACCGCCGGGCCCTGCCGGCGTCGGCCTCGGCCATCGCGCGGTCCAGTTCCCGTCGCAGAATCGCCTGGAAGGCCGCCACGTGGCGGGGGCCCATCAGGGTGTAGTGCTCGCCCGGCACCTCCAGGTACCGGTTGGGTTCGGTGGTGTGCTCGTCCCAGCGGCGCAGCTCGTTGTCGAGCCAGTCCTCCCGGGTACCGTGCAGCGGCGTCGCGTGGAAGACGCTCATCGACCGCACCGTGCCGCTCGGTTCGTAGCCCCGGCCCAGATCGGTCAGTGTGTTGGCCAGGTCGGCCCACGCGCCGAACGACGCCGTGTCCAAGTCGAGTTCGGCGAGCCGCTCCCGTGGGGCGATCTCGATGAGGTGGGCCACCTGGGCCTCCCGCGACAGGTGCCGCAGGGCGTCCGGCAGCTCGGTCGCCTGCTTCTTGTCCAGCAGGTCCAGGAAGAACGCCAGGTTCGCCGCGGTGTCCACGAAGTCCAGTTCGTTCATGCGGTACTTGATGTGCGGCGGCAGGTTGAAGCTGCCGACGAAGTCGACGCGCTCGCCCTGTGATTCGAGGATCTTGGCGATCTCGAAGGCGACGGCGGCGCCGTACGAGTAGCCGGCCACGGCGTACGGGCCGTGCGGCTGCGTGGCCCGGATGGCGTCCACGTAGCAGTCGACCATCTGCTCGAAGGAGACGAAGGGCTTCTCACCCTCGTTGAATCCGCGGGCGCGCAGGGCGTGGAAGGGTCGGTCACCCGTGAAGTACCGGGCGAGGTTCACGAAGACGAGGACCTCGCCGACCCCGGGGTGGACGCAGAACAGGGGAGTCTTGGCGCCGCTGGTCTGCATGGGGACCAGCGGGTCGTACGGGCGGGAGTCGGACCCGGCCTCCACGGCCAGCCGGGCGGCCAGGGCGCGGACCGTCGGCGCGGTCAGCACGGTGATGACCTCCAGACCCGTGACGCCGAGCCGCTGCATCACCTTGGCGCGCAGCCGCAGGATGTCGAGCGAGGTGCCGCCGAGGTCGAAGAAGCTCGCGGTGGCGCTGATGGTGGCCGGGTCGGCGTCGAACATCTCGCCGTAGATCTCGGCGAGGATCTGCTCGGTGGCGCCCTCGGGTGGGGTGTGGCCGCCCAGCATGCGCAGGGTCAGGTCGGCTGCGGCCCGTCGCGGGGCCTCGTACGCGCCCGCCTCCAGCCGGGTGCGCATCAGGGCCCGCTGGATCTTGCCGAGGCTGGTCTTGGGGAAGTCCTCGCGGGACAGCGGCAGGACCAGGGACGGGCGGAAGCCCCAGTGCATGACCACGGTGCTGCGGATGGCGGTGAGCACCCGGTGCAGGGCGGCCTCGTCCCCGTCGGGAAGGTCGGGGTGGAAGGCGATCACGAGCTGCTCGGTGTCGCTGCCGGTCGGGCGGGTGGGGAAGGCCGCGACGTAGGAGCGGGCGACACCGTCGAGCTGTTCGAGGGCGGCCTCGATGTCGTGGCTGAAGTGGTTGACGCCGTTGACGATGACGCTGTCCTTGCTCCGGCCGGCCAGCGTCAGGCGCCCGTCGTCGATGCGGCCCAGGTCGCCGCTGCGGAACCAGCCGTCGGCGGTGAAGGCGTTCGCGGTGGCCCGCGGGTCGTTGTGGTAGCCGGGGGTGATCATGGGGCCGGTGAACTGGACCTCGCCCACCGTGCCCTCGGGCAGCGTCCGGTCCGACCCGTCCACGACGCGCATGCGCAACCCCGCGACGGCGGTGCCCAGGTTCGCGAACTCCGCGCCGCGGTCGGCCTCGGGGAAGGCCTTGCGGGAGTAGACGCTGCCGGCGCAGGTCTCGGTCATCCCGAACGCCGGCCACAGGGCGTCCCCGGCGAGCCCGTACGGGGCGAAGTGGTCGAGGAACGTTTCCCCGGTGGCGACGACCACGGCTTCGCCGCCGCTGACGATGTGCCGCAGCCGGCTGAGGTCGAGCGGCTCGCCGGAGGCGACGAACCGGTCGGCGGCCGTGTTGATCAGCCCCAGCAGGAAGTTGGGGGTGAAGGTCATCGTCACGTCGTGCCGGGAGATCAGCCGCAGGAACTCCAGCGGGTCGGCGAGCACCGCGCC
This sequence comes from Streptomyces sp. H27-H5, assembly GCF_026627505.1. Classification (GTDB taxonomy): domain Bacteria; phylum Actinomycetota; class Actinomycetes; order Streptomycetales; family Streptomycetaceae; genus Streptomyces. The sequence continues at coordinate 3,348 of NZ_JAPNLK010000077.1, read as the reverse complement.
GGCGGGTGCGTGCACCTGCGTGCTGCCGGCGTACAGGGGCAGCAGGTGGCATTCCAGGAGCGCGGCCACGTGGTCGAAGGAGACCCAGTTCAGCGTGGTGTCGGCGGGGCCGAGCCGGTGGTGTCCGTTCTTGGCGGCCATGGAGGCGAGCAGGTTGCCGTGGCTGAGCATCACGGCCTTGGAACCGCCGGTCGAACCCGAGGTCAGCATCAGGATCGCGGTGTCCTCGGGCGCCGCGCCGTGCAGTTCGCCGGCCTCCGCTCCGTACAGGTCCTCCAGGGCGACCACCGACAGGCCGGGGGGCCGCGGGAGGGAGCCGGCGAGGGAGCCCGTGGTGACGGTCAGCGGGGCACCCAACAGGTGGCCCACGTGGTCGAGCCGGGCGGCCCACCGTTCCGGGTCGGTGCTCGGCGCGGCCATCGGGCAGGGAACGAAGCCGCCGAGGACGGTGGCCCAGAAGGCGGGCAGGAACTCCTGGGGGCGCTCCAGGACCAGTATCACGCGGTCCCCGGGGCGCATCCCCCGGGAGCGCAGCCCGGTCAGGATCCGGCGGGCTTCGGCGAGGAGTTCGGGGTGGGTCTGGTCCTGGAAGCCGGCGTCGGTCGAGCCCTGGCAGTGGCGCAGCCCCGACTCCGGGTGCCGGCGGGCGGCGTACAGCAGCAGGTCGGTGAGATTGTCCGGTGGGTTCACGGTCGTCTGTCTCCTGGCCTCGGGGGCGCGCCGGGGTCAGACCTCCGTGCGCGGCGAACAGGGGTGAAGGACGGCACTCGCGTGCGGTGAAGGTGCGCGTGGGACGGGGTGACGGGGTGACGGGGCGGGACGGTACGCCGGGTTCAGAGCCGGCGTACCGACGGCGGGCGTTCGGCGCTGCGGGGCAGGGCGAGCGCGGCGGTCCATCCGGCCGGAGCCAGGACGTCCGCCACCCGCCACGTGGTGGGGGAGCCGAGCGCGGACAGGGTGATGTGAGCAGGGCCGGGAGCCCAGGATCGGGTCTCCAATGCGGTCAGGTCCGTGGTGATGCCGATTCCGACGGCCTTGAGCACGGCTTCCTTGCGGGTCCAACAGCGGAGGAAGGCCGTCGCGCGGGAAGGCCCTTCGGGCATGGCGCGTACGGCCCGGCGTTCGGCCGGGGTCAGCACGGGGGCGTCGAGCTGTTCGACGTCGAGCTCACGGATCCGCTCGACGTCGATGCCCACCTGGAAGGGGGAGAGCGCCAGCACGCCCAGACCGCTCGTGTGCGCGAGGCTGATCGACCAGGGTGTCGCCGGATGACGCAGGGCGGGCGGGCCGTGTTCCGCGCTGCCACAGCCGGGGCACGGGTTTCGCCCTATGGATATATCGGTGGCCGGTACGTGAAATACCCCTGAAAGGGCCTTTCGCACGGCCGCGCGGCAGGTGATGAACTCCACCTGCGCCTGAGTGGATTTCATTTGTTGAACTCGGTTCAACTCTGCACTGTCCAGAAGCCCGCGGTCGCGCTCGCGGTACCGCCCCGTCGGAATCCGCCACCACCACACCAGGGCGTCGGTGGTTTCGAACAGTGGTGCGGAGTCATGCTGCTCGATCCCGGTGTGGGTTGTGGTCACAGGCCTCACCGTAGGCTCGAAGGTCACTTGAAGTGGCCTTGTGCGAACCAGAGTTGACCACAAGTGGACAGGTTGGGAGCGGAGAGTGAGGGGAACGGTGCGTTCGGTGACGCAAACGGAAGGGGTGGATTTCGTTCCGGGGGGCAGGTGCAGCTTGCTGCCGAAATGGCTGGAAAAAATTCCTCGGAGTGGCGAAATTAAACAAAGTTTGGCATATGCCTGTATTGCCTTGCGCGCGCCGGGATCTTGTTGACTTGCTCTGAGTGGGGGAACTACTGTCCGATCGCACGCGATCCGCTTGGGAGAAGCAAGAGAATTTCTCGATCAATAGTTGAAACGGATAGGTTGGGCGAGCAGATCATGGTCGTCAAGGGGGACGCAGTGACCGGAGCCGCGATCGATTCGCCAGGTACGGAGGGAGCGGGGGACACGACACCCGTGGATCACGCCGCGCAAGTGGAACAGACCTTGCTGCAGGCACGGGCGCTGATCGAATCCACCGTCTCCCTCCACCGCAGGCGCCCGGACCCGGGACCCGCCGCGGCGCACACCGACGTCGCCGTGCTCGGCGAGGCCGTGGCCGACCTCGTGCTCGGGGCCCGGCACTCGGTCTGCCTCGCGATCACCGGGAAGGACGCCTTCGGCCACATCGCGCGCGAGTCACTGGCCATGCTGGACTCCGGTCCCGTCGTACGGCTCCTGTGCGCCCCCGAGGTCGCGGACGGGTCGCTGTGCCAGTTGACCCGGACGCCCGGGGCCCGGTTCGAGGTCCGGGTCTCCGAGGCCGAGTTACGCGACATCGTCGTCGTCGACGGCGCGGCCGCGCTGGTCCGCGCGACCGCCGGGAACGCCAAGGGCCAGGCAACGCAGGTCAATGACCCCGCCGCGGTGCGAGCCCTTGAACTCCTCTTCGCCGGCGCCTGGTCCCGGGGCCGCAAGCTCGACGACCACCTGGCGCTCAGCCCCCGGCTGCGCAGCGAACTCACCCGCAGGATCCTGGAGCGGCTGCGGGACGGCTACACGGACGACGCCGCCGCGCGCGACCTGAACGTGTCGCTGCGCACCTACCGGCGCCACGTCGCCGAGATCATGCGTGAACTCGGCGCCAACTCCCGCTTCCAGGCAGGTGTGCGGGCGGTGGAACTGGGACTTCTCTCGGAATAGCCCGACCGAGCAACGGGGAACACCGGTCCGTCCCCCACGGCGGACCGCGCAGCAAGATGAGACACCAACCTCGGGCATTCAGCTGAATTCGCCCTGGAGTGGGACCGGTAGCACGAAAGGTGCCCTGGCCTGCGATGATTCGAGTGTCTGGAACGAATCGGGGACGCAGAGTGGGGCACCTTTCTGGTGAGTGAGCGTACAGGGTGGGACGAGCGGCTTGTCGTGCGGGCTGACGGCCGGGGGCTGGTGGGGCATGCGGGGGCGGTGTTGCTGCGCAAGCTCGCCGACCGGGTCGGGCTGACCGCGGCGCTGGCGCAGGTGTTGCCCGGCGGGAGTGGGCCGGGATGGCGGGAACGCTCCGCGGTGGTCGTCCAACTCGCGGTGGCCATCGTGCTCGGCGCGGGGAATCTTTCTGAGGCCGAGGCTCTCCAGGCCCACCACCAGCGGCTTTTCGGCCCGCCGGTCTCGGATTCGACCACCCACCGCACCCTGGCCGCGATGGACATCGTCGTGCGAGGCGGCATCGCGAAAGCGCGGGCGGGGGTGCGCCGGCACGTGTGGACCCTGCTGGAGCTGCGTCCGGGCGGCTTTCCCTGGC
>NZ_JAPNLK010000076.1 GCF_026627505.1 Streptomyces sp. H27-H5 | reverse complement strand
CGGCACCGACATCGGCCACCCCAACGACGCCTTCGACACCGCCGCCATCGTCCACCTCGCCGACCACGAGGCGTGACCGCACCCAACCCGCCCAACCGGAAAAGGACCTGCAACGCGCTGCACTAGATACGGTCGGGCCCGCATCGACGATGTGGCCGAGAACGACGTGACGGGTGGGGGCGGCAGGCATGGCGGCGGTACCGGGGCAGCGCGAGAGAGCGACTGACGTGACGGACGGCGGGCGGATCCCGGTGGTGGAGGGGTTCGCCCCCCGCGTCGAGGGGGGCTCCCCCAAGGAGGCCGGCAAGGCGCTGCGGCAGCGGGTGCCGCGTGCGGCGCACGCGCGGTTCGAGCCCCCGACCGACCGGCCCGACGCCGTGCGGGCCGTCGAGGAGTCCAATGTGGGCCGGGTCGCCGAGCTGACGCCGATACGGGTGGGGCGGATGGCCGCCAACCCCTTCGCGTTCCTGCGCGGGTCGGCCGGGCTGATGGCACACGACCTGTCCGGCGGTCCGGTGACCGGCGTCGGCGCGCAGATCTGCGGTGACGCGCACGCGGCGAACTTCGGCCTCTACGGGGACGCGCGCGGGCGACTGGTCATCGACCTGAACGACTTCGACGAGACCGAGTTCGGTCCCTGGGAGTGGGACGTCAAGCGGCTCGCGACCTCGCTGGTGCTGGCGGGCCGGGTGGCCGGGGCCGACGAGGACACCTGCCGTGCCGCGGCCCTGGACGCGGTGGGCGCGTACCGCCGGACCCTGCGGCTGCTGGCCAAGCTGCCGGCACTGGACGCCTGGAACGCCATCGCCGACGAGGAACTGGTCTCGCACGCCGACGCCCGCGATCTGCTCGGCACGTTGGAGCGGGTCTCGGAGAAGGCCCGGAACAACACCTCGGCCCGGTTCGCCGCCCGGTCGACGCAGGTCGGGACCGACGGACGGCGCCGCTTCGTGGACGCGCTGCCCGTGCTGCGCCGGGTCGGCGACGCCGAGGCGGCGGCCGTGGCGGCATCGCTCGGCCCGTACCTGCACACCCTTCAGGGGGACCGGCTGCCGCTGCTGGCCCGGTACGCGATCCACGACGTGGCCTTCCGCGTGGTCGGGACCGGGAGCGTCGGGACGCGCTCCTACGTGGTGCTGCTGCTGGACCACCGGGGAGAGCCGCTGGTGCTCCAGGTGAAGGAGGCCCGGCCCTCGGTACTGCTTCCCCACCTGCCCGCGCTGGGCTTCCACGCGGCGCCGGAGGAGCACGACGGGCGGCGGGTGGTGGCCGGTCAGAAGCGGATGCAGGTGGTCTCGGACATCCTGCTGGGCTGGACCACGGTGGAGGGGCGGCCGTTCCAGGTGCGCCAGTTCCGCAACCGCAAGGGCAGCGTGGACCCGGCGGCGCTGGCCGTGGACCAGATCGACGACTACGGCCGGATGACCGGGGCCCTGCTGGCCCGGGCGCACGCGCACAGCGTCGATCCCCGACTGCTGGCCGGGTACTGCGGCAAGAACGAGGAGCTGGACGAGGCGATGGCCGACTTCGCGGTGGCCTACGCGGACCGCAGCGAGGCCGATCACGAGGTCCTGGTGACGGCCGTGCGCAGGGGACGGATCGCGGCCGAGGCCGGGGTCTGAGTGTTTCACGTGAAACATCGGCCCGGCCGGACCGGCCTTAGGGTGGCCGGGTGAGCGAGCAGACCGAGCAGAGCGACCAGACAGTTCCCGAAGAGCCCGTCGAGTCCACCGGCGCCGGTGTCGGCGCGGGTGGGGCCGGTGCGTCCGGTCACGCCGGTGGCTCCGACGCTGCCGGTGACGCCGGTGGTGTCGGGGACGCCGCAGGAGCCGGTGACGCCGCCGGGGCCGGTGAGGAGCGGCCCGAGGCGCGGTTGGACCGGGCGGTGCGGGCGGCCGAGCAGGCGCTCATCGAGTTCGAGATCGCGGTGGAGACCTTCCGGGTGGAGGTCGAGAACTTCTCCCGCCTGCACCACCAGAAGCTCGGACCGATGTACTCGCGCCTCGACGAGCTGGACGCGTTGATCGCGGAGGCCAAGGCGGCGCGCAGCGGCGACCCCGAGGATCTGCGGCGGGCACACGAGGCACGCGCGCTGGTGATGCCGATGCCCGGTGTCGACGAGCTGTTCAACGACTGGCTGGACTCGGACGGGATGTCCGACGACGCGTCCGCCATGCTCACCGAGCGGTCCGTGCGGCCGCCGGAGCGGGTGCGACCGTCGGAGGAGGTGCGCAAGCTCTACCGCGAGCTGGTCCGCAAGGCACACCCCGACCTCGCGCAGGACGAGACCGAGCGCGAGCGACGCGACGCGTTCATCGTGCGGGTCAACGCGGCCTACGGGCGGGGCGAGGAACAGGCGCTGCGCGAGCTGGCCGAGGAGTGGGCGGCCGGCCCCGTGCCGGAGGCCGCCCGGCCGAGCGAGAGCGAGGAGCTGTACGCCCGGCTGGAGTGGCTGGCGGCGCGCAAGGAGCTGCTGGCGGCCGTGGCGCGGGAGCTGGAGGACAGCGCGATCGGGTCGATGCTGCGGATGGCGCCGGAGGATCCGGACCGGCTGCTGGAGGAGATCGCCGAGCAGCTGCTGGAGCGGGTGTCCGAGCGGGAGTCGGAGCTCGCCGAACTGGCCGGGTAGCGCGGAGCCGGCCGGACCGGCCGGCGCTCGCGGGCCGGTTCGGCGCGGCGTCGCGGAGTGCCGGTGCGGCGTCGCGGTGTGCCGGGAGATGCCTCGCGCGCAGGTGGGGCCGCTTCGGGTGGCTGGGGCGGCGGTGGGCGGTCGGATAGGTTGGCAGCCGGATTCGTGACGAGAGAAGGCGACAGCTATGAACTTCGGACCGCTTCCCTCGGTGGACGCCGCCGCGGTGCCCTCCGAAGGCTTTGTCCTGGACGTCCGTGAGGACGACGAATGGGCGGCCGGACATGTCGAGGGCGCGTTGCACATCCCGATGAGCGACTTCGTCGCCCGCTTCGGCGAGCTGACCGAGGCCATCGAGGACGGCGGCCGGGTGCACGTGATGTGCCGGGTCGGCGGGCGCTCCGCGCAGGTCACCCAGTACCTGGTGCGCCAGGGCATCGACGCCGTGAACATCGACGGCGGCATGCAGGCCTGGGACGGTGCCGGGCGCCCGATGGTGACGGACAACGGGAACCCGGCCTTCGTGCTGTAGCCCGCTCCGCGGGGGTTCACCCTCTTCGGGGGTTGCCCCCGCAGGAGTTCGCTCAGGCGAGGGGGTGGGCGGCCAGCAGGTCGCCCAAGGCCTCCTCGTGCGCCGCGGCCGGGCCCAGCTGGAGCTCCAGTTGCTTGGCCCAGGCGTGGTAGCGGTGCAGCGGGTAGTCGGTGTCGGCGCCGAAGCCTCCGTGCAGGTGTTGGGCGGTCTGCACGACCCGGCGTACGCCCTCCGAGGCCCAGATCTTGGCCACCGCGACGTCGCCGGCGATCGGCAGCGGCCCGCCCGCGCCGGCCGTCGCCGATTCGAGCCGCCAGGCGGCCTGCCAGAGGGTCACCTCCATGGCCCGCAGGTCGATGTAGCGGTCGGCCGCCTGGACGGCCACGGCCTGGAAGGTGGCCACGGGGAAGCCGAACTGCTCGCGTTTGCCGGTGTACTGGCTGGTCATCGTGAGCACGGCCTCCCCCAGCCCGAGCGCGAGCGCGCACGTGCCGGTGGTCAGCAGCCGGCGGAGCCCGTCCCAGGCGTCGGGCGCCTCGACGAGGTGCGTGGCGGGCACCCGTACGCCGTCCAGGGAGAGCTCGGCGAGCCGCTCCCCGCTCGTCGAGTACTGGTCCGCGAGGGTCACTCCCTCACCGGTGCGCGGCACCAGTGCGAGGACGGCCTCGCCCTCCCCGGCGTGGGCCGGGACGGCGATCCAGTCGGCGTTGTGTGCCCAGGCGACGGAGGTCTGCACCCCGTCCAGGACCCAGTGAGCGCCGTCCCGCCGTGCGGAGACGGCGAGTTCGGCGGGATCGTGGCCGGTGCGTCCGTGCGCGGCGGCGGTGAGGACGATCTCGCCCCGACCGGCGCCGGGCAGCAGGGCGGACGCCAGCTCGGGGCTGCCGTGGGCCTGGACGGCCATCGCGGTGGCGCAGTGCTCCAGCAGCGGTACCCGGGCCAGCACCTTCGCCGCCTCGCGGAGCACCAGGCACAGGGCGATGGCGTCGAGCCCCGCCCCGCCGTGTTCCTCGGCGAGGACCAGGCTCAGCAGGTCGGATCCGGCGAGCCTGGCCCACAGGGGGCGGTCGAAGTCGTCGGCCACGGCCCCGGGCGAGAGCGCGGGACTGGGCACGCCGTCGGGGGCGACGTCCGCGAACACGGCCCTCGCCGCCTCGACGGCCGCCTGCTGTTCCTCGGTGAAGGTGAAGTCCACTGCCTGTCCTCCCGAGTGCACCGGATCCCGTTCAGGTCTGACGGAGCGTCAAGATAGAACACGTTCCTCAAAATGCACAGCCCTGAGAAGGCGCGGCCCCGGGACAGGCGGTCCGGTCGGGTCAGCGGTCGAAGTCGATCTCCACTTCCTCCGTCACCGCGTGCGACTGGCAGGCCAGTACGAAGCCGGCGTCGGTCTCCTCCGTCTCCAGCGCGAAGTTGCGGTCCATCCGGACCTCGCCCGACACGAGGAACGCCCGGCAGGTCCCGCACACCCCGCCCTTGCAGGCGTACGGGGCGTCCGCGCGGTTGCGCAGCACCGCGTCCAGCAGGGATTCGCCGTCCTCGACCGGCCAGGTGCCCGAGCGGCCATCGAGCCGCGCCGTCACGCGGCCGCGAGTGGCGGCCGCGGCGCGGACCGGGGCGGCCGGGGCGGTGTCCTCGACGTGGAAGATCTCCTCGTGCACCCGGGCCCGGCCGACGCCCAGGGCGCCCAGGGCGCGTTCCGCGCCCTGCACCAGGCCGTAGGGGCCGCACAGGAACCAGCCGGTCACCTCGGCCACCGGCAGCAGCGCGGGCAGCAGCGCCGTCAGGCGCTCCTCGTCCAGCCGCCCGGACGGCAGCCCCGCCTCCTGCTCCTCCCGGGACAGGACGGTCACCAGCTGGAAGCGGTCCGGGTAGCGGTCCTTGAGGTCCGCGACCTCCTCCAGGAACATCGTCGAGGCGGCCGTACGGTCGCTGCGCACCAGGCAGAAGCGGGCGTCGGCCCGGGCCGACAGCAGCGAGGCGGCGATCGACAGCACCGGGGTGATGCCGCTGCCACCGACGATCGACGCGTAGTGCGCGGCGGCCGGCGCGGCCGCCGGGTCCAGCACGAACCGTCCGGCGGGGACCATCACGTCGAGCACGTCGCCGGCGGCGATCTCCTTGTGCGCGAACGTGGAGAACTCCCCGCCCTCCACCAGCCGCACCCCGACCCGCAGCAGCGCGGGACCCGCGGCGTCGGGCGCGGGCGAGCAGATCGAGTAGGTCCGGCGGACCTCCGTCCCCTCGGGGCCGCGCCGGCGCAGGGTGAGGTGCTGGCCGGGCGCGTGGAGGTACTCGGCGCGCAACTCCTGCGGCACGCTCAGCGTCAGGGCCACCGAGTCGTCGGTGAGCCGGTCGACCGCCGCCACCGTCAAGGAGTGGAACGCGCCGTGTCGTGCGGGGCGCGCGGACACCGGGGTGGGCGACGGCGGGGACACGGCCATCTAGAGCTCCTTGAAGTGGTCGAACGGTTCACGGCAGGCGACGCAGCGGCGCAGCGCCTTGCACGCGGTGGAGGAGAACCGGCTGAGCAGCTCGGTGTCGGTCGATCCGCAGTGGGGGCAGCGGACCGACAGGGTGAGCGGGACCGGTCCGCCGGCGGAGTGGGGGCGGGGCGGGGCGATGCCGAACTCGGCCAGCTTGCGGCGGCCTTCGGCGCTGATGTCGTCGGTCGACCAGGCGGGGGCCAGGACCGTCCGGACCCGGACCTCCGGTATGCCGTGGTCGGTCAGCACCCGCCGGATGTCGTCGGACATGGCCTCGATGGCCGGGCAGCCGGTGTAGGTCGGGGTGAGGGTGACCTCGACGTGCCCGTCGTCGTGCATTCGGACCCCGCGCATGACGCCGAGTTCGGCGAGGCTGAGCACGGGCAGCTCCGGGTCGGGGACCGACCCGGCCAGGTCGGCCAGCTCGGCCTCCAGCCGGGTCATCTCCGTGCCGGTGCTCACCACGACGCTCCCGGGTGGCTGCGGTGCAGGTGCTGCATCTCCGCGAGCATCCGCCCGAACGACTCGGTGTGCAGCCCCTCGCGGCCGGCGCCGGCGGCCCAGGCGCCCGTGCGCCGGCCCTCGGGCAGGGCGAGCCCGGCCCGCTCCAGGACGTCGCCCACGGCGGCCAGCCAGCGCTGCTCCAGGGCCTGCCAGTCCACGCCGTCGAGCCCGTCGATCGGCCGGAACATCTCCCCGGTGTACCGCCACAGCGCGGTCAGCGCGGTCAGCATCCGGGTGCGGCTCTCCTCGGTGCCGTCACCGAGCCGCAGCGTCCACTGCTCGGCGTGGTCGCGGTGGTACGCGGTCTCCTTGACGGCCTTGGCCGCCAGTGGGGCGAACGGGCCGTCGCCCGCGGCCAGCACCGTGTACAGCTCGTGCTGGTAGAGGGAGAAGTAGAGCTGGCGGGCGATGGTGTGGCCGAAGTCGCCGTTCGGCTGCTCGACCAGCTGGAGGTTGCGGAAGGACCGCTCGTCGCGCAGGAACGCCAGCTCGTCCTCGTCCCCGGCCATGGAGAGCAGGACGCGGGCCTGTCCGAGCAGGTCGAGGGCGATGTTGGCGAGGGCGACCTCCTCCTCCAGGACGGGAGCGTAACCCGCCCACTCGCCGAGGCGGTGGGACAGGATCAGCGCGTCGTCGCCGAGGGCGAGGGTGGCGGCGCGGAGCGCGGCGGGGCCGGTCGCGGTGGTGGTGTCGGTGCCGGTCACAGGTGACGCACCCCCTCGGGGATCTCGTAGAAGGTGGGGTGCCGGTACGGCTTGTCGGCGGACGGGGCGAAGAACGGGTCCCGCTCGTCTGGGGACGAGGCGGTGATCCCGGTGGAGGGCACCACCCAGATCGAGACGCCCTCGTTGCGCCGCGTGTACAGGTCACGGGCGTTGCGCAGGGCCATCTCCGCGTCCGGTGCGTGGAGGCTTCCGGCGTGCGTGTGCGAGAGGCCTCGGCGCGAGCGCACGAACACCTCCCACAGGGGCCAGTTCTGCGTCATACCCGTGCCTCGCTTTCGGTGCTTGCCTTGCTCGCTTGCTTCTCGGCGTACGCCGCGGCCGCGTCGCGGACCCAGGCGCCTTCCTCGTGGGCCGTGCGGCGGCGCGTGAGGCGTTCCTCGTTACAGGGGCCGTTGCCCTTGAGGACGTCCCAGAACTCGGCCCAGTCGATGGCGCCGAAGTCGTGGTGTCCGCTCTCCTCGTTCCACTTGATGTCCGGGTCGGGCAGCGTCAGGCCCAGCGCCTCGGCCTGCGGCACGGCGATGTCCACGAAGCGCCGGCGCAGCTCGTCATTGGAGTGCCGCTTGATCCGCCAGGCCATGGACTGCGCGGAGTGCGCCGACTCGTCGTCCGGCGGGCCGAACATCATGAGGGAGGGCCACCACCAGCGGTCGACGGCGTCCTGCGCCATCGCGTGCTGCTCCTCGGTGCCCTTCGAGAGCGCCATCAGCAGCTCGAAGCCCTGGCGCTGGTGGAAGGACTCCTCCTTGCAGATCCGGACCATGGCGCGGGCGTACGGGCCGTAGGAGCAGCGGCAGATCGGAACCTGGTTGGTGATCGCCGCGCCGTCCACGAGCCAGCCGATCGCGCCGACGTCGGCCCAGGTCAGGGTGGGGTAGTTGAAGATCGACGAGTACTTCTGCCTGCCCGAGTGAAGCTTGTCGAGCAGTTCGTCGCGGCTGGTGCCGAGGGTCTCCGCGGCGCTGTACAGGTACAGGCCGTGGCCGGCCTCGTCCTGGACCTTGGCCATCAGGATCGCCTTGCGGCGGAGCGAGGGCGCGCGGGTGATCCAGTTGGCCTCGGGCTGCATCCCGATGATCTCGGAATGCGCGTGTTGGGCCATCTGGCGGACCAGGGAGGCGCGGTACTCGTCGGGCATCCAGTCGCGCGGCTCCACTCGCTCGTCCGCCGCGACGGCGGCGTCGAAGGCAGCCAGCAGCTGGGCCCCGAGGTCGGCCCCCAGGGCTTCGTCATGCCCAGACTCCGGGGTCACTGTGACCATTCCGGGCCCCCTGTCAGAGTTTGTCGGCCGGCCGCCGGTCACCCGACCGACCGATCGTTCGGTTCGTCCTCTTCAATGGTGAGACGGCGGCCCGTAGGGTGTCAACCTCTGTGGGCAACCCTGTGGAATCCGGATGATCGGGGCGGGATGGATTCGAACGAGCGCGAGCCTTCGGAACAGCCCGTTCCGGAGGCCGTCACGCCGGGTGCGCCCGTGGGCACCGAGGCCGGTCCACCGGCCGTCGCACCGCCGCCCAGGGCGCCCGGGATCGCCGGTCTGTCCACCCCGTACCGGGTGGTCGTGGCCCTCGCGCTGGGGGTCGTCGCCGTGGCCGCCTGCGGGCACCTCGTGGCCGTCTTCCTGCACGTGGCCCCGTCCAACACGCTCAGCAAGCGGCACGCGAGCACGATCGATGCCTGGGTCTACCCCGAGTTCGAACAGAACTGGAAGCTCTTCGCCCCCAACCCGCTCCAACAGAACATCGCGGTCCAGGTGCGGGCCCAGGTACGGACCCCGGGCGGCGAGCTGACCACCGACGGCTGGCGCGACCTCTCCGCCGAGGACGGCGCGGCGATCCGACACAGCCTGCTGCCGAGCCACACCCGGCAGAACGAGCTGCGGCGGGCCTGGGACTTCTTCACCGGTTCCCACGACGAGAACAACAAGCCGAACGGCGACCGCGGCGCCTTGTCGGAGGAGTACCTGCGCCGCATCGCGATGGACCGGCTGGAGCCCCGGGAACGGGAGGGCGACCGGATCGTACGGATCCAGCTGCGCTCGGCGACGACCGCCGTGGCCGCGCCGAAGTGGAGCGACGAGCAGAGCGACACCCGGACCTACTACCGGGAGCTGCCGTGGTGGACGGTCTGACGCCGGGCGCGCGGGTGCGGGCCCGCGCCGCCGCCGGGCGGGCACTGGCGCAGGTCACCGGCCGGGCGCTGGGGCCGTACCAGAGCGCCGTGGTGCGCATCGGGTTCTCCGCGACCTGGCTGTTCTTCCTGCTGCGGGAGTTCCCCCACCGCCACGAGCTGTACGGGCCGGACAGTCCCTGGGGCTGGGGGATGGCCGAGCGGCTGATCGCCTCGAACCGGGCCTTCACGGTGCTGATGTGGACCGACGCGACCTGGTGGTTCGAGCTCGTCTACGGCGTGTCCGTGCTCGCGAGCGTGCTGCTGATGCTGGGCTGGCGGACGCGGGCGACGTCCGTGCTCTTCATGATCGGCGTGCTGTCCCTCCAGAACCGCAGCGTCTTCATGGGGGACGGCGGGGACAACGTCGTCCACCTGATGGCGATGTACCTCGTGCTCACCCGGTGCGCGCGGGTCTGGTCCCTCGACGCCCGCCGGGCACGGCTGCACGGCTCGGCCTCGGCCGGCGCGGCGGGGCCCGTGCTGTGGAGCGTGCTCGGACTGCTCTTCGGGTACGGGGCGGTGACCGGGCGGTTCGGCGCCGGCTGGCTCGCCGCCTTCGCGGCGCTGTGGGTGGTGCTCGGGCTGTGGTGGCTCGTCGACCGCTTCGAGCCGGAGGGGGAGGGCCGGGCCGTCCTTGACGTCCTGGCGAACCTGCTGCACAACGCGGGCATGCTGGTGATCATGGCGGAGGTCTGCCTGATCTACGCCACGGCGGGCTGGTACAAGATCCAGGGCTCGCGCTGGCAGGACGGCACCGCGCTGTACTACCCGTTGGGCCTGGACTACTTCACCCCCTGGCCGGGGCTGTCCGGGATGCTGGCGGGCAGCGGGACGATGGTGATGCTGCTGACCTACGGGACGGTCGCGGTACAGGTCGCCTTCCCGTTCACGCTGTTCAACCGGCGGATCAAGAACGTGCTGCTGGCGGTGATGATGCTGGAGCACGCCGGGATCGCGGTGCTGCTCGGACTGCCGTTCTTCTCGCTGGCGATGATCGCGGCCGACGCGGTGTTCCTGCCGACGGTGTTCCTCGTCTGGCTCGGCGTCCGGGCCGGCGCCCTGCGCCGGCGCGACCCGGCCGTCGAAGGGCCGCCGCCGGGCCCGCTCGACGTTCCGGCCCCGGCCCCGGCCGAGGTCGCGCGCTGACGGAGGCGCACGCCGGTCCCGGGGGCCCGGCGGGGGCCCGTAGGGTCGGCGGTATGAGTGAGCAGCACGGGGAGCCCGGACAGGTCGCGCGGGAGTGGCGGGAGGCCGCGGGGCGGGAGGACGTCGTCCTGCTCGACGGGTTCCACGCGCTGAAGCACGCGCTGCGCTTCGGCGCCCGGATCGAGGCCGTCGTCGCGGACGATCCCGAGGCCGTCGGGGTGCTCGCCGCCGAACTGGCCCCGGACGTGGAGGAACGGGTTCGCGGACTGGTGCGCGGGACGGAACTCAAGGGGTTGCTGGCCCGGGTGCACCCCACCGGAGTGGCCGCGCTCGCCGTGCGGCCGGACCGGGAGGCGGGCCGTGAGGCGCTGCGCAGGCCCGGCCGCGCCGCCCCGATCGTGGTCCTGGACAACCCGCGCAACCTCGGCAACGTGGGCGCCGTCGTCCGGCTCGCCGCCGGCTTCGGCGCCACCGGAGTGGTCACGCGGGGCGACCTCGACCCCTGGCACCCCAACGTGGTCCGGGCCGGCGCCGGTCTGCACTACGCGACCACCGTCGACCGGGTCGACCTGGAGGACCTGCCGCCCGGGCCCCTGTACGCGCTCGACCCGGAGGGCGAGGACATCCGTGCCCTCACCCTTCCGGACGACGCCCTGCTCGCCTTCGGCTCGGAACGCCACGGGATCTCGCCCGAGCTGCGGGCCCGCGCCGACCACCTGGTGTCCCTGCCGATGCGGCCGCAGGTCTCCAGCTACAACCTGGCCACCAGCGTGGCCATGACCCTCTTCCACTGGGGCGGGCCCCACCCCGACCAGGCCCATCCCGACCGGGCCTAGGCCTGGCGGCGGACCTCCACCACGCGGAACCGGTTCGCGACGAAGGCGCCGTCGCACAGGGCCGCGTTGGCGGCCGGGTTGCCGCCGGAGCCGTGGAAGTCCGAGAAGGCCGCCGTCTGGTTGACGAAGACCCCGCCGGTCAGGTTCAGCGACAACTGCGCCGACTCCTCCAGGCAGACCTCCTCGACGGCCCGCTCGGTGTCCGCCGACGTGGTGTACGCGCCCACGGTCATCGCGCCCTTCTCCCGCACCGTGCGGCGCAGCAGCTCCAGCGCGTCGGCCGTGGAGTCGACCGCGACCGCGAAGGACACCGGGCCGAAGCACTCCGAGAGGTAGGGGGCCTCCGGGTCGGCCTTGGCCGCGTCCAGCTTGACCATCACCGGCGTGCGGACCACCGCGTCCGGGAACTCCGGGTTGGCGACCTCGCGCGAGGCCAGCGCGACCTCGCCCAGGGCGGCCGCCGCCTCCAGCCGGGCCTTGACGTCCGGGTTGACCAGCGCGCCCAGCAGGGCGTTGGCGCGGGCGTCGTCGCCCAGCAGGCCGCCGACCGAGGCCGCGAGGTCGGCCACGACCTCGTCGTACGTCTTGTGTCCGGCGTCGGTGGCGATGCCCTCGCGCGGGATCAGCAGGTTCTGCGGGGTGGTGCACATCTGGCCGCTGTAGAGGGACAGCGAGAACGCCAGGTTGGACAGCATGCCCTTGTAGTCGTCGGTGGAGTCGAGGACGACGGTGTTCACGCCGGCCTTCTCCGTGTACACCTGCGCCTGGCGGGCGTTGGCCTCCAGCCAGTCGCCGAACTCCGTGGAACCGGTGTAGTCGATCAGCTTGATCTCGGGGCGCACGGCGAGCGTCTTGGCGATGCCCTCGCCCGGCCGCTCCACCGCCAGCGCCACCAGGTTCGGGTCGAAGCCGGCCTCGGCGAGGACCTCGCGGGCCACCCGCACCGTCAGCGCGAGCGGAAGGATCGCCCGGGGGTGCGGCTTCACCAGGACCGCGTTCCCGGTGGCCAGGGAGGCGAACAGGCCCGGGTAGCCGTTCCAGGTGGGGAAGGTGTTGCAGCCGATCATCAGCGCGATGCCGCGCGGCACGGCGGTGAAGGTCTTGCCGAGCTTGAGAGGGTCCTTCTTGCCCTGCGGCTTCTCCCAGTCGGTCTGCCCCGGGACGCGGACCTGCTCCGCGTACGCGTAGGCCACGGCCTCCAGGCCGCGGTCCTGCGCGTGGGGGCCGCCCGCCTGGAACGCCATCATGAAGGCCTGGCCGCTGGTGTGCATCACCGCGTGGGCGAACTCGTGCGTGCGGGCCGAGATCCGGGCGAGGATCTCGATGCAGACCACGGCGCGGGTCTCGGGCCCGGCGTCCCGCCAGGCGGCCATGCCCGCGCGCATCGCGGGCAGCAGCACCTCCGGGTCGGCGTGCGGGTACTCGACGCCCAGCTCGGGGCCGTACGGGGACACCTCGCCGCCGGTCCAGCCGTCGGTGCCGGGCTGGTCGAGTTCGAAACGGGTGCCGCGCAGCGCCTCGAACGCCGCGAGCCCGTCGGCCGGGGCGGTCTCCCCGTAGGCCTTGGGGTGCTCGGGGTGCGGGGACCAGTAGGCGCGGGTGCGGATGGCCGACAGCGCCTGGTTCAGGGTGGGACGGTGCTTCTCGGTCAGCTGGGGGACGGTGGGCTCGGCGGCCATCAGGGACCAACTCCTCGTTGAGCCGGGCAAGATCGGGCTGTCTCGCGGACTGGGATCAGGCAGGGGCGGGTGAAGAAGAGCAGACTGGAGTTAGAGTAACCGAACGATCGGTCGGGACAAGAGGGCCCGGCGGACCTGTGGACAAGTCGGTGCGGGAGGATCGGGTCATGACAGCAATCGAGCGGTCCCGCACTGTGGCGGTCATCGGCGCCGGCACCATGGGGCAGGGCATCGCCCAGGTCGCCCTCCTCGCAGGTCACCCGGTGCTGATCCACGACGTCAACGAATCCCTCGCGCGTGACGGCCTCGGCCTCGTCCAAGACCGCGTCGAGCGCATGGTCGCCAAGGGGCGCCTGGACCGCGCCGAGGCCGACGCCGCGATCGGCCGGATCGGCTGCGCCCGTGACCTCGCCGAACTCGCGGACGCCGGGCTCGTCATCGAGGCCGTCGTCGAGGACGTCACCGTCAAGCGCGCGCTCTTCGCCGCGCTCGAAGAGGTGGTTTCGCCGGACGCGCTGCTGGCCACCAACACCTCCTCCCTCTCCGTGACGGAGATCGCCGCGGGGCTCGCGCACCCCGGCCGCTTCCTCGGCCTGCACTTCTTCAACCCCGCCCCGCTGCTCCCGCTCGTCGAGGTGGTCAGCGGCTTCGCGACCGACCCGGCCGCCGCCGAGCGCGCGTACGACACCGTCCTGGGCTGGCGCAAGACGCCGGTCCGCTGCGCCGACACCCCCGGCTTCATCGTGAACCGGATCGCCCGCCCCTTCTACGCCGAGGCCTTCGCGGTGTACGAGGAGCAGGGCGCCGACCCGGCCACCATCGACGCCGTGCTCCGCGAGAGCGGCGGCTTCAAGATGGGCCCGTTCGCGCTGACCGACCTCATCGGCCAGGACGTCAACGAGGCCGTCACCCGCTCCGTCTGGGAGTCGTTCTTCCGCAGCCCCAAGTTCACCCCCTCCCTCGCACAGCGCCGGCTGGTCCAGTCGGGTCGCCTCGGCCGCAAGTCGGGCCACGGCTGGTTCCCGTACGGCGAGGCCGCCCCCGAGCCGGTCCCGCACACCGCGGGTCCCGAGGAGGCCCCCGACAAGGTCACCGTCGTCGGGGACCTCGGCCCGGCGTCCGCCCTGACGGACCTCCTGGAGGAGGCGGGGATCGCGGTCACGGCCACCGAGCACGGGGGCCCGTACATCCAGCTCCCCGGCGAGGGGCAGCTGGTGCTCGCGGACGGCAAGACCTCCATCGAGTTCGCGGACGTCGTCTACTTCGACCTCGCGCTCGACTACCGCGACGCCACCCGGATCGCCCTGTCCGCCGGCGAGGACACCACCGAACAGACCCTGGCCGAGGCGATCGGCCTGTTCCAGAAGCTCGGCAAGAAGGTCTCCGTCATCGGCGACGTCCCCGGCATGATCGTCGCCCGGACCGTCGCCATGCTGATCGACCTCACCGCCGACGCCGTCGCGCGCGGGGTCGCCGCCGCCGAGGACATCGACACCGCGATGCGACTCGGCGTCAACTACCCGATGGGCCCCGCCGAATGGCACGACCGGCTCGGCCGGGACTGGGCGTACGACCTCCTGCACCACCTCGACGAACGCTGTCCCGGCGGCCGCTACGCCCCCTCGCTCGCGCTCTACCGGCTCGGCTACGCGGCGGGCGACGAGGACGCGAGCGACGCGGGAACGGGCGGCACGGGCACGGCCGAGACGGAGGGGGACGCGGAGTGACGACGCCCCGACGGGACACCTACACACCGGAGACGCTGCTCTCCGTCGCGGTCCAGGTCTTCAACGAGCGCGGCTACGACGGCACCTCGATGGAACACCTCTCCAAGGCCGCGGGGATCTCCAAGTCCTCGATCTACCACCACGTCGCCGGCAAGGAGGAACTCCTGCGCCGGGCCGTCAGCCGGGCGCTGGACGGTCTCTTCGCGGTCCTGGAGGAGCCGGGCGCGGTACGCGGCCAGGCGGTCGAGCGCGTCGAGTACGTCACCCGGCGGACGGTCGAGGTGCTGCTCGCCGAACTCCCCTACGTGACCCTGCTGCTGCGGGTGCGCGGCAACACCCGGACCGAACGCTGGGCACTGGAGCGCCGCCGCGAGTTCGACCACGCGGTGGCCGACCTCCTCAAGGCCGCGGCGGCCGACGGCGACCTGCGCGCGGACGTCGACATCCGGCTCGCGACCCGGCTGCTCTTCGGCATGGTCAACTCCCTGGTCGAGTGGTACCGCCCCTACCCGGGCGCCGACCACGCCCAGCTCGCCGACGCGGTCGTCCACATGGCCCTGGACGGCCTCCGCGCCCAGAAGTGACCCCGGCGGGGCCGTGCGGCGGCGCGGGAGCCGCGCGGCGGCCGGGCCTCACCCGGACGGCCCAGGCGGGCGCGCGGGAGTGCCGGCGCCGCCCGAGGGACCGGGCTGCGGGGCGGCGCCCTCCGGGGCGCGTCACCCGAGGGCCCCGGCCGTCACTCGGAGGCTTCCGGGGCCATCGCCCCGAGGTCCCGGCGCATCGTGGCCCGCATGGCCCTGAGCAGCCCCCAGACGGCGTACTGGGCCTCGGCCGGGCCGGCCCCGGGCCCTTACGTCGGTTCCGGGTCGTCCGGGAGGGTGGGGGGTGGCGGGGGCGTGCCCGTGTCGAGGAGGTCCGTCTCCTCGAACACCAGCAGCGTGCGGGTGGACAGGACCTCCGGGATGGACTGGAGGCGGGTGAGCACCAGCTCCCGCAGGGTGCGGTTGTCCGGCGTGTGGACCAGCAACAGGACGTCGAAATCTCCGCTGACCAGGGCGATGTGCGCCGCGCCCGGGAGTTCGCGGAGCTGCTCGCGCACGGTCCGCCAGGAGTTCTGGACGATCTTCAAGGTGATGTAGGCGGAGGCCCCCTGGCCCGCCCGCTCGTGGTCGACCCGCGCCGTGAAGCCCCGGATGACCCTGTCGTCGATCAGCCGGTTGATCCGGGCGTACGCGTTGGCCCGCGACACGTGGACCTGCTCGGCCACCGACCGTATCGACGCCCTGCCGTCCGCCTGGAGGAGCCGCATGATCGACCGGTCGATCGAATCGAGCGGCCGGGGCGGCGGGGCGGGCGTCGCGGGGGGACCGGACGGGACCGGTGGGGAGCCCGTGACACCACCGGGTACGGCCGGCGCGGAACCGGCTCCGGCCATTTGTTCATCCGGCATTGCCCACTGCCTCCCTGCGTTGGACGTCCTGTACCCATCCCACGGCCCCGCCGCCACTTTGTCCACAGCCTGGAGCCGGCTGTAGCCAAATTGCGCGGACAACCGAACAATCGGTAGGTGAGGCGCCTCACACCCGGGGTGCTCCCTGCCCGCTTCCCACGAGGAGGTGTACGCCGCCATGACGGTCCAAGAGCTGCCCGGTGCCGGTGCGTCCCACCGTTTCACGCCGCCCGCCTGGAGTCCCCGTACGGATGCCGCCCCGCTGCTCCCGGACCCCGAGCCGTACCGGGTGCTGGGCACCCCGGCCGCCGACGGGCTCGACCCCGAGCTGATGCGCCGGTGCTACGCAGAGCTCGTGCGCGGCCGCCGCTACAACGCCCAGGCCACCGCGCTCACCAAGCAGGGCCGGCTCGCCGTGTACCCCTCGACCGTCGGCCAGGAGGCCTGCGAGATCGCCGCCGCGATGGTCCTGGAGGAGCGCGACTGGCTCTTCCCGAGCTACCGCGACACCCTCGCCGCCGTGGCGCGCGGGCTGGACCCCGTCCAGGCCCTGACGCTCCTGCGCGGCGACTGGCACACCGGGTACGACCCGCGCGAGCACCGGATCGCCCCGCTCTCCACCCCGCTCGCCACCCAGCTCCCGCACGCGGTCGGCCTGGCGCACGCCGCCCGACTGCGCGGGGACGACGTGGTCGCGCTCGCCATGGTCGGCGACGGCGGCACCAGCGAGGGCGACTTCCACGAGGCGATGAACTTCGCCGCCGTCTGGCAGGCCCCGGTCGTCTTCCTCGTGCAGAACAACGGCTTCGCGATATCCGTCCCGCTCGCCAAGCAGACCGCCGCCCCGACCCTGGCCCACAAGGCCGTCGGGTACGGAATGCCGGGCCGGCTGGTCGACGGCAACGACATCGCCGCGATGCACGAGGTGCTGTCCGAGGCGGTCCGGCGGGCACGCTCGGGCGGCGGCCCCACCATGATCGAGGCCGTCACGTACCGCATGGAGGCGCACACCAACGCCGACGACGCGACCCGCTACCGCTCGGACGCCGAGGTGGAGGCCTGGAAGGCGCACGACCCGGTGGCCCTGCTGGAGCGCGAACTGACCGCGCGCGGCCTGTTGGACGCGGAGGGCATACAGGTGGCGAAGGACGCGGCCGACGCGATGGCGGCGGCGCTGCGCGACGGGATGAACGCCGATCCGGTGCTCGACCCGATGGACCTCTTCGCGCACGTCTACGAGGAGCAGACCGACCGGCTGCGCGAACAGGCCGAGATGCTGCGCGCGGAACTCGAAGCGGGGAACGAGTGATGACGACCACCACCGCGGCCAAGCCCGTCGCCAAGCCGGCGACCATGGCCCAGGCC
The DNA here is from genome assembly GCF_026627505.1 of Streptomyces sp. H27-H5. Classification (GTDB taxonomy): domain Bacteria; phylum Actinomycetota; class Actinomycetes; order Streptomycetales; family Streptomycetaceae; genus Streptomyces. The sequence goes on along the minus strand of NZ_JAPNLK010000076.1, from coordinate 22,854 downwards.
CTGGGCCGGGCGATGCGCGACGCGATGGCCGAGGACCCGACCGTCCACGTGATGGGCGAGGACGTCGGCACGCTCGGCGGGGTCTTCCGGATCACCGACGGGCTCGCGAAGGAGTTCGGCGACGACCGCTGCACGGACACCCCGCTCGCGGAGGCCGGCATCCTCGGCGCCGCCGTCGGCATGGCCATGTACGGGCTGCGGCCGGTCGTGGAGATGCAGTTCGACGCGTTCGCCTACCCGGCCTTCGAGCAACTGATCTCGCACGTCGCGAAGATGCGCAACCGCACCCGCGGCGCGATGCCGCTGCCGATCACCATCCGGGTGCCGTACGGCGGCGGGATCGGCGGCGTCGAGCACCACTGCGACTCCTCCGAGGCGTACTACGTCGCCACCCCCGGCCTGACCGTGGTCACCCCGGCGACCGTGGAGGACGCGTACGGGCTGCTGCGCGCGTCCATCGCGAGCGACGACCCGGTGATCTTCCTGGAGCCGAAGCGGCTGTACTGGTCGAAGGCCGACTGGTCGCCCGACTCCCCGGCGGCCGTGCCCGGCATCGGCAAGGCCCTGGTCCGCCGGGCGGGCACGAGCGCGACGCTGATCACCTACGGGCCCTCCCTGCCGGTGTGCCTGGAGGCCGCCGAGGCGGCCCGCGAGGAGGGCTGGGACCTGGAGGTCGTGGACCTGCGCTCGCTCGTTCCGTTCGACGAGGAGACGGTCGTCGCCTCCGTGCGACGCACCGGGCGCGCGGTGGTGGTCCACGAGGCCGGCGGCTTCGGCGGACCGGGCGCGGAGATCGCCGCCCGCGTGACGGAGCGCTGCTTCCACCACCTGGAAGCGCCGGTGCTGCGGGTGACCGGGTTCGACATCCCGTACCCGCCGCCGATGCTGGAGAAGCACCACCTGCCGGGCGTGGACCGGATCCTGGACACCGTGGCCCGCCTGCAGTGGGAGAACTGATGCCGCAGGTACTGGAGTTCAAGCTGCCGGACCTCGGCGAGGGACTGACCGAGGCGGAGATCGTCCGCTGGCTGGTGGCGGTCGGCGACGTCGTCGAGATCGACCAGCCGGTGGTCGAGGTGGAGACGGCCAAGGCGATGGTCGAGGTCCCGTGTCCCTACGGCGGTGTGGTCACCGCCCGGTTCGGCGAGGAGGGGACGGAGCTGCCGGTGGGGGCTCCGCTGATCACCGTCGCCGTGGGAGCGGGCACGGAGCCGACGGAGAGCGCCGCACCGGCGTCCTCCGGTTCCGGGAACGTGCTCGTCGGCTACGGCACGGACCACTCCCGTCCGGCGCGCCGCCGGCGGGTCCGCCCGGCGGCCGCCGGGTCGCGGCCGCCCGCCGCGGCCGGCCTCGCCCCCGCTGTCGCCCCGGTCGCCGTGGCCGCTTCCGCCCCGGTCGCCGTGGCGGTCGGGCCGGTTCCGGTGATCTCGCCCCTGGTGCGCAAGCTGGCCCGGGACAACGGGCTCGATCTACGGGCGCTCAGCGGGTCCGGGCCCGAGGGCCTGATCCTGCGCGCGGACGTCGAGGCGGCCCTGAGGGCGCCGCGGTCGACGGCCGAGCCGGTCGCCCCGGCGCCGGTCCCCGTCGCCGCCGTCGCGGGCGAGGTGCGGATCCCGCTCAAGGGCGTACGGGGAGCCGTCGCCGAGAAGCTCTCGCGCAGCCGGCGGGAGATCCCCGAGGCCACCTGCTGGGTCGACGCGGACGCCACCGAACTGATGGCCGCGCGGACCGCGATGAACGCCGCGGGCGGGCCCAAGATCTCGGTACTGGCCCTGCTGGCCCGGATCTGCACGGCCGCCCTCGCCAAGTACCCGGAGCTCAACTCCACCGTGGACCTGGCGGCGAAGGAGATCGTCCGGCTGCCGTCGGTGCACCTCGGCTTCGCCGCGCAGACGGAACGCGGCCTGGTCGTCCCGGTGGTCCGGGACGCGCAGACCCGCAACCCCGAGACGCTGTCGGCGGAGTTCGGGCGACTGACGGAGTTGGCGCGGGCCGGGAAGCTGGCCCCGTCCGACCTCACGGGCGGGACGTTCACCCTCAACAACTACGGGGTGTTCGGGGTGGACGGCTCCACGCCGATCATCAACCACCCGGAGGCGGCGATGCTGGGGGTGGGCCGGATCATCCCGAAGCCGTGGGTGTACCGGGGCGAGCTGGCCGTCCGTCAGGTCGTACAGCTGTCACTGACGTTCGACCACCGGGTCTGCGACGGGGGTACGGCCGGCGGCTTCCTGCGGTACGTGGCCGACTGCGTCGAGTCGCCCGCCGTCCTGCTGCGCTCGCTGTAGCACCGACCCGTTCCGGGGCCGCCGTACGCGGCTCCGGGACGGGTCGGCACGGCTTCGCCGGTCAGGTCGTGGTCAGCAGCAGTTTGCCGACGTGCGCGCTGGACTCCATGACCCGGTGGGCCTCGGCGGCGTCCCGCATCGGGTGGGTGGCGTGCACGATCGGGCGCACCCGGCCGGTCGTCACCAGCGGCCACACGTGCTCCCGTACCGCCGCGACGATCGCCGCCTTCTCCTCCAGCGGGCGGGCCCGCAGCGAGGTCGCGGTGATCGCCGCCCGCTTCGCCAGCAGCGCGCCCAGGTTCAGCTCGGCCTTCACCCCGCCCTGGAGCCCGATGATCGCGAGCCGGCCGTTGACGGCCAGGGCGTCCAGGTTCCGTGACAGGTACTTCGCGCCCATGATGTCCAGGATCACGTCCGCCCCCGCCCCGTCCGTCGCGGACCGCAGCTCCTCGACGAAGTCCTGCTCGCGGTAGTCGATCAGGATGTCCGCGCCCAACTCCGCGCAGCGCGCCAGCTTCTCCCTGCCGCCGGCCGTCACCGCCACCCTCGCGCCGATCGCCTTGCCCAACTGGATCGCCATGGTGCCGATCCCGCTGGAGCCGCCGTGCACGAGCAGGGTCTCGCCGGGGCGCAGCCCCGCCACCATGAACACGTTCGACCACACCGTCGAGACCACCTCCGGCAGTGCGGCGGCCGTCACCAGGTCCAGGCCGTCGGGCACCGGCAGCAGTTGTCCCGCCGGGACGGCCACCCGCTCCGCGTACCCGCCACCGGCCAGCAGGGCGCACACCTCGTCGCCCACCGACCAACCGGACACTCCCGGACCGATCGCGGTGATCCGACCGGAGCACTCCAGCCCCGGGTACCGGGACGCGCCGGGCGGGGGATCGTAGAACCCCTGTCGCTGGAGGACGTCGGCGCGGTTCACGGCGCTCGCCGCGACCTCGACGAGCACCTCGCCCTCGCCTGCCACCGGATCGGGTACGTCGGCCCAGACCAGGGCCTCGGGGCCGCCGGGCTGTTCGATGGTGATCGCATGCATGGCCCGGAGGCTACGCGAACCGCTCCCCGCAGGCCGGCAACCCGCCTACTCCGCGGGCCCCAGGGTGGCCGGCTGCGTGTGCGGCGGCACCGCGCGGACGATGGTGATGACGCGGTCCGTGGACTGGAGCGGGCTCGCGTGCGGGTCGTCGTACGCCAGCAGCCGGTGGCCGCGCAGCACGCTCACCACGAGGTCCTCGGTCTCCCGGACCGACTTGCCGACCTCCGGCTTCCGGACGGGCCGTTCGATCAGGTCCAGGCCGCTGCCCTGCTGGATCAGATCCTCCATCACGGTGCCCGCGCTGGGGCTGAGCACCGACAGGCCCAGCAACCGGCCCGCCGCGCTCGCGCTCGTGATGACCGCGTCGGCGCCCGACTGGCGCAGCAGCGGGGCGTTCTCCTCTTCCCGCACCGCCGCGACGATCTTCGCGCCGCGGTTGAGTTGACGCGCGGTCAGCGTCACCAGGACGGCCGTGTCGTCCCGCTGCGTGGCGATGACGATCTGGCGGGCCTTCTGCACCTCGGCGCGGAGCAGCACGTCGGAGCGGGTGGCGTCGCCCACGACGCCCGTGAGCCCCTCCGCGTTGGCGATGTCGACCACCTTGGAGCTCGGGTCGACGACGACGACCTGCTCCCTGTGGAGGCCGGTGGCCAGCAGCGTCTGCAGGGCCGAGCGCCCCTTGGTGCCGAAGCCGATCACGACCGTGTGGTCACGCAAGTTCTTCCTCCAGCGGTTCAGCCGCCATTCTTCCCTGGTCCGCTCGGTGAGGACTTCCAGGGTGGTACCGACGAGGATGATCAGGAACAGCACGCGCAGCGGAGTGATCAGCAGGACGTTGAGCAGTCGCGCGCTGGCGCTGTACGGGACGATGTCGCCGTATCCGGTCGTCGACAGGGTGACGGTCGCGTAGTAGACGCAGTCGAGGAGGTCGATGCTGTCGTCCGCGTTGTCGTGGTAGCCGCCCCGGTCGAGCCACACGATCAGGACGGTCAGGCACATCACGAACAGGGCCATCAACAGGCGCCGGGTGACCTGCCGCAGGGGCTTCTCGACCTCCCGTTTGGGCAGTTTGACGCGCCGGGAGACGAGTTTCTCGTCCGCGCCCCGGGCCATGGCGTCATGGCCGTGCAGTTTCACGTGAAACATCCCCCCGCTGCCCACGGCAGATCGAGTACTTCGAGTTCCTGCCCGGACCGCGCGCCGCCGGTCGGTACGACGGCCAGCGCGTCGGCGGCCGCCACCCCCCGGAGCATCGCGGGGCCGTGATAGCGCAGCGGCACCGCGTGCTCGTCGGTCAGCAGCACCGGGACGAGCCGGGTGTCGTACGGGTGCCCCGGTACGTCCCCCTGAACCGCGACCGTGTACCGGGGGCGTTGCCGGCGCCCCGCGAGGGCCCGCAGCAGCGGCTCGGCCAGGGTCAGCAGCCCGGACACGGCGGCGAGCGGGTTGCCGGGCAGCCCCACCAGGTGGCGGCCGGCGGCCCGGTCCCCGAGCCGGGCCAGCAGCATCGGATGCCCGGGACGCACGGCGACCCCGTCGACGAGGAGTTCGGCCCCCGCGCGCCGCAGCACGGGACGCACGTGGTCGACGGGGCCGGAGGCGGTGCCGCCGGTGGTGACGATCAGGTCGGCGTCGGAGGTGGTGACGGCCTCGTACAGGGCCTCGGCCCCGGCGGGGTCGTCGCCGAGCCGCCGCGTTCCGATGACCTCGGCGCCCAGTCGGGTCAGCCACGGGCCGAGCATGGGGCTCAGGGCGTCGCGGATCAGGCCGTCGTGCGGGAGCCCCTCGATCAGCAACTCGTCGCCGAGTACCAGGATCTCCACGCGCGGCCGGGGGCGGGTCTCCAGCGCGTCGTACCCCGCGGCGGCCGCCAGGCCGAGCACCGCCGGGGTGACCAGGGAGCCGGCGGGCAGCAACAGGTCGCCGGAGCGGCACTCCTGGCCGCGCGGGCGGATGTCCTGGCCGGTGGCGACGGGCCGCTCGGCGAAAAGCTGGGAGCCGGCCTCGCGGGAGTGCTCGGAGCGGATCACGGCGGTGGTGTCGGCGGGGATCCGGGCCCCGGTGGCGATCCGTACGGCCTCGCCGTCCGCGAGGGGCTCGGGCCGCTCCGAGCCGGCCAGTACCCCGCCGTCCCGGACGGCCCACGGGCCGGGGCCGGCGACCGCCCAGCCGTCCATGGCCGAGGTGTCGAAGGACGGCAGGTCGGTGAGGGCGTCGAGGGGCCCGGTCAGCACCTCGCCGAGGGCGTCGGGGAGCGGGAGCCGGTGCGAGCGGGCCCGGACGCCGGAACCGGCCCGGGCGGCCGCCTCGCGGGCCCGGAGCCACGGCGCGGCGCGGTGCCCGCCGCCGTCCGGGGTGCGCGAGACGAGGGCCAGGGCCTCGTCGAGGGCCTGGTCGGCGGAGGAACCGGGGGACCCCTCGGGGCCGGGGGAGGCGGCTTCGGCCGGGACGCGCTCGGCGTCGGTACGGGTCATCCGGAGCCGGCTTCGGTGTTCTTCTCGGAGGTTTCCCCGTCCCAGCGCAGCGCCAGGTCGGCCGCCTTGCGGGAGGCTTCGGCGACGGCCCGGGCCGGGTCCGCGCCGGCGGCCTCGGCCCGGGCGGCCGCGTAGCCGATCAGGAAGGTGGTCAGCGGGGCGGCGGGCCGGGCGACGCCGTGGGCGGCGTCACGGGCGAGGTCGAGCAGGGTCTTGGTGTCGACGTCCACGTCGATGCCCAGCTCGTTCTTGACGGCGGTGATCCATTGATCCAGCACGGTCCCATGCTCTCTGATCCGGGCCCGGGCGTCCGCGAGATCGTCCCAGGTGTCGCAGTCGAAGGAGGCGAGTGGCGCAGTGGCGGTGACGGTCGCCACGTCGAGTCCGGCGGTGAGCTCGCGCAGCGGGAGGCCCGCCAAGTCGCCGTGTGCGGCGGCCAACCGGGCGAGCCCCGCACGGAGCGGCTCGGCGCGGTAGGAGGCCACCAGCGGTTGGTCCCGGCCGTCCGGATCCCGCAGCATCGCCCCGTCGGGGCCGGGCGCGTCCAGCAGGGACCGTACGGTGGCGCGGTCCAGGAACGGCAGGTCGGCGGAGAGCACGAGCACCCGCGCCGCGGTCGTCGCCCGCAGTCCGGCGTCCAGCGCGGCGACCGGTCCCCCGCCCGGCGGATCCTCGCGGGTCCAGCGCACGGGGCGCGAGGTGACCCGGGGCCCGCCGACGACGACGGTGGCGTCCGCGTCGACACAGGCGTCGAGGACCCGGTCGAGCAGGGCCCGGCCGCCGACGTGCAGGGCGGGCTTGTCGGCCCCGCCGAGTCGCCGGGCGGCGCCGCCTGCGAGGACGATGGCGTCGTAACTCATGCCTCCGAGTATGCGGGGGCGGTGTTGCGCGCGGGTTCCGCCACTTACCGGCCGCTTATCGCGCCGCTGTGAGGAACCCCCCCCCGTACGGCCGCCGTGAGACGCCCGCCCCGGACACGCGTCACCCCGGCGGAGCCGGGGCTCCACCGGGGTGTGGGTGTCCGGAGACGATCCGGGGTGTCCGGGATCGGGCCGCCGATCGGGCCGAAGGGCCGATCGGGCTACAGGTAGGGGCCGGAGCGGACCGCGCCGTGCGGACCCTCGTCGTCGTCCTCGTGCGAGGCGCCCGGAGGCAGAGCCCGCCGCATCTGCTCCAACTGTGCCCGCGCCGCCATCTGTTGCGCGAACAGGGCCGTCTGGATCCCGTGGAAGAGGCCCTCCAGCCAGCCCACCAACTGCGCCTGCGCGATCCGCAGTTCCGCCTCGGAAGGGATCGCCTCCTCGGTGAACGGCAGGGACAGGCGCTCGAGTTCCTCGACCAGCTCGGGAGCCAGGCCGTCTTCGAGTTCCTTCACCGACGCGGCGTGGATGTCCTTGAGCCGGACACGGCTCGCCTCGTCGAGAGGTGCGGCACGCACCTCTTCCAGGAGTTGCTTGATCATGCTGCCGATCCGCATGACCTTGGCGGGTTGTTCGACCATCTCCGTCACCGGGACCTCGCGCGACTCGTCATCGGCGCCGCCGACCGCCATCCCGTCCTGTCCCACGATCAGGACGTGCGGGGGGCTGTCCTGCGACCGTTCACTCCTCGGCATCTCCATGCCGTCATTCTCTCGCACACCTTCGTTCTCACACGGTGTGCCCCCGTACAGGCGTGATCCACCCTGTACGGGGGCACACGATGACCCCGTCGTCACTCGTACGTCACCCAGCGGTCACCCTGGTCACCCGTGTCACGGGCGCCCCGGGAGATCCGGTGTCAGCCCGCCGCCCGGCGGGCCAGGGCTCCGCTCGACTTCGTGACGATCGCGGCCAGCAGGGCCGCGCCCAACGGGACCACCACCAGCAGTCCGGCCAGCGTCTCCCACGGCACCGCGATGGGGATGTACTGGCCATCGGTGATGCCGGACTCCTCCAGGAGCCGCTTGGCGGTCTCCCGCTCGGTGAGCCGCAGCCCGACCGCCGGCAACAGTCCGGCGACGGAGCCCAGGACCACGCCCATCAGGGCCACCACCCCGCACTGGAAGCCGCTCAGCGTCCGCCGCACCCGCGGCGGGGCGCCGACGGCGGCCAGCGTCTTCAGGTCGGCCTCGGCGTCGGCCTGGGCGAGGCCCGTGGCGATGCCCGCCGCGCCGATGGTGACGAGACCGGCGAAGATGGTGAGGGCGAGCATGAGCAGGGTGCCCCGGCCCTGGTACCCCTCCTCGACCACGACCGTGGCCTCCAGGCCGATCTGGTCGATGCGGCTGTCCAGCTTCTGGCGCTGCGCGCTGCCGAGCGTCCCGTCGAGGGTGAAGTACGAGCCGGCCGGCGCGGTGGTGAGACCGGCAGCCTTCACGGCGCTCGCGGGGAAGACCACGCCGAGTCCGTAGCCCGCGTCGGGATCGGTCGCCTGATGGACCGCCATGACCTTCTTGACGCCCTGCGGCTCCTCGTCGGAATCCATGCCCTTGGGCTCCTCGGTCACGATGACGAGGGTGAGCCTGCCGTCCTTGATGAAGCGCTTGTCGAAGGAGACGGGCTTTCCGGCCTTCAGCGCGGCCGCGGCGCCGGGGTCGCTCACCCCGAGGACCCGCATCAACTTGTCGTCGGCGACGACCGACTGGAAGGGCTGCTGGTAGCGGTTCTGCTTGCACCGCCAGTCCTGGTACAACTCACGCCGCTGAGCGGGGGTGAAGGACTCGAAGGAGTCCCTCGACGCGTAGAGCGGGCAGCGGTTCTCCTTGGGCGTGAGGATCTCCGCCCGTCCGCAGCCCGGATCCACCGAGTAGGAATCGCACGTCGGCTTGCCCACGACGATCCGGTCCACGTCCGCCCGGATCGCCAGCGGGAACTCCTTCGCGAGCGCGTCGCGGACGGCGGGCACGTCCCGGTACCGGTCGTTCTCGTTGCTCGCCAGCAGGCCGGCGCCTGCCGGCATGTTCGCGACGTACTCGTGGCGGGCCTGCACGTCGGTGCTGTACTCGTACGTGGCCACCGCCACGGTGCCGGCGACGGCGGCCAGGACCGCCGCGACGGCGGGGGCCGTACGCCCCCGGTTGCGCACGGCGTCGCGCAGGGCGAGCCGCGGCGACAGCGGCAGCCACCGCCCGAGGCGCCCGAACAGGCCGACCAGGGTCGGGGTGAGGGCGACCACGCCCAGCTCGGCGAGGGCGCTGCCGCCCCCTACGACCACGGTCCCGGTGTTGGACACGGCTCCGTAGAGCGCGATGCCGGCGCCGGCCGCGACGGCCAGCAGCCCGATGAACGGCAGGACCCGGTTGGCCTTGCGGACCCCCCGGCGGCCGGTCAGCGAGGCCAGCACGGTCTGCCGGGAGGCGGTGATCGCCGGGACGATCGAGGCGAGCAGGCCCGTGACCACGGCGAGCAGCGCGATGCCGAGGAGTTCCAGGGGACGGACCTCGAAGCCGCCCCAGCGCAGCCCCAGGTACTCCTCCAGGACCGGCCGGAGGCCGAGGGTGAGCGCGCCGCCGAGGACGAGGCCGACGACGGCGGACGCCGCGCCGATGACCAGACCGCCGGAGAGGACGATGGCGCGGATGTGGCGACGGTCGCCGCCGTTGGCTCCGACCAGGCCGAGTTGGCGGCGCGAGCGCCGGGCGCCGACCGCGAAGGCGGGACCGGCGAGCAGACAGATCTCCAGCATCGCGAGGCCGACGACGGTGGCGAGGATGGTCATCTCGACGGTCCGCATGCCCGTCGACTTGTCGAATCGGCCTTCCTCCTTCTGCTGCTCGTAGAAGGGGACGTCGGAGTCGGCGGGCGGGTTCAGATTGACGGCGCGGGAGACCACGACGACGCTCTTGGCGTTCGCCGCCTTCACCATGTTCCACGTGAAACCTTCGCCGCCGACCTTGACGAGGTAGGTGTCGTCGACCGACACCCCGTCGGTCCCGGCGGCCCGGAGTTCCTTGTCGAGCGGGGTGAGCAGGGTCCCGGGCGGGGCCGTGGCCTCCCGCTCCTGCAGGGCGGAGGGGAGTTCGTACGCCCCCACGATCCGCAGGGCGCGGGACGAGCCGCGCGGGGTGACCTGGGAGCCGACGAAGAACCCGGAGTCCTTCAGGAAGGCGTCGGTGGCGATGATCTCCCCCGGCGCGGCGGGGAGCCGACCCCGTTTGAGGGTGAGGATGCCCTCGACGAGCGGGTCGGCGGTGTCCAGCTCGCGCAGGCGGATGTCCAGCAGGCCGTGCGTGGTGCGGACCTTGGCGTGCCCCTTGCTGTCCTTCACGGACCGGGCGCCCGGCGGGAGGGCGGACGGGAGGGGGTCGTTGCCGTCGTCGCGCGCGGAGGGGTCCCAGGACGAGTAGCCGCCGACGGGGGCGAAGGACTCGCCGTTCGGCTTCTGGTACACGGGGACGCCCATGTCCGAGTTCGACAACACGGCGTCGGCGGTGCCGATCCGGCGGGACAACGTCTCGTCCACGGTGAGCGCGGCGCTGCGGGTGGTGAGGTCGACGGCGCTCACCCCGACGATCGGCAGGGCGATCATCGCGAGGACGAGGGCACTGCGCCCCTTCGCGCGCCAGGCGTCGCGGCGGGCTATTCGGATCGCGGCGATCCAGGAGTGGTACCAGGAGTGGAGCGGGGTGGTCACAGGCCGGCCGCCCGCCCGGAGAGCAGGGAGTCGGCGTGGCTGCGCAGGGTCTCGTCGACGACGCTGCCGTCGCGCAGGAAGACCACCCGGTCCGCCCACGCGGCGAACCGCGGCTCGTGGGTGACCAGGATCCCGGCCGCGCCCGCGTCGCAGCGCGAGCGCAGCAGGGCCAGCACGGATTCCCCGGTCTCCGAGTCGAGGGCGCCGGTGGGCTCGTCGGCGAGGACCAGGCGGCGGTCGCCGACGAGGGCGCGGGCGATGGCCACGCGCTGCTGCTGTCCGCCGGACATCTCGTCGGGGAAGCGGTCGGCGAGCTGCGCCAGGCCCATCTCCTCCAGCGCCGCCAGGGCGGAGGCCCGTGCCTTGCGGGCCGATATCCCGTCGAGTTCGCGGGGCAGCGCCACGTTCTCGGCCGCGGTGAGGGCCGGGATCAGGTTGTAGTCCTGGAAGACGTAGCCGATGCTGCGGCGGCGCAGCGCGGCGAGCTGCTTGCGGCTCGCGGTGGTGATGTCGGTGCCCTCCACGATCACCCGGCCGCTGCTGGGGGTGTCGAGTCCGCCGGCGAGGGTGAGCAGGGTGGACTTGCCGGACCCCGACGGGCCCATGACGGCGACGAGTTCGCCCGGGTACACGGCGAGGTCGATGCCGCGCAGGGCGTGCACCTCCGTGGCGCCGCTGCCGTGCGTGCGGACGAGTTTGTCCAGCTGGAGTACGGCGTTCTGTGACTGCTGGTCAGGCATGGAAGGGTCCCCCTGGGACGGTTTGTTCAACTCCGCCGCGTGCGGGCGGTGGAGGGGAGGTCGGTGGTGGCGCCGGCGGCCGCGGTGGCGGTCGTCGCTTCGGCGCCGGGCGCGGACGGTGCGGCCTGGGGCGGATCGGGTACGGCTCTCCGGTCGGCCGGCAGGGAGAGCCGGACGAGCCGGGCTTCGCAGTGGTCGAGCCAGCGGGCCTCGGCCTCGGTCTGGAAGATCAGCTGTTCCAGCACCAGCAGCCAGGCGATGTCGTCGCGTTCGTGGGAGGTGCCGCTCTCGATCGCGGTGAGCGCCTGCGCCTTGAGCCGGGTGTAGTCCTGCATCGCCTTGATCGTGGCGTGCCGCTGGGACTGGATGACGGAGCGGATGTCCACGCCGGGGGCGCCGACGGCCATGGCGAGCTTGATGGACAGTTCGTCCCGGGGCGGGTTGGCGCGGTCCACGGGCCGCTCGTACCACTCGTGGAGCTCGGCGCGGCCGGTGTCGGTGATGGCGTACAGGGTGTGCCCGGCGGGGTCCTCGCCGCCGGGCGCGACGAGCCCGTCGCGCTCCAGTCGGGCGAGGGTGGTGTACACCTGCCCGACGTTGAGGGGCCAGGTGGACCCGGTGCGGGATTCGAACTCGGTACGCAGCTGAGAGCCGTACCGAGGACCCCTTTCGAGCAGGGCGAGAAGCCCGTGACGGATCGACATACTCAGTATGTATACCGGGTATGTACCGGCGCGCAACCGTCTGTGGATGTACTCCGCAGGAGGGACGCAGGAGGCGGCGTCCGTCCCGAGTGCCGCCAGGGCGGGCGGTCAGCGCCCTCGGCGCAGCCGTACGCCCATGAAGCCCAGGCCCAGCCCCATCAGGGCGAACCCGGTGCCGAGCGGCAGCAGGTGGGCCGCCAGATCGGCGGCCCGCTCGTTGGGCCCGGTGCCCATCGCCTCGACCGCGGAGCTGCCGGTCGGTTCGGGCGTCGGCTTCGCGACCGACTCGCGGCGGGAGGGTTCCGGTACCTCCGAGGCCTGCGGCCGTTCGTGCGCCCGAGGAGGCCGCTGCCGCTCCCGGAGTTCCGGCCGCTCCCGCAGTCCCGGCCGCTCGGGTCGCGCGGGCCGCTCCGCCGAACCCGGCCGCTCCGCCGCAGCGTCCGGCAGCCCCGGGTGCTCGGGGAGGCCGGGCCGCTCCGGCAGTCCGGGCCGTTCGGGCAGTCCGGGCCGTTCCGGTCGTGCGGGCCGCTCCGGTCGCAGGGGGCGGCCGATCGACACCGTCAGGGGGCTGGCCGGCTCGGCCACGGGACGTCCGGGCCGTTCCCGGCCGGAACCGGCGGCGCTGCCGGCCAGTTCCTCGTAGGCCTCTTCGGGTACGACCGACGCCGGATCGGTGGCCGTGGTCGCGGCGGCGAGGGCGGGGACGAACGCGCGGGCGAGGGAGCGGGCGGCCGGGGCCGCGGAGGCGGCGCCCTGGGCGTGCGCCGGCGCCGCGACCAGCAGCGCGGCGGCCGTCAATGCGGCGCCGGCCGTCCAGCGCGGTGCGCGGGCGTGAGTCACGCGCTCAGGTTTGCATAAACGGACAAAAGCGGCATCTCGTACACCGTGTACGGGATGCCGCTTCCACGAAAGAGCGCGAAGGGCGCGAATGACACCAAAAAGAGGAGGGGTGAAAAGGGGAGGAGCGGGACCGGGCGGCGATCGGTGACCGCCGCCCGGAGCCGCTCGTCCTTCGGCCTGCTCCGCCCTACTCCGGGTTTCCGGTGGAGACGCGGAGGGTGAAGGTGGTGTCCTTCGGGTCGATCTTGTCGTCGGCGGAGGGCAACTGGTCGACCACGGTGCCGTCCCCGTAGACGGCCTCGTCCCGGGGCTCTTCCTTGAGCTTCCAGCCCGCGGCCTGGATGCAGTCCTTCACCGAGCGGATGTTCTTGTACCGGAAGTCGGGGGCGTTGACCTTCTTGGCGTCGTCGTAGGCCTTCGTCGGGCTCTTGCACTTCTCCACGTCGATCGTCCGCGAGAGGTCCGGCCCCCGGTAGCCCGGGCGCGTGGAGCCGGACGCCGAGGTCGAGGAGGACGGCGTCGCGACGTCCTTGTCCTTGTCGTCGCCGCCCAGGTTGAGCACGGCGATCAGTCCGCCGATGGCCACCAGCGCCACCACGATCGAGCCCACGATCACGCCCGTGTTCTTCTTCGACCCGCCGCCCGCGCCCGCAGGGGCAGGGTTCGGCGAGATGGTGAACGGCGGCGGGGTCTGCGGGGCGTACTGGTGCGCGTGCTGTTGCTGGGGCGGGTACGCGTATCCGCCCTGCGCCTGCGTCTGCGGCGCGTACGGGGACGGCGCCGGGGTGTGCGGCGGCTGGTACGGCTGCTGCACCGACTGCGGCGGCGCCTGGAACCCGGAGTCCACCGGCGGGAACACGGCCGAGCTCACACCCGCGCCGCTGCCGCCCGAGGGCGCACCCGGCACGATCGCCGGGGCCACCGTCCGACCGGCCGCCATCACGCGGTCGATCTCGTCGCGCATGGCCGCGGCCGTCGGGAAGCGCTCGTTCGGGTTCTTCTTCAGGGCCCGCGCCACCAGCGCGTCCATCGCCGGCGTCACCGACCGGTTGATGGAGGACGGCGCCGGCGGCTCCTCCTGCACATGGGCGTACGCGATGGCCAGCGGCGAGTCCGCGTCGAAGGGGAGCCGCCCCGTCAGCAGCTGGAACAGCATGATGCCGACGGAGTAGAGGTCGGACCGGGCGTCCACACCCCGGCCGAGCGCCTGCTCGGGCGACAGGTACTGCGGGGTGCCGACGACCATTCCGGTCTGCGTCATCGACGTGACGCCCGACTGCATGGCGCGGGCGATGCCGAAGTCCATGACCTTGACCACGCCGCGCCTGGTCATCATCACGTTGCCGGGCTTGATGTCGCGGTGGACCAGACCCATCTCGTGGCTGGTTTCGAGCGCCGCGAGCACATCGGAGGTGACCTTGAGCGCCTTGTCGGCCGGCATCGCGCCGTACTGCGCGATGTCCGTCTGGAGCGCGGAGCCGAGCGGCTGCCCCTCGACGTACTCCATGACGATGTACGGCATCAGCGCGCCGTCGAGCTCGCCCTCGCCGGTATCGAATACCGAGACGATGTTCGTGTGCGACAGTTTCGCTACAGCCTGCGCCTCGCGGCGGAACCGCTCGCGGAAGGACGCCTCCCGCCCCAATTCGCTGTGCAGCGTCTTGATGGCGACCTGGCGGTCCAGGGCCGAGTCGTACGCGAGGTAGACGGACGCCATGCCGCCTTCGCCGAGCAAGTCCCTTAGCTGGTAACGGCCACCGGCCAGGGAGCCGCCTGCGTACCGGCCCTGTGTGCCGTCCTGGCTCATGACTGTTGCTTCCCCTCGGGCGGTGTCCTGACGCGTCTGGCAGAGCGCATGTGGCAGCCAGTCTGCCGGAGGGCAAGCACACGTCAAGCCAGGTGCCCGTTCCGTGACCACAAGGCCACCGCGAGCCATTGTCCGAACGGTGAACGGTTCCGAGGCTGTAGCGTTCGTCGCAGCACCCCAAGAGGACACCGCTGAGTTGCGGCCCGAGAGAGACGACGGCGAGGACTGATGGCACCCGAACCCGAGGGAAACGGCGCCGGGATGGCCGAGGATCCTGAGCATTGGGGCGCAGGCGGCCTGGTGGGCGAAGGCCGATACCGGCTGACCCACCGCCTGGGCCGCGGTGGCATGGCGGAGGTGTTCGCCGCCGAGGACGTCCGGCTGGGCCGCACCGTCGCCGTGAAGCTGCTGCGCGCCGACCTCGCCGAGGACCCCGTCTCCAAGGCCCGCTTCACGCGCGAGGCACAGTCGGTCGCCGGGCTGAACCACCACGCGGTCGTCGCCGTGTACGACTCGGGCGAGGACCGGATCGGCCCGAACGTCGTTCCCTACATCGTGATGGAGCTGGTCGAGGGCCGCACCATCCGCGAACTGCTGATCAGCGCCGAGGCCCCGGGCCCCGATCAGGCGCTCATCATCGTCGCGGGTGTGCTGGAGGCCCTGGCCTACTCGCACCAGCACGGCATCGTGCACCGCGACATCAAGCCGG
Organism: Streptomyces sp. H27-H5; assembly: GCF_026627505.1. Lineage (GTDB taxonomy): Bacteria > Actinomycetota > Actinomycetes > Streptomycetales > Streptomycetaceae > Streptomyces. The sequence goes on along the minus strand of NZ_JAPNLK010000076.1, from coordinate 7,636 downwards.
CCAACGTGATCATCACCGACACCGGCGCGGTCAAGGTGATGGACTTCGGCATCGCCCGCGCCCTGCACGGCGTGCAGTCGACGATGACCCAGACCGGCATGGTCATGGGCACCCCGCAGTACCTGTCGCCCGAACAGGCCCTCGGCAAGGCCGTAGACCACCGAAGCGACCTGTACGCCACCGGTTGCCTGCTGTACGAACTCCTCGCGCTGCGGCCCCCCTTCACGGGCGAGACGCCGCTGTCGGTGGTCTACCAGCACGTCCAGGACGCGCCGATCCCGCCGTCGCAGCTGCCGGAGGGTCACCACATCCCGCAGGAGCTCGACGGCCTGGTCATGCGCTCGCTGGCCAAGGACCCGGACGACCGCTTCCAGTCGGCCGAGGAGATGCGCGGGCTCGTCCAGTACGCGCTCCAGATGCTCCACGACCAGGGGCCGAACACCGGCACCTGGAACACCGGCCCCGTCACCATGGCGCTGCCGCACGGCCAGCCCGGGTCGAACCCCACCACGGCGATGCCGCAGGGCGGGCCGGGCGGGCAGCAGTACCCCCAGCACTCCACGACCTCGCAGTTCCAGCAGCCGATGGTGCCCCCGCTCAACCCCGACGACGGGTCGGCCTTCCCGGGCGGCGGCGGATACGGCAACGGCAGGAACGGCAACGGTCACGGCGGCCAGGGCGGTAACGGCGGCCAGGGCGCCGGCGGAGGCCGCTGGAAGATGGTGGTCTTCGCGCTGCTCGCGGTGCTGGCCATCGCCGGTGGCGTCGCGTACGCGGTGAAGACCGTGGGCGGCGGCGGTTCGGGCAACGAGAAGAAGTCCCCCGGCACCTCGCAGAGTTCGCCGAAGACCCCGGCCAGCTCCGCGGAGACGCCGGCGGACTCCCCCTCGGCGCAGTCCCCGGACTCCCCGCGCACGGACGACAGCGAGGACGAGGAGACGTACAAGCCCTCGCCGAGCCGCGGCAGGACCTCTCCGAGCTACACCCCGCCGTCGAACTCGCCCTCGTCGTCGCCGTCGCACTCGACGAAGCCGTCGGAGAGCAACGAGCCGTCGCCGTCCAAGCCGTCGACCCCGACGAAGCCGGTGACGGAACCGCCGCCCGAGACCGGAGGCCCGGGAGGCGCCGGTGGGGACGAGGGTGGCGAGGGCGCCGGGCAGTAAAGGCCAGGCCGCGAGATCCGTCATGTACGGGAAGGGCCCGTCGGAAGCGATTCCGACGGGCCCTTCCCGTACCCTCGTCCGCGGCGCGCGCCGTCCGTTCAGAGCGCGTGCTGGTACTCCCGGTCGCGCGCGTGGCTCCCGGCCAGGGTGTGCACGGTGACGAGTTGCGGTTCGATGCGCATGTAGACCGGGTCGAAAAGGGCGCCGTCGACGAAATGCGGACCCGGACCGAAGAGTTCCAGTTCCGCGTTGGTCGGTTCGACGAGTTCCGCGGTGCCGGTGAACTGAACCGACCACAGGCGCCGGTCCCCGGAATTGAAGTTGTCCGCGCCGTAGGAGACCACGCTGCCGTTGCACGCCTGGTGGTGGCCGAACCCGGCGTGCATTCTCAGCACGACCCTGCCGTCCACCACGATGTGGCGGGCGAGCGCGAGGAAGGGCAGCGCGCGCATGCTGGTGGCCACTCGGCCGTACGGCACCCGGCGCAGCAGTTCGATGGCGTGGAGTTCCTCAGGGGACATGCACTCCACTCTCCGCCTCCTACCCCCGGTCGGGAAAGGGGATCCCGCCCCGTTGATCAGGGACGTTGGTCCCGAATCGACGGGGCTGTCACCCCTTTTCGGCCGGACTAGGCGCGCTTTTCGGCCTGGAGGCGGGCCACGTAGGCGGCGGCCTGGGAGCGGCGCTCCATGCCGAGCTTCGACAGCAGGCTGGAGACGTAGTTCTTGATCGTCTTCTCCGCCAGGTGCAGGCGCTCGCCGATGACGCGGTTGGTCAGACCCTCGCCGATCAGGTCGAGGATCTTGCGCTCCTGCTCGGTGAGGTTGGAGAGCCGGTCGTCGCCCTTGCCGTTCTTGCCGTCGCGCAGGCGCTCCAGCACCCGGGCGGTCGCCACCGGGTCCAGCAGGGACTTGCCGGCCGCGACGTCGCGGACGGCGCTGAGCAGCTCATTCCCGCGGATCGCCTTGAGGACGTAGCCGGAGGCGCCCGCCATGATCGCGTCGAACAGTGCCTCGTCGTCGGCGAACGAGGTCAGCATCAGGCACTTGATGTCCTCGTTCCGGGAGCGCACCTCGCGGCAGACCTCCACGCCGCTGCCGTCCGGGAGGCGGACGTCGAGGACCGCCACGTCGGGACGGGTGGCGGGAATCCGGACGAGTGCGTCGGCGGCCGTACCGGCTTCCCCGACGATCTCGATGTCGTCTTCGACCGACAAGAGTTCATGGACGCCCCGACGTACCACCTCGTGGTCGTCCAGGAGAAATACCTTGATTTTTCCGTCTTCGCGCACAAACTCATCTTCACACACTCGTTCACATACTCGCCGTTTTCGTCCGGTGAAGCCGTTCGCCTCTTCCCGCCCTTCCCGGCGTTCGTCTTTGTGTGCGATTGCCGGTGTGGAGGGTTCACGACCGGGTCCGCCCGTCCGGGGGCCGCGGCGTTCCTCCATCAGTGATCACCCTTGAACCCCTTCCCTGCCGGAGTTACCCGGGATAACGTGCCGTTGTTCCGGCCCCCTGCAAGGCTGTGACCAGTGGTTGTTCCCGAAGTCGCCGATTTACTTGGATATCCAAGCAAAATCGCAGGTCAAACGGGGTTTCGCAGTTATGCGGGGCACTGGGTAACGTGCATTGCGCAGGGCACTCGCCGGGGCACCTGTCACGCCTGAATCCCGTACGTTCCGCGCACCCACCCCGTGCGCGGGTACAGATACAGGTGAGCCGCACTGGACCCCGGAGAACCCGGGTGCCGGACCGACGGAGGAGCACACGTGACCGTGGAGAGCACTGCCGCGCGCAAGCCGCGACGCAGCAGTGGCACCAAGCGGGCGGCAGGCGCAGCCGGCGCCCGCAAGACCGCCGCTGCCACCGCACAGCCGCACGACGCCGAGCCTCAGCTCGTACAACTGCTGACGCCCGAGGGAGAACGGGTCGAGGTCGCGGACAACCCCGACATCGCCGAGTTCGCTCCTTTCGTCGCCGACATCACCACCGACGACCTGCGCGACCTGTACCGCGACATGGTCCTCACGCGCCGTTTCGACGGCGAGGCGACCGCCCTGCAGCGTCAGGGCGAGCTGGGCCTGTGGGCCTCGCTGCTCGGCCAGGAGGCCGCGCAGATCGGTTCCGGGCGCGCGCTGCGCGACGACGACTACGTCTTCCCGACCTACCGTGAACACGGTGTGGCCTGGTGTCGTGGGGTCGACCCGACCAACCTGCTCGGCATGTTCCGCGGTGTGAACCACGGCGGCTGGGACCCGAAGATCAACAACTTCCACCTGTACACGATCGTCATCGGCTCGCAGACCCTGCACGCGACCGGTTACGCCATGGGTGTGGCCAAGGACGGCGCCGACTCGGCCGTCATCGCCTACTTCGGCGACGGCGCGTCCAGCCAGGGCGACGTGGCCGAGGCGTTCACCTTCTCGGCCGTCTACAACTCCCCCGTGGTGTTCTTCTGCCAGAACAACCAGTGGGCGATCTCCGAGCCGACCGAGCGCCAGATGCGCGTACCGCTCTACCAGCGCGCCCAGGGCTTCGGCTTCCCGGGCGTCCGGGTGGACGGCAACGACGTCCTGGCCTGCCTCGCGGTCACCCGGTGGGCGCTGGAGCGGGCCCGTCGCGGAGAGGGCCCGACCCTCGTCGAGGCGTTCACCTACCGCATGGGCGCGCACACCACCTCCGACGACCCGACGAAGTACCGGCGCGACGAGGAGACCGCGGCCTGGGAGGCGAAGGACCCGATCCTGCGTCTGAAGGCCCACCTCCTCGCGACGGGCGGCGCCGACGAGGCGTTCTTCGAGCAGCTGGAAGTCGAGAGCGAGACCCTGGGCAAGCGGGTGCGCGAGGTCGTGCGCGCCATGCCCGACCCGGACACGATGGCGATCTTCGAGAACGTCTACGCGGACGGGCACGCGCTCGTCGACGAGGAGCGCGCCCAGTTCGCCGCGTACCTCGCGTCCTTCGAAGGTGGGGAGTGACCGCCATGGCCGTTCAGAAGCTGACCATCGCGAAGGCGCTCAACGATTCGCTGCGCAAGGCCCTGGAGACGGACCCCAAGGTCCTGATCATGGGTGAGGACGTCGGCAAGCTCGGCGGCGTCTTCCGCATCACCGACGGTCTCCAGAAGGACTTCGGCGAGGAGCGGGTCATCGACACCCCGCTCGCCGAGTCGGGCATCGTCGGCACCGCGATCGGCCTGGCCCTGCGCGGCTACCGGCCGGTCGTCGAGATCCAGTTCGACGGGTTCGTCTTCCCGGCGTACGACCAGATCGTCACGCAGCTCGCGAAGATGCACGCGCGGTCGCTCGGCAAGATCAAGATGCCGGTCGTCATCCGCATCCCGTACGCGGGCGGCATCGGCGCGGTCGAGCACCACAGCGAGTCCCCGGAGACGCTGTTCGCGCACGTCCCCGGCCTGAAGGTGGTCTCGCCCTCGAACGCGAGCGACGCCTACTGGATGCTCCAGCAGGCCATCCTCAGCGACGACCCGGTGATCTTCTTCGAGCCGAAGCGGCGCTACTGGGACAAGGGCGAGGTGGACGTCGAGGCCATCCCGGACGCCCTGCACGGGTCCCGGGTGGCGCGCGAGGGCACGGACATCACCCTGGCGGCCTACGGCCCCATGGTGAAGGTCTGCCTGGAGGCGGCGGCCGCCGCGGCCGAGGAGGGCAAGTCGGTCGAGGTCGTGGACCTGCGCTCGATGTCCCCGATCGACTTCGACGGACTGCAGGCCTCGGTGGAGCGGACCCGCCGGCTCGTGGTCGTCCACGAGGCGCCGGTGTTCCTCGGCGTGGGCTCGGAGATCGCCGCCCGCATCACGGAGCGGTGCTTCTACCACCTGGAGGCGCCGGTGCTGCGCGTGGGCGGATTCCACGCGCCGTACCCGCCGGCCCGCCTGGAGGACGAGTACCTGCCGGGCCTGGACAGGGTGCTCGACGCCGTCGACCGCTCGCTGGCGTACTGAGGAGAGCCCTGTGACCATCCGTGAATTCAAGATGCCCGACGTGGGCGAGGGCCTCACCGAGGCCGAGATCCTCAAGTGGTACGTCCAGCCGGGCGACACCGTCGCCGACGGTCAGGTCGTCTGCGAGGTCGAGACGGCGAAGGCGGCCGTCGAGCTGCCGATCCCGTTCGACGGCGTGGTCCACGCCCTGCTCTTCGAGGAAGGCGTCACGGTCGACGTCGGCCAGGTGATCATCTCGGTGCGGACCGGTCCGGCGGAGGAGGCCCCCGAGGCCGCCGCCCCGGCGGCCGTGGCGGCCCCGGCCGCAGCCGAGGAGCCCGTCGCCGAGGTCCGTCAGCCGGTCCTGGTCGGCTACGGCGTGTCCACGGCCTCCACCAAGCGGCGCCCCCGCAAGGGCGCGGCCGAGGCGGGCGCCGCTCCGGCCGCCTCCGTGGCCGCGCGCAACGGCTCGGCCGTCGCGCCGGCGGTCGTACCGGCCGTCGTACCGGCTCCCGTGGTTCCCGCGCAGAACGGCTCGGCACACGCCGCGCCCGCCGGTTCCGAGCGTCCGCTGGCGAAGCCGCCGGTGCGCAAGCTCGCCAAGGACCTCGGCATCGACCTGGCCCTGGTGATCCCCACCGGTGACGGCGGGGTCGTGACCCGGGAGGACGTCCACGCGGCGGCCGCCGCGGCGATCGCCCCGCAGACCGCGCAGGTCACGGCGCCGGCCGCCGTCCAGGCCCAGGCCCCCGCCCCGGTGGCGGCCGAGGCGGTCGTCCGGACCCCGGTCGATCCGGCCGCGCGCGAGACCCGGATCCCGGTCAAGGGCGTCCGCAAGGTCACCGCCCAGGCCATGGTCGGCTCCGCCTTCACCGCGCCGCACGTCACCGAGTTCATCACCTTCGACGTGACCCGGACGATGAAGCTGGTCCAGGAGCTCAAGGACGACCCGGACCTCGCCGGTCTGCGGATCAACCCGCTGCTCCTGATCGCCAGGGCCGTCCTCGTCGCGATCCGCCGCAACCCGGACGTCAACGCGTCCTGGGACGAGGCGGCCCAGGAGATCGTGCTCAAGCACTACGTCAACCTGGGCATCGCGGCGGCCACCCCGCGCGGGCTGATCGTCCCGAACATCAAGGACGCCCACAGCAAGTCGCTGCGCGAACTGTCCGAGGCCCTGTCGGCCCTGGTCGGCACCGCCCGGGACGGCAAGACGTCCCCGGCGGACATGCAGAACGGCACGCTCACCCTCACCAACGTCGGCGTCTTCGGCGTCGACACCGGCACGCCCATCCTGAACCCCGGCGAGTCCGCGATCCTCGCCATCGGCGCGATCAAGCTCCAGCCGTGGGTCCACAAGGGCAAGGTCAAGCCGCGCCACGTCACCACCCTGGCGCTGTCGTTCGACCACCGCCTGATCGACGGCGAGCTCGGTTCCCGCTTCCTGGCCGACATCGCGGCGGTCCTGGAACACCCCCGCCGACTCCTCACCTGGTCGTAGCGGTCGCAGCACCGTCGTACGCGCCGATGGCCGGGTCCCCCTCGCGGGAACCCGGCCATCGGCCGTCGCGGGCCCGCCCCGCCACCGGGTAGCCTCCCGCCGGGGAAAGGGGGCCGGGTGCCCATCGCCGAACTGCAGGTGTACTCCGTCGAGCGGGCCGACGTGACCGGTGGGGTGTGCGTCGTCCGCTGCATCGGCGGGGTCGCGCGCGCCGGGCAGGTCTACGCCGTCGGGGACCTGCGGCTCGGGCTGCGGCGGATAGAGCGGTACGGGCGGACCGTCGGCTTCTTCGACGCCGGGCACGTGGCGCGGGTCCACCTCACAGGGGCGGTGGTCGCACTGCTCAGCCGCGGGCAGGTGCTGACGTACGTACCGCCGGACGGCCATTCGCTGGACGAGCTGGAGGCCTGGCTGGCCACCGATCCACCCCTGCTCGACGAACCCCACCCCGAGACCCTGCGCGGCATCGCCGTCGCCCGCATGCGCGACCGGGCGCTGCCCGACGCGGCGCGGATGCGGTGGGGGCGGGTGGCGCTGGCCGCGATCCTGCGGGCGGGCCGGCCCGACGACCTGACGCGCGGGGCGGAGACGGCGGCCGTACGGGGCTACCTGATCCGGGAGTTCGGGCCCGGCCGCGGCGGCGACCCGGCGGCCCTGTGCCGGGACGTGCTCGCGCTGATCGACCTGACCCCGGCGCGGGCGGCGGCCGAGGCGCGGGACTGGCGGGACCTGCCGCGCGAGCGCATCCTGCACCTGCGGCGGATCAAGAACCTGGTGCCCTGGGCGACCCTGGTCCGCGACCACCTGGCGGCCGACGACCCCCTCGCGGAGGTCGTCGACGCCTGGACGGCGGTCCGGGGCCTGCTGCCCTAGTGCTGTGCACCAGCGACCGGCGAACGTCTAGTAGGGCTTGGTCAGGTCGGGGCTGGTGTGGGTATGCCGCGGTGACAGGTGGGGCAGACGCCGGTCCATGTCGCGAGGAGGGTCTGCAGCTCGCGGACGACGCGGTAGAGGCTCAGGCCGGCGC